>NZ_JBIAUL010000018.1:0-206010 GCF_042892755.1 Streptomyces sp. NPDC001714
ACAATCACCTTGCTCCCCCCCCCCCGGGCCGGGGGTGTTTTCTTGTTTCTGTTTATACCCCGGGGGGCCCGCGCCCGGGGGGCCCGGGGCGGGCGGGCGGCCAGGGGCCCCCGCCGCTCCTTGTCTCCGCCACCGCTCCGGCGGCCCCCACCCGCTCAGCGCGCAGCCGTGCCAAGGCGGACGACCAGAGCAGGAAGAAACTCGACCGTTCCGAGCACCAGCACCAGGACCAGGCCGCCGCCGACCAAGAGTGCCCACGCCACCAACCGCCCACCGATCGACGCCGCATGGCCCACAGATCCGCAGTCCGAGCCCAGAGGGCGGGCCGCGTCGGCAACGTCCAGGTCCGAGCGAGGTGCGGCCCGTGACGATGGAAGAAGGGTGGCTGAGGACGGCGCGGGGTTGCTGGAAACACACGTGACGGGTGCTCAGTCGGCGTACCCGCCGTCGTGGCTGACTTTCGCTGGCTCAGCTCAGAACCCTCTCCAACTCGACATCGCGAAGCCGGGGTTGCAGCCGCACCCACGTTCGAGCACGCCAACCACCCCGGTACCATCGGCACCGGGGTCCTGATCAGGGCTTCCGTGACCGGACCACCCGGAATGCTGTCCAGGCTGAGGGGTGGTCCGGTCTTTTGGCTGTCAGCCGTAGCCGTGCGAGCGGCGCCGACGAACCGGCGCTTCGGAATCAGCTCAGAGCCTTGCCCACCTCGTAGATGGTGGGCCGGTCCCCTGGTGCGTGGCTGAGCATCGCGTCGATCAACTCGCCTAGCTCACCAGGCGCCTTCACGGGCCGGCGACGACCGTCCGCCACGGCCTCTCTCTGCACCGAGCGCGGAGCGTCGTCCGGGTACTCCATCGCCCGCCAACCGGTAGCGGAGATCAGCAGGGAAGCCCCGAGCGCGTACACGTCGGCTTCCTGCGTCGGCTCGGCTTCTCCGGTGTCGAGCACGCTGCGGGCGATCTCCGGTGCCTCGTAGTGGACGAGGCAGCCGCGGAACGGGAAGTCGTACCCCTCAGGCACGTTGCCGCCCTGGGCAAGGGCGAGGTCGATGAGGTGCGTTCGTTCCGGGCCGATGATGAAGTGGGCGGGCTGTACGTCACCGTGTGCCCAGCCTTTGGCGTGGAGTTCGGCCAGTGCCTCGACGCAGCCCAGCGCCACGCTGGTGTGTGGTGCGATGGACGAGTCCGGCCTACGGCAGGGCTCCCAGAGCTGGTATAGGTCCGGCCCTTCGTGCCACGGCTGGAAGTTCCAGGTACCGCGCTCCCATTCGCCGTATGCGAGGTCGACCAGGCCGAGGCGCAGCAGCACGGCCCCTTCGCGTGCGGGGGCGAGGGCGGTCCAGGGCTGGGAGGCCCATTCGGCCGTGGCCTCGATCGGGTAGCCGACTTTCACGGCGTAGTGGCCTCGATGGCTTTCCACCTCCCACACCATGGAGCCCCGGCGGTCGAGGACCAGGCGCTGGGACGTGGGCATGAGCGCGTCGAGCACCACGATCGGCAGTTCAGGGGGTGACCCGGGCAACGTCTGTTCTCCTTCCGGGCGAACGCGGCCGACCACCAGTCGAGGCCGGCCGCGTCGCTGCTGTCGCGTCCTACTCCTGATAGTCCTGACCGTACGGACGGCCGCAGTCCGAGTCGCACTGCGCGAGGTTCGTGCCGTCCACGGTCCACAGGTCGTCGAAGACCTTGAACCCAGCCGCCTTCATGGCGCGTGCCGCAGTGATGACCATCAGCAGGTCGCGGGGCCCGCCGCCCGGCTTCGGGTTGTGGTGCAGGAAGCGGCCCGCGTACCGGTCGCACAGCCTCGCGTATTCCTTCGTGTGCAGGATCAGCGCGTGCAGGCCGAGGTCCACCTCATCGGACGGGACCATGGGGACGTTGGCCGTGGCTGCGGTGACCAGGAAGGCGACCGCCTGGTCTGCGATCCGCTCGGCGCGCTCGGGCGACTGCCCGTTGTGGACGACCACGAAGTGGGCGAGGCTCTCGAACAGCTCCTCGCCAGCCACCGCGCGACCGGTCTTCAGATCGTTCACCGTTGCCGTCATGCGAGTACTCCTTGTGTGTGGCGCTGCGTGGTTGGATGGCCGACCCCGAACGGGAAAGGGGGAGCCGGGGAGTTGGCACCCGTCCGGGGCGGCCCGTCTACTTGCCCATGGCGAGAGCCATGCCGATCACCAGGCCGCACGAGCCGCTGATCATGATCACGAACAGGACTCCCGCGTACCGGCCGACAGCGCGCATCACAGCCCACCCCGACTGTTGCGGTTCTTGATCGACAGGCGGGCGCTCAGTTCCTCGCGTGGACTCGGCGCCACCACGTTGTCCGGGATGGCATCCCATTCCGTGCCGCCGCCGATCGGCCTTATCTGCACTCGACCGCCGACCGCACCCATGACGACGCCGATCCGGTCTCGGGCGCTGTCCTTCGCCAGTTCACCGATGCCTGGTCTGGTCTGCTGGTTGCTCGCCATGGAAAGGAGCATCGCGATCCGGGGACCCTTGCCAAAAGGTCAGGCTGATTACCCAACTTGGGTAATATCGCGGCAAGTAGAGAACCAGCGACGTTGCGTAGCCCTCGCGGTGTGGGAGCTTGCCGATGCCCGACGCAGACCGGCCGCAGGAACTGCCAGCCAGGCTGCTCACTGATCCCGAGATGATCGACGCGTGTCGAGTGCGGGACTTCGCCAGGGTCTTCCGGCTGGTGAAGACGAAGGCGGGTATCTACCCATCCATGATCGCCAGACGCTGTGAGCTGACTCCCAGCCGTGTCGGCGAAGTCATCGCTGGGCAGCGCCAGTTGCTGCATATGGACGTCATCGAGCGCATCGCGGACGGCCTGCGCATCCCAGGCCACATGCTCGGTCTCGCCCGCCGGGTGTGGGAGACACCTCAAGCCCTTGTGGTCACCGAGCGAGAGGCACCGCAGGAGCCGGAGCCCGAGCCGCAGACTCCCGCGGCTCTACCTGGCCCCGATGTGGACAGCATCCTGGCTCTGGCCACGCGAACGAGCCTGAACGCGGCCACACTTGAAGCCTTCCGATCCTCCATCGAGGACTACTGGCGACGGGACGACCAACACGGAGGCGAGGCACTGCGGCCGGCCATCGTCGGCCAGCTCCGCCATGTCGTCGGTCTCTTGAAGGAGAACCGACCGCCGTCTATCCAAAACGGCCTGTACGGAATCGCCGCCGAGCTGGCACGCCTCACCGGCTGGACCTACTTCGACTCCCGCCAGTACAACCAGGCCCGCGCGTACTTCACCGAGGCCCTGCAACTGGCCAAGGAAATCGATGACCGCCAGTTCATGGCCAACGTCCTCGCCTGCATGAGCTTGCAGGGCACCTACCAGGACAAGCCCGCTGACTCGCTGGCCTTCGTGACGGCCGCCCAGGACCAGGCCCGCTCAGCCGTCGACACCACCCCACGGGTCCTGTCCATGCTGTCGATGCGCGAAGCCTTCGCTCACGCCACACTGGGCAACCGGGACTCCACTCACCAGGCGATCGGGGAGGCGCACCGCCATTTCGAGCGGATTCGGGTGAGCGATCCGGACCCCTCCTGGGTAACGTACTTCGATGAGACGAAGTTGATCGTGGACACGGGGATCGCTCACGGGCGGTTGGGTGAAGCGGCTACCGCCGAACCCTTGATCGCGGACGCGTTGCGGCGAGAGGCCCGCACCAACCAGCGCGGCCGAGCGTTTCACTCGTTCTGGCTTGCCCGTACGCAGTTGGACCAGGGCAAGCTCGACCAGGCTTGCCACACCGCCACGCAAGCGCTGGAACCGGCGTCGGCAGTGGCGTCCGAGCGCGTGTCAGGTCATCTCAGGGATTTCTACGACCAGTTGGCCCCACACAGGCAGGAGCCCGTAGCCCTGGCCTTCGAGGCGCGACTACGGGAACTCCTCCCACCGGTCAGCGGATCGCTTCGTCCATGAGCAGGTACAGCAGGCCGACCAGCGAGCCACTGCTCACGACCTCCCGGCGGTCGATCATGCCCCGCACCTCCGAGAGAGGAATCCACTCGATGCGGTCAGACTCGTTCTTCTCCGTCGGCGGCCCGGCGTAGGTCGCGCCGTCGATCCGGAAGACGTGGTGCTGCGAGTCGGTAATCCCGTTGGCTGGCTCGGCGTAGATCAGGGGCTTGATGGGACCGGGGCGCCAACCGGTCTCCTCCAGGACTTCGCGGCCTGCCGCCTCTTCTGGCGTCTCGCCTTCCTCAACCAAGCCCATGGGCAGCTCCCATGCCCACGATTCGGTGATGAAGCGATGCCGCCACATCATCAGGACCTCTTTGCGGTCGTTGACCACGGCAGCCACGGCCAGGTGCCGGAGGCGAACAACGTGGTACTCCCACCTGCGCCCGTCCGGCTGTTGGACATCGACTAGACACAGGTTCACCCACTTGTTGGTGTAGATCTGACGCTCACCGTGGGTTTTCCACTCCATACCTGCGGCCCCTCTCGCGATCGGTCTCCAGGATCTCAGACCGACGGAGCAGCGGATACCGCTTGAGGTCTCTTCACGTCAGTCTGACGAGATGGCTCACGGTACTGCTCCGAACGAAGGTGCGCGGCTGGGCTGTCGCGCCCGTCAACTGTTGACACGATCTCGCTGGCTCACTGGCGCGGAGATAGGGTGCGACGCAGAATCTGTGGGTCGGCGAGGCCGTGTAGCCAGTAGAGGTACGGCAGTAGCACCAAGTCATTCGGGATGCTGCCGGTGTGTGACATCAAGAGGCTGTCTCACGTGGTGCTCCAGCTACTCGACCGTGCTCGTGAGGAACGTGTGGATCTCGGCGGCGAGGTTTCGCATGTCCTCGGCGGCCGTGTGCACGGTGGTGGTCTCGAAGTGCCACTCCTCGGACGGAGGCCGGTCGTGGATGCCCCACGTGAGGTGGACGTAGCCGCCGGGGCGGTGTTCCGCCGAGATTGTCAGGTCGTGTTCCAGGGAGCGCCAGGTGCGCGCCCCGTCCCAGCCGCGGAAGTCCTCGGCCAGCGTCGAGAGGAATGTGTCGATGCCGTCACCGTCCCACGTCCGCACCACGGTCTCGACGCTCACCCATTGCCCGCGAGCTTTCACAAGGAAGTCGAGTGTGGGATCACCCCCGAACGGTCTTGTCGGCTCGGAGAAGAGCAGGTGGACCGGTCGCGGTCCGGGGTCTCCCACGCGTACCACTGCGCCATCTTCGATCATTCGAGCAGGTTAGAAGTCGTGAGAGTCGCTGACCAACCGCTATCCCCGCACCGCAGTGGCCACTTGGGGCATGATCGTCCGCCATGGCTGTGGATCTCGCGCGGGACCTGGTCCCCGATGGGCTGTGGAAGATAGCCGCGCCGCTGATACCGCCGTGCCGGCCCAGACAGCAGGGTGGGGGGACGGTGCCGGTGGCGGATCGAAAGGTGTTCACCGCAGTGGTGTACGTGCTGGCCAGCGGTTGCGCCTGGCGCTACCTGCCGCCGACGTTCGGCACCTCGCCCGCCACCGCGCATCGCCGGTTCACGGCGTGGACCAAGGCCGGTCTGTGGCGTCGGCTGCACCGGGCCGTCCTGGACGAACTCGGTGCCAAGGGCAAGCTGGACTGGGCCTCAGCGATCATCGACGCCGCGTCCGTCCGCGCGAAAGGGGGGCCCGCTGACTGGACCGAACCCGGTCGATCGTGGCAAGAAGGGCAGCAAACTGCATGTGCTGTCCGAAGCCCAGGGCATCCCGCTGGCCGTCGCAGTCTCCGGCGCGAACGTGCACGACAGCCAGGCGTTCAAGCCGCTGCTCCTGGGCATTCCCTCCATACGCTCCCGGCGCGGGCCACGACGACGGCGACCGGTCAAGGTTCGCGCCGACAAGGCGTACTTCTCCGCCGAACACCTCGCCTGGCTCCGCTCACGAGGACTCATCCCGCGCATCGCACGCCCAGGCATCGAGTCCGGCGAGAGACTCGGCCGGCACCGCTGGAAGATCGAGCGGTCCATCGCCTGGCTCTTCGGCTACCGCCGGCTCACCATCCGATACGAGCGGAAAGGCTCCCACTTCCTCGCTTTCCTCGGCCTGGCCGCCGCCCTGACCTGCTACAAGAAGCTCGCGAAACTCGCCACGTGAGACACCTTCTTAGCGAGGGCTACACCCATCTCGGTTCAGGCGGGAAGAACAAGGGGCAGGTCCGCGGTGACGGTGGCTCCCTGCGGCGTGGCCTGAATGGTGAGGGTTCCGCCGATCTGCTCGACGCGTTCGTGCATGGACTGGATCCCGACCCCGAACGTCCAGGGCTCGGTGCAGCGGCCGGTGTCCGCGATGGTGACGCGGAGCATGGCGTCGTCCGACAGGGTCAGGGTGAGCCTGGCCGTGGCGCCCGCGGAGTGCCGGGCGATGTTGGTCACTGCCTCCACCGCGACCCGGTAGGCGGCGACCTCCACGGCCGCGGGGAGCTGGGGCAACCGGTCCGGCGCGTGGAGGGTGATGTCCAGCGGTCGGCCGTCGGCGAGACGCAGTTGGGTGACACGTTGGCGGACGGCGTCGACGAGGCCGAACTCGTCGAGGGCTCGGGGCCTGAGGCCGTAGACGATACGGCGGATCTCGGTGATCGCGTCGCCGACGTCGGCGCGCAGCCCTCGCAGTGTCCGCGCCGCGGCGTCCGGGTCGGTGCCGATGAGGTTGACGGCCGCGTCCACGTTGTAGGCGATGCCGGTCAGGGTCGGGCCGAGCCCGTCGTGCAGGTCCCGGCGCATGCGGCGGCGCTCCTCCTCCAGCGCGGTCACCACCCGGCCCCGCGAGGCGCGTAGTTGCTCGCTCAGCCGGGCCGCGTGCAGCGCCTGGGCCAGCGGCACCGCCACCAGCTCGACCACCGCGGCCGCCGCCCGCGGGAGCCGCAGATGCCCGGGCGGGAGACAGACCACCAAGTCGCCCACGTGCTCTCGGCCTGCCTGCAGGGCGGTGACCGTGGTGTAGGCGCCGTCCTTGGTTCCCGCCGTGGCGATGGTGACGCCGTCCTGGCGCAGCGCGATCCCGGGCACGCCGAGGGTCGAGCGGAGGGTGTGCAGCCAGTCAGGCGGTGGGGCACCGGCGGTGAGGTCCGTGCCGAGCCGGGTCAGGGTCTCGACCGGGTCGGCGGATCTGCCGAACAGCATCTCGTCCATGCTCGCCTCCACCCACTGCTGTACGGGCCTGTAGCCGGAAGCGATCACGGCCGCGAGCAACGCCGGCACCCCCTTGCCCGGCCGCGAGCCCACCACCATTTCCCACAGCGCCGCGAAGCCTTCGTAGACAGCGGCGCTGAGCGCGAGCATGACGATGAGCACGGTCGCGCCGCGGATCACCACCCGCACATCGACCCGCCGCGGGGCGACGATCGCGACGGTGATCGCCACCGGGAAGAACAGTGAGAGGAGTCCCTCGCCGACCACGTTGTCGACGGAGCTCATGGGCAGGGAGTTCTGCGCCGCGAAGTACACCATGCCGCCGAGGGTTGCCGCGGCCGCCCCCAGCACCAGCCACAGCACCCGGCGCCGGTCGTCCCCCAAGGTGACCTCGAAGAGCACCCAAGTGCCCGCGCACATCGCGACACCCGAGGCCAGGCCCGCCGCCACCAACGGAGCCTGGGCGCCTTGCGCCGCCGCTACAGCGCACCCGGCCCCGGTGACGAGGAGGCACCCGTCCGCCCAGCGCAGCATCCGGGTGACCGGACGCGCCTCGACGACCCGGAGCGCGGCCAGTGGCACGACGGCTGTGGAGGCGAGCACGGCCAGCCCCAGGGCGATGTCCCGGACCCCGGCGCCAAGCAGCAGAGGAGCGCTCAGCAGCATGACCGCGGACACGGCGAGCAGCCGGGACACCGGCGCGGCCGGACGGCGCGGGGTGACCATGCCACAGGACACCGCCAGGCCGCCGCCGGCCATCACAGCCCAGGTCACCCACTGGTCCGACGTCGGCGGAGGCGCGAACCACAGGGAGGCGACCGCCGTACCGGTCAGCAGGGCGAGTACGGCCCACAGCGCAACCGGGCGGCCCCGGCAGGCGCCGAGCCGGATCCGCGCCGTCACGGGCCCGAGCCCGGGGTGCCGCCGCCGAGGCCCTGCTCCCGGGCCAGGATCACTGCTGCGGTCCTGTCGCGCACCCCCAGCTTGGTGACGATGGCCGAGAGGTGGTTGCGGACAGTCTTGGCGGCCAGCGCCAGATCGGCCGCGACCTGGGTGTTGCTGTGCCCTTGGGCGATCCGTTCGAGTACCTCGCGCTCGCGCGTGGTGAGGTCGGGGAACGGGACGGCGGGCAGGGGCGCCGGGTCCAGGTGCCCAAGCAGGCGGGCCGCGACTCCGGGACCTATGACGAACTGGCCGGCCGCGACCGAGCGGATGGTGGTGAGGATCTCCTCCTGCTGTGCCCCCTTGAGGAGATAGCCGCGGGCGCCGGCGCGCATCGCGGACACCACTGTCTCGTCGTCCTCGAACATGGTGACCACCAGTACCGCGACGTCTGGCAACAGGGCGGTTAGCCGTCGCGTGGCCTCCACACCGTCCATCGCCGGCATCTGGATGTCCATCACCACGACGTCGGGGCTGTTCAACTGCGCCTCGCGCACCGCCTCCTGCCCAGTGGCCGCCTCGCCGACCACCTCGACACCGTCCAGCGAGGCCAACAGGGCCGTCATCCCGCGGCGTACGACGGGGTGGTCGTCGGCGACAAGTACGCGGATTGGGCGCGTGGTTGGGCTCATGTCCCGATGATGGCCGACAGTCGTCGCAGACGGGGAGCTATGTGTCCCGGTACGTACGGGAAATCCTCCCGGGCGCCCGGGACACACAGCCCTCGCCTCCCAGGCGCCCCCTACCCCATGCTCGGTGCACGGATAGCCGTGTTGGCGCCCCACAACGACAGGCGGATGGACATGAGCAAGCTGGCAGCCGCGCCCTCCCTCAACCGCAAGAACAAGGTGGGCCTCGCTCTCGCCGCGGTCCTCGGCCTGTTGGACCTGGGCAATGTCTTTGACATCCCGGCGGACGATGGCGGCACTGCGGGTCCCCCGACCGGTGTCCTGATCGGCGACATCGTTCTTGGGTTAATCACCTTGGTCGCGGTCGTCATCACGTGGCGCAGGGGTAGCCGGACAGGATCCCGCGTTGTGGCCGGTGCGCGGATCATCGACGTGGTCACGGCCCTTCCGGCGTTGTTCGTCAGCGGCGTCGCGTCCTGGGTGGTGCTCGCGGTCGCGGTCTTCGTGATCGTCAGCGTCGTCGTCATCGCCCTCGTCCTGTCCCGCCCGGCGCCAGAACCCGCGGCGCTGTAAGCGGCGGACGCCGAAATTGTTTCCGCAGGTCACAGCCTCACGTCGTGAAGCGCAGAAATCCACGACGTCCGCGATCACTCAGTGGACGGAACAGCATAAGGAGGAGACACGATGTAACCGGGATGGCAGGGACAGCAGGCCGCGCAGCAGGGCACAGCATGGTCCTGCCGAGTGCCGCTCCAAGGGTTGGCAGTTCGTTACTGTACGACAGGGGCTGCATGCGACCGCATGCAACTGCAGAATCGCGCCATGAACCGGCGATGGCCAGCCGCCACCGATCTCGCCCGCACGCGTGGCACCCCGGATTCCAAAAGTCATACATTGAGCCCTTTCCAACCTGCCGGAACGGGAGGGTCGGGCTCTCCGAGGGCGGTCGCCCCATCACCAAGGTGACCATCAGGAGCGCAGGTCAGCCAAGCGCCCAGGGCGACGCACACCACGCCGCGAAGGCGTGTGACCAGCATTGACAGCAGGTTGGAAAACGCTCATTCAACGTATGAAGACACGTCTTCACGCTATGTGAAGCTCCCGGGACGGGGCTTGACCTCGCTCTGTGTGAGCCGCAGCGCACGTACGCCAGACGCATCACTCAAGGGGGGAACGTAATGAATTACGCCCAACTGTGGACATCGCAGAGTACTTACGCTGGCGCCACCAACGACCTGCCCACCCTCGTAGCCATTCCGTCCGCCTACGCATCACCTGCCTCGGACGCCCGCCTGTACATGTTCTGGCGGGGCCTGCGAGAGGATCAGCGCCTGTTCTGGTCGCAGTACGACGGAACCGGCCATTGGTCACCGCAGCGAGTCATCAACGGAGTCGGCTCCAATTGCCGTCCCTCTGGTTGCCAGGTCCGCAGCGGCAACGAGAACGTACCGCTTCTCGTCTGGCGTGGCATCGAACCCGGTGATCACCAGATTTGGTGGGCCTTCGGCCACCCCGAAGAGCAGTGGTTCCAGAACACCATCCCGGGCGCCGGTAGCAGCCACGGTCCCTCAGCCGCTTACGCGAACGGGCGCGTTTACGCGGTCTGGAAGGGAGTGCCGGGCGACCAGAGGATCTGGCAAGCATCGCGAGCCCCGAATGAAGACTGGGTGATGGATCCCCGTCCGATCCCCGGTGTCGGCACCAGCTCCAGCCCATCCTTGCTCGCCGTGGGCGACCGCCTCTACATGTTCTGGAAGGGCATCGATGGCGACCACACCATCTACTACTCCTGGTCCCAGCCCGGAGGCCAAGCGCTGCCCTGGCAGCCCCAGACACGCATCGACTTCGTAGGCACCACCTTCGGCCCCACTGCAGCCGACTACAACGGCGATATCGTCCTTGCCTGGAGGGGCAGCGGCAGCGACAACAACATCTGGGTCACGTCGATGAAGAACGGCACCCCGCCAACCGACCAAACCCCCATCCCGGGACGAGGCACCGCAGTCGGACCATCCATCGCGGTCTGGAACGGTCAATTGTTCATGGCCTGGCGGGGCATTGGTGACGACTACACCATCTACTGGGCCAAGCGTCCCTGAAACGTTCCGGAGCCTCCAGCAGACCCGGAGCGGTTCAAGAGGGAACTAAAGCTGACAACTGTGCGTTTCTCCCGGTATCGGGCCGTGTCACAGCCGGTCATCCGAAGGGAAGTCAGATGCATCCTTCACCTTGCCAGTGCGCCGAGTGTGCTCCAAGGCTCAACCCCCTTCCCCGTGTCGGACTGCGCGCTCTACCCGCACGGCGGCTGACTCCGACCATCGCGTCCCTGCCGGACCTGACCAGGGTCGGCAGGGACGGAGCCCCGCAGAACATGCCTGCATACCGCATCACTGGCCTCCAGCCGCTGCGGCTCGGCAGCATGCCCGCTGATGCCGGCGAACCGCGACCCCTTTCCGTTCGCCCCACGCCACTTCCGGTTGCCCCGCGTGTCCAGCAGGAGGGCGTGCTCCAAGCCGTGGTCCGCGGCCTTCTCGACTGGTTCGTCGGCCCAGGGATCTCACAGACAGGAGTACCAGCGGGGTACACGGCGACCACCCGGACGACCGAATTCAGCTTTGGCCCGCTCCGGCTGAGCGAGTCAGTTTCCTACACCCCGGACTCCATTACGATCACGCTTCCGAATGGCGCATCGATATCGGCAACAGGAGCCGACGCCGCAGAGGTCCGGAGCGCGGTCCGTGGGAAGCTCCAAGCCTTGTTGCGCGAGGTCGACGGCGGCGGACCGGGAGACGACCGGCGGTAGCGGAGCAGTCTCGTTGAGGCGGATGGTTGCCGGTCGTACGGTGACCGTATGGGCAGGGACGGGGTTCCCCGGCTGCGGCTGGTCGTGATCACGGACGATGCCACTGGGCCGCGGTTGTGCCGGAGGTGCGGTGGTCCGCGGATGCCGTCGGCGAAGACGACGGCCGTGTTCTGCTCGTCGTCGTGCCGGTCGCGGCACTGGCGGCGGATGCGCCGGGCGGTGCGATGATGTCGTGCGGCCGGCGCACGGCCGGGTCCGCGTCGTGGACCACGGCGAGGGTGGCCATCCGCTTGCGGCAGGTCTTCTCCCCGGCGGACAGACGGCTGCGGAACGTGCGCGTCGCCCGCTGGGCGGCCTTCCGCGTCGCCTCCCGCAGGTGCCCCGGGCGCATCACGATCCCCTTGCCGCCGACGCTGAGCACCAGCAGTGTCGTGCTCGCGGCCGGGGCAGGGGTGCGGGCGAGGATCGCGGAGGGCAGCTCGGTGGCGAGCTGGAACAGGGCGGTGGAGCGGGTCTCGGCGAGCCGGATGCCGAGCTTGCGGAGTCGTTCGCCCATTGCCCAGGCGCTGATCGGTCGGCCGGGCTGGCCGCCGGGGAAGAGCCAGGGAGAGTCGGTCTGGGCGAGGACCGCGTGGCTGCGACGAGCGGCGGATTGCTCCAGGGCCAGCTCGGCGACGGGGCTGGGCAAGGTGACCGCGACGTCGCCGAGGCGGATGCGGACGGCCTCGTCCGTCTTCTCGATGTGTGCGGTGGTCAGCCGGGAGATTGCCGCCGGCCACTGGGCATAGAGGAGCAACAGCAGGCCGGCCAGGCGGTATTCGGTCCGGATGGTGTCGTCGTTCAGCAACCGGCGGGCGGTGGCCCAACGGGCGTCGTCGTCCATCGCCTGGGAGGGACCGTTCCACTTCACCGCCGGGAAGCTGAGGTCCCGAGCGATCCTCTGAGCAACGGTCCAGCGTACGAAGTGGCCTGCCTCTTTTCGCAGTTGGGTCTCGTCGCGGGTCATCCAGCGTTCGAGGTCGCTCTGCCGACAGCTGGCCATGGTCAGGCCCTGGTCCGTGAGCCAGTCCAGGAGATAGACGGCGGCCCGGAGGTGCTGGCGGACGACGTTGAGCTGGGTGTGTGTGATGTCGTTGCCGCGGCTTCGGCGGCGAAGCCGGCGGATCAGGTGCCTTCCAACCCCGCGAACCACCGTCATCGGATCCTGCAGTTGATGCCCGCCCTGAACCGAGGCGAGCCGAATCGCCGAATGAACTTGTGACTGGCTGTCTTCCAACTCCATCCACCGTCGAACCTCGTTTCGACGAAATACCCTGCGACCTCTCCGACGCCCCCCATGGCGGCTGCGCAGATGAGGTATCCGGGGCCGCTGACTGCGGCACAGACGGCGTCGCCGGCAACGCCGACGCCGTAGGTGACCGCCTGCACGGCGATCTCGCAGGCCGTTCCTGAGATCCAGCCGGAGGGGCAGAGGCCGTTGATGTCGGTGCAGTTGACCGGGTCACCGTTGCAGTAATCGTATGCGGTGGCGCTGCCGTTTTGGACGGGGTCCGTCTGGAGGAAGCGGCCGGTCATCGGGTTGTAGAGACGCTGACCCATCAGGGTGATGCCGGTGGGAGTGTCACTGGCCCGCTGGGCGGTGCCGAGCCAGCCGTAGCGCGAGGTGTTGGTGGTGTTGCCGTACTCGTCGTAGGAGTAGGCGGTCGCAGTTGTGGTGGCCGTGGCCAGGGTCACTGCGATGTCGCCGTGCAGGTCGGCCAGCTGGAGAGTGACGGAACCGCTCGCCGAGGTGGTCGCGCCCAGGACGCCGGCCACGTCGGTGACCGCCCGGCTGACCGACCCCGAGGAGTCGACGGTCCAGGACGGGTTGTCGGTGTCGTCGCCATAGCGCCCCTCATGGTCAGGCGACGGCTGCACAGATGCTGCCCTACCCGTCCGGGGTCGTACCGTCCGGCGAGCTCAGGACAGGGAACGCGGGACTTGGACGGACGAGGCCTCACTGCGTTGGTCGTGGGGCTACAGGGACGCAGTGGGCGCCGGGTCGCCGGCCCAGCTTGCTGCCGCCGGAGAGGAGACGGTTGGCGGCCAACGCCAGCGTTGCGTCTGGAGGTGCCGCTGCCCCCCGGTTCACAGCCGCATGCAGGGCGGCGATGACGCGACGCTCACCGTCGCGTCATCGCCGCCCGGATCCGTACGGTCGGCTATCCCCGCGCCTCCGGCGACTTCCGGATCTTCCATGACCTCAGGCGGGCGAAGAGCCAGAGCAGGAGGAGCGAGATTGCCACGCGCACGCCCAGGTGCAGCAGGGCGTCCATCAGTTTCTCAGCGGAGAAGCCAGTAACGAGGGAGAACAGGGCGGTCACGAAATTCAGGACTGCGTAGCCCAGGAGCATGAAGGCCAGGAATCCCAGTGGGACGTCCCGCCAGCTCTTGCGGTCTTCGCGCGCCTTGTTGACGTCCGTCACGGTCTCTTCGCCTTCTTCTTTCTTCCTCATGGCGTTCCTAGCCCAGCCTGTTGTTTATCACGTTGGTGAGGTGGGTGATCAGGGTCGAAAGGTGCAGATGGACATGGACCCTCGCCAGTTTTCTCTCGACATACTCCGCAGCCTTGACCACGAACTTCCTAAGCCCGCGCAGGAAGGACCGGCCTGGCGAGGTTTTCAGGAACCTCTTGGCCCCGGCGCCGAGCACCCCGCCCCTGAAGGCGGCGGTCGCGAACCGACTGACCGCCTCCTGCCAGGAGTAACCACCGTCCCAGAGAGTCTCCACATAGTACGAGACAGCGGCCCCGAGACCCATGACGACGGCACTGCACAACGGGAGGACAGCGGTGGCGACGGCCCCGCAGAAGGCTTCGCCGACCACGTCGATCGCACCCTCCACGATACCGGTAGCGATATAGCACGCTGTCTCTGCGACCGGATGACGCCAGGACGGGCACTGGCCATTTGTGTCGGCGCAGTTGACCGGGTCGTCGTTGCAGTAGTCGTATGCGGTGGCGCTGCCGCCCTGGATCGGGTCAGTCTGGAGGTAACGGCCGATGGTGGGGCTGTACAGACGCAGGCCCATCACAGTGAGGCCGGTGGGGGTGTCGCTGGCCCGCTGGGAGCTTCCCTGCCAGCCGTAGCGTGACGTGTTGGTCGTGTTGCCGTACTCGTCGTAGGAGTAGGCGGTCGCAGTTGTGGTGGCGGTGGCCAGGGTGACCGCGATGTCGCCGTGCAGGTCTGCGAGTTGGAGGGTGACGGCTCCGCTCGCGGACGTTGTTGCGCCCAGGGCGCCGCCCGTGTCCAGGACCGAGCGGGTGATCGTGCCGGAGGAGTCGGCGCTCCAGGTCGGGCTGTCGGTGTCGTCGGCGTAGTGGTTGGTCGCCGTCGTGCCGTCGGTCCAGGTGGTGCCACCGTCAGTGCTGGTGGCGTTGGTGGTGACGGCCTGGCGGTGGTCGGCGTCCAGGGTCCAGGTCTGTTTGGCGGTGCCGGTCGCTTCGCTGCGGGCCAGGTCGTTCGTGTAGTAGGTGAGGGTCGCGTCGGGGGTGGTCAGGGTGCGGCCGTACGCGTCGTAGGTGTAGCCGGTGTCCGTGATGCGGTCTGCGCTGTCGTAGGTGTGGGTGGCCGTTGAGGTGGTAGTCGTCGTCGTGTCGGCGCAGTCCGTCGTGCTGGTGTCCGTCGTGAGTTTGGTGCGGTCCCAGCTGGTGCTCGACGCGAACGTGTAGGCGCGTGTGGTGCAGGTGGCGCCTGTGTCGTCCTGGGCCTGGGTGAGGCGGCCCGCTGCATCGTAGGTGTAGCCGGTGCTGGTGGAGGCTCCGTTGTTCTCGGCGTGGCCGGACTCGGTGCCCAGGATCGTGTAGTCGGCCTGGTCGTCGAGGACGGTGGCGTTGGAGGAGTCGGTGTAGGTGCGGCCGGTGGGGGCTCCGATGGTGTTGTAGGTCTGGGTGAGGGTGTAGCCGCCGGGCAGGGTCTCGGTGGTGATGTTGCCGTCGGCGTCGTAGGCCGTGGCCGTGAAAGTGCCGGCGACGGAGTCGGTGGTCTTGGCCGGGTAGCCGGTGGTGCTGTCGTAGGTGTACGTGGTCGTCGACGGCACCGAGTCCGTGACCGTGACGGGTCGGTTCAGCGCGTCGTACGCCGTGGTTGTGGTGTTGCCGGAGCCGTCGGCGTAGGAGATCTGTCGGCCGAGGCTGTCGTAGGTGTGTGTGATGGTCTGGGAGTTGCTGGTCTGGGTGGCGAGTAGGCCGGTGGCCGTGTCGTAGGTGTATGCCGTGGCCGGGGTGTCCGTGCCCTTGCCGCCGCTGATCGCCTTGTTGATGACCCGGCCGGCCGTGTCACGGGTGTAGGCCGTGGTGCGGGTGGATCCGTTCGCCGTCTCGGTGACGCTCGTGGGCTCGCCGAAACGGTCGTAGGCGTAGGACTTGGTGACCAGCTCAGAGGGGTTGGAGCCACCGCCGGTGATGGTGGCGCCGGGCGCTGTCTGGCAGGTGAGGCCGGCCCACTCAGGTCGGCCCTGACAGGTGCCGGAGCCGGTCGCCGACCAGTAGGTGGTGACAGTCTCGGTGGTCGAGTTCTTGTTCGGGCCGGTAGTGGACAGCAGATTGCCGTCGCTGTCGTAGCTGTAGGTCGTGGCGAGGGCCAGACCGGAGGGATCGGTGACCGAGGTCAGCTTGAGGCCCGTCGACCAGTCGTAGGTGCTCATGTTCTTCGAGGTGTCGCCGTCGGACGGGTAGCCGGTGACGCTCGCGCCCACCGTCGCCGAGGTCAGCAGGTCGGAGACCTTGGCGTCGCTGGGGCGGCCTGCGTCGTAGGCGTAGGCGGTATGTGCGCGGGCCAGGGTCTCGGTGCCGGCAGCCAGGTCGGCAGCACTGGTGCCGCCGGAGAGGGCGTGCTGAAGCGTGACCGTGTGCAGCGGCTCGTAGACGTCGGAGGCGAGGGCAGCCCCGTCGCCGCCGGTGGCGTACGCGGTGGTCGTGGAGAGCAGGTCGGCTGCGCTCGCGGTGTTGCTTGCGCTCGCGATGGCTCCGGCCAACAGGGGGTCGGAGCTGGTGGTCGTACCCAGTGCCAATTCCCTGTTTCCGGCGGTGAGCTCACGGCTCACGGTGCCGTCGGCGTTGTACTCCGTGGTGGCGATGTGCCCGCCGGGCACAGCGCTGTTGACCTCACGGCCGTTGGCGTCGAGGTAGCTGATCGTCGCCGTGGTGTAGGCGCCGGAGCCAAGGTCGGCGCCGTTGTGGGAGGACAGAACGGTGGCGGAGGCGGGGAAGACGGCGGCACCGTAGACCGGGTTGTCGTGCTGGTCCCAGGTGGCTGTGGTGGCCGCGTCCAGCTGGTTCGGCGCGGACGTACCGGAGACGGGAACGTCGTAGACGACGCTGGTGATCGCGGTGCCATCGGTGGTCCCGGCAGTGCCGGGCTTCAGGGTCGGGCGGGAAGCGGACAGCAGCATGCCGTCGCCCGCGTCACCGCCGGTGCCGACCTTGTCGTAGGAGAAGGTCCAGGGCAGCTCGCCCGGGTCCGTCTCGGTGGCGACCCGGCCCGCGCTGTCGTAGGTGTACGCCGTCTTCAGCGGGGTGTCCAGGCGCGGGTCCCAGGCCTCACGGAGGCGGCCCGAGGTGTCGTAGGCGTACTGGGCGATGGGCGTCGACGTCGAGGCCGACCCGCCGGGCGCGGTAGCCCACAGCTTGATCTGCTTCACCTGGCCCGCGTAGGTGCCGAACGCGGAGGAGGTCGCCGTGGTGTCGGAAGCGTAGACGAACTCCAGCACCCGACAGTAGGCCTTGGAAGGATTGGATATGCAGTCCGCGGCACTGACCGCGCTGGTGGGCGCGATCACGTACTGCGGCTCGGCGAGGACCCTGCCGTCGGAGAGGTTGACCGCCCGCGAGAACACCGTGGTGGTGTTCGCGGAGGAGTCGTTCACCGTGTACGAGGTCTTCACCTGCCACGTCGAAGCGGTGCTGGACACCTTGGCGAAGGTGGTGACGCTGCCGCCCGAGTCCTTCAGCGTGTACGTGTCGCCGGCCAGGGTCAGGGTGAGGTTCTCGGCGCCCGGCTCGGGGGTCCAGCCCCCGGAGGCGTTGAGGGTGAAGCCGGTCTGGCCGCCGCTGGAGTCCGTCACGGCGACCGAGGCCGTCGAGGTCTCGCGGATATACGTCCAGTCCGAGGTTGACGCGGTGATCCCGGACGTCCAGTTGGGGCCGAAGATGGCCACCTGGCCGGGCTGTTCCGCCCCCGCGAGCGGATCGCGGGAGGAGGAGGTGCGAGTGACGGTGGCGCCGAACGCGCCGGCGTCCGTGGCATCCAGAGAGAAGTCACCGGTGAGCAGGTTGACCGTGCCTGGGCCGATGGCGCTCACGGTTGCGTTGTCGGCCTTGCGGTCGATGGTGACGGTGGATACGTCGGTGCCGTAGGTGTTGGTGCCGTCCGTGAACAGCGCCCGCACCTGCACGGGTCCGTCGTCGGTGAGCTGGCTGGTCGCCGTCCAGGTGAGGTCGTCGGGGTTCGAGGTGGCGGAGAAGGTGAACGGCCAGGAGGAGAGCGCCGACCCGTCCGCCTTGGTCACGTCACTCACCGGGATCGGCTGCCAGGCGACGCTGTCGCCGATCCGGTACTGATAGGTGACCCCGGTGAACGCCCCGGACTGGGTGGCCGACAGGGTCACGTCGTCGTCTGTGGTGTCACCGGTGACCGGGGAGGACAGGCCCGCCTTGCCGACGCCGAAGGCGTAGGAGGTGGTGGAGGTGGAGATGTTGCCGCCGGAGTCGATGGTCCGCGCGTAGAGGGTGTGCCAGCCGTTGCCCGGCTTCACGGTGATCGTCTGGGACTGGCCGCCGCTGCCGTCGATGGTGTCCAGCGCGCTGTTGGGGACGGTCTTGTCGTCCAGACCCCACTGGTAGCCGGCACCGTCGGTGGAGGTCGTGCTCAGCGTGCAGGTCGCACCGCTGCTCGACTTATCCGTCCAGCTGCCGGAGGAGTAGGGGGAGCAGGAGATCGTCGGCGCGTTCGGCTTGGCCACGTTCGGCACGAAGTACAGGTACGACGACCAGGCGCCGTAGTCCGTGCCGTCGTAGCCGCGCACCCGAAGCCGCAGATGCGAGGCGGCCAGCTGGCTCGCGCTCGGGATGGCCAGGGTCGCGGTGCTGCCGGAGGAGACGGAGGACGAGGTCGCGGTGTAGGAGTACGACGTCTCGCCCGAGTAGGCCGGGTCGTTGGTGATCTCGAACTGGGCCTTGACCGTGGAGCCGTCCGGGTCGGAGACCTTCGCGGACAGCGTCGGGGTGTACGTCGTCACGTACCGCTTGCCGTTGTAGGCGTTGACGGCGGACGGCGACACCGCGGCCGAGGTCGGCTTCGCCGGGTAGGAGTTGTAGGTGACGACCAGCTGCGGGGCATACCCGGAGGTGGTGTAGTTCGCCGACCGGAAACGGCGCCAGGTCGTCGCATCGGTCTCGTCGGCGCTGCGCAGCTGGATGCCGTAGTTCGTCGAGCCGTCCGCCCACGCCTGCACGATGGACTGCATGTTCCAGTTCGACCAGGCGGCCGGGCAGGACGAGGAGTAGCCCCAGTGGCCGGTGTTGGTCGCCATGCCCGTCGTGGTGGTGGACGGCTGAGCTGACCAGGTGACCGAGGTCGAGGACCAGGTGGAGGTGATCCGGCGGGCCTGGGTCGCGGCACCCGAGGTAGAGCAGGTGGAGGAGTAGTAGTTGTACAGCTTCATCGTCGCCGAGGTGATGTGCGTGCCGGTGAACTTCGAGACGTCGAACTTCAGGTAGGCGCGGGCCACATCGGTACCGCTGTCGTACGTGCCCGACTTCAGCTCCTGCGAGGAGACCTGGGAGTCGGGGTAGTCCGGGGTCTGCACCCAGGTGTCGGTGGTGACGGCGAGGGTGGAGGTGGGGTCGACGGTGACCGGGTAGGTGGCCGTGTCGAGGAAGTCGGCGTCCGGGGTCAGGACGAGGGTCTGGGAGCCGTCGTCGGCGGTCTCGACCTTCGTCGAGACCTGCTCCTCGTGCGCGGACTCACCGGAGGCCGGGTCCTTGCTCGCGTCCCACATCATCGGCGCGGGCGCCTCGGCGACCAGCTTGCCGTCGTCGTCCTTCAGCAGCAGGTGGCCCGAGTCTGCCTGGGACAGGGTCAGACCCTTGAGGCGCAGCGGGATGCGGTAGCTGACCGCCTGGTCGGACGGCCGGCTGTCCAGGGTGATGTTCTCGGAGAAGCCCTGTGCGAGCGCGGTCGCCGACAGGGTCTGCCCGCCGCCCAGGTCGTAGGAGGCGGTGTCGTCCTTCACGGTCGGGGTGGGGAGCTTGTCCGCCCAGCCCAGTCCAAAGGAATCGGACCCCTTGGTGACCGAGGCGAGGGTGGTGTCACCGCCGTCCGACACCGCGATGTCAGCTGCGGCCACCTGCGGCTCAAGGTCCGGGCCGGTGTCGGAGAGGTCGGTGTCGATGTCGTGCCAGGAGCCGTCCTGCTTCACCCGGACCGGGCCGGCGTAGTCCTCGGTCTGCATGCTGCCATCGGGCAGCGCGTAGGTCGTCGAGGCGCCCGTGCGCTCCGCCAGCACCTCAATCTTCCGGTCCTGCAACCGGGCCATCAGGAGGGCAGAAGTGGCGTCCTTGGCCTCGGCGGCACCGTAATGGGTCTCCGTCGAAGCGGTAGACGTCGCGGCCGAGGCGGTGGCGTCGTCGGGGAGAGCCACCGCCGCACCGGTATCGGCAAGGGTCAGGGCGGCTTCGGCGACCAAGACGACGGCGGCCACCAGGCCTATCGCGCGCATGCGCGTCGGGGAGTGGCCGAAACTTCTCGGTCGACCGGCTCTGCCGAGTCTGCCGGACCGGGATCTGCTACGCACGGACAACCCCCGTGATCTTTCTGCTGGTGAAGCTATGGCGGGCAGATCTTTACATCGCCCACACATGACTCCTTTGCGATCGCTGCACATATCGCCAAGAGAAAGTAAAGGTGGCCGATGGGAAGCCTTGAATGATTTGCAGTCGAGACCTGTGACACGGAGCGCAAAAATAGACACTTCACCCAAACTGACTGGGCGATCACATTCGGTTACGTCTCCGCTGCAGACGCGACCTTGATCAAGGCTTTACGGAAGATCAACCCGAAAGGAAAAATGATCAATAATATGTGATCTATCTTCCTTGAGTGTGTGTCAAATCCAGCCACCACTGCCGCTATGGGGGAGCAGGACACGCGGTGCGGTGACAACAGCGGGAGGAACACCCCGTCTTCGCTGTGTTGATGACTCCGCCTCTACGGGCAGGCGCACCCAGCACCGAGACGTCACCGACAAGCTGAAGAGTTACGGGGTTGCCCATCGGGAGCTCATGGCCTCGGTCGAGCACCGCTCCCACAAGGGGCTGAACAACCGGGCCGAGAACAGCCACCAGCCGACGCGACAGCGCGAACGCGCGATGAAGTACTTCCGCTCACCCGGCGCGGCCCAGCGGTTCCTGTCCGCGTTCAGCGGCATCTCGCCTCATTTCCGGCCCCGACGGAATCTCCTGACCGCCACTCGGTACCGCTTCGAGATGACCCTCCGCTTCACCCTCTGGGACCACATCACCGGCGCGGTCGGCCGGCCCGCCACACTCTGACTCGGGACTCGAAGCCGGACCCCACCACGCCCCAACACACCGTCTCCTTCACGGTGGCGGCCGACCAGCCCACGATCCGGCGCGAGAAGGTGTCCACGACGAACGCGACATAGACGACGCCGGCGAAGGTCTTCACGTCGTGAAGTCGGCTACCCAGCAGCGGTTCGGGACGCGGGCGACGAAGTCGCGGTCGACAAGATCGGGGGCCCGCTCAGCCTGCCCGCCGGAGATCGTGGTGATGACGCGTTTGCCGCGCACCGCGCCCTGGATGCCGAGCTCGCGCATCAGGCGCTCGACGGTGCAGCGGGCCACCGCATGCCCCTGCCGGTTCATCTCGCGCCAGATCTTCCTCGCTCCGTAGACACGGTAGTTGGACGTGTAGACCTCGTGGATCCTCTCCTTGAGCTCCTCGTCGCGCACGGAACGTGCAGAGGGGGTTTCGAGGCGTTTCTTATGGGCGTAGTACGTGGAAGGGGCGATCTGGCAGTCGTGTGCGGTGAGCGTTCTGCAGATCGGCTCGACCCCGCCGAAGCGGTCCCGGTGCTCGTCGATGAACCCTACAAGCGCGTGTGTGGCCGGTCGAGCTCGGCCGCGAAGAAACTGGCCGCGGCCTTCAGGATCTCGTTCGCCCGCTTCAGCTCGG
Source organism: Streptomyces sp. NPDC001714 (assembly GCF_042892755.1). Taxonomy (NCBI): domain Bacteria; kingdom Bacillati; phylum Actinomycetota; class Actinomycetes; order Kitasatosporales; family Streptomycetaceae; genus Streptomyces; species Streptomyces sp. NPDC001714. The sequence continues at coordinate 21,738 of NZ_JBIAUL010000018.1, forward strand.
CGTTCTCCTTCTTCAACGCCTTGAGCTGGGCGGACTCCTCCGTCGTCGTCCCTGGACGCTGCCCCGCGTCGATCTCGTGCTGCTTCACCCAGTTCCGCAGCGTCTCGCGGGAACCGATGTCGAGCTTGTCCGCCACTGCCTGCAGGGCGGCCGTCTCGTTCGGGTAGCCGTCGCGCACTTCGGCGACCATGCGCACCGCGTGACGGCGCAGCTCAAGCGGGTAACGGGAGGGTCGTGCCATGACTCAATCCGTTCACGGAATCGAGTCTCTACCTGACACGGGGCGGTTCACATCATCGATCTCGCAAGTCTGGCCTCGGCACCGTCAGTGCTGCAGGTGGTCGGAGCCGCTGTTGCCAGTTACCTGCTGGGGCATCTCGCCTATCCTCTGGGCGCCCTCTTGGACAAGGTGGCTCCGCGTTGGAACTGGAGTGACGAGAACGCTCGCCTTGATTTCGTGGCCAGAGTGCCCGAGGCCCGGGACCGAGCCTTCGTGCGCACTGATGTGTCTCTGCTGTTGGCTGCGGTGGAACTCCACGACAAGGAGGCAGCGGGCGAAATCACTCGGCTGCAAGGCGTCGCGTTGATGCTGCGGAACTCGGCCCTCGCCCTGATGTTCGCGCTCGTCGTCGCGGTGATCGAACTCGTCGCGGAACCCGATCGTGTGCTGGCAGGAGGCTGTGCGGCACTGCTACTCGTAAGCCTCACTGCCGCAATCAGACACGGGCGTCGTGTGCGGCACTGGGACCGCCTGAAGACGTTGGAGATGTGCTTCTGGATCCCAGACATCGACGACAGATTCGTCTCCAGCCACCGGTGATCACAGGCACGCACCCGCGCCCCTGACGCGTAAGGACCCCACGACTGTTCAGGACCTGTCCGGTCGATCAAGCCGGGCTCAGTCTTCGGGAATCCGCACCGCCCAGGGACTACGGGGCACCTCTGTCGGATCAGACGGCGATCGGCTTGCGGTAGCGGACGTACTCGTTCTGGCGCCGGAACCCTACGCTCTCGTAGAGGTCGTAGGACCGGTGCGGATTCGCAGTCCCGGTGTACAGTCGGGCGGTCTGCGAGCCGTGCTTGCGAAGACACCGCAACCCGTTCAGCAGCAGGGCCTGCCCAAGTCCCAGACGCCTCGACTCGGCCCGGACGCTCAGTTCTTCGACTTCGCCCACAGTGGGGTCGTGCCGACGGATGGAGCACAGGACGACCCCGGCCATGTTTTCCCCGTCCCAAGCAGCCCGCCAGCAAGTCGGGTCGGCCGTGGCAAGGAAGCTCTCGAACGTCCACCTCTGGGTGAAGTCGGCATCCGCATACGAATCGACGACCGTCTTCCAGGCCGCGCGGTAGCTGCTCGGATCGACGGCACCGACTCGGATGCCGGCCGGCAACGGCTTGCCGTCGGGGAGTTGTCGGAGGTCGGCCAGCTCCAGCTCTACCAGGCTGAAGACACGCCGGTATCCCGTTTCGAGCAGCAGCGTCGTTGCATCCTGTTCAGAGGTCATGGCGTTCGCGCCGATCACAGCCGTCTGTGTGGTTCCGTGCTGCTGCACGAGCTGGCGGATACGGCATTCTGCCCAGTTGAGCATGGCTGAGCCGATGCCCTGGCCGCGGTGCTCGGGCAGCAGGTAGCCGCGGTGCAGGTACAACCACGTCCCGTCTCGCTCCTGCCACCACTTGATCGTCGAGTAGCCGACGACACCACCGTCGTGCTCCACCAAGACCTGGTTCTCGGATGGGTCGTCCAGACTGGCGCAGGATTCGGCGATCTCGGCTGCCGTCGGAAGCCCCTCCACGACCGAGCGGGCGTCGATCCGATCCCGCTGTGCACAGCCCAGCCGCACAGCGGCCATCGCGCCATGGTCGTGGCGGCCGCAATAGGGCCGGAAGACGTAGCCAGGCACCCGTTCCCGCGATGCAAGGCCGCTGCCACTGTTCACGCCCACACCAAGACCCCCGTCACGTTGGATAAGCGGTGTCATCGATCACGGAAGCGTAGGCCGTGCCGATCAGACGGCAGAACTCGTTTTCCGCAGCATGACCGTTCGCGGGGACTTGACGGACCACCGCCAGATGATCGACGGCATCCTGTATCGGGCACGGACCTGGGTGCAGTGGCGTGACCTGCCCGAACGCTTCGGACCATGGAGAACGGTCGAAGGTGGCGACCGACCGGTTCGGCGACAGCTGGTTCGAACTGGGAGCCCTGCTCATTCTCGATGCCGTCGTGATGGAACTCGCCGCTGACGACGGTGACGGCCTACGCGCAGATGCACGCCCGCCACACCAACATGCAGTGACGCGGAGAAACTGCTCCCTTTCCAGAACGGGATCGGCACCGTCGGCGGCGGCCCCTGGTCCGGCCGCTCGGCGGCGAGATGCGCGAGAGGCCCGCAGGAGGGGCTGGCCTCGAAGGGTTTGCGCGCGTCAGCCGTCGGTCTGGTCGTTTGGTGGACAGGGAAACGGGCCCGATGTGGGGGACGAGTGCGGGGCTCGCACGGGTGTGCCGGATTTTGGTATGGGCTAATGCGAGGGGTAACCGGTCCGCCGGCTACGACGGCCAGCCAGATGATCATGCGGGGCTGGTCGCCCGCGTGGTCGCCCCCGCCGACCGCCGCGCCTCCGCCGTCACCCGACCGACGCTGGGCGCGACCGGCTCGCCGCTGTACGTCTTCCTGCAACGTCACTTCATCTCGGGCCCATGCTCTCCGGGGCCGTCAAGGCCTGAGCGTGGGAGGGTGGGAGTGTCGCCGTGTGCGGGAAGGCGGTGGCTCTTCATGGAGTACGTGGCGGTGAGCGCGCTCAGTCATCCCGGTCTGGTGCGCGAGCGGAACGAGGACAGCCTCGTGGCCGGGCCGTGGACCCTGTGCGCCACGGTGACCGAGAGCCCGCAGACCCTGTACTTCCCGCTCGGGTCGCCCCTCGCGGTGGCCGTCGCCGACGGGCTCGGCGGGCAGCCCGGCGGCGAGGTGGCCAGCGCCCTGGTGGTCCACCGGATCGCCTCGATCGGCCCGGCCCTGAGCGGCAAGGACGCGGTCCGCGACGCGCTGAACGGCTGCAATCGCGCGGTGTACGAGGCCGGTGCCGGGGATCTCGCGACCATGGGCACGACGGTCGCCGGGATCGTCGTGCGGCCCGGCTCGCTGGTGGTGTTCAACGTGGGGGACAGCAGGGTCTTCGCGGCCGGTCGGGACGAGCTGCGCCGGCTGAGCGTCGACGACAGCCCACCCCTCGCACCCGGCCGGCGCACCACGCACCTGGTCACCCAGTGTCTGGGCGGCACCCCGACGTATCGTGCCGTTCTGCCCCATGTGACGGCCATGCCCCTGTCTCCCGGCGACCGCTACCTCGTCTGCACCGACGGGCTGACCGACGCCGTGCCGGAGGACGTCTGCGACGACGTGCTGCGGGAGCACGACGACGGCCGGGCGGCCTTCGAACTGTGGAAGGCCGCCATCGCGGCGGGCGGCCCGGACAACGTCACGCTGGCGGTCGTACGCGTCGCGGACACCTGACATATCGAGCGCGCCTACGGTGGGGACATGACCGAGATCGTCGTCTACGAACTCGACAAACCGGCCGCGCCGGGCGGCCCGGAGCGGCGGGTCCGCAGGGTGCACATGGCCCCCGCGGCCCCGGGATCGCACACCGTCGCGGGACCGCGGACCCTCTGCGGCAAGGACACCTTCGCCATGGAGACGGCCGGTCGGCGGCCCGCCGAGCAGCCCGGCGCGCCCTGGTACCCCGAGGAACACGCCTCGGTGGTCTGCCCCGACTGCGATGCCGTGATGGAGGTCTGACCGGCTCCGCCGCTCAGCCTCGTTCCACGTACTCCTTGAAGTGGTCCAGATCGCCCCGGACGAGCCGTTCGATCGCGTTGGTCTGGGCGAACCCCTTCGGCCCGCCGAAGATGTCACGGACCGTGTCGGGGTCGTACTCGACGCGTGCCTGGATCCGGGTGTGATCACGGTCGATCGGCTGGACCGTGAAGGAACCCGTCAGCTCGGGAGTGCCCGTGGTGAGCCACTCCATCACGCGTTCACCACGACGGTCGGTGACCTCGGCCTCGACCTCCCGGGCCCCGCCGCTCGCCTCGACCTCCAGATGCGCCCGGCCCCCCGCCTCGGTACGCGCACCCCGCACTCCGTCCACGAAGCGCGGATAGGTCTCCACCTGATGAAGGGTCTCCCAGGCCGTGTCGGCCGGGACCCCGACGTCGATGTGCAGTTCGAGAGTGCTCATGGCTCACCTCCATGTGCAGCTCGTGGCGCATGGCCCTCTGCTCCCAGTGTGCACACGACGCCCGCCGTCATGCGCCCCCGGGTCCCGCGCGCCCCCGGGGACGTCGCCCGCCCTAAAAGCGCTGGTTGTCCGCTTATCGGCCGCGTGCCTAGCCTTACCCGAGTGAGCCCAGACGGAACGTGGCCAATACCCGCGTGCGGAGCCCCGGTTCGGCGAGGACGAGAAGAGTCCTGACGCCGGTTCGTGAGTCGCTCCGCACCCTGTGGCCGTACCGGCGGCGCACCTGTCTCCGGCGCTACGACAGCGCCGTTCCCCGTCTTCCGAAGGAGAAAACCGGCGTGGATGCTGAGCCCATCGCATTGGTAGGGATCGGGTGCACCTTCCCCGGTCGAGTGCACGGGCTGGACGACCTGTACACAGTGCTGCGGGAAGGACGGGACTGCGTCGAGGAGAACCCGGCCAGCCGCTGGGATGTCGATCAGTTCTATGATCCCGATCCGCTGGCCCCGGGCAAGACCTACATCCGCCACGGCGGATTCGTGGACGACGTCGACCGCTTCGACGCGGCGTTCTTCGGGATCTCGGACGCGGAAGCGGTCCGGATGGACCCGCAGCACCGGCTGCTCCTGCAGACCGTCTGGCACGCCCTCGAAAACGCCGGGCAGGACCCCGCCGAACTGCGGGGCACCGACACCGGCGTCTTCGCAGCGCTGATGAACGCCAACAACTACTCCTTCCTCAAGCACGCGATCGAGGGGCTGAAGGGTGTCACGGCCTATGACGCGATGAGCGACGCGAACAGCATCAGCGCCGGCCGTATCGCACACTTCCTCGACCTGAAGGGGCCGTGCTTCGCGGTCGACACCGCCTGTTCCGGCTCGCTGGTCGCCCTGCACCTGGCCCGGCAGTCCATCCTCACCGGGGAGTGCGACTCGGCGATCGTCGTCGGCGTCAACCTGATCCTCAACCCGGATGTCCATGTCGCCTTCTGCAAACTAGGGCTGTTCTCACCCAGCGGACAGTGCCGGGCGTTCGACGCCAAGGCCGACGGCTACGTCCGCAGCGAGGGCTGTGTGGCCGTACTACTGCGCCGCCAGTCCCTCGCCGAGGAACGCGGTGACCCGATCCTCGCGAGCATCGTCGGCACCGCGATCAACCACGACGGACACACCCCCGCGCTGACCGCCCCCAACGGCCGCACCCAGGAGCAGGTGATGCGCACCGCGCTCGCCCGCAGCGGCGTCGACCCGGCCGAGGTCGACTACGTCGAGGCGCACGGCACCGGCACCCCGGTCGGCGACCCCATCGAGATGGGTGCCATCGCCAGTGCCTACGGTGGTTCCCACACCGAGGACCGGCCACTGTTCGTCGGTTCGGTGAAGAGCAACTTCGGCCACACCAAGGCCGCCGCCGGACTGCTCGGCGTCGCCAAGGCCGCCCTCTCGCTGCACCGCGAGACCATCTATCCCAGCCTCCACCTGGACCGGCTGAACCCCAAGATCCGGCTCGACGGCGCCACGGTGGAGGTCCCCACCGAGACCGTGCCCTGGCCCCGGACGGACGTCCCGCGCCTGGCCGCCGTCAACTCCTTCGGCTACAGCGGCACCAACGCCCACGCGATCCTCCGCGAGGCCCCGTGCCCGAACCCCGCGACCGGATCCGGGAAGCCGCGCCCGGCCGAACTCCTGGTGCTGTCCGCCAAGTCCCCGGAGAGCCTGGACACGCTGGCCGAGCACTGGGCGGAGTACCTGTCCCGCACCGACCGGGAGACCCTGCCCGCCGCCGTCTTCACCGTCGCCGCCGGACGCGCCGCCCACCGCCACCGCCTCGCGGTGACCGGACGCGGCGGCATCGAACTCGCCAACGACCTGCGACTGTGGCGGACCCGACGCACCTCCCCGTCGGTCACCAGCGGCCACCCGGCGAAACCCGCCAAAACCGCCTTCGTCTTCACCGGCCAGGGCGCCCAGTACCCCGGCATGGCCCGCGAGTTGTACGGCACCGAACCGGCCTTCGCCGAAGCCCTCGACCGGTGCGCCGAACTGCTCGACCCCGAACTTCTCGTGCCGCTCAAGCAGTTGCTGTTCAAGGACCAGGCCCCGTCACGGATCTCTCCGTCGGGCTCGACGGCCGGGGTCCCTGCCGCGGGCGGCACCTTGAGTACGGCCTGGTGAAGTACACGAAGGATGCGTCATACGAGCGCATCAGCAAGGCAGATGAGGGCGACGAAGACGGTGTCATCCGTCAAGGCGAGGACACCGCGGAGTTGGCCGAACGGCGCGGAATCCCCCTCCAGGGGCGCCGCTTCCGGGACAACGACAAGTCGGCCACCCACGGCAAGCACCGCCCCCAGTACGAACTCCTCATGGCTGCCGTACAGCGCGGCGAAGTCGACGTCATCATCGTCTACATGCTCGGCGGGCTCTGGCGGAGCCGGCGCGAACGGGCCGCGGGAATCGAGATCCTCCGCAAGCGCGAGGTGTCCGTGCTGTGCGTCAAGGGCCCCGAGTTGGACCTCACGACGGCCGCTGGCCGCCTCCTCGCCGGCCTCCTCGGCGAGGTCGACACGTTCGAGGTCGAGCAGATGTCGGAGCGGGAGCAGCGGGAGATGCGCCAGCGCGTCGAGCGCGGCCTGCCGCCGTCCGGGCCGCGTTGCTTCGGGTACACCGCAGACGGCGCGGAGCTCGTCGAAGACGAGGCCGCCGAGGTCAAGGGTTGCTTTCACGCGCTGCTCGCCGGAGCGAGCCTGTCCGGCATGGCCGCCGGCCTCAATGAGCGGGGCATCCTCAACCGCAACGGCAAACCCTGGTCACACAAGGCCATCCGCGGCGTACTCCTGAACGAGCGCTACGCAGGGCTGCGTCAGTACCGCGGTGAGCTGCACCGGGAAGACGAAGCGCTTGGCGCGCGGTACGGAACCGATCGACCTCACCGTCGAGGAGTACGTGATCCGGCGCCTGTCGCGCCCCGACGCCGTCGATCTCCTCGTCGACGAGAGTGCACCGAGGACGGAGGAGCTGCGGGCGAAGGCCGTTGCCTTGCGGTCCCGAATCAGGGTTCTGACCGACGCGTTCGCGGATGACGACGATGCGGACGCCGCCGGATTCAAGGCCGCTACCCGCAGGATCAAGGCCCGGCTGGCTGACGTCGAGGCGCAGATGGCGTGCCTGCAGCGGGCGCGCATCCTGGTGGACATCGTGACCGCCGAAGATTGTGCCAAGGCCTGGGAGGATCTGATGCTGGACCGGCAGCCCGCGGTGGTCGAGACGCTGGCCACGGTAGCCGGCCGCGTCCGTGCGGGCCTGGATCTGCTGGCGTGCCCGGGTGAACACGCCGTTCAGGGCGTAGGGGCGGAAGCGGGTGCAGACCGCCTACCATGAGCCGTAGCGTTCGGGCAGGTCACGCCAGGAGATCCCGGTCCGGATCCTGTAGACCACCCCGTGGATAATCTGCCGGTCCGACACTCGCGGCCAGCCCGTCGCCGCTCGCGGTATGTGAGGGAGCGAGTAACTCCCACTTCTGGTCAGTGAGTTCATGACGGCGTATCACCCCACCATGATCCAACACCCGGTGATCTTCAAAGGCCGCCCGTAGATGCGTACGTCCCCGGAACGGCTCCCTGGAACCTTCTCCACCGATGAGGGTCAGGCTGCGCGGTGCATCCCCGAACGGACAGACGACGACACAGGCGTCCTGCGCCGACCTGGGCGCACACACGGAAACGCCCCGGTGAGCGTCAGGGAAGTCGCAGGGGTCGTCTGGGCCTCGCAGGGCGATGGTCCGCGTGCTGGTTCCGCGCGGCCTGTACGGGCCGGTGCAGGACTACGTCGACGGCGTCCTGGGCGGCTGACGCGTTCCTCGGCCGGCTCATCGACGCCGCAGACAAGGTCCTCACTCTCGACAACGAGACGGCGAACCGGGCCGCCTATGAGGACGCCAACCGCGCCATGCTCCAGCTCGCCGAGCGCCTGGTCGCCGTGTGGAATGGCGAGCCGCCGTCACGCAGGGGAGGCGCCGCGGACACCGTCCTGGAGGCACGCGACGCCGGCCCCCGTCGACTTGGTGTGGCCGGCAGGGTGCCGCACGGACCGACTGACTCGTCCTCGGCAAGAGTCGCGGACTTGGCCGGGGTTCGACACCAGCGGGAATGGGCAGCTGTGCGGGGGAGTACGACCAGATGAAATGCGCCGACTGTTCGGCCTGCGGCTGTACCTCCAAGTGTCTGAGCTGCGAAGGCGCTGTGAGTACGGCAAGGTATGTCCGTGTGGGTTGGCCCTACCGGTCCGTGCATGTGCATGGCCCTGACGCCTGGCAGCATCGCGCTGCCGCTGGGGTGTGGCGTTCACCACTTCCGTTGACGATCTGGGTGACGGTGTCGTGGGTGGTGACCGCATCGTCCAGCACGGTGGGGTCCAGCGCCCGGCGGTGACTGTCCTTGAGGACGCCGGTGGCTTTCACCACCTCGCGCACGGCCTCGAACGCCCGGTTCGGGCGGGCGGAACGGGCCAGCCGACGGCGAAATCAGGCGAGCAGTGACGGGTCGAAGGCCGTGTCGTGAAGGCCCCGCCCGCAGGCGGCCTTCCACCTCAGGTCGCACCGCAGTTCCTGGACCGTCTCGAAGGCCGACAGTCCGTGCAGCGCCTGTAGCGTGACCGCCGTGGCCAGGATCTGCGGCGGCAAGCTGGCCGCCCGTTCGCCGAGGGGTACATGTCCGCGAACATCCCAGCCGGGAACAGCTCGGCGCGATGCTCGGCCAGGAACGCGAACACACTCCCTGCCGGGATCAGATCCCGACACGTCTTCCCATACATCCCGGCCCGACCATCCCGCCGACCCCTCACTCATCGCCACATGACGAGTCTGGCCCTGCCGCTGACGCGGCAGGGCCAGAACCCAAGATCTCCATCGACCTCATAGGCGGGTGCGTCCCGGCTCCCGGGTGGGAGACGAGTGGGAGATGATCATGGCGTGGTGATGCATTCAGGCGCTAGGAAATGCTCGATGGCGCCGCTCTCCCGCCTCCCCAGCGCAGCGCCTAGCTCGCCGATTCGGCAGCATGAGGACTCAACACATCTGCGCTGACCAGGGCGATGATGACGATACCCAGGGCGATGCGGTACCAGACGAACGGCATGAAGCTCTTGTTGGAGATCCACTTCATGAACCACGCGATCACCGCGTAACCCGACGCGAACGCGATCACCGTCGCGAACAGGGTCGGGCCCCAGGCCACCTGGCCCTCGCCCACCGAGTCCTTGACCTCGAAGGCGCCGGAGGCCAGCACCGCCGGGATGGCGAGCAGGAAGGAGTAGCGGGCCGCCGCTTCGCGCTTGTAGCCCATGAACAGGCCGCCGCTGATGGTGGCGCCCGAACGGGAGACGCCGGGGATCAGAGCGCAGGCCTGGCAGAGGCCGTAGATCAGGCCGTCCTTGATGCCGAGGTTCTCGAGGGTCTTGCGCTGCTTGGGGGCGCGGTGCTTGCCGCCCGTCTCGTCACGGGCGGCGAGCCGGTCGGCGATGCCGATGACGATGCCCACGACGACGAGCATGGTCGCGGTGATGCGGAGGTCGCGGAACGGGCCCTCGATCTGGTCCTTCAACGTCACGCCCAGCAGGCCGATCGGGATCGAGCCGACGATCACCAGCCAGCCCATCTGGGCGTCGTGGTTCCGTCGCATCGCCTTGTCGAACAGCGAGCGGAACCAGGCCGAGACGATCCGCCCGATGTCCTTGCGGAAGTAGATCAGCACCGCGGTCTCCGTGCCGATCTGGGTGATCGCCGTGAAGGCGGCCCCCGGGTCCTTCCAGCCGGAGAAGGCCGCGGTCAGTCGCAGATGCGCGCTGGAGGAGACGGGCAGGAACTCGGTCAGCCCCTGGACGAGGCCGAGGACCAGCGATTCAAACCAAGACATGAAGGTACGGCGTCCCAGGGGTGAGGAAGGGGCTGGCGGTCGCGTGGGCGCCCGTGAGCACACGGGCGCACATGATCATGCGCGTGCAACCGCAGCGTAGCGGGCCGGGGTGGCAGCGGGGGCACAGGGGTTCGGCAGGTGGACGGGCGGCTACGGGGTGTTGACCGGTCAAGGTGCCGCCGCTTACGTTTCTGCAGGAGAAAGCGCTTGCTCCGCACATCGGGGTGCGTGTGCGGCGCGCTTCGGGCGGGAGTTCGCCCATCGTCGGTACACGCCCGAGGAGTGCTGATCACGTCCATGCCCCGCTCCCCCCGCTCCACGGCCCCCTTCGCCGGCCGCCGCATCCGGGCCGCCGTCGTCGGCGCCGGCGCCATCGGGCGCGGCTCCCATCTGCCCGCCCTCGCCCAGCTGGCCGCGGAGGGCGAGACCGAGGTCGTCGCCGCCGTCGACATCGATGCCGGCGCGGTCGAGGCGTTCTGCGCGGAGGCCGGCATCCCGCACGCCTACACCGACCTGGACCGGATGCTGGCCGAACAGCGGCCCGACCTGGTCACCATCGGCACCCCGCCGACCCTGCACCGGGACCAGACGGTGGCCGCGCTGCGGGCCGGCGCCTGGGTGTGGTGCGAGAAGCCGCCCGTGCCGAGCCTCGCCGACTTCGACGCGGTCGAGGCGGAGGAGGGGACGGACGGCGGGCCGTACGCCTCGATCGTCTTCCAGCACCGGTTCGGCTCCGCCTCCACCCAGGTACGGAGGCTGCTGGCTGAGGGGGCGCTGGGGCGCCCGCTGGTCGCCCACTGCCAGACCACCTGGTACCGGGACACCGCTTACTACGCGGTGCCCTGGCGGGGCCGCTGGGCGACCGAGGGCGGCGGCCCGGCGATGGGCCACGGCATCCACCAGATGGATCTGCTCCTCGACCTGCTCGGGCCGTGGAGCGAGGTGCGGGCGATGGCCGGCCGGCTGGTGCACGACGTGGAGACCGAGGACGTCTCCACCGCCCTGGTCCGGTTCGCCAACGGCGCCCTGGCCACCATCGTGAACAGCGTGCTCAGCCCCGACGAGGTGAGCCGCATCCGCATCGACTGCGAGCGCGCGACGGTCGAACTGACCCATCTCTACGGTCACGCCAACGACAACTGGCGCATCACCCCGGCCCCGGACGTCCCCGCCGGCGAGGCGGCGGCCTGGCGGGACTTCGGCCCGGACGTGCCCAGCTCGCACCTGGCCCAGCTGCGCGAGCTGATCGCCACCATGCGGGCCGGGGAGCGGCCGCGCAGCAGTGGCGCCGACGGGCGCACCAGCCTGGAGCTGATCACCGCCCTGTACAAGGCGGCGTTCACCGACACGACCGTCCGCGCGGGCGAGATCGGTCCGGGTGATCCCTATTACACGGCCCTGCACGGGGGAGCCCCGGGCTGGGCGCCGGCCGCGCGCGAGGAGGTGTCCGCGTGAGCGGCGAGCTGCGGATCACGCACACCCACGGCGACCGGGTCACCGTGACCGAGCCGGTCACCGGGGTGCAGCTCTTCTCGTACGTCTACCGGCCCGAGGCGGCCTGGGAGGCGCCGAGGCCCTACCTCCACCCGGTGCGCACCCTCGCCGGGGACGTCGTCACGGACTACCGGCCCAACGACCACCGCTGGCACAAGGGCATCTCCCTGACCGCCTCGCACCTGTCGGGCGCGAACCTGTGGGGCGGCAACTCCTATGTCCACGGCCAGGGTTACGTGGCGCTTCCGGAGCGCGTCGGCTCGATGCGGCACGCCGGGTTCGACGAGCTGTCGTCGGCCGACGGCCGCCTGGTCGTCGCGGAACGGCTGACCTGGCATCCGTACGACGGGACGCTGTGGGCGGAGGAGCGGCGCCGCATCGAGGTCCACGACGTGGACCCCGGGGCGCGTTCCTGGGCGCTCACCTGGACCAGCGCGATCACCAACCGCCGTGCCGAACCGCTGCTGTTCGGCAGCCCGACCACGGCCGGGCGTGAACTGGCGGGCTACACCGGCCTGTTCTGGCGCGGCCCCCGCGCCTTCCGGGACGGCCGGATCGTCGGCCCCGAGGGGGAGGGCCCGGAGTCCATGGGCTCCCAGTCCCCCTGGCTGGCCCTGTCCGGCGAGCACGACGGCGCCGACGGCCATGCCACCGTCGTCTTCGAACACGCGCCGGAGAACGACCACTTGGGCGCTCACGGCGGCCACCCCGCCCACTGGTTCGTGCGCAACGACCCGTTCGCCGGCATCGCCCCCTCCTGGGCCTTCCACGACGAGCTGGAACTGGCCCCCGGCGACACCCTCCGGCGCCGCTACCGGGTCGTCGTGGCCGACGGCGCCTGGGAGCGCGCGGAGATCGCCAAGTACCTGGAGACGCACCCGTGGTGAGCGAGGGGGAGTAGCCCCGCTCAGGCGGCTTCCGGTCCGGTGACGGTCCAGCCCGGTGCCTGCGGATGGGCCGTCGAGTCCCCGTGCCGCACCGGGTCGCCGCAGGCCGCGCACGTGACGACGGGGGTGAGGGTCTTCCCGCAGCCGTGCTCGATCACCATCGGGCGGTCGCCGTCCGGATGGAGGTGGCGGTCGCCCCAGGCCATCAGGGTCAACAGGACCGGCTCCAGTTCGAGGCCCGCCTGCGTGGCCCGGTACTCGAAGCGCTGCGGCCGCTCGCTGTAGACGCGCTTGGTGAGGATCCCGGCGTCGACGAGACGGCGCAGCCGGGTGGCCAGGATGTCGCGGGGTGCGCCGATGTTGCGCACCAGCTGGTCGAAGCGGCCGTTGCCCAGGCACACCTCCCGCAGGACCAGCAGGGAGTACTTCTCGCCGACCAGCGCCAGGGCGTCGGCGATCGAGCATGGGCGGGGCTGTTTGGGGGCGGCCATGGGGTCAGTCTAGTGGAGGGTTGGATTTTCAAACTCACGGAGTTATGGTGGGTTCGGATTTCCTACTCACCGGTAATCAAGACTGGCAATCGAGGTCCCCGAGATGCGTGACGCAGTCATCGTCGAAGCCGTACGCACCCCCGTCGGCAAGGGCAAGCCGAACGGGTCCCTGGCTCACGTCCACCCCGTCGAGCTCCTCGCCCACACCCTGCGCACCCTCGTCGAGCGCTCCGGCGTCGACCCCGCGCTCATCGACGACGTGATCGGCGGCACCGTCGACCAGGTCGGCGAGCAGGCCATGAACACCACCCGGTACGCCGTCCTGTCCGCCGGCCTTCCCGAGACGGTCCCGGCGACCACCGTGGACCGCCAGTGCGGTTCCTCCCAGCAGGCCGTGCACTTCGCCGCGCAGGGCGTCATGTCCGGGGCCTACGACATCGTGATCGCCTGCGGTGTCGAGTCGATGAGCCGGGTGCCGATGTGGTCCAACGTGCCGGCCGGCAAGGACCCCTTCGGGCCCGGAGTCGCCGCGCGCTACCCGGAGGGCCTGGTCCCGCAGGGCATCAGCGCCGAGCTCATCGCCGCGAAGTGGTCGATCAGCCGCGCGGAGATGGACGCCTTCGCGGTCTCCTCACACCAGAAGGCGGCGGCCGCGTGGGAAGCGGGGCTGTTCGACGCGCAGGTCGCTCCGCTGGACGGCGTCGCCCGCGACGAGTCGGTACGGCCCGGCACCACCGCCGAGATCCTCGGCGGGCTCAAGCCCGCCTACTACGACCCCGGGTTCGCCGAGCGCTTCCCGCAGATCGAGTGGAACGTCACGGCGGGCAACGCGAGCCCGATCAACGACGGTGCGTCCGCGGTGCTCATCACCTCCGGTGAGACCGCGGCGAGGCTCGGGTTGCGGCCGCTGGCCCGCCTGCACGAGTTCGCCGTCACCGGCTCCGATCCGTTGCTCATGCTGACCGGCGTGATCCCGGCGACGGAGAAGGTGCTGCGGCGGGCCGGGCTCGGCATCGAGGACATCGACCTGTTCGAGGTGAACGAGGCGTTCTCCAGCGTGGTGCTGGCCTGGCGGCAGGAGACCGGGGCCGATCTGGCGAAGGTGAACGTGAACGGCGGGGCCATCGCGCTGGGGCATCCGCTGGGGGCGAGCGGGACTCGGCTGACGACGACGCTGGTGCATGCCATGCGGGAGCGTGGGGCGCGGTACGGGTTGCAGACCATGTGCGAGGCGGGTGGGTTGGCCAACGCGATGATTCTGGAAGCGGTGAGGTAAGGAGCGGGTGCCTAATGGGGTGCCGCGTGGTGTTGGTGGGCGGCTGCGGCGCCGTTGGGGCTGGTCGCGCAGTTCCCCGCGCCCCTGGCGGGGCGCTGCAGTGATCGGGCGCTAGCGCTTGGGGCGTAGGTGGTGGCGTTTTCTCCAGGCCACCACTGCTCCGGCCACCGCCGGGATGACGATCGCCGCCACCGAGATCAGGAACACCGGGGACGTCGGGGTCGAGGCGCGGGCGCCTGCGACGACGTAGGCGGCGACGTTCGGGATCGAGCCCAGGGCCGTGGCCACCAGGAACGGGGTGCAGCGCATGCGGGAGACGGCGGCCGCGTAGTTCGCGGCCCAGAACGGGACGCCGGGGAACAGGCGTACCGCCAGCATCGAGCGGAAGCCGTGCTTGCTGAACTGGTTGTCGGCCGCCTTCAGCAGCCGGCCGCGCAGCAGCGGGCGCAGGGCCTCCTGGCCGAGCATCCGGCCGAGCGCGAAGGAGAGCCACGCCCCGAGCACGGTGCCGGCCATGGCCGCGCCCATGCCCAGTGCCGAACCGAACAGCGCGCCGGCCGCGAGGTTCAGGATCGGCCGGGGCACGAACGCCACCGTGATCAGGCCGTACGCCACGGCGAAGACCACCACCGCGGTGGTGCCCGCCACGTGGGGCGGCCAGCCCTGTGTCATCAGCTTCTGGGGCTCGAAGAGCAGCACCGACGCGCCGGCTGCCGCCAGCAGGGCGACGAGCAGGGACAGCCGGGACCACGGCGACAGCAGCACGCGTGTGCAGCGTGCGCCGAAGCCGATCGGAGCGGGCGCGGTGATCGTCAGCTCCTTGGCGGCGACCCGGGGAGAGGCCGTGGCGGTGCCAGAGCGGTTGGCATCGAGCATTCGGCGACACTAACCGAAGCGGATGTGTGATCGCCGTATGGTTCCCGTCCCTTGAGTGAATCGGGGCCGTGGAAAACCGTTCGACGTGGGGCGACGCGTCGGACATGATCTGTGTCATGTTCCGGTTCGCCTTCCTCGTCGCAGCATCCGCAGTCGCGGATGCGCCGAAGGCTGCCGTTCCCGTTCTCGCGGCCGCTGTCGACGGCGCCCGAAGCTGACCCTCCCCGGAAAGTCCGGCGGACCCCGCAGGGGGAGGGTCGGCCAGCTGCCCGGGGTCCCCGCTCTTCTACGGACAAGCTTCGAGGTACAGCCATGCCCAAGACGGCATACGTCCGCACCAAACCGCACCTCAACATCGGCACGATGGGCCACGTCGACCACGGCAAGACCACCCTGACCGCCGCCATCACCAAGGTCCTCGCCGAGCGCGGCACCGGCACGTTCGTGCCGTTCGACCGCATCGACCGGGCCCCCGAGGAGGCCGCCCGCGGCATCACCATCAACATCGCGCACGTCGAGTACGAGACCGACACCCGGCATTACGCCCATGTGGACATGCCGGGCCACGCCGACTACGTCAAGAACATGGTCACCGGGGCCGCGCAGCTGGACGGCGCGATCCTCGTGGTCTCCGCGCTCGACGGGATCATGCCGCAGACCGCCGAACACGTGCTGCTCGCCCGGCAGGTGGGCGTCGACCACGTGGTGGTCGCGCTGAACAAGGCGGACTCGGCCGACGAGGAGCTGGTCGAACTCGTCGAGCTGGAGGTCCGCGAGCTGCTCAGCGCGCACGGCTACGGCGGTGACTCCGTGCCCGTGGTACGGGTCTCCGGGCTCAAGGCGCTGGAAGGCGACCCGCGTTGGACGGCGTCGATCGAGGCGCTCCTCGACGCGGTGGACACGTACGTGCCGATGCCGGAGCGGTATCTGGACGCGCCGTTCCTGCTGCCGGTGGAGAACGTGCTCACGATCACCGGGCGCGGGACCGTCGTGACCGGTGCGGTCGAGAGGGGGACCGTGCGGGTCGGGGACCGGGTCGAGGTGCTCGGCGCGGACGTCGAGACGGTGGTCACCGGCCTGGAGACCTTCGGGAAGCCGATGGACGAGGCGCAGGCCGGGGACAACGTGGCGCTGCTGCTGCGGGGCGTGCCCCGGGACGCGGTGCGGCGGGGGCACGTGGTGGCGGCGCCGGGGAGTGTGGTGCCGGCCCGGCGGTTCTCGGCGCGGGTGTACGTCCTGTCGGGGCGCGAAGGGGGTCGTACGACTCCGGTCTCGACGGGGTACCGGCCGCAGTTCTACATCCGTACGGCGGATGTGGTCGGGGACGTCGACCTCGGCGAGACGGCGGTCGCCCGGCCCGGGGACACGGTGGAGATGACCGTGGAGCTGGGGCGGGACGTTCCGCTGGAGGCGGGGCTGGGGTTCGCCATCCGTGAGGGCGGCCGGACCGTGGGGGCGGGGACCGTGACCTCCGTGGAGTGAGGGGGGCCGTGACCTCCGTGGAGTGAGGTTGCGGTGTGTGGGGGACTGCGGGCCGGTGGGGCCGGTCGCGCAGTTCCTCCCCCAGCCTTCGGCCGGGGGTACCCCCAGCGGCCCTTTCGGGGCGCGGGTGTCACCGTTGGCGTGAGAGCGGGCGTGGGTGTCGCCGGCGGCGCCCGCGCCCCTGGGCAGGCATCGGCGTCGCACAATGGAGAAGTGAACGAATCCATACCCGTCGTCCGGGTCACCGAGCGCGGGACCGCCAAGCTGATGCCCGATGTCGATCGGGAACGGGCCTGGTTGCTTACCGTCGACGGGGCGCCGCAGTCGTATGTGGATCTCGACGAGCCGACGCATCTCGAGTTCGAGTACGCCCGGCGGCTCGGGTATGTGCTGGACGCCGTGGCGGAGGCCGGCGTGCCTCTGGACGTGCTGCATCTCGGTGGCGGTGCCTGCACGCTTCCCCGGTATGTGGCGGCGACCCGGCCCGGGTCCCGGCAGGATGTCGTGGACGCCGACCGGGAGCTGCTGGAGCTGGTCACCGAGCATCTGCCGCTGGCGGACGGCACCGGCATCGTCCTGCACGCCGCCGATGCGCGGGGCTGGCTGGAAGCGGCGCCCGGGGACTCGGCCGACGTGATCGTCGCCGATGTCTTCGGCGGGTCCCGGATCCCCGCGCATCTGACCTCGCTGGGCTACGCGCGGGAGGCCGAGCGGGTGCTCAGGGGCGACGGGGTCTACCTGGCCAACCTCGCGGACTCGGCGCCCTTCGGCTTCCTGCGTTCTCAACTCGCCACGTTCGCCGCCGTCTTCGAGGAGCTGGCGCTCATCGCCGAGCCGGGGGTGCTGCGTGGGCGGCGGTTCGGGAACGCGGTGCTCATCGCCTCGCACCGGCCGATCGACGCCGGCGCGCTGGCCCGTCGTACGGCCGCCGACGCCTTCCCGGCGCGGGTCGAACACGGGCCCGCGCTGCGCGAGTTCGTCGGTGCGGCCCGGCCGGTCGGGGACGCGGACGCCGTGCCGTCACCCGAGCCCCCCGGGGGAGCGTTCGGGATCGGGTGAGGGGGCCGACGGCTGGGTGGCGACCGGGATCGTACGGCGGGTGAGGTTGCGCACGTCAGGGACGAGGAGCACCGCGGCCGTCACGGCGACGACCAGGCCGGCGCAGCCCCACAGGGCCGCGCTCCGGCCGAAGGCCTGCTCGGCGGGGCCCGCCAGCGCCATCGCCAGGGGCAGCAGGGAGACGGAGCCGAACCAGTCGTACGCCGAGACCCGGGAGAGCTTCTCCTCGGGGATCTCCTGGTGCAGCGCGGTCATCCAGGAGACGCCGAAGACCTCGACCGTCGTGCCCGCCACGAACATCACCGCGCAGAGGACCCCCACGGGGGCGGGCACCGCGAGGGCCGCGGAGGGGAGCGCGAGCGGGAAGATGCAGAGGGTGCCGACGAAGAGGAGCCGCCGGGGTTTCCAGCGGGTCATCATCAGGGCGCCGGCCACCGTACCCGCGCCGAACGCGGCCAGTGCCAGGCCCCAGGGGCCGGCTCCGCCCAGGCTGTCACGGGCGACCAGCGGGCCGTAGACCGAGTCGGCGGCGCCCACCACAGCGTTCGCGATCGAGAACTGCACGACGATCCCCCACAGCCAGGGACGGCTCGTGAACTCCCGCCAGCCCTCCCGCAGATCGGCCAGCATCCCGCCGCCCGGGACGCGCGGCGGGATATGGCTGACGTCGAGGAACGAACGCAGCGTACCGGCGACCGCGAACGCCGCCGCGTCCACCGCCAGCACCCAGCCGGGCCCCACCGCCGCCACCAGCGCGCCGCCGAGAGCCGCGCCCCCGAGGGCGGCGCTCTGCATCGCCATCCGGAACACGGCGAACGCACGGCCCGCCTGTTCGCCGCTCACCGAGGACAGCAGCATGCCCTCCGCCGCCGGGCTGAAGAACGCCTGACCGGTGCCGCCCAGCGCGGTGAGCAGCATCATCTGCCACAGGCGGGGGTCGCCGGTGAGTACGAGGACGGCGAAGGCGCCCTGGGAGAGGAAGTTGAGGGTGTTGGCCGCGACCATCACGCGGTGGCGGGGGAAACGATCCGCGACCGCGCCGCCGACGAGCAGGAACAGCACCAGCGGGAAGGTGCGGGCGGCTGCCACCAGACCGACGTCCCCGGCGTCGCCGCCCGCGTCCAGCACCGCGAACGCGGCGGCGATCAGGGAGCCGTTGGCGCCCAGGCTCGTCACGATCGTCGCCGCGGTCAGCAGGCTGTAGTTGCGGCCCGCCCAGGCGGGTCTGCGCAGGCGGGCGGCGGCGCCGGGGGTGTCGGAGGGGCCGGGGGAGTCGGAGGCGGAGGTCACCGCCCGACTATCCCCGCCGGGAGCCCGCCCTGCCAACCGGATTCCCGGGCACCCGATGCCCGGGCATCCGGTCCCTGGCCGCGGTCAGCCCCCGGTCGGGGTGCCGTGCAGCCGGACCGTGCTGAGGATCTTCATGATCGTCGCCGTCGGGACCTCGCCGTTCACTCCCTCGGCGCCGTAGAAGTCCCACGACACCAGGTCGCCGGCCGAGTTCTCGAAGCCGAAGGTGATCGCCTTGCCGTCGCTCGCGCACTTGCCCTTCTGCGGGCTCTTCGTCGAACGCGCCCAGGCGTAGGCGCCCTTGAGGCCGGACGCGGTGGTGTAAGCGGTGGCCTTCTTGTCGTAGGTGATGGTCTTCTTGTCCGGGTACGTGTAGCCGCCGTACACCCACCAGGGGACCTCCCGGACGGCCGCGTCGCCCGGGGTCTTCGCGCCGCTCTCGCCCTTGGTGCCCACCGCCGCCAGGGCCGTGTCCTCGGTCCTGCCGTCCTTGTCGTCGTCGCTCGTGCACCACTTCGACTTGTACTGGGCGGGCGCCGACATCGTGATGATCGGCTTGCCGTCCTTGTCCTCGAAGCCGACGGACGTCCCCGAGGTGAGGACCTCCCAGTCGGCCGGCACGTCGAAGGCCGTGCCCCACTTGGGGTTCACGACGGTCTTCCAGCCCGCGATCGTCGGCTTCTCGGTCTCGTCGTCACCGCGCGGGTTGTCGTCCGTGGACGCGGAGGCAGCGGCGGAGGTGGAGGTGGTGACGGTGGGCGAGTGGCTCACCTGCTGGTTCTTGCCGGTGTCCGCCTTGTCGTCCTGCTTGCCGCCGAGGACCAGGAACCCGGTCACCCCGGCCGCCACCACGACAGCCGTCGCCGCGATGATCGCGACCAGCTTCGTGCGATCGCCGCCACCACCCCCGCCCTGCGGTGCCTGCGGTGCGCCGGCGGGCCCGGGCGGGCCCCACTGCGGCTGCTGCCCGTACCCGCCCTGCTGCGGATACTGCTGGTAGCCGGGCTGCTGATACGGATTCGGCTGCTGGTAACCCGGTTGCTGATACGGGTTGTGCTGCGGGTACTGCTCGCCCCCTGGCGGCTGCTGTTCTGGCCACATGGCTCGTAACCCTAGTGCCGGCCGGGGTACGAGGTGACGGGGCCGGTCCTGATCGGCGGCGGCTGTTCCGCCGCCCGCGGGGGTCCCGCGGGGCCACCCGGTGGCAAGGATCACCGCAGCGCCCTGGTCAGGTTCGGCTACTCGCGAGTAACATGTCCGTCATGAGCACTGACCAGATGTCGATCGGCGAGATGCTCGCCGCCACGGTCCCGATGGTGCGGACCCTCAACCTGGAGTACCTGGAGACCACTCCGGAGCGGGCCGTCCTGTCCCTGCCGGACCAGGGCGACTTCCACAACCACATCGGCGGCCCGCACGCGGGTGCGATGTTCACCCTCGCCGAGTCCGCGAGCGGCGCGATCGTGCTCGCCGCCTTCGGCGACCAGCTCTCCCGGGCCGTGCCGCTCGCCGTCAGCGCCGAGATCGCCTACAAGAAGGTCGCCCTCGGCCCGGTCAAGGCCACCGCGACCCTGGGGCGCCCGATCGCCGACGTCGTCGCCGAACTCGACGAGGGCAAGCGCCCCGAGTTCCCGGTCGCCGTCGCCATCACGCGCGAGGACGGCGCGGTCACCGGTGAGATGACGGTCGTCTGGACGCTGCGCCCCAACGGCTGACCGACCGGCCCGACACCGTCATCCACCGGTGTCGGACGTCGGCGTCACACGTCGGACGGGGTGCGGGCCGCTGGGCCCGCACCCCGTCCTGTGCCGGGGGCCGCTCAGGCGGCGCGGCTCTCCTCGCGCCCGGCCGCCGTTTCCTCCAGGGCCGTCACGAACTCCCTGAGCCACGCCGTGAACTCCGGCCCCAGATCCGGGCGTTCGCAGGCGAGCCGGACCACCGTGCGCAGGTAGTCGGCCTTGTCGCCGGTGTCGTAGCGCAGTCCGTCGAAGACCACCCCGTGGACCGTGCCTGCCGCGGCCAGGTCCTGCAGCGCGTCCGTCAGTTGGATCTCGCCGCCGCGGCCGGGCGCGGTCTGTTCCAGGACGTCGAACACCTCCGGGTCGAGGACGTAGCGCCCGATGACCGCGTAGTTGCTGGGGGCCTTGTCCGGGGACGGCTTCTCCACCAGGCCGGTCACCCTCACCACGCCGTCCTCGCCGGTCGGCTCGACGGCGGCACAGCCGTAGAGGTGGACCTGTGACGGGTCGACCTCCATCAGCGCGACGACACTGCCCCGGTAGCGGTCACGGACGTCCAGCATCTGGCTGAGCAGGGTCTCCCGGGCGTCGATCAGGTCGTCGCCCAGGAGCACCGCGAAGGGCTGGTCGCCCACGTGGTGCTTGGCGCACAGCACCGCGTGGCCGAGGCCGAGGGGGTCGCCCTGGCGGATGTGGTGGATGTCGGCGAGCCGTGCGGGATCGCGTACGGCGTCCAGGCGCACGGTGTCGCCCTTGGCGGCCAGTGCCTGCTCCAGCTCGAAGGCGTTGTCGAAGTGGTCCTCGATGGCCCGCTTGTGCCGGCCGGTGACCATGAGGATGTCGTCGAGCCCGGCCTTGGCGGCCTCCTCCACGACGTACTGGATGGCCGGCTTGTCGACGACCGGCAGCATCTCCTTCGGTGTCGCCTTGGTGGCGGGCAGGAACCGGGTACCGAGCCCGGCGGCCGGGACGACTGCCTTGCGGACCGGCCGGGGGGACGGGGGGACGGGGGAGGAGTGGGGGGCGATCATGCGGCACATGCTGGCCCACCGGGATGAGAGGGGGCCGGGAGAACCGTGGGAGGCGGCTGTGGAACTCGGCGTTCCGCCATGGGGACCGCGACCGTCCGGAGTTGAAGATTTCGTGTGCCATCGGGTCCGCGGCGGACACAAGTTGAACCTGTGCGACCGCTGAATCCGGGCCGACTGCCGATACCGCCGGTAACTTATCTGAATTCCCGCCTCTTTGAACTTGAGTCACCTCAACTTCTTGTTTCCTGTGAGGCCTGTGTGCAAAGGTGAGCCACCCCGCGGGAGGGCCCACAGATCGGTACGGCCGACAGGCCGGCCGTTATGGACCCCAAAAGGTACGCACCAATCAGCACTGCATTCCGTCAGGGCGCCATTTCGCGTGCCGTCCTGCGGCCCGGAAGGAAATGGTTCAGTGCAATCCCCCTACCCCCCACGCCCGCCCTACCCGCCTCGCCCCGGTTCGACCCCGGGGGAGTCCGACCGCAATCTCATCGCCCAGCTCACCGGTCCGCCTGCGGCCAGACATCATGCCGTCGCCCTGCTGCTGGCCCGGCACTGGCGCGCCACCTGCGACTACGCCGTGGTCTGCCTCGCCTCCGTCACGCCCACCGCCCAGCTCGTCGCCAGCGCCGCCTTCGAGCGGGTCCTCGGCCGGCTGGCCGGCGGCGCGGTGGGCGGCGCTCTGCGTCCCCAGCTGCTCGTGGCGGTTCGGGAGACCGTCCGCGCGTGGGCCGCCGACGAAGCCATTTCGGTGGTCGCACCGGAACTGCGCAAGACCACCGGCGGTCGCGGACTCAGCGCCGCAAGACCCGGCACCCCCGAAAGGCGGCAACTCGCCGAACGTGCTTTCCAGGCCCTTCCGGGAGCCTCGCAATGCCTCCTCTGGCACACCGAGGTCGAGGCCGAACCCATAAACATACCCGCTGGTCTGCTGGGTGTCGACACCGCTACCGCGACCGCCGCCCTCGACCAGGCACGCGAACAATTCAGGACCGGATTGGTGCGCGCCCACCGGGAACTCGCGCCCTCGAAGGAATGCCGCTTCTACAACCGGCTCCTCGACGTCCCCATGCGCCGGGGCGGCGGTCTGCTCCCCGATGTGCAGCGGCATCTGACCGAGTGCCGGTACTGCCGGCACGCCGCCGAACAACTCAGCCATTTCGACGGCGGCCTGGAGGTGCTGCTCGCCGAGACCGTGCTCGGCTGGGGCGCCCGCCGCTATCTCGACTCGCGGCCCGGACACGGCGCGGTCGTCGAGGCATGGCCGGCCGGAGACGCACCCGCGGGCCCCGCGGCGGTGCCCGGCGGACGCCACCGCATCGCGACCGGGAGCGGACGGCGCAAGGCCGTACTGGCCGGCGCCGGCCTGGTCTCCCTCGCCCTCCTCGCCACGGTGCTCGTGGCCAGGAGCTGGTCCGAGGACAACGGTCTGCCCCGCACCGGCACCACCACCTGGGGAGCCCCCAGCGGCGACGCCACCCGGTCCGGCCCCGCCACGCTCCCGCCCGCAACGGGTTCCCCGTCACCGGCCTCCGTGGGCGAGCCCGTCGAGATCGCCCACGGCAGACTGCGCAGCCCCGACTCCGGGCGCTGCGTCGACGTGCGCGGGGGCCGGGTGCGGACCGGGGCGGAACTGCGGCTCGGCCGGTGTTCGGACGCCGGGTCCCAGCAGTGGTCGTACCAGGAGGACGGCATGGTGCGCAGCGCGCTCGACCCCACCCTCTGCCTCGCCGCCGACCCCGGTGCGCGCAGTGTCCTGGTCGCCGGCTGCCTGGTGCACGCGGGGGAGGTGTCGTACGACCTGACGGTGCGCGGCGAGCTCCTGCTCCGCTGGGACAAGGACCTCGCGCTGGCCGCGGACGGCACGCGTGTGGTCGTGGCCGGGCGGAACGGGTCGGTGCGGCAGCGGTGGGAACTGGAGTCAGGGAACGGCGGTGCGGTGACGCCGGTGACCACGCCCTCCGAGCCGGCCGCGCCGGGGAAGGGCGAGCCGACGGGGATCCCCGCGCCTCCGCCCGTTCCGCGGGAGCGGTCCGGCGAGCCGCGGGAGCCGTACGGCACGCGGGTCGCGCAGGCCGGGGCGCGCCGAGGTCCCGTCGCCGTCACACCGGCCGCGCCCCGAGAGCCCGTGGGCACGGACTCGGGACCGGTCGTCGGCGCGGTCGGTGATGTCCTGGACTCCGTACCGGCCACCGTGACGGACACATTGGACTCCGTACCGGCCACCGTGACGGACACGCTGGACTCCGTTCCGGACGTCGCGAGCGGGGTGGGCGTGCTGCTCGGCTGACGCCGGGTGGGATCGGTCGGTCGGGCGTGGCGAAGCGTCGGCGGTCGGTGGCGACCTGGCCGTAGGCCGGCGGAACCATCCGGCACCGTGGCCTGGAGGTGAGCCGCAGGTCCAGGGCACGTGCCCTGGAGTGTCATGAGCGAGGAAGGCGAGAGCGGGACGACGAGAGCGGGACGACGACCCCACCCGGCAGCTCGAAACCGTCCTCTCGTGGTCCCCTCGGGGCCGGGCTCGGGGGCGGCCGCCGCAGCAACCAGCCGCTGGGAAGCGGTTGTTGCACTTGCCGGGCCTCGGCATGATGGATGCCGCACCCCTGCGTCACCGTGACATCGCCGACTGACCGACCCTCCCTCGCGGCGGGTCCAGGGCGGGATCGGTGTCGCGGTACAGCGTCAGTCTGCTACTCGCGCCGCTGCCCGCGTCGCGCGGACACGTTCGACAGGACCAGGACGGGAACCATGCCGGGAGAGTTGTCGCCGACCGGGAAGGGCTCCGGTCCCGGCTCGCCGCCCGCGCTGCGGGCCTCGCACGCCGACCGGGACCGGGTGGTGGACGTGCTGCGTATCGCGGCAGGGGACGGCCTGCTGACCGCGGACGAGTTGGACGAGCGCCTGGAAGCCGCCCTGTCGGCACGGACTCTGGGCGAACTGGCCACGCTCACCTCCGACTTGCCGCCCATCTCGACCGCGGTGGGGGCGGTTGGGGCGGAAGTCAAGGACGTGGTCCGGATCGAGCAGGTCCACAGCGGGGCGGTCGAGCGCGTGGGGCGCTGGGTGGTACCGCGCAGGCTGGAGCTCGCGGTGACGTACTGCGAGGTGACGCTCGACTTCACGGACGCGGTGATCACGCACGACACCCTGCGGATCGACGTCGCCATGACGGGGAAGGCGCTGACGCTGATCACGAGGCCGGGCATCGTGGTCGATACCGACGGTCTGCACCTGGTGCACACCAAGGTCAAGTACCGTCAGGCGCCGGCGAGTCCGGCAACGCCGCCCACTCTGCGCGTGGAACTGGTCGGCCAGAAGGCCCACGGCCGCGTGGTGGTGCGGCCCGCGCGACGGACCTTCGCGCAGTGGCTGCTGCGCAGGCCCACGGCCCGTCCCGAGGGTGCTTGACCCCATCGTCGTGAACCGCAGCCGTTCACGCACCGCGGAGCGGGCGATCCGCCCCTTCCCGGCTGGCCCCGGCCTGCCCGGGTCGGCCGGCGGTCGTCGCGGAACTCGCAGGGATCTCGTCCTCCCACGGATCGATTCCGCGGCGTTCCAGTTCGTCGAACTCGGTTCTTCGCTGAGCGGACCGTTGCCCGGAAGTAGATCAGTGTCGCCGTCCGCCACGACGTTCGGAGTCGCGGTCCGCTACGAGCTCGCGCCTCGGACGGGATCGTCGAGTGCGGCGGGGGAGGCGGCCGGGCTCTGCTCGGTGGTGCGGAAGGCCAGCAGGACTGCGGAACCCGCGGCCCACAGGACGAGTGTCGCCAGCGGGCCGAGGACGTGGGAGCCCCGGAAGTAGCTGAGGTCGGCGATGGCGCGCACCGCGGCACCGGGGGGCAGCAGCTCCGACAGGGGCCGCGCTGCGCCGGGCATCAGGTTGGTGCCGATGGTCGCGCCGCTGGTGGAGTTGCCGACGGTCAGCAGCAACAGGGTGGCGAGCGGGATGCCGAGGGGGCCGATGTAGGTGGCCAGCATCTTCGTGGCGAAGGCCGCGGCGGCGGCCAGCAGGGCCAGGACGAAGGCGAGGGGGAGATACGGTGCGGGGACGGCTCCGAGGACGGGGCCGGCGAGGGCGGCCGCGACAAGGCCGGACGCCGCGGCGAACGCGGCCATCAGGGTGAAGCGGTGCCGCAGCCGGAGCAGGCCGCTGAGCCCCACGACGTTCTGTGCGAGGGCGAAGCCCGAGAGGGTCACTCCGAAGGAGACGTAGAACCCGGCCAGGCCGCGGGCGTCGTACCGGTCGAGCGGCACGATGTCGGAGACGCTGAGGTGCCGGTCGGCGCCGTGGGCGTACGCCGTGGCGAGCTTGGTGACCGCGGTCGTCGTCGACAGGCCGTTCGCGCTGGCGACGTCGAGTTCGAGGCTTTTGGCGTGAGGGGCGTGAGGGGCGTGAGGGGCGTGAGGGGCGTGCGGGCCGCTGCCGAGTACGGCCACGACGTCGCGGTGGCGCAGCGCGTCGCGTGCCTCGGCGGCGGAGTGGGCGCGCCGGACGTCGACCGAGTCGCCGAGGGCCTGCTGGACCTCGTCCGCCAGCTTCGCGCCGGTGACCGCCACGGGGATCCGGTGGGGCTGGGGATCGCGCATGAGCCCGACGTAGCAGCTGACGAATGCCGAGACGATGACCAGGCCGATCAGGAACGGCTGCAGCCACACACGGACGGGACGGCGGCGCCGGTGATGCGGGGGGCGGGGCTGGGGATGCACTCCGGGTTTCTCCATGACTGGTGGTGGATCGACGGCGGCGGCACTTGCGTGGCGGTGTCGAACATCTGCCGTCGGACATAACGCCCACACGACAGAAGTGTATGCCCGTCGGTTGTTTCGCCCTGGTGTGACGCTGACCTCGGCCGTTGGTGGTGGACGCCGCCGCAGCCATGTGGATACTGCCGGGGGGCGGGATGAGTGTCACTTTCACGACATGGGCATATATCATTTGGCTGTGTCATTTACTGAAGTGTTCGCGTAGCGTCGTCGATCCCCGGTCGAGACCGAGGATCTGCCGCCCGGCGCCGCTCATCGAGAGGGGTTCGCCGATGTCCTGGACCGCCACGGCCCGATACGGCCTGGAGCCCGCACCGGGCGGGCTCGCCTTCGTGCAGGACCTGCTGAACACGCTGTCCGCCGGCAAGCCGCGCGAGCTCGACCTGCTGCAGACCGCCGACGACGCCCGTGCCTGGCTCGACCAGGCGTTGCGGAGCTGGAGCGGCGTCACCCACCGGCCCGCACCGGGCATCGAACTGACGGCAGAGGACGTGGAGGGCCTCCGCGGCTTCCGTCATGACCTGGTTCAGAGCCTCCACGCCCGGCACGGCGACCCGGCGGCGGAGCCCCGCCCGGGGGCTTCGGTGCTGACCCTGCCCACGGCCCTGCGGCTGGACGAGCACGGTGTCGTGCACGCCGAGCCCCGCGGCACGGGCTGGCGGCAGGTGGCCTCACTCGCCCTGACGGAGGTCTACCAGGCGCAGTGCACCGACACGCTGCGCCGCCTGAAGTCCTGCCGCAACACCCGCTGCCAGACCGCCTTCTACGACCGCTCCCGCAACAACAGCGGCGTCTGGCACGACGTCCACGTCTGCGGCAACGCGGCCAACCTGCGCAACTACCGTGCGCGCAAGCGGGCGGGCGCGGACCGGGCCTGACGGCCGCAGCCCCCACGAACCGTCCTCGGCCCAGCCCGCCCCGGCGGACGGCCGAGCGCCACGGTCTCGTCCCGGCGGACGGCCGAGCGCCCCGGTCCCGGAGGATCAGCCCGCTGTTTTCGGTTCTTGTCGGCGTCGGGCCCTTTTCTTGTTCAGATCGTTGACACGAGTCACCACCGGATCTACGTTTCCGACGCGCCGGTGGTACGACTGACGGCTCGTCAAGGTCCTGTGGCGGTTGATGCGTTCACAGGCCGAACGCGCTCCGCAGTCGCCTTCGGCGTCTTCGCGGTCCACATCGTCGTGCCCGCACACCGAAGGAGTGACGGCTCATGCCCGAAACCGTCTCCCGACGATCCGCCCTGCGCCTCACGGCCGGTGCCGTCGCGGTCGCCGCCGCGGCCACCGGCGGACTCATCCCGCTCACGGCCGCCGCGGCGGCGGACAGACCCGAGGCCGGGGCGGGTCCCCGCGTCGAGAGGCTGCTCGCCCGTCTCACGCTCGACGAGAAGATCTCCCTGCTGCACGGGGCCGACGACCCCGGCTCGCTCGGCCAGGCCGGCTACCTGCCCGGCGTCCCTCGCCTGAACATCCCGCCCCTCAGACTCGCCGACGGCCCGGCCGGCGTCCGGATCACCGAGCACGCCACCGCGCTGCCCGCCCCCGTCCTGCTCGCCTCCGCCTTCGATCCCGAACTGGCCCGCCGCTACGGCCAGGTGATCGGCCGCGAGGGCCGCGCCCTCGGTCAGGACGTGCTGCTCTCCCCGATGGTCAACCTCATCCGCACCCCCTACGCGGGCCGCAACTTCGAGACGTTCAGCGAGGACCCGCTGCTCGCCTCCGACCTGGTCGCCGCCGAGATCCGCGGCATCCAGGGCGAGGGCCTGATCGCGACCGTCAAGCACTTCGCCCTCAACAACCAGGAGCAGGACCGCAACACGATCGACGTGCACGCCGGCGAACAGACCATGCACGAACTCGAACTGCGCGGCTTCGAGGCGGCGGTGGACGCCGGCACCGGCGCGGTCATGGGCTCCTACAACCGGGTCAACTCCACCTTCGCCTGCGAGAACAAGACCCTGCTCACCGACATCCTCCGCGGCCAGTGGGGCTTCGCGGGCTGGGTGATGACCGACTGGTTCGCCGCCCACAGCACCGTCGCCGCGATCACCGCCGGCCTCGACATGGAGATGCCCGACGGCACGTACTTCGGGGCGGCCCTCAAGTCGGCGGTGCAGAACGGCGGCGTGCCCGAGCGGTACGTCGACCGGGCGGTACGGCGGATCCTCGCGGTGATGGACCGCTTCGGCCTCCTCGACGGCAGTGCCCCGCCCCGCCCGGGTCGTGATGCCGCGGCGGGCGCCGCCGTGGCGCTGGAGGTCGCCAGGGCCGGCGCCACCCTGCTGCGCAACGAGCACGGCACCCTGCCCCTGGACGGCGGCAGCGTCGCGGTGATCGGACCGACCGGCTCGCTGCCCTTCGTCAGCGGCGGCGGCAGCGCCCATGTCGTCCCCGACCACGCCGACAGTCCCCTCGACGCCATCAAGGCCCGGATCCGCGGCCCGGTCACCTACACCCTCGGCGAGGACCTGTTCGGCAAGGCCCTGCCCGCCGACGCCCTCAGCCCCGGCTTCACCAGCGAGGGACAGCAGGTGGGCGCCGGAAAGCCGTGGGCGTACGACGGCACGCTCACCGTCGCCGAGGACGACGAGTGGACCTTCGTACTCCACTTCTCCTCCGCGGCCACCGCCCGCCCCAAGGTCCTGCTCGACGGCGAGGAGCTCTTCCCGCTCGCGGCCGGATACGGCGAGTACTTCTCCGGCGGCCTGGTCGCCGCGGCCCCCGACGGCCTGGGCGTCCGCCGCAAGACACTCCGACTCGCCCGCGGCGCCCACACGTTGAAGATCTCCGCGGACGGCGGCGACTCCGGTCTGCTGTTCCGGCTGCGCCGCATCACCGGCGCGACCCGCGCCCAGGACGTC
Source organism: Streptomyces sp. NPDC001714 (assembly GCF_042892755.1). Classification (NCBI taxonomy): domain Bacteria; kingdom Bacillati; phylum Actinomycetota; class Actinomycetes; order Kitasatosporales; family Streptomycetaceae; genus Streptomyces; species Streptomyces sp. NPDC001714. The sequence goes on from NZ_JBIAUL010000018.1 coordinate 51,140, forward strand.
ACCGAGGCGGTGGCCGCCGCCCGGGCCGCCCGGCACGCCGTGCTGTTCGCCTACGAGGACGCCACCGAGGGCCTCGACCGCACCACCGTCGCCCTGCCCGGCCACCAGGAACAGCTGATCCGCGCGGTGACGGCGGCCAACCCGCGCACCACCGTCGTCCTCAACACCTCGTCATGCACCTCGATGCCGTGGCTGGCGGGGACCGGAGCCGTGCTGCAGATGTACTACCCCGGTCAGGAGGGCGCGGCCGCCACCGCCGCGGTCCTCTTCGGCGACAGCGACCCGGGCGGACGTCTCACCCAGTCCTTCCCGGCCGACGACGACCACCACCCCGTCGCCGGCGACCCACGCCGCTACCCCGGCGTCGACGGGGTGGAGGAGTACTCGGAGGGCATCCACGCCGGCTACCGCTGGTACGACGCGCAGGGCGTGCGGCCCCTGTTCCCCTTCGGGCACGGGCTGTCGTACACCTCCTTCGCGTACTCCGACCCGGAGGCGCGGTGGACACGCGGCGGACTGGAGGTCGCGTTCACCGTGCGCAACACCGGGCGTCGCGCCGGGATCGCGGTGCCGCAGGTGTACGTCGGGCCCTCGCCGGATCTCCGGCTCGACCAGGCGGTACGGGTGTTGGGCGGCTACCGGCGACTGGAGCTGCGGTCCGGGGAGCGGCGACGGGTGACCGTGCGGGTCTCCGCGCGCACCCTGTCGTCCTGGGACGCGCGGCACCATCGCTGGACGCTCGGCACCGGGCGGCGGACGGTCTGGGTCGGCGCCTCGGCGGGCGACCTCAGGCTGCGCACCGGCGCGCGGGTAGGCGGCGGCCACCGCTGAATTCCTGTCAATGAACGGCCGGCGAGCAAGGGCTTTCCGGCCGTTTACTTCAAGGGTTTACAAGAATTTTCCCCGCCGTGTGTTTCATTTGAAGTGATGTGGTTGACGACAGGTTTTTGTCAGGATTGGGTGAGGGCTGACGCAGCGGCGTTCGCCGCGGGTTTCCGGTGTGCCACGATCGAGCCAGCGGACCGAAGTCATCCCGAATTTACAGAGCTCGGCGCGGCCGCACGGCGCGTTGCGTCGTGGTGAGTGCCGGGTGAATCGCCAGGGTGCTTTGACGGGCTTGTGATGGTGTGCCGCCAGTGATCCGGCTGCTGAACGGCCGCCGATCCGCAGTGGATTGCCAGGGTTTTCGGCTCTTGCGGTGAATTCCTCCCGCTGGCCGAATCAATACTACCGGACGTGACGGGTCCCCTCCGTTATTGACCCGCGAGTAATGAACTCGCTAGTTTCCGGTGGCCTCACCACGAGCTTTCCGCCGCACACCTCCCCCACCGTGCTGTCCTCCCGATTATTCGGAGCGTCATGACGTCCCCTGTGCGTGCCGTCGACCTGATCATGTGCATCACCCCTTTCGGACAACCCGATGTCAGGCTCGCCACAGCGGTCTGTGCCGCCGGCGGACTCGGCGTCCTCGACCTGGGCCGCGGCGACCGAAGAGCCCGGGAGGCGCTGGCCCGGCTGAGACGGGCCGCCCCGGGACCGTACGGCGTGCGGGTCGCCGCCGGCTGCGCCCTCACCCGGGACGAGCTCGGCCCGGCGCCCGACACCGTGGTGCGGGCCCCCGACGCACCCTGGACCATCGCCGAACTCGCCCCGCACACACGCGTGCTGGCCGAGGTGACCGATCTGGCCGAAGCGCGCGCGGCGGTCGCGGCCGGAGCGCACGGACTGGTCGCCCGGGGCGCCGAGAGCGGCGGCCGGGTCGGCGAACTGAGCACCTTCGTGCTTCTCCAGCAGCTGCTCGGCGCAACCGAGTTGGACGTGCCGGTCTGGGCCGCCGGCGGCATCGGACCGCACACGGCGGCGGCCGCGGTGGCCGGCGGCGCGGCCGGGGTGGTCCTCGACAGCCAACTGGCCCTGCTCGCCGAGTCCCGGCTCCCCGAGGCGACGGCGGCCGCACTGCGCTCCCTGGACGGCTCCGAGACGGCCGTCGTGGCCGGACACCGGGTCCTGCACCGCCGCGGCCCGGACGCCGTGCGCCCGCCCGCCGGCGATCCGGCCGCGCTGCTCGGCGCCGAGGACCTGCGCACCCAGCTGCTCCCGGTGGGCCAGGACGGCTTCCTCGCCGCACGGTTCGCCGAGCGGTGGGGCGATGTGCGGCGGACCGTGAGGGAGTTGACGGCGGCGATACGCGTGGACGCGGACGCCTGCGGGGCACTGCGCCCCGGAACCTCCGCCATGAGCCGTGCCCTCGGCACCCGGCTGCCCGTCGCGCAGGGCCCGATGACCCGGGTGAGCGACCGGGCCGCCTTCGCCGCCGCCGTCGCCGACGACGGGGCGCTGCCCTTCCTGGCGCTGGCCCTCGCCGACGGCGCCCGCACCCGCGAGATGCTGACCGAGGCCAAGGCCGCGCTCGACGGACGGCCCTGGGGCGTCGGCGTCCTGGGCTTCGCGCCCGAGGAGCTCAGGAACGCCCAGCTCGAAGCGGTCCGGGAACTGCGGCCCAGCCACGCCGTCGTCGCCGGCGGCCGGCCCGCGCAGGCCGAGGCGCTGGAGCGGGCCGGGATCAGCACCTTCCTGCACGTGCCCTCGCCCGGGCTGCTGCGGCAGTTCCTGGAGGCCGGGGCCCGGAAGTTCGTGTTCGAGGGCTCCGAGTGCGGCGGCCACGTCGGACCGCGCGCGAGCTTCCCGCTCTGGGAGGCCCAGCTCGCCGTCCTCGAGGACTTCCCGGACGCCGAGGGTCTTGAGGTGTTCTTCGCGGGCGGCATCCACGACGAACGCTCGGCGGCGATGGTCGCCGCGCTCGCCGCGCCGCTCACCGCCCGGGGCGCCGCCGTCGGCCTGCTCATGGGCACCGCCTACCTCTTCACCGAGGAGGCCGTGGACCGGGGCGCGATCCAGCCGCTCTTCCAGCGCCAGGTCGTGGCGGCCGCCTCCACGGCCCTCCTGGAGACCGCACCCGGCCACGCCACCCGCTGTGTGCCCAGCCCGTTCACCTTCAACTACCGTGAACGCGAGGCCGAGTTGCGGGACAGCGGGGCGTCCGACCGGCAGGTGTGGGAGGAGCTGGAGCGGCTCAACGTCGGCCGGCTGCGCATCGCCAGCAAGGCCGTCGACCGGTCGGCCGACGGCGCGTTGGCGCCCGTGGATGAGCAACGCCAGTTCTCCGAAGGCATGTTCATGGCCGGAGAGGTCGCCGTCCTGCGCTCGGCGACCACCACGGTGGCCGCCCTGCACCACGCCGTGACCGGCGGAGCCGCCGACTTCCTGGCGCGGCGGACGACGGCGGTGGCGCGGCCGGTCCAGCCTCCCGCCCCCGCCCCGCTCGACATCGCGATCGTCGGCATGGCCTGCATGTTCCCCGAGGCCCCCGACCTCGCCACCTTCTGGGCGAACGTGGTCGCCGGACACGACGCGGTGACCGAGGTGCCGGTGGAGCGCTGGGACCCGGCCGTGCACCACGCCGACGGCAGCACCACCTCGAAGTGGGGCGGCTTCCTGCCACCGATCCCCTTCGACCCGCTGGGCTACGGCATCCCGCCCGCCTCCCTCGGCCACATCGAGCCCGTCCAGCTGCTCGCCCTGGAGGCCGCCAGGCGCGCCCTGGACGACGCCGGATACGGCGCACAGGGACGGGAGTTCGACCGGTCGCGTACCTCCGTCGTCTTCGGCGCCGAGGCCGGCAGCGACCTCTCCAACGCGGCCACCCTGCGTGCCGTACTGCCCTCCTACTACGGCAAGGTCCCCGACGGCCTCGAGGACCAGCTGCCCCGGCTCACCGAGGACTCCTTCCCGGGCATGCTGGCCAACGTCATCTCGGGGCGGATCGCGAACCGCCTCGACCTGGGCGGCGCCAACTACACCGTGGACGCGGCCTGCGCCTCCTCACTGGCCGCCGTCGACGTCGCCTGCAAGGAACTCACCGCCGGCACCAGCGACGTCGTCCTCTGCGGCGGCGCCGACCTGCACAACGGCATCAACGACTACGTCCTCTTCTCCTCGGTGCACGCCCTGTCCCCGACCGGCCGCTCCCGCGCCTTCGACGGCTCCGCCGACGGCATCGCCCTCGGCGAGGGCGTGGCCTGCGTCGTCCTCAAGCGGCTGGCGGACGCCGAGCGCGACGGCGACCGGATCTACGGCGTGATCAAGGGACTGGGTTCGTCCAGCGACGGCCGCTCCCTGGGCCTGACGGCGCCGCGCCCCGAGGGCCAGCGGGCCGCGCTGCTCCGCGCGTACCGCAACGCCGGGATCTCCCCGGCGCAGGTCGGTCTGGTGGAGGCGCACGGCACCGGCACCGTCGTCGGCGACCGCACCGAACTCACCATCCTCAGCGAGGTGTTCGCCGAGGCGGGCGCGGCGAACGGCGGTTGCGGCCTCGGGTCGGTCAAGTCCCAGATCGGGCACACCAAGTGTGCCGCGGGTCTCGCCGGGCTGATCAAGACCACCCTCGCCCTGCACACCGGCGTCAGGCCGCCCACCCTGCACCTCGACCGCCCCAACCCCGCCTGGAAGGAGGAGGACAGCCCGTTCGCCTTCCACACCGAGGCCCGGCCCTGGGCGGCTCCGCCAGCCGAACGGGTCGCCGGAGTCAGTGCGTTCGGGTTCGGCGGGACCAACTTCCATGTGGTGCTGGGTGCGTACGACAGCGCCGTACCGCCCGAGCAGGGGCTGGACGCCTGGCCCGCCGAGCTGTTCGTGTTCCGGGGGCGGGACGAGAAGGCCGCCCACCGGGGCGTCGAGGAGATCCTGCGGGCCGCCGGGAGCGGGTCCTGGCGGCTGCGCGACCTGGCGCTCGCCGCGGCCCGCCGCGCGGACGCCTCGCACGAGCCGGTACGGGCCGCGGTGGTCGCGACCGACGTGACCGGGCTCGCCGGGCAACTGCGCCGCGTCCTCGCGGGGGAGCACGACCCGGCCGCCGGCATCCACCTGACCGACCCGCAGCCGGACGCCGACGCCAAGGTCGCCTTCCTCTTCCCCGGCCAGGGCAGCCAGCGCCCCGGCATGCTCGCCGACGTCCTCATCGCCTTCCCCGAGCTGCAGCACTACCTCCGGCTCGGCCGCGCCCACGCCGACACCCTGTACCCGCCCGCCGCCTTCGACGAGGACACCCGCGAGCGCCGCCGGGCCGCTCTCACCGACACCAGGGCCGCCCAGCCCGCCCTCGGCATCACCGGCCTCGCCGCCCACGCCTTCCTGACGGCGGCCGGCGTGCGCCCCGACATGGCCGCCGGACACAGCTACGGCGAACTCGTCGCCCTCAGCGCGGCCGGCGCGCTCGCTCCCGAGACCCTCCTGGAGCTGAGCGCCGAACGCGCGGCCGCGATCCTGGCCGCCGCGGGCGACGAACCGGGCACCATGGCCGCCGTGTCCGGCACGGCGGACGACGTCGAGCGCGCGCTGCGGACGGCCGGGGCTCCGCCCTCCGTGGTCGTCGCCAACCACAACTCGCCCCGGCAGACGGTCATCTCCGGCCCCACCGGCGAAGTGACCGAAGCCGTAAGGCTGTTGCGCGAGTCGGGCCTCGGCGCCAAGCGGATCCCGGTGGCCTGCGCCTTCCACAGCCCGGTCGTCGCCGGGGCGGGTGAGCGGTTCGCGGAGGTCCTCGCGGACACGGCCGTACGACCGCCCGAGTTCCCGGTGTGGTCCAACCGCACGGCGGCCCCCTACCGGCCGGACGCCGACGCCGTTCGCGCCGAACTCGCCGCCCAGATCGGCTCACCCGTCGCCTTCGCCGCCCAGATCGAGGCGATGTACGAGGCCGGGGCCCGGGTCTTCGTGGAAGCCGGGCCCGGGACCGTCCTCACCCGGCTCGTCGGGCAGATCCTCGGCGACCGCCCGCACACCACCGTGGCCTGCGAGCCCCGTGCGGGCGGCGGACTGCGCGGCTGGCTCGACGCGCTGGCCCGGCTGGCCGTGGCCGGCGCACCGGTACGCACCGCCTGGCTGCTGCGCGGCCGGGACGCCGTGGACGCGCTGCGGACTCCCGCGCCGAAACGGCCGGGCTGGACGGTCGACGGACAGCTCGTGCGCACCGCCGCCGGAGAACTCCTGCCCGGTGCCCTCGCACCGGCCCGACGAGTCGTGGAGACGACGACTGTGACGACGAACCAGCCGCACGGCGCCCCCGCCGACCAGGACGCGCTGATCTCCGAGTTCCTGCGCACCAGCCGGGAGATGATCGCCGCCCAGCGCGACGTACTGCTCACCTACTTCGGGGCGGCCCAGGTGCAGGCCCCGGCCGCGCCGGTGCTCCAGCAGCTGCCGTCGGCCGAAGCGGTCGTACCGCAGCCGCAGTCGGCGGAGCCCGCACCCGCTCTCGCACCCGCACCCGCGGTCGAGCCCGAGGCGACGGCCGACGTCGAGCGGGTCGTCCTGGAGATCATCAGCGAGCGCACCGGTTATCCCGTGGACATGATCGAGCCCGACCTCGATCTGGAAGCCGACCTGAGCATCGACTCGATCAAGCGGGCCGAGATCGCCGGGGAGCTGGCCAAGCGGCTGGGGATCGCGGGCGGTGCGGAGACCCTGGACGACGCCGAACTGGAAGAACTGGCCAAGGCGCGCACGGCGGCGGCCGTCACCGGATGGCTGAGGGCACGGGTCGGCACCGGTGCCGAGGAGACGGCCGCGGCCGCCACCGGACCGGCCCCGGCCGCCACCGACGGGACGCCCACCGTGTCCGAGCCGGTGGCTGCCGCCGGACCCGGTCCGGACATACCGGCATCGGAGTCCCACCCCTCCACGGCCGACGAGATCCCCGTGGGTGAGGCGCCGAAGCGGTTCGAGATGCGGCCCGTGCCCCTGGCACACCCCGCCGCCGTGGCCGACCCGGCCGGCGTGCTGTCCGGCAAGCGGTTCTTCGTCCTCGGGGACGGCGCACAGTCGGCGGCACGGCTCACCGGGTACGGCGCCGAGGCCGTGACCGTGGACGCCGACCACCTGCTCGGGGAGGCGGACGGAGCCGTGGACGGCGTGCTGTACCTGGGCGCGCTGCCCGGCAGCGACACCCCCGTGCTGCCCGCCGCCTATCCGGTCCTGCGGGCCGCCCTGGCCAGGAGCCCGCGCTGGCTGCTGGCCGCCCGTCCCGCCGACGGTCCGGACGCGGCACGCTCGGCAGGCCTGCACGGGCTCTTCCGGACTGTCGCCCGGGAGTATCCGGACACCGTCGCCCGGGTCGTGACCCTCGCGGACACCGCACCGGAGGCGGTCGCCGACGCGCTGCTCGCCGAACTGCTCACGCCGGAACCGGCTCCCGTCGTACTGCGCACATCCGCCGGCCGGCAGGGTCTCGAACTGGTCGAGGTGGCGCCCGGCGCGCTCGGCGGCACCGGAGCCGGCCCGGCCGGGGCAGGGGCCGCCGAGGCCGCCGCCCTCGGCCTCGACCGGGACTCGGTGGTGCTGCTGGTCGGTGGCGCCCGGGGCATCACCGCCAAGTTCGCGGCCACCCTCGCCGCCGCCTGCCGGTGCCGGATCGAGCTGCTCGGCCGGACCCCCGCGCCGAACGGTCCCGAGGCATCGGACACCGCCGCCGCCCGCACCCCCGCCGAACTCCGCGCCGCCCTCGCCGCCCGGGGTGGCCTGAAGCCCGCAGAGATCAACCGCGAGGCCGAACTGATCCTGGCCCAGCGGGAGATCACCGCCACCCTCGGCGAACTCGCCGCGCTCGGCAGCGAGGCCCGCTACCGCGCCGTCGACTTCCGCGACCGCGACGCCGCACTCCAGGCCGTCAAGGAGATCTACGCCGACCACGGCCGCCTGGACGGAGTCGTCTTCGCGGCCGGGGTGATCGAGGACCGGCTGATCGCCGAGAAGACCATGGAGTCCTTCCAGCGGGTCTACGGCACCAAGACGACCGGCGCGGCCACCCTGCTCGCCGCCCTCGAGGAACTGCCCAACGGGCCCGGCTTCGCCGTCCTGTTCGGCAGCATCTCGGCCGTCCTCGGCAACCGCGGCCAGGCCGACTACGCCGCCGCCAACGACGCCCTGGAGAGCCTCGGCGCCGGCTGGGCGGAGCGCACCGGGAACCGGGCGCTGACCGTGCACTGGGGGCCGTGGGCACCCGTCGGCGGCCACACCGGCATGGTCAGCCCGGAACTCGGACGCGAGTACGCGCGCCGCGGCATCAAGCTGATCGACCCCGACGAGGGCACCGCCGCCCTGCTGCGGGAACTCGCCTGGGGCGAGGAGTCCGTCCGGGCCGTCGTCTACACCGCCTCGGGCTGGTGACATGACCGACGACCGCCGGACACCGGTCGCGATCGTGGGCATGGCGGTGCTGCTGCCCGGCGCCGCGGGCCTCGACGCCTACTGGACCAACCTGCGCGACGGCGTGGACGCGATCGGCGAGGTGCCCGAAGGACGCTGGGACGCGGACTACTACCGGCCGGGCTCGGCGACCGGGCCCGCCGTCTCCGACGAGGTGTACTGCCGGCGCGGCGGATTCGTCGACGGGCTGGCCGAGGTGGAGGTCACCCGGTACGGGATCATGCCGAACTCCGTCCACGGCACCGAGCCCGACCAGCTGATCGCCCTCGACGTGGCCGCCGCGGCGATCGCGGACGCGGGCGGCGCGGACCGGCTGCCCGACCGGCACCGGATCGGGGTGGTCCTGGGCCGGGGCGGCTATCTCACGCCCGGCCTGGTCCGGCTCGACCAGCGGGTCCGGACGGCGGGGCAACTCGTCCGCACCCTGGGTGAGTTGGTGCCCGACCTCACCCCGGGCCAACTGGCCCGGGTGCGCGAGGCGTTCACCGATCGGCTCGGCCCCGCCAGCCCCGAGTCCGCCATCGGCCTGGTACCCAACCTCGCCGCCTCCCGGATCGCCAACCGCCTCGACCTGCGCGGCCCCGCCTACACCGTGGACGCGGCCTGCGCCTCCTCCCTGGTCGCCGTCGACCAGGCCGTCACCGAACTCACCGCCGGGCGCTGCGACGTGATGCTCGCCGGGGGAGTGCACCACTGCCACGACATCACCCTGTGGAGCGTCTTCTCCCAGCTGCGCGCGCTCTCCCCGAGCCAGCGCATCCGCCCCTTCCACCGCGACGCCGACGGCATCCTCATCGGTGAGGGCACCGGGGTCGTCGTCCTCAAACGCCTCGCCGACGCCGAACGCGACGGCGACCGCGTCTACGCCGTGATCCGCGGCACCGGCGTGGCCAGCGACGGCCGTACCGCCGGACTCGTCAACCCCGACCCCGGCGGCCAGACCCACGCCGTACGCCAGGCCTGGCGGGCCGCAGGTCTCGACCCCACCGCACCGCACTCGGTGGGCCTCCTGGAGGCGCACGGCACCGCCACCCCGGCCGGCGACACGGCCGAACTGACCACCCTGGCCGAGGTGTTCGGGCCCGGCGACGAGAACGAGCGGGCCGTGCTGGGCTCGGTGAAGTCGATGATCGGCCACACCATGCCGGCCGCCGGAGTCGCCGGGCTGGTCAAGGCCGCCCTCGCGCTCCACCACGCCACCCTGCTGCCCACCCTGCACTGCGACGACCCGCACCCGGCCCTCGCCGCCACCCGCTTCCGCACCCTGGACCGGGCCCGGCCCTGGGAGACCGCCCCCGGACAGCCGGTCCGCAGAGCCGCCGTGAACGCCTTCGGGTTCGGCGGGATCAACGCCCACGTGGTCCTGGAGGAGGCCCCCGGCAACCGCGCGGCCGCCGTCACCCGCAGCACGGGAGTCACCGGGCCTCGCGCGGGGGAAGCCACCGCACCCGGCAGTGCGGGAGTCACCGGGCCTCGCGCCGAAGAAGTCACCGCATCCCGCGGCTCCGAGGTCACCGGACCCCGCGGCTCCGAAGTCACCGCACCCCGCGTCGCGGAGGTCATCGAACCCGAGCGCATCCTCCTGCTCGCCGCCGACACCCCCGAGCGGCTGACCGCCGTCCTCGCCGCCGACGACTCCGCCGTCCTCGCCGCCGGTCTGGCCCCCGAGGGCACCCACCCGCAGGCAGGCCCCGCCCGCCTCGGCATCGTCGACCCCACCGCGAAACGGCTCGCCCTCGCCCGGCGCGCGGTCGGCAAGGGCCGCGCCTGGCAGGGCCGCAACGACGTGTGGTTCCGGCCCGACCCGCTGCTCCGCACCGGCGGACCGGCCTTCGTCTTCCCGGGCCTGGAAGGCGAGTTCACTCCCCGCGTCGACGACATCGCCGCGCATTTCGGCCTCCCCACCGTCACCGGTCCCGTCACGGACGCCGTGCGGGTCGGGGACGTAGGCCGTCATGGGTTCGGTGTCGTCGGCGTGGGGCGGCTGCTGGATGCGGCGCTGCGCCGGATGGGCGTGGTGCCGGACGCGGTCGCCGGGCACAGCGTCGGCGAGTGGACGGCGATGGTGGCCGCCGGGCTCTACTCGGGTGACCAAGTGGACGCGTTCATGGCCGAGTTCGACCCCGACGCGGTCACCGTCCCGGGCCTCGCCTTCGCCGCCGTGGGTGCCCCCGCCGACCGGGTCCTCGCCGCGCTCCACGCGGACTGGACGGACGCCGGGATCGTCCTCTCCCACGACAACGCGCCGAACCAGTCGATGGTCTGCGGCCCGGACCGGGCCGTCGCGGACTTCGTCCGGGCCTTCCGCGCCGACGGCGTGCTGTGCCAGGTGCTGCCGTTCCGGTCCGGCTTCCACACCCCGATGCTGGAGCCGTACCTGACCCCCATCAAGGAGGCCGCCGAGCGCTTCCGGCTGCACCGGCCGACCGTCCCGGTCTGGTCCGGCACCACCGCGGCCCCCTTCCCGGCGGCCGAGGCGGAGGTGCGCGAGCTGTTCGTCCGGCACCTGCTGGAGCCGGTCCGGTTCCGGCAGCTGGTCGAGGCCCTCTACGCCGCCGGGCACCGGGTCTTCGTCCAGACCGGCCCCGGTCAGCTGGCCTCCCTGATCGGCGACACCCTCGGCGACCGCGACCACCTCGCCGTCGCCGCCAACTCACCCCATCGCTCCGGTCTGGCCCAACTGCGTCGCGTGGCAACGGCGTTGTGGACCGCGGGTGCCGCCGTCGCCCCGGCGGTCCCGAAGACCGGCAGCGCGGCGACGCCGTCACGGCAGCGGCCGCCCGTCCGGCTCGACCTGGGCGGCGCGCTGGTGTCCCTGGACGGTCCGGAACTGCACGAACTCCGCACGGCGCTGGGCAGCCGACGGAACCCCGCCGGACCCTCCCCGCTGGAGGACTTCGCCACCCGCGTCCCGGCCGCCGCCGAACTCGACGCGCTGCTGCGGGAGACGGCCGACACGGCAGCGGCCCTCCTCACCACGATCAGCGCCTCGTCCGCCACCGCGGCCCGCACGGCCGCCCGTGCCCTGCCTCGCGTCCCGGCCCCCGCAGTGCCTCCGCCCACCGGACCCCAGCCGCCCCCCACCTCCCGCACCACCACCCTCCGGGTGTCCCCCGAGGCGATGCCCCACCTCCTCGACCACTGCTTCTTCCCGCAGCGCCCCGGCTGGCCCGACACCGAGGACCGTTGGCCCGTGGTCCCCGCCACCACGATCGTCCAGCACATGACGGACGCGGCCGAGGAGGCCACCGGACTGCGGGCGGTCGCCGTGCACGGAGCCCGTTTCGACCGCTGGCTCACCGCCACACCCGCCGTCGACGTCCCGGTCACCGTCACCCCCGAAGGACCCGGCCGCGTCTCGGTCACCTTCGGCCCCACCGCCCGCGCGGTCGTCGAAGTGGCCCCGGACCACGCGCCGCCGCCCGCCGGCCCGGCCCGGCCCCCGGCCGCCGAGCGCACCCCCGATCACCCCGCCGCCGAGCTGTACGCCGAGCGCTGGATGTTCCACGGCCCGGCGTTCCAGGGCGTCACCGAGCTCTCCGCGATCGGTGACCGGCATGTCCGCGGAGTGATCACCACGCCCGCCGCCCCCGGTGCCCTGCTCGACAACGTCGGCCAGATCCTCGGCTACTGGATCATGGCCACCCGCACCGAGCGGACCGTCGTCTTCCCGGTGCAGATGCGGGAGATGCGCTTCCACGGCCCGCATCCCGCCCCCGGCACCGAGGTCGGCTGCCTGGTGCGGATCACCTCGCTCACCGACACCGTCCTGGAGGCGGACGTGGAGCTCACCGTCGGCGACCGGGTCTGGGCCCGGATCGGCGGCTGGCAGGACCGTCGCTTCGACAACGACCCGCAGACCCGCCCCGTCGAACGCTTCCCGGAGCGCAACACCCTCTCCGAGGCCCGGCCCGGCGGCTGGACCCTGCTCCACGAGCGCTGGCCGGACCTGGCCTCCCGCGAGCTGATCATGCGCAACTCCCTCGGCGGAGCGGAGCGTTCGGAGTACGCCGAGCACCCGCCACGCGGCCGCCGGCAGTGGCTGCTGGGCCGGATCACCGCCAAGGACGCGGTGCGGCAGTGGCTCTGGCAGCACGGCGAAGGGCCGGTCTTCCCGGCCGAACTCCGGGTCCGCAACGACGCGTCGGGCCGCCCTTACGTCGTCGGCGTGCACGGCCGCACCCTGCCCGCGCTGGACGTCTCCCTCGCCCACCGGGCCGAGGCGGCGGTGGCGATCGTACGCCCGCACACCCCCGGACCCGGACCGGGCATCGACCTCGAAGAGGTCGCCGAACGAGACCCGGCGGCCATCCGGGCCGCGCTCGGCGCGGACGAACTCCGCCTGCTGCACGCTCTCTCAGCCGACGGTTCCCCGTCGCTGTGGTTCACCCGCTTCTGGGCCGCCAAGGAGGCCGTCGCCAAGGCGGAGGGCACCGGATTCGGCGGCCGGCCCCGGGACTTCACCGTCCTGGAGGCGGCCCCGGACGGCAGCCGGCTGCTGGTCTCGGGCCGGCTGGAACGCGCCTACCCGGTGCACTGCGCGCCGGTCCGCAATCCCCCCGCACTGCCGGACCGCGACTACGTCGTGGCCTGGACCACCGGACCGGCAGCCGCAGACCCCGAGGAGGACCCGCGATGAATCCCACCGAACCCGAGATCCGAGCCGACGAGGAGGCCGTGCTCGCCGACCTCGCGCGCATGCTCCGCACCCTCCTGGAGGAGTACGGCGACGACGACGCCGAGATCGGCATGAGCACCACCTTCAACCGCGACCTGGAGCTGGAGAGCATCGACCTGGTCACCCTGGCCGGGCTCCTGGAGGAGCGGTACGGGAAGCGGGTCAACTTCGCCGAGTTCCTGGCCGGGATGGAGTTCGACGAGATCATCGAGCTGACGGTCGGCCGGCTCGTCGAGTACGTGGTGTGGAGCCTGAAGGCCACGGAGGCGGGCTGAGCCATGGCGATGGTCGACACCGGGGACATCCGGCTGCACGTACAGAGAATGGGCCCGGGGGAGGGCCGCACCCCCCTGGCCACCGTGGTCCTGGTGCACGGGCTGCTCACCGACAGCCTGGCCAGCTACTACTTCACCGTGGCCCCCGCCTTCGCCGCCTCCGGCCTCGACGTGGTCATGTACGACCTGCGCGGCCACGGCCGCAGCGGCCGCCCCAGCGGCGGGTACACCCTCGACCACAACATCGACGACCTGGAGGCCCTGCTCGACCACCTGTCGATCACCGGCCCGGTCCACCTCGTCGGCAACTCCTACGGCGGCACCATCGCCTTCGGCTACGCGGCCCGCCACCCGGAGCGCACCGCCAGCCTGACCCTCATCGAGTCCGAACCGGCGACCGCCGCCTGGGCCGCGAAACTCGGCGGCATCCTGCACCGGGTCGTCACCGAACTCGCGCACAACGAGCCGGACGCGATCGCCTGGATCACCGCCAACCGCAGCCACAACACCGCCCGGCTGGCCAAGGGCGCGGCCCGGCTCGCCCGCGAGACCAGCCTGGGCCGGGACATCCCGGCCAGCCGGGTCCTGACCGAGGACCAGATCAGCGCCGTACGCTGCCCGGTCCTCGGGGTGTACGGCGGCGACTCCGACCTGGTCGGGGTGGTCCCGCTGAAGGAGGCCCTGCTGGCGGACTACCGGTCGGTGGTGCTGCCAGGGCACGAGCACTCCGTGCTGGTCGAGGCGGCCGGCACGGTCGGCGGACACATCCTGGAGCTGATCCACTCGGTCGGCGGCGGCGTACGGGCCGGGGCCCGGTGAGCGGCTTCCTGTTCGTCGTACCGCCCCTGGTCGGGCACATCAACCCGGCCGTCGGCGTCGCGGCCGAACTCGCCGCGCGCGGGCACCGGGTGGCCTGGGTCTGCGCGGACGCCGGGCTGGTGCGCCGGCTGGCCGGGCCCGAGGCACGGGTGTTCCCGTGCGCGGGGACCGCGGAGGGGGAGCGGCGGCCCGCCGACCTGCGGGGCGCGGAGGCGCTGAAGTTCCTCTGGGAGTGGTTCCTGGTGCCCCTGGCGGACGCCATGGCGCCGGGCGTCCGGGCGGCCGTCGACGAGTTCCGCCCCGATGTGGTGGTCGCCGACCAACAGGCCTTCGCCGGGGCTCTGGTGGCCGAGCGGCTCGGGCTGCCGTGGGCGACCTCCGCGACCACCTCGGCCGAGTTCGGCGACGCCTACGACGGCATCCCCAAGGTCGCCGAGTGGCTCCGGGACCGGCTCGCGGAACTACGGGACCGCATCGGCGACCCGGCGGGCACCGCAGACCCGCGCTTCTCGCCGTTGTTGACGCTCGCCTTCACCACCCCCGAACTGGCGGGCCCCACCGACCGTCCGGCGGTCCGCTACGTGGGACCGTCGATCTCCGAGCGGCCGGTCGCCGACGGCTTCCCCTGGGAGTGGCTGGACCCCAGCCGGGAGCGGGTCCTGATCTCCCTGGGCACCGCCAACGCGGACGTGGGCGGCCGGTTCCTGGCCGAGTGCGTGGCCGCCGTCCGCGAACGGGCCGACCGGGTCCAGGCGCTGGTCGCCGACCCCGGTGGCACCCTGCCCCCCGCGGCCGACGACAAGGACCTCCTGATCCTGCCCTCGCTGCCCCAACTCCCGCTCCTGGAACGGGTCGACGCGGTCGTCTGCCACGCCGGGCACAACACCGTCTGCGAGGCCCTGTGGCACGGCGTCCCGCTGGTCGTCGCCCCCATCCGCGACGACCAGCCGGTGATCGCCGGGCAGGTCGTCGACGCCGGGGCGGGCCTCAGGGTCCGGTTCGGCCGGGTCACCGCCGCGCGGCTGGGCGAGGCCCTCGACACCGTCCTGTACGAGCCCGGCCCGCGCACGGCGGCGGCCAGGATCCGCACCGCGTTCCGCGCGGCGGGCGGCGCACCGGCCGCCGCAACCCACCTGGAAGCCCTCGCGGCCGACCCGCACGCAAGGAGAACCGATGAGCAAGCAGAGTGAGATCGAGGCGCTGCGCTCCGCCTATCGGCGGGACCTCACCGAGGGCACCGACCGCTTCTTCGAACCCCGGCGCACCACCTGCCCCTGGTGCGCCTCCGACCGGCTGACCACCCGGCTGCGCACCACCGACCTGCTCCAGCACAAGCCCGGTTCCTTCGCCCTCGACCGCTGCGGGGACTGCGGCCACACCTTCCAGAACCCGCGCCTGAACGACACCGGCCTGGAGTTCTACTACCGCGACTTCTACGACGGCCTCGGTGAGCAGAAGATGAGCGGCACCTTCGGCGGCCGCACCAAGATGTACCAGGGCCGCGCCCGGTCCATGCTCCCGCACGACGCGACCCCGAAGAACTGGCTCGACGTCGGCACCGGCCACGGCCACTTCTGCGAGGCCGCCCGCGAGGTGCTGCCCGGCACCGCCTTCGACGGTCTCGACTTCACCGACGGCGTCGAACTCGCCGCGCGCGAGGGCCGCGTGGAGCACGCCTACCGCGGCGCCTTCCCCGACCTGGCCCCCGAACTCGCCGCCCGCTACGACGTGGTGAGTATGTTCCACTACCTGGAGCACAGCACCGACCCCGACCGCGAACTGCGCGCCGCGCACGAGACGGTACGTCCCGGCGGTCACCTCCTCATCGAGGTCCCCGACCCCGAGAGCCGCTACGCCCGCCTGCTGGGCCGCTGGTGGCTGCCCTGGCTGCAGCCGCAGCACCTGCACTTCATCCCGGTCGCCAACCTGCGCGCCCGCCTCACCGAGCTGGGCTTCACGGTCGTCGCCGAGGAGCACGCCGAGGCCCACGACCCCGTCGACCTGCTGGCCGCCGTCTGGCTCGCCCTGGACCACACCGCCCCGCGCGAGGACGCCCCCTGGCTGCCGACCCCGCCCGGCGGCCTCCAGAAGACCCTCCGCGCGGCCCTGCTCATCGCGGGCATCCCGGCCCTGATCGCCGGCACCCTCCTGGACCGCTTCGCCGTACGGCCGTTCTCGCGCCGTCTTCGGGTCTCCAACGCCTACCGCATCGTCGCCCGGCGCGGCTGACGCCTCGCCTCACAGCACCTTCGCGCGGATCATCGCCGACAGCACCAGGGCGCCCGGCAGCAGCGGGATCCAGTCGGTCAGGACGCGGTAGCCGATCACGGTCGCGGTGGCGACCGCGACCGGGGAGCCGAACGCGACCAGCGTGATCACCAGCGCCGCGTCCACCGCGACCCCGCCGGGTACCGGTACGGCACCTCCCGCCGTGCCCGCCGCCAGGTACGCGAAGATCACGGTGCCCCACGACAGCCCGAGGCCGAGCGCCTCCCCGGTGCAGGCCAGCACACACGCCTGCACCAGCGGCATCGCGGTGGCCCCGCCCCACAGGGCCAGCACCCGGGAGGGCCGCGCATGAACCGTCCGGGCATCGGTGAGCGCGGAGCGGACCAGCCCGGTGACCGGCCGCCGCAGCGGTCGCACGACGGCCGTCGCCACGCCCACCAGGGTGAGCACCGCGGCGACCGGGATCAGCACCACGCCGTCCGGGACCAGCTCGCCCAGCCGCCGCCAGGCGGACGAGGACAGCAGGAACACGATCAGCACGACCGCCTTCGCACCCGACTTGGCCACCGAGTACAGCGCGATCGAGGAGGTGGCCCGCTCCAGCGGGACGCCCCGGGTGCGCAGGAAGCGGACGGTGACCGCGTGTGCGCCGAGCCCGGCGGGCAGCGCGTGGTTGGCGGCGCCGGCGGCGAACTGCGAGGCCAGCAGCAGCCCCGGCGGCAACCGGTCGGGCACGGCGCCCTGCCGCATGCAGGCGGCCACCACCCAGGTCAGGCAGGTGAAACCGCCGGCGGCCAGCAGCCACGCCGGTTCGGCACGGGCGAGCCGGGTGGCGCCCTCGTACAGCAGTGACTGGTTGGTCAGCCCCCAGACCGCCGCGATGAGCAGCGGGGACAGACACAGGGCGAGCCGGAGCGGCCGGCCCGCCATCGAGGAGGGCGCCGGCAGCGGACGCACGGGTGCGTCGGGGCGGGACGACGACAGTGATGACAGTGAGGACACGGGGACGTTGTCCTTCCACGGCGGGCCGGCGGTGGGGAGCCGCAGGCGAGCAGACGCCGGGGAGCCTTCCCGTCCCGTATGACACCCGGATGTCCGAAAACCGAAGGCAGGGGGGCGGGCCGGTGCCGCGGGCACGGTGGTACCCGGCCGACCCGGTAGCCTTCCTGGGGAAGGAGCACGCGACAGGGGAGGATCCGGCGGTGCACGTCCAGGAATGGCTCGACTCGGTGCCTGCGGTCGCCGTCTACGCCGTGGTGGCGCTGGTGATCGGACTGGAGAGCCTGGGCATCCCGCTGCCGGGCGAGATCGTCCTGGTCTCCGCCGCGCTGCTCTCCTCCCAGCACTCGGGCGTCAACCCGTTCGTCCTCGGCGCCTGCGCGACCGCGGGCGCGGTGATCGGCGACTCCATCGGCTACGCGATCGGCCGCAAGGGCGGCCGTCCCCTGCTGGCCTGGCTGGGCAGGAAGTTCCCGAGACACTTCAGCGAGGGCCACGTCGCCACCGCCGAGCGCTCCTTCGAGAAGTGGGGCATGTGGGCGGTCTTCGTCGGCCGCTTCATCGCCCTCCTGCGCATCTTCGCGGGCCCCCTGGCCGGCGTCCTCCACATGCCGTACTGGAAGTTCCTGACCGCCAACCTCCTCGGCGGCATCTGCTGGGCGGGCGGCACGACGGCGGTCGTCTACTACGTCGGCGTCGTCGCGGAGGACTGGCTGAAGAGGTTCTCGTACGTGGGCCTGGCGGCAGCGGTCCTCTTCGGCCTGGCGTCGATGCTGATCGTCCGCCGCAAGGCGAAGAAGGTCCAGATGACGCAGAAGGAAGCGGAACCTGTGAGCGCCGGGGACTGAAGCGCCCCGAAAGGGGCGCTGGGATTACCCCCGGCCGAAGGCTGGGGGAGGAACTGCGCGACCAGCCCCCACTCCGCCGCACCCGCCACACGACCTACTCATGCACCCCGCGATGCGCCTTGGCCAACTCCGCATAGAAGGTCCCGTTGAGGGTCACCCCCTCCCGCTCCTCCCGGCTGAGCTCGCGCCGCACCTTCGCCGGCACCCCCGCCACCAACGACCCCGGCGGAACCACCATCCCCTGCGGCACCAGCGCCTGCGCCGCAACCAACGACCCCGCCCCGATCACGGCACCGTTCAGCACGGTCGCCCCCATCCCGATCAGGCAGTCGTCCTCGACGGTCGCCCCGTGCACCACCGCGTTGTGCCCGATGGACACCCGCTCCCCGACCCGCACGGGAAACCCCGGATCCGCGTGCAACGTCACATTGTCCTGGACGTTCGCCCGCGCCCCCACGGTGATCCTCTCCACGTCCCCCCGCACCACCGCGCCGTACCAGACACTCGCCCCGGCCTCGAGCGTCACGTCCCCGATCACCGAGGCGGTCGGCGCCACGAACACGTCGGCCTCGATCCTCGGCTCACGCCCCCCGATCCCCACGATCAGCGCCTGCTGCGTCATCACCGTCTCCCATCGTCATCGACGTCCACGGCAACCTAGCCCACCACCTGGGGCGAAGATCACAGCAGCCCGCCCTCTTCAAGCCGGCGCCCGCTGAGTAGCGTGACTGCGTGCCGAAGCCCAAGAACACGTTCTCGTCCTGGCCCCGCCGCCTCGCCCAACGCGCAGTGCACGCGGCCTGGGCCTGGCTGCAGCGCACGGGATCCGTCACCGCCGACCACCCCGGCCGCTTCCGGTTCGGCGCCCTCGGCGAGGCCACCCGCCTCGCCTTCCCGCTCGGCACGGTCTTCGGCGAACCGTGGATCCACCTCGGCTCGCACTGCATCGTCGGCGAACAGGTCACCCTCACCGCGGGCCTGATGCCCGACCTCGACCTCGGCCCCGACCCGATCCTCCGCATCGGCGACGGCGTGGTCCTCGGCCGCGGCAGCCACGTCATCGCGGACACCACGGTCACCATCGGCAGCGACTGCTACTTCGGCCCGTACGTCTACGTCACCTCCACCAACCACTCCTACGACGACCCGCACGAGCCCATCGGCCGGCAGTGGCCCCGCATGGAGCCCGTGGAGATCGGACCGGGCTGCTGGATCGGCACCGGCGCGGTGATCCTGCCGGGCGCCCGGATCGGACGGAACGTGGTGGTGGCCGCCGGCGCGGTGGTCCGGGGCACGGTGCCCGACCACGCCGTGGTGGCCGGCGCACCCGCCCGGGTCGTACGCCGCTGGACGCCCGAGACCGGCTGGCAGCCGCCGCTGCGCACGCCCCCGCCGGTGCCGATCCCGGCGGGCACCACGCCGGAGCAGCTGCGCGCGCTGGCGGAGCTGGACGAGGAGGACGTGGCGCGGCTCGCCGAACTGGAACCCGAGAGCTGAGCGCGCGTCGGCCGCCGGTTCAGCCGGTGGCCAGCAGCAGCGTCCCCACCAGCGCCAGCCCGGCGCCCGCCGCCTGGATCGCGCGCAGCCGTTCACTGAGGAAGCCGCGGGCCGCGAGCGCGGTGACCACCGGGTAGAGCGAGGCGAGCACCGCGGCGACGGTGACCGGGCCGTGCTGGGCGGCGACCGAGTACGTGCCGTTGGCCGCGACGTCGGCGAGTCCGACGAAGCCGAGCGCCGGGAGCGCGGCCCGGGCGAAGCCGCCCTCCGGCAGCGCGGGCACACCCCGGCGCACGGACAGCCACAGGGCGGCGCCGCCCGTCGCGACGCTGGTCAGCCGCTGCACGAGGAGGGCCAGGAAGAGGCCGGTGACCGTGGTGGACGCCTCCGTGATCAGCGCGAACACCGTGCCGAAGCCGCCGGCGGCGACCAGGGTGAGCAGGATCGTCCGGCGCTGCACGGGCGCGCCGCGCAGCTGCGGGCCACCGGCCAGCACGACCCCGGTGACGGCGACCGCGATGCCCGCGACCTGGAGCAGCCCCGGCCGCTCGCCGAGGAACAGCCCGACCCCGACCGGGACGGCGACGCTCAGCGTGGCCAGCGGGGAGACCACCCCCATCGGGCCGAGGGCGAGGGCCCTGTAGAAGGAGAACAGCGCGACCGGCCCGACCAGACCCGCCGCGAACGCGAACCAGAGCCGGGGCCCGGCCTCGCTCCAGCCGCCCGTGGCCACCACGATCACACCCAGCACGACCGCCGCCAGACCCTGCGACACGACGACCACCGTGAGCGCCGGCGCGCGTCGGGTGAGCAGTCCGCCGCCGAAGTCGGCCAGCCCCCACAGGAGACTGGTGGTCAGGGCGAAGAATGCTGTCACGGCCCGCCTCGCAGTACAGTTCGGTGAACGATCAGGTACACCCCATCGTAGTTCAGTCAGATGAACTGCGTCATTCAAAATATTTGACCGCAAGGACCACAATGCCTTCCACGATGGACGGAACGTGTCGGACCTCGACCTGCTGACCCAGTCCCTGGCCCGCAACGTCAAGCACTGGCGCGCGGTGCGCGGCTTCACCCTGGACGTGCTCGCGACCCGGGCCGGAGTCAGCCGCGGCATGCTGATCCAGATCGAGCAGGCCCGCACCAACCCGAGCATCGGCACGGTCGTCAAGATCGGTGACGCGCTCGGCATCAGCATCACCACCCTGCTCGACTACGAACAGGGCCCGAAGGTCCAGATCATCCCCGCCGACAAGGCCGTCCGGCTGTGGCACACCGACGCCGGCAGCTACAACCGGCTCCTCGCCGGCACCGAGGCACCCGGCCCGCTGGAGATGTGGGACTGGCATCTGATGCCGGGCGAGAGCAGCACCTCGGAACCCCACCCGACCGGCACGGTGGAGATCGTCCATGTGACCGCCGGTGAACTCACCCTCACCGTCGACGGGACCGAATACCGTGTGCCGACGGGCGCCAGCGCCTCCTTCGAGGCCAACACGGCCCACGTGTACGGCAACACCGGGGACGTGCCGATGGAGATGGTGATGACGGTCTCCGTGCCGCCCGTGCCCTGAGCCCCGCGGGCCGGGCTGTTAGCGTGCGGACATGCGCGCACCCATCGGAGACTTCGACACCGCCGTCCCGGCCCCGGACTGCCTCGACGAGCTGACCGCGCCGGTCGCCGACGCCGTACGCCACTGGACCGGCGCCGTGCCCGCTGACCGGATCGTCTACGTCGAGACCGACCCGCGGTGGGCGGACACCGCGGTCTTCGTCGAGCACTACGGGCGCGACCTGCTGGAGAAGTCGGCCAACTGCGTGGTGGTGGCGGGCAGGCGCGGCGGCGAGACCACCCTGGCGGCCTGTCTGGTGCTGTCCACCACCAAGGTGGACGTCAACGGCGTGGTGCGCCGCCAACTCGGCGCCCGCAAGGCCTCGTTCGCGTCGACGGACACCGCGACCGGGGCGACCGGCATGGAGTACGGCGGCATCACCCCGATCGGACTCCCGCAGGACTGGCCGCTGCTGGTGGACCCGGCCGTGGTCGACCTGCCCTACGTGCTGGTCGGCAGCGGCCGCCGACGCGGCAAACTCCTCGTCCCCGGCAAGGCGTTCGCCGACCTGCCGGGTGCGGTGGTGCTGGCGGGGCTGGGAGTCTGAGGCGGGTCCGGGCGAAGTCCGCTGCGGTTCGGCAGCGGCCCGTCAGGGGCGCTGGGGATACCCCCGGCCGAAAGCCGGCGGAGGAACTGCGCGACCAGCAACGACGGCGCCGCGGTCGACCGAGGCTTGTCGCGGCACTTCCGCGGCGCGCTCAGGAGACGGCGTGCGCGTGGTGGGCCAACGCCAGGTGCGGGTCCGCCTGGCCCGGCGCCGGTGCCGGATCCGCGTGCACCAGGGCCGCCGTCAGCCGCGGTACGGCGTGCAGCAGCGCATGTTCCGCCGCGACGGCGATCGTGTGGGCCTGCCGTACGGTCGCCTCGCCGTCCACCACGACCGCCACCTCGGCGCGCAGCCGGTGCCCGATCCACCGCAGCCGCAGCTCACCCACCGCCCGCACCCCCGCCACCTCGCGCAACGCCCGCTCGGCCCGGTCGGTCAACTCCGGGTCCACGGCGTCCATCACCCGCCGGAACACCTCGCGCGCCGCGTCCCGCAGCACCAGCGCGATCGCCGCCGTGATCGCCAACCCCACCAGTGGATCGGCGAGTTGCCAGCCGAGGGCGGCGCCGCCGGCCCCCAGCAGCACGGCCAGCGAGGTGAACCCGTCAGTACGGGCGTGTAGTCCGTCGGCCACCAGTGCGGCCGAGCCGATCTCCCGGCCCACCCGGATCCGGTACCGGGCCACCCACTCGTTCCCGGCGAACCCGACGAGCGCGGCCACCGCGACGGCCGTCAGGTGGGTGACCGGACGCGGATCCAGCAGTCGTTCGACGGCCGTCCACGCGGCGAAGACGGCGGACGCGGTGATCGTCAGCACGATCGCGATCCCCGCGAGGTCCTCGGCCCGCCCGTAGCCGTAGGTGAAGCGACGGTTCGCCGCGCGGCGCCCGAGCACGAAGGCGATGCCCAGTGGTACGGCGGTCAGCGCGTCCGCCGCGTTGTGCACCGTGTCGCCGAGCAGGGCGACCGAGCCGGACAGGACCACCACGACCGCCTGCACGAGCGCCGTCGCGCCGAGCACGGCCAGCGAGACCCAGAGCGCCCGCATGCCCCGGGCCGAGGACTCCAGCGCGGGATCGAGCTTGTCGGCCGTCTCGTGGGAGTGCGGCTTCAGGAGGTGGGTGAGGCGGTGGCGGAGGCCGGCCGAGGGGGAGTGGGAGTGGCCGTGCTGGTGGTCATGGTCGTGCTCATGGCCGTGGACGGGCTCGCCCTGCCGGTCGTGGGCGTGGTCGTGAGGGTGAGGGTCGTGCGCGGGTGTGTGGTCGTGGGGGTGGCGGTCGTCCGCGTGTGCGTGTTCGTGGTGGTGCCGGTCGCTCATGCGGCTCCCCTCTCCGTGCGCGGGACGTGGACACGGGACGCCCACGACGCCATTATGTGCGTATGAGCGCACGCTTGCACCTATCACCTGCGCATCATGCGCATCCGCGCACCCCGGGCGAGGAACAGTTCGCGCTCGCCGCCGAACTCCTCGCCCTGCTCGGCGACCGCACCCGGCTCACCCTGCTGCACGCCCTGACCGCGGGGGAGGCCGACGTCAGCACGCTCACCGAGGTGTGCGGTGCCGCCCGGCCCGCCGTCAGCCAGCATCTGGCCCGGCTGCGGCTGGCCGGTCTGGTGGGCACCCGCAAGGAGGGGCGGCGGGTGGTGTACTCGTTGCGCCACGGTCACCTGCGGACGCTCGTCGAGGAGGCGCTGAAGGTGGCGGACCACCGGCTGACCGAGACCGCTGCCGCACCAGACGATTGAGCTTCTCCAGCAGGGCGAGCACCGCCTCCGGATCACTGGTCGCGGCGGCCGGCGCCGGGCCGAGGGGCGTTTCCCGGACCGCCTTCACATGCGCGGACGGCTCCGCGGCCGCCGCCACCGCCCCGATGGCCGCGGGGGCCACACCCCCGTCCGGCGTCCACCTGGCCATGGCCCTCGCGGTCGTCCTGCTCGCCCTCGCCGGTAGGGCGCTGTTCACGACCCGCACCGGGAACCCGGCGGCCGTCCCCGCCTGGCTCTCAGTAGGCGGCGGCCGAACCGAGGTACTGCTCGGCGAAGGCCGTGGCCGCCGCACGTGAGGTGAAGAGCCTGCGCAGCCGGGCCAGGCTGGTGCCCGCGAGGAAAGGATCGCCGGAGGCCGTGCCGTGGTAGATGCCGGACAGGAACTGCGAGAACTCCTGGTAGTCCCAGACCCGGCGCAGGCAGGCGTGGGAGTAGCCCTCCAGGCCGGCGTCGTCGCCCTTGGTGACGTGCCCGGCGAGCGCGTCGCCCAGCAGGAAGGCGTCGTGCAGGGCGAGGTTCATGCCCTTGGCGGCGATCGGCGCGGTCAGGTGCCCGGCGTCTCCGGCCAGGAAGAGGCGGCCGTAGACCAGGGGTTCGACCACGTAGTCGTGCATGTCCAGCAGGCGCTTCTCGATCAGCCGCCCCTCGGTGAGCGGCGGCGCCCCGGCCGCGCCGAGCCGTTCGCGCAGCTCGTCCCAGACCCGGTCGTGCGACCAGTTCTCCGGATCGTCGTCCGGCGGGCACTGCAGGTAGTAGCGGGTGACCTCGGGGCTGCGCGCCATGTGCCCGGCGAAGCCGTTCGGATGGACGCCGAACACCACGCAGTCCGAGGACGGCGGCGCCTCGGCGAGCAGCGCCAGCCACGCTATGCCGTAGTCCTTCCGGGCGACCCGCACCCGCCCCTGCGGTATCGCCGCCCGGGTCACCCCGCGGGCCCCGTCACAGCCCGCCACGAACTCGCAGCGCAGAACGTGCCGTTCGCCGGTCCCGGGGTCGAGGTACGACACGGCGGGCCGGTCCGTCTCCAGGTCGTGCAGCCCGACGTCCCGCACCCCGAACCTGATGTCCCCGCCGCGCACGTCGGCGTACTCCCGCACCAGGTCCGTCACCAGCAACGGCTGTGGGTAGACGTAATGATGATGATCCGTCAGTTCGCGGTAGTCGAACCGGAACCGTTCGCCGTCGAAGCGGAACTCGCACTCGCTGTGCACCTGCGCCCGGGCCGCCAGGCCGTCGCCCAGGCCGCGCTGCCGGAGCCCGCGCACCGCCCATTCCTCGATGACCCCGGCCCGTGGCCGGGTCTCGATGAACTGTCTGCTCTCGGTCTCCAGGACCACGCAGTCGACGTCGGCGGCCCGCAGGATGTTCCCGACGGTCAGCCCTGCGGGCCCGGCGCCCACGACGACGACCGTACGGCGTTCTCCGGAGGGGGAGTTGCTGTGGGGGGAGGGGTGAGTCACCCCCGCATTATGACGGTGTCCCGTCAGCCACGGCAGTGCCACCGTGGCTGACGGGACGCAGGCGAGGAGGAGGGGTCAGTGCGCCGGGGCGTCCGTGACCACGACCTCGTCGATGCTGCGCTCGATGTCCTCGGCCGTGGAGGCGGTCGCCTTGGCCCAGTAGTAGATGCCGATCGAGAAGGCGGCGATGACCAGGATGTCCCACCACAGCGCGATGTTGTTCTGGCCGCCGAAGCTGCCCTGCCAGGAGATCAGGCCCATGCCGATCAGGTAGACCGGCAGCCACTGCGCGGCCCGGAAGTCCAGCCGGGGCGCGTCCGGCAGGTTCCTGCTGTGGGCGTAGAAGGCGTAGCCGCCGAGCAGCAGGTAGCCGAGGACGATCGCGAGGCCGAGCCGCCACAGGATGTCCCAGCCGGACCAGTAGATGATCAGGTTGGCGACCACGAACGACAGCGGCGAGACCACCTTGCCGAAGGGCAGCCGGTACGGGCGCTCGCGCTGCGGCAGCTTGTCGGTGAAGACGCCGTAGGCCAGCGGGGCGCCGGCGTACATCAGCACGCTCGCCGAGGTGATGAAGCCGACCAGCTGCTGCCAGCTCGGGAACGGCAGGAAGCAGATCACGCCGGTCACGAAGGACATGATGAGGCCGAACCACGGCACACCGCGGGAGTCGGTCCGGGTGAAGATCTTCGGCGCGTAGCCGTTCTTCGCCAGGCCGTAGGAGACGCGGGAGGTGGCGGTGGTGTAGATGAGGCCGGTGCCGCCGGGGGAGATGATCGCGTCCAGGTAGAGGACCCAGGCCAGCCAGCCGAGGCCCACCAGGGTGGCGAGACCGGCCCACGGGCCGCTGATGCCCTCGTACGCGAGGTGGCCCCAGCCGCGCGCGAAGGTGCTGTGCGGCAGCGCGGCGATGAACACGACCTGGAGCAGGACGTAGATCACGGCACCGATCGCGACCGAGCCGAGCGTGGCGCGGGGCAGGTCCTTCTTCGGGTTGCGGCTCTCGCCGGCCAGCTGGATGGCCTGCTCGAAGCCGAGCAGCGCGAAGATGATGCCGCTGGTGCTGATCGCGGTCAGGACACCCTTGGCGCCGAAGGGCGCGAAGCCCTCCGAGTGGAAGTTGCCCGGGTGGAAGTTGCCGATCGCGATGATGAAGATCGCGGCCAGTGGCACGGCGATCTTCCACCAGGTCGCGGCGCTGTTGGTGTGCGCGAGCACCCGGACGCCGAAGAAGTTGACGCCGACGAACAGGGCCATGAGCACGACCGCCGCCAGCAGGCCGCTCGCGGTCAGGGTGCCGTCGGCGTGCTGGAGGTGCTGGGCCCACTTCCAGTGACCGGCGTAACCGATCATGGCCTCGACCTCGATCGGGGCCACGGTCGCGGCCTGGAGCCAGGAGAACCAGCCGAAGGACATGCCGGCCAGGCCGCCGAACGCGTAGTGCGGGTAGCGGGCCGTGCCGCCCGCCACCGGGAACATGCCGCCGAGCTCGGCGTGCACCAGTGCCAGGAGCACGATCGCGATCGCGCCGATCACCCACGAGATGATCGCCGCGGGGCCGGCCACGCCGACCGCCTTCTCGGCGCCGTACAGCCATCCGGAGCCGATGATCGAGCCCACAGAGGCCCACATCAGGCCGATCAGGCCGACGTCTCGCCTCAGACCGCCCGAAGGTGTGATGTCCTCCGTGGCGGCTTTCTCGACACTCACCATGTCAAGTGGCCTCTCAGTTTCTGAACGCAGATTTAACGAGCAAGAGGCCACAAGGTAAGGGTCCGTTCCATGCGGACAGAAGAGTGTTGCCAAAGATTTGACCCTCGATCTTTCCTGTCTTGGCCAAAGCTTTTGCACAGGTCAGTGAGGGTCACGGAATGTCCGTATTCAGTTGTACTAAGTGAGAAGAGGGTAAGACAGACCAAGCTCAGATCTTCCTCAAATCCGGTTCAGTTCCGGCCCAGGCGAGGTATTTCGATGGCCGGGCAGCGGTCCATGACCATGTCCAGACCCGCGGCCCGCACCCGCTCGTACGCCGCCTCGTCGACCACCCCGAGCTGGAACCACACCGCCTTCGCGCCCTTCGTCACCGCCTCGTCCGCGACCACCCCGGACAGCTCGCTGTTGACGAAGACGTCGACGACGTCGACCTCGAAGGGGATCTCCGAGAGGGACGCGTAGCCCTGCTCGCCGTGCACCGTCTCCGCCTTGGGGTGGACCGGCACGATCCGCTTGCCGAACCGCTGCAGCACCTGCGCCACCCCGTACGCCGCCCGTCCCCGGTTGGACGACAGGCCGACCACCGCCCAGGTGTCACCCGTCCCGGTCAGAATCCTGCGGATCGTCGCTTCGTCGCCGTACACCGTCGGCCTCCTCGGCTCGGGGAACATTCGCCGTGGGCAACAGCGGCCGCCGGACCCTGATTCCCTGGCCCCGACCGGGTCCGCGCAGTACCGTCGGGACTGTCCGGGCGGCAGGGGGTGTCGCATGTCCCGCATGTCCCGCCACGGTGACCTGAATCGTCGCAAGGTGCCTGCGGACGGCCCGCCGCCCGCCTACGCTCAGCCCGTGCTGCGCATCCTCGACGCCAAGTCCGGTGAGACCGTCCCCGCCGTCCCCGCCCGCCGTGCCCTGACCCGGGTGGAGGCACACGCCTCCGGGTACGACCTGACGGCGCTGCGGGTCCTGCTCACCACCGACCTCCTCCTGCGCGCGCTGGAACTCGGCGGCACCCCCGTCCTGCCCCTGCTCACCGCCGACCGCCACCAGGCCGAACTGCACGCCGCCGCCACCACCCTCGGCATCCGCCCCTTCGAGGACGGCCGCGACCTGTCGCCGGGACTGGGCGAGGCCCAGGTCGTGCACGTGACGGCCACGGGCGGCACCTTGCCCGGGGCCGGCGTGACCGTCGCCGTCGCCTCCGCAGGCGGCCCCGAGGCCGGTGTCCTCAACACGCTCGACGACCCCGCCGCACTGCGGCTCGCCCTCCTCGACGCCCCGCGCGGCACGGCCGTCCACCTCGGCGCCGGCGCCCTCGACGCGGCCGGGCGGCGGCTCGGCAGGCTGCGGCAGTCGGTGGCGCACTGGGCGCGCAGCCCCTCGCGGCCGGTGCCCGAGAAGGTAAGGGGACGGCTGCGGGACGCCTGGGAGGACGACCTCGACGTGCCCGGGGTGCTCGGCGTGCTGCGCTGGATGGAGAACCAGCCCGAGATTCCCGACGGCGCCCGCTTCGAGACCTGCGCCTACGCCGACCGGCTGCTCGCCCTCGACCTCACCCGCGACCTCGGGCGGGCGGCGTGATCACCCGGGCGGGTGCGGGCCCGCTGCGCCGCCTCGTCGTCCTGCGGCACGCCAAGTCCGCGTGGCCCGAGGGCGTCCCGGACCGGCTGCGGCCGCTCGCCGACCGCGGCCGCCGGGACGCCCCCGCGGCCGGCCGCGCGCTCGCCGAGTCCGACTGCCTGCCCGACCTCGCGGTGTGCTCCACCGCGGTACGCGCCCGGCAGACCTGGGAACTGGCCTCCGGCCAGTGGGGCACGCCGCCGCCGGTCCGCTACGACCGGCGGGTGTACGCGGCCGACGTACCCGACCTGCTGGCGGTGGTGCGCGAGGTGCCGGACGAGGTGGAGACGCTGCTGCTGGTCGGACACAACCCCGGCCTGGAGGAACTCGTCCTCGACCTCGCGGGCGACGGCCTCGACGACACCCTGGAACAGGTGCGCAAGAAGTTCCCGACGTCCGCGATCGCGGTCCTCGCCTGGCACGGCACGGCGTGGACGGCCCTGGCCCCGGGGACGGCCCTGCTGACGGAGGTGACGGTGCCCCGGGGGCGGAAGGAGTAGCGGCGGAAGGATGGCGCACAGGTCCGCATAGGCTGGGCGGATGCAGGACGAGTACCGCACCGTCGCCCGCGCGGGCACGCACGAGACCGAGGTCAACCGCTCCCGCTTCCTGTGCGCGCTCGCCCCGGCGGCCACCGAGCAGGAGGCCCAGGACTTCGTCGCGGCGGTCCGCAAGGAGCACGCCGACGCCACCCACAACTGCTGGGCCTACGTCATCGGCGCCGACGCCTCCACCCAGAAGGCCAGCGACGACGGCGAACCGGGCGGCACCGCCGGCGTCCCGATGCTCCAGATGCTGCTGCGCCGCGACATGCGGTACGTCGTCGCCGTCGTCACCCGCTACTACGGCGGCGTCAAGCTCGGCGCCGGCGGACTCATCCGCGCCTACGGCGGCGCGGTCGGCGAGGCCCTCGACACCCTCGGCACCCGCACCCGGCGCCGCTTCCGGCTGGCCACGGTGACCGTCGACCACCAGCGGGCCGGCAAGCTCCAGAACGACCTGCGCGCCACCGGGCGCGAGGTCCGCGACGTCCGCTACGGCGAGGCCGTCACCATCGAGATCGGCCTGCCGGACGCCGACGTGGCCGCCTTCCGCGCCTGGCTCGCCGACGCGACGGCGGGCACGGCCACCCTCACACTGGGCGGGGAGGCGTACGGGGACGCGTGACGATCGCCCGGGCCGAGCGGTCTCCTCCGTCCCGGACACTGATCAGTCCGTGACCACGGAGGTGTTCAGGCCCCGGTCGCAGTGGTTGCGGGCGATGCGGATGCCCGAACTGCCGTGGAAGACGAACAGCGGTGAGGTGTACGGCGGCTGATCCCGGCCGGCCAGGCGCCGGACCGTGTCGCCGGTGAAGACGAAGCCGCCGACGCTCCTGGCGTCGACGACGGTCATGTCACCGACGTCGAATTCTTTGTCCTCGACCTCGTTGTCGTGGTGATTTCCACGTCTGTTGTGCGTGACGAGGGAACCGGCTCCCCCGCCCCTTCATCTGCCGTCGCTCGGCCGCCCCGCCCGCTTCTCTCGGCCAGCACTGCGCGGGGGGTTGTCCTGACATTCCTCCGGATCTAGGGTCCCTCCGAGAGCAAGCGCTTTCTCCGCGTCTTGGTCCCCGGCACTCCCATGGAGGACCGCATGCCCCCACCCCCGACCCGCCGCCGCGTCGCCGTGATCGGCACCGGCGCGATCGTCAGCGGCAGCCATCTGCCCGCCCTCACGGCCCACGCCGACCGTGTCGATCTGGTCGCCGCGGTCGACGTCGACCAGGCCCGCCTCGACGCCTTCCGGGAACTCGCCGGTGGCGACGTCGCCGGGTACCCGTCCGTCGACGCCATGCTGGACGCCGTACGCCCCGACCTCGTCCTCGTCGGCACACCCCCCTCCCTGCACCGCGGACAGACGGTGGCCGCGCTCAAGGCCGGTGCCTGGGTGCTGTGCGAGAAGCCGCTGTGCCTGTCCCTCGCCGAGTACGACGAGATCGCCGCCGCCGAGGAGGCCTCCGGCGGCTACGCCTCCGTGGTCTTCCAGCACCGCTACGGCTCCGGCGCGGTGCATGCCCGGCAGCTGATCACCGGCGGCGAGCTGGGCGCCCCGCTGGTCGCGCACTGCCAGACCACCTGGCACCGGGACGCCGCCTACTACGCCGTACCGTGGCGCGGCACCTGGGCCGGTGAAGGCGGCGGCCCGACCATGGGCCATGGCATCCACCAGTACGACCTGCTGCTGCACCTGCTGGGCCCGTGGACGGAGATCCGGGCCATGGCGGCCCGCCTGGTCCACGACACCGAGAGCGAGGACGTCTCCACGGCCCTCGTCCGCTTCGCGAACGGCGCGCTGGCCACCGTCGTCAACAGCGTGCTGTCCCCGCAGGAGGTGAGCCGCATCCGCGTCGACTGCGCGGACGCCACCGTCGAACTCACCCATCTCTACGGACACCGCAACGAGGACTGGGTCTACACCCCGGCCCCGCACGTCCCGGCCCAGCGCGCCGCCGCCTGGCGTACCCCCGAGGCGGACGTGCCCAGCTCACACACCGCGCAGCTCGGCGCCCTCCTCGACGCCCTCGACGCGGGCGTACGGCCGCCGGGCAGCGGCCCGGACGCCCGCGCCACCCTCGAATTCGCCGCCGCGCTCTACAAGTCGGCGTTCACGGGCCGCCCCGTGCCCGCCGGCGAGATCGGCCCCGGCGACCCCTACTACGCAGCCATGCACGGCGACCACCCCCACTGGGCCCCCACCGAGGAGCGCGCATGAGCATCCGCGTCAGCCACGTCCACGGCGAGCACATCGCGGTCGCGGCACCGGACGGCACCGAGATCCTGCGGTACGTCTACCGCCCCGATCCCGAGGCGTACGAGGCGCGCAAGCCGTACGCCCACCCGGTGCGCACCCTGGCGGGACGGACCGTCACCGGCTACCGGCCGAGCGACCACCGCTGGCACAAGGGCCTCCAGATGACGGCCAGCCACCTGTCCGGGCAGAACTTCTGGGGCGGCAACTCCTATGTCCACGGGCAGGGTTACCAGGTGCTGCCCGAGCGGGTCGGCTCGATGCGGCACGACGGATTCACCGAGTTCGCCGTCGCGGACGACCGGCTCTCCTTCACCGAGGAGCTGACCTGGGTGGAGAACGGCGGCGCCGAGTGGGCGCGGGAGGTGCGCGGCCTCACCGTCCACTCCGTCGACGAGCAGGCCGGCGCCTGGGCGCTCGACTGGGCCATCCACCTCACCAACGTCCGCGACGAGCCGCTGACCTTCGGTTCCCCCACCACAGAAGGCCGCGAGATGGCCGGATACACCGGACTCCAGTGGCGCGGCCCCCGTGACTTCACCGGCGGCACCGCGTTCGGCCCGGACGCCGTCACCGGCGCCGAGAAGCTGATGGGCACCCAGGGCCCCTGGCTCGCGTTCACCACCGAACACGACGAGGTGGACCGGCACTCCACGATCGTCTTCGCCCACGCGCCCGAGAACCTGGACGCGCGGACGGCCGTCCACGAGTCGCACTGGTTCGTGCGCGCGGAACCGATCCCCACGGCCGCGTTCTCGTGGGCGTTCTTCGAGGAGTTCGCCCTGCAGCCGGGGGAGTCCTTCGCCTACCGCTACCGGATCGTCTTCGCCGACGGCGCCTGGGACGCCGACCGCGTCGCCGCACACCTGGAGGGCCTGCCGTGGTGAACGCGCCCAAGCCCGCCCTCCCGCACCCCCTCCCCGGCGCGGTCGGCCTGTCCCACCTCAGCGCCTACGACTGGGAGGCCGCCGACGGCGTCTGCGGCGGCAGCCCGCACCTGCACCTGGTGTGCACCGAGGCGTACGTCGTCACCGGCGGCCGGGGCGCCGTGCAGACGCTCAGCCCGGACGGCTACCGGGAGATCCCGCTGGAGCCCGGATCCGTCGCCTGGTTCACCCCGGGCACCGTGCACCGCATGGTGCAGGGCGGCGGTCTGCGGATCACCGTGCTGATGCAGAACAGCGGACTGCCCGAGGCCGGGGACGCCGTCTTCACCTTCCCGCCCGAGGTGCTCGGCGATCCCGAACGGTACGCGGCCGTGGCAACGTTGCCACCGGGCACGGGGGCCGAGGCGGAGCAGGCCGCCCGCAGGCGCCGGGACCTCGCCGTCGAGGGGTACCTCGGTCTGCGGGAGGCGCTGGTCGCCGGGGACGCCGGCCCGTACGCGGAGTTCCAGCGGGCCGCCGCCCGGCTGGTGCGCGACAGGGTGCCGCGCTGGCGCGAGCTGTGGCGGGCCGGTGCGCTGGCCGCCGCCGAGCGCACCGGCGCCCAGCTGGACGCGCTGCAGGCCGGCGAGCCGTCGTACCTCGGCGAGGCGACCGCGTACGAGACCGCACCCACCCGGCTCGGCGGGTTCGGGATGTGCGGCCGCCGTGACGAGTACAACCTGCCGGGGACGACGCTCCCGTACGGCGGTGAGTAGCAGAGGTTTCCGGGACGCAGGACAAGGGGGAATCGGTCGGCGGCGGCAAGGTGGTGCTGCGCTGCACGTGGTGGGGCAACCCCGATCCTGCCGCTCACCCGGCCCGCGCTGATCACCACGGCGACCGGCCGATGTCCTCGGGAGGTCAGGGAACGTGAGGTCCGTGGTGGATCAGGGGGTGGTATGCGTTAGCGTGGCAGGCGTTGCCGGGGAGTCCCCGTGCTGGTTCATACGGGTCGAATAGGCGTAATAGGGGCAAGGGTGCAGGTCGGGGTGGTTTCATGAGAATCCTGCACACTTCCGACTGGCATCTGGGCCGGGCGTTCCACCGCGTCAACATGCTCGGCGCCCAGTCCGAGTTCATCGGCCACCTCGTGGCGACCGTGCGCGAGCACGCCGTCGACGCCGTGGTGGTGGCAGGAGACGTCTACGACCGCGCGGTGCCGCCGCTCGCCGCGGTCGAGCTGTTCGACGAGGCCCTGCACCGGCTCGCCGATCTCGGCGTGCCCACGGTGATGATCTCCGGCAACCACGACTCCGCCCGCCGCCTCGGTGTCGGCGCCGGTCTCATCGACCGCGCCGGCATCCACCTGCGCACCGAGCCGGCGGCCTGCGGCACCCCGGTCGTGCTCGCCGACGCCTTCGGGGACGTCGCGTTCTACGGTCTGCCCTATCTCGAACCCGCCCTGGTGAAGGACGAGTTCGCGGTCGAGCGGGCCGGGCACGAGACGGTGCTCGCCGCCGCCATGGACCGGGTCCGCGCCGACCTCGCGGCCCGCGCGCCCGGCACCCGCTCCGTCGTCCTCGCGCACGCCTTCGTCACCGGCGGCGAACCCAGCGAC
Organism: Streptomyces sp. NPDC001714; assembly: GCF_042892755.1. Taxonomy (NCBI): domain Bacteria; kingdom Bacillati; phylum Actinomycetota; class Actinomycetes; order Kitasatosporales; family Streptomycetaceae; genus Streptomyces; species Streptomyces sp. NPDC001714. The sequence continues at coordinate 84,741 of NZ_JBIAUL010000018.1, forward strand.
AGCGAACGGGACATCACCGTCGGCGGCGTGGCCGCCGTCCCGGCCGGCGTCTTCGACGGCGTCGACTACGTGGCCCTCGGCCACCTGCACGGCTGCCAGACCCTCACCGAACGCGTCCGCTACTCGGGCTCCCCGCTGGCGTACTCCTTCTCCGAGGCCGGCCACCGCAAGAGCATGTGGCTCGTCGACCTCGCCGCCGACGGCACCGTCACCGCCGAACGCCTCGACTGCCCGGTCCGGCGCCCGCTGGCCCGCATCCGCGGCACCCTGGACGACCTCCTCGCCGACCCCGCCCTCACCCCCCACGAGGACGCCTGGGTCGAGGCCACCCTCACCGACCCGGTCCGCCCCGCCGACCCCATGGCCCGCCTCGCCGACCGCTTCCCGCACACCCTCAGCCTGGTCTTCGACCCCGACCGCGCCCCGGACGACCCCGACGTCTCCTACGCCCGCCGGCTGGCCGGCCGAACCGACCGGCAGATCGCCGAGGACTTCGTCGCCCACGTGCGCGGCTCGGGCCCCGACGAACGCGAACTGGCCGTCCTGGGCGAGGCGTTCGACGCGCTGCGCGCCGACGGCGCGGTACGCGAGGTGGCCCGGTGACAGCACACCCGCACCTGAGCCCCTTCCTGGAGGCGGCCGCATGAGGCTCCACCGGCTCGACATCACCGCCTTCGGACCCTTCGGCGGCTCCCAGAGCGTCGACTTCGACGCGCTCTCCGCCGCCGGGCTCTTCCTCCTGCACGGCCCCACCGGCGCCGGCAAGACCTCCGTCCTGGACGCCGTCTGCTACGCCCTCTACGGCACCGTCCCCGGCGCCCGGCAGAGCGGCCAGGGCCTCACCCTGCGCAGCGACCACGCCGACCCGGCCACCCGCACCGAGGTCCGCCTCGAACTCACTGTCGCCGGACGCCGGTTGGAGATCACCCGGCAACCCCCGTGGGAGCGCCCCAAGAAGCGCGGCGCGGGCACCACCCTGGACAAGGCGCAGACCTGGCTGCGCGAGTACGACGCGACAGGCCGCGCCTGGAAGGACCTCAGCCGCTCCCACCAGGAGATCGGCGAGGAGATCACCCAGCTGCTCGGCATGAGCCGCGAGCAGTTCTGCCAGGTCGTGCTGCTGCCCCAGGGCGACTTCGCCCGCTTCCTGCGCGCCGACGCCGGCGCGCGCGGCCAGCTGCTCGGCCGGCTCTTCGACACCCAGCGCTTCGCCGACGTCGAGAAGCGCCTCGCCGAGCGCCGCAAGACGACCGAGGCCCGGGTCCGGGACGGCGACTCCGCGCTGCTGGCCGACGCGCACCGCATGCAGCAGGAAGCCGGCGACGCGATGGAGCTGCCGGAGCTGGCCCCGGGCGAGCCCGGTCTGGCCCCCGCCGTCCTCGCCGCCGCGGCCGTGGCCCGCAGCACCGCGCGCGAGCGCCTCACCGTCGCCCACTGCCGGCTCACCGCCGCCGAGTCCGCCCAGTTCGCCGCCGACCGCGCCCTGGCCGACGTACGCGAACTGGTCCGGTTGCAGGCCCGGTTCGCACAGGCCCGGGAGCGGGCCGTACGGCTGGAGGAGCGGGCCGAAGACCACCGGGCGGCGCAGGCGCGGATGGAGCGGGCCCGGAAGGCGGCGGCGGTGGCGCCGGCGCTGGAGCTGCGGGAGGCCGCCGAGGCGGGGCACCGCAGCGCGGCAGCCGCCGAGATGCGTGCGCGGGCGCTGCTGCCGGAGACCCTCGCGGGAGCCGGTGCGGCAGGGCTCGCCGCCGCTGCCCGCCGGGCCGCCGAGGAGCTGGGCGGGCTGGAGTCCGCGCGCCGGGCCGAGCGGCGGCTGGCCGAGGTCGCCGACGAGCGCGGCCGGCTCGACCGGCAGGAGCGGGACGACGAGGACGCCCTGAGCGAGGCCGCGGGCTGGCTCGCCGGCTGGGACGCCAGGCGTGCGGAACTGCAGTCCCGTGTCGACGCCGCCCAGGAGGCCGCGACCCGCGCCGAACAGCTCGCCGTACAGCGCGACCCCGCCCGCCGGCGGCTGGAGGCGGCGCGGCTGCGGGACGAGCTGGGCCGGGACACCGACGAGGCCCAGCGCACCGCCCTCGCCTCCGCGCACCTGGCCGTGACGGCGCGGACGCACTGGCTCGACCTCAAGGAACAGCGACTGAACGGCATCGCCGCCGAACTGGCCGCGCAGCTCACCGCGGGAGAGCCGTGCGCGGTCTGCGGGGCCACCGAACACCCGGCGCCGGCCGAGAAGTTCGCGGGCCACGTCGACCGCGAGGCCGAGGAGCGCGCGCTCGCCGCCCATCAGCGCGCCGACGAACAGCGCGCCCGGGACGAACGGCGGCTCGGCACCGCACGCGAGGCCCTGGCCGCCGCCACCGCCGAGGCGGGCGACACCCCGACCGCGCAACTGGCTTCCCAGGCAGACGAGTTGGAGCGGGAGTACGCCCAGGCCCGGCGGGCCGGGTCCACCCTGCACGCGGCGCACGAGGAGCTGCGGCTGGCCGAGCAGGAGCGCGAGCGCCGGCTGGCGGAGAGGCAGCAGGCCGAGGTCCGGGCCGCCGCGCGGCTGACCCGGCGCGAGGGCCTCGACGCGGAACAGGCCGTCCTGGAAGAGGAGCTGGCCCAGGCCCGGGGGAGTGCCGCCAGCGTTGCCGTACGGGCCGCACAGCTGGAGCGGCAGGTGGCGCTGCTCACCGAAGCCGCCGACACCGCGCGCGCCGCCGAGGACACCGCCCGGCACCTGAAGGACACCGATGCCCGGCTCGCCGACGCCGCCTACCGGGCCGGTTTCGACACCCCGCAGGCCGCGGCCGCCGCCCTCCTCGACGACACCGCCCACCGCGAACTCCAACGGCGCCTGGACGAACGGCAGTCCGAGGAGGCCGCGGTGCGTGCCGTCCTGGCGGAGGCCGACACCGCGGCCGCCGCCCAGCAGCCGCCCGCCGACCTCGAGACCGCGGAGCGCACCGCCGCCCAGGCCGCCCAGCGCCTGCGCGACGCCGCCTCCGCCCGCGACCGGGCCGCCCGCGGCTGCGCCGAACTCGACCGGCTCTCCGCCCGCGCCACCGAGGGCGTACGGCAACTCGCCCCGCTGCGCGAGGAGTACGACCGGGTCGCCCGCCTCGCCGCCCTCACCGCCGGCACCTCCGCCGACAACGAGCGCCGGATGCGCCTGGAGTCGTACGTCCTCGCCGCCCGTCTGGAACAGGTCGCCGCCGCCGCGACGGTGCGCCTGCAGCGCATGTCGTCCGGCCGCTACACCCTGGTCCACTCCGACGACCGCACCGGACGCGGTCGCAGTGGCCTCGGCCTGCACGTGGTCGACGCCTGGACCGGACGCGAGCGCGACACCGCCACCCTGTCGGGCGGCGAGACCTTCTTCGCCTCCCTCGCGCTCGCCCTCGGTCTCGCCGACGTCGTCACCGACGAGGCGGGCGGCGTCCGTCTCGACACCCTCTTCATCGACGAGGGCTTCGGCAGCCTCGACGACCAGACCCTGGACGAGGTCCTCGACGTCCTCGACTCCCTGCGCGAACGCGACCGCAGCGTCGGCATCGTCAGCCACGTCGCCGACCTGCGCCGCCGCATCCACGCCCAGCTGGAGGTGGTGAAGGGGAGAACGGGCTCGGTGCTGCGGCAGCGCGGGGTCTGAGCGCGCCGCCGGTCGCGCGGTTCGTTCACCGCGGGCCGGTGGGGGTTGGCCGCGCCGTTCCCCGCGCCCCTTACGGGTCAGTTTCCCAGCCGACTTCAGGCTGGGCGCCGACCGCCAGGGGGAAGCGCCCCCGAAGGGGCGCTGGGGGTACCCCCGGCCGAAGGCCGGGGGAGGAACTGCGCGACCAGCCACGACGGAACCGCAGTCGACCGACGGCCTGTCGCGGCACTCCCGCGGAGCGCTCAGGTTCCGACGGCCCGGCGCGGGAGCGGCGACGAGTAGACGACGCTCGTCGTCACCGAGCCCAGCGTGCCGATCCGGCCGGAGATCTCCTCCAGGTGGCGCATGGAGCGGGCGGTGACCTTGATGACGAAGCAGTCGTCGCCCGTGACGTGGTGCGCCTCCAGGATCTCCGGGGTGGCGGCGACCAGGTCGTGGAAGGGCTTGTAGTTGCCGTTCGGGTAGCGCAGCCGGACGAAGGCGAGGATGGGCAGGCCGAGGCGCTCCGGGTCGACCACCGCCGCGTACCCCTGGATCACGCCGGCCTCCTCCAGCCTGCGCACCCGCTCGGTCACCGCGCTCGGGGACATCGCCACGGCCCGCGCCAGCTCGGCGAAGCTGGCCCGGCCCTCGCGCTGGAGGACGTCCAGGATGCGCCGGTCGGTGGTGTCCGGGGAAAACTCGGTCATGCGGGATGGATAACAGGGAATCCCCGGCCGGACAAGGGCAGGGCCGGGGATCACACCTTCAGCGCGCCCCGTCACCCTCGTAGATTTGCGGCCATGGAGATCCGCCGCACCGACGGCGCCCGGCGAAAGGCCTCACATTGACCGGCACCACCCTCAACCCCGTCCTGCGCGTCGCCCCCGCCGCCCCCGCCGAGGCCGCCGCCCACTTCCGGGCGAGCCTCGCCTTCCACGCCGACGTCTCCGACGTGGCCACGGCCCTGGCCGCCGACGGCCACCCCGGCTTCGTCGTCCTGGACTCCCGCTCCACCGGGTCCTGGGATCAGGGCCACATCCCCGGCGCCGTCCACCTGCCCACCGCGCTCATCCCCGAGCAGGCGGCCGAGCTCCTCGACAAGGCCGTGCCCGTGGTGACGTACTGCTGGGGTCCCGGCTGCAACGGCGCCACCCGCGCCGCCCTCGCGCTGGCCGAACTCGGCTACCGGGTCAAGGAGATGCTCGGCGGATTCGAGTACTGGGTGCGTGAGGGCTTCGAGTTCGAGACCTGGCAGGGCCGCGAACGCCGCGCCCCGGACCCGCTGACCGCACCCGTCGCGGGCGACTGCGGTTGCTGATTTCCGGAGGCGAACCCGTGCCGTCGCTGTCCGTGTAGGTTCACCCCATGACTCGATATGCGGATCCAGGCGCGGTGGAGTGGGTGGAGTCGGGCGGCGGCCCGCTCGTGGCGGTCCCGGAGACGGTCCTGCCGTTCTGGGCCGGCGCCGACAGCGAGGACCTGGCCACCGACTACGACCGGGCCTGCGAGGTCGACGGCTACGTCGGACTGCTCCCGGTCGGGGACAGCACCGCCCTGGTCCTCGGCGACGAACCCGCCTCGACGTCCTTCCTGCCGGACCACGGCACCTTCGTACGGTGGTCCGCCGCCAACTCGGAGGAGGAACTCCTGGCGCAGGTGCCCGCCGCCCTCGACGGCGCCGTGTGGGAGAACGAGATCCGCTGGCAGGTCCCCGGGCCGGTCGTCCTCTTCGACTCCGCCTGGCCCGGCGGCGAGGCCGAGGGCGGGGACCATCTGCGGGTCCCGCTGGAGCCCGGCACCTACGCGGTGCGCGCCGCCTACACCAGACCCGGCCCCGAAACCTGGCTGGGCCTGGTGCAGTTGCGCAGGCTCCCGTCCTGATGGACCGTCACTTGATGCCGTCGACGGCGATGTTGAGGTGGCGCGGGCCGCGCAGCACCGCGTTCGGGCGGTAGGGCGGCGGGTCCTCGACCAGGCGCGGGTTGTCGAGCCGGCGGGCCAGCTGGGAGAGCGCGATCTGGGCCTCCAGCCGGGCCAGCGGGGCGCCGAAGCAGCTGTGGATGCCGCTGCCGAAGCCGAGGTGCTGGATGTCCTGGCGGTCCGGGTCGAAGCGGTCGGGATCGGTGAACCGATGCGGGTCCCGGTTGCCCGCGGCAAGGACCAGCCAGATGCGCGACCCCTTGGGGATGGTCACCCCGTGCACCTCGAGGTCGGCGATGCAGGTGCGCTGCGGGAGCAACTGCACCGGAGGCTCGTAGCGCAGCAGCTCCTCCACGATCCGCACCGACAGCCCCGGGTCGCCCCGCAGCCGCTCCAGGTACTGCGGGTACCGCAGCAGCGTCAGCATGCCGTTGGTGATGAGGTTGACCGTCGTCTCGTGGCCGGCGATGAGCAGCAGCACCGAGGTGCTGAGCACCTCCATGGTCGTCATGGCGCCGTCCGGACCGCGACTGTGCACCAGGTCGGACAGCATGTCGTCGCGCGGCTCCTTGGCGCGCTGCTCCACCAGCCCGTTGAGGTACATGCCGAGTTGGAGCCGGGCCTCCTGCGCGGTCTTCGCGGATGCGTCGGCCGTGCGGCTGTCGGGGTCCAGGCCGGCCACGATCGGGTCGACCCAGGCCCGGAACCGCGGCTCGTCCTCCCGCGGCACACCCAGCAGCCGGCAGATGACGGTGACCGGGAACGGGTAGGCGACCTGGTCGACCAGGTCGATCTCCCGGGCGTCCCCGAGGCCGTCGATCAGCTCGGTGACGATCTCCTCCAACTGGCCCCGCATGTCGTCGATCCGGCGCGGCCGGTGCGGCGGCCCGAAGGAACTGTTCGCGATCCGGCGCAGCCGGTCGTGCTCGGGCGGGTCGAGCCGGATGAAGCTCGGCGGCAGCCCCGTCGCCTCCGGACCGGACAGCTCGTCGTCCCCGTGCACGGTCACGTTGGACTCGTCGGAGCTGATCCGCGGATCGTGGAGCAGGGCCTCGATGTCGTGGTAGGTGCTGATGAGGTACGGACCGTCCTCCTCCTCGTGCAGCACCGGCGTCTTGCGGAGTTCCTCGTACAGCGGGTACGGGTCGGCGCGGTTCGCGAAGTCGGTGATCTGGCGCAACATCGAGGTCTGCGTCATGACAGTTCCTTGGAGCGTCGGGGCCGGGTCGCGGTCAGTGGCGGGCGGGGTGGAAGACCAGCTGCTGGTCGGTGGGCGAGTAGCCGCTGAGGGTCACCATGGGGGCATGCGTCGGCAGGGCCGGGTCCGGGAAGTCCGCGTCGACCGGTACCCGTCCCTCGGGACGGCGGTCCACGGTCGGGAACTCCACCGGGAACGGCCCTGCCTTCTCGATCTGCCGCTGGTAGAACTCCAGCCACCGCGTGTTGTCGAAGCTCACCGCGGCGATCGTCCGCCCCTGGTAGCCGTACACACCGACGAACCGGCGCTCGGCCAGCGAACCCTGGGTGATCATGATCTGCTCGCCCATCGGCGGAACCCCGACCGACTTGATGTTCACGCCGAACTGCGACGACCAGAACGCCGGCACCCACAGGTGCGGCCTCCGCTCGGCGCTCGGGCTGATCATGTTGTGCGCGGCGATCTCGGCCTGGGCGACCGCGTTGCCCCAGTGCTCCAGCGACAGGAACTGATAGCCGAACAGCGCGTGCGGGGACCGGGCGACATCACCGGCGACGAAGATGTCGTCGGTGACGATGCCCCGGAAGTCGAAGGCACGGCAGCCCGCGTCGCAGGCGATGCCCCGCGGGCCGGCGCCCAGACCGGAACCGGCCAGCCAGTCCGTGTTGCGGGTCGCGCCGAGCGACACGATCACCACGTCCGCCTCGACCACACTCTCGTCGGACAGATGGACCGCCCGCACCCGCCCGGCCGGGTCGCCCTCCAGCGCGGTGACCATGACCCCGGTGCGCAGGTCCACGCCGTTCTCCCGGTGCATCTCGGCCGCGACCGCGCCGATCACCCCGCCGAGGGCGCCCACCAGCGGTGCGCCCGCGCGTTCCGCGACGGTGACCGCGATGCCCTGCTCCCGGCAGGCCGAGGCGATCTCCGAGCCGGTGAACCCGGCGCCGATCACGAACACCCGGCGCGGCCCGGCCTTCAGCCGCCGCAGCAGGGCGGCCGCGTCGTCCCGGGTGCGCAGCGTGAAGACGCCCTCCAGCCGGGCCTCGTCCTCCTTGGGCCAGGGCCGGGCCCGCACTCCGGTCGCGATCAGCAGCCGGTCGTACTCGACCTCGTCGCCGTCGGCCAGCCGGACCCGCTTGGCCTCGACGTCCAGGCCGGTGGCCGCGACACCGAGCCGCCACTTCGCGTCGATCTCCAGACGGTGCGGCAGCGCGGTGTGGTGCGGGGCCGCCCTGCCGAGCAGCACCGCCTTGGACAGCGGCGGCCGGTCGTAGGGCTCGTACGGCTCGTCGCCGATCATGGTGAGTTCACCGGCGAACCCCTCGGCACGCAGCGTCTCGGCACCCCGCAGCCCGGCCAGCGAGGCACCCACGACGACGATCCGGCCCTCGCGCCGCAGCCACTCGAGATAGTCAGTGGGCGGCATCGGAGGTCCCTCCCGCGAAGCCGTCCAGGCCGTCGGCGGTGATCGCCTGCACCGGGCAGGCGGCGACGGCGCGCGCCACCCGCTCCCGATGCTCCTGCTCGGCCTGCGGGTTGTAGACGAGGGATTCCTCGCCGTGCATGGCGAAGACGTCCGGAGCGAGGAACGCGCACTGCGCGTATCCCTGACATCTGTTGAGGTCGACGACGAGGCGCATCATGGCTCCGCCCTTCCGCTGGCCGGGTCCGGTGTGTACCGCCGGTCCGTCACGTCGGGCCCGGACGGCGGAGAACTCCCCGCACGCCAGCATGGGAGCCCGGTCCCGCCGTCGCGCGCCGGGGCCCGCCGATCGGGTGAGCCGTCAGACCGCCGGGGCCGCGGGCGCCGCGGGGGAGCGGCGGAAGCTCGCCAGGACGATGTACACGCTGAGCAGCAGCGACCAGGCCGGGAACACGAGCTCGGCCCAGGGCACGGCGGACGCCACGAACAGCAGGACCACGGTGGTGAGGAAGCCGACCAGCGTGAGCCAACGCGGCAGGATGCGCAGGCGGTGCCCGATCACCGAGGCCGAACAGCTGAAGACGGCCGCCATCCGCATCGCGTACCCGGTCATCAGCGTGTACGCGAGGTCCTGGCCGAAGTCCCAGGTGGGCCGGGAGGGCGAGGTGCCCGCCGGATGAGCGGTGTCGAGCACGGCCGCGGCCACCGCGGCGGCGCCGAACATCATGGCCGTGAAGACCAGGCCGCTGCCCAGGAACACGGTGGCCATGAACCGGTCCTCGGCGTCGCCTACGTGCGAGCGGACGGCGCCGACGAACCACAGGAAGAAGATGCCGGCGAACGGCACCAGCATGAGGGCCGCGTGGACGGCGTTGCGCCGGGCGGGATCCGGCTGCTGGGCGGTGACCGCGTCGGCGCCCTGCGGAATGGCCAGCCGGATCAGCACCATGGCGGCGGCGAGCAGCAGTGCGAAGACGACCCCGGCCATGCCGGCGGCGCGTGGCGTCTGCAACGGCTCCCGTGGCGGCGTGGAGGTCTGCATGCGCGGCTCGCTTCCCGTGTCCGGTGGCCCCGGCACCAGCAAGCCTCCTGCCTCCGGCCGCCGCCACCGGAGCACCCCCGAACGGCAGACCGCGTCGACCCGGTCGCGGCAGCCGCGGGGCGCCCACCGGCGGCGGGCGCCCGCTCGGTGCTGCCGCTCCGTCAGGCGCGGGCCCGACCCGTCAGAGCCGGGACAACTCGTCCACCAGGTCGTCCAGGCCCAGCGAGCCCTGGGACAGGGCCGCCATGTGCCAGGACTTGAGGTCGAAGCCGGCGCCCTGCCGCTCCCGGGCCCGCTCCCGGCCCAGCAGCCAGGCCCGCTCGCCCAGCTTGTAGCCGATCGCCTGCCCCGGCATGGACAGGTAGCGGGTCAGCTCGCTCTCCACGAAGTCCGCGGGCCGGCTGCTGTGCGCGCCGAAGAACTCCTGCGCCAGCGCGGGCGTCCAGCGCTCCCCGGGGTGGAAGGGGGAGTCGTCCGGGATCGTCAGCTCCAGGTGCATGCCGATGTCGATGATGACCCGCGCGGCCCGCATCATCTGCGCGTCCAGATAGCCGAGGCGGCGCTCCGGGTCCGTGAGGAAACCCAGTTCGTCCATCAGCCGCTCCGCGTACAGCGCCCAGCCCTCGGCGTTGGCGCTGACCATGCCCACGCTGGCCTGGTAGCGGGAGAGGTTGTCGGCGACGTGCTTCCACTGCGCCAGCTGGAGGTGGTGGCCGGGCACGCCCTCGTGGTACCAGGTCGACACGAGGTCGTAGACCGGGAACCGGGTCTGGCCCATGGTCGGCAGCCAGGTGATGCCCGGGCGCGAGAAGTCGTCCGACGGCGCTGTGTAGTACGGCGCCGCCGCGCTGCCGGGCGGAGCGATCCGGGACTCCACCCGGCGCACCCGCTCGGCCAGGTCGAAGTGGATGCCGTCCAGCTTCTCGATGGCCTCGTCCATCACGGACTGCAGCCAGCCGCGCACCTCGTCGACGCCCTCGATGTGGGTGCCCTGCTCGTCCAGGTGCGCCAGCGCCACCCACGGGGTGGCCGCGCCGGGCAGGATCTTCTCGGCCTCGGCCTTCATCTCGCCGAGCAGCCGGTGGTACTCGGACCAGCCGTACGCGTACGCCTCGTCCAGATCGAGGTCGGTGCCGTTGAAGTAGCGCACCCAGCGGGCGTACCGCTCCCGGCCCACCACGTCCGGCGCGCCCTCGACCGCCGGTGCGTACACGTCCCGCATCCAGTCGCGCAGCGCCACCACGGCCCCGGTGGCGGTGCGGGCCGCCTCGTCCAGCTCGGCGCGCAGCGCCTCGGGCCCGGACGCCGCGAACAGCTCGAACCAGCCCTTGCCGTCGCCCGTGTCGGCCCACTCGCCGAGCTGTCCGACGAAGGTCACGGTGGCGCGCGGACCCGCATACAGCTTGCGGTCCAGGCCGAGTTCGAGGGACTGCCGGTAGCCCTCCAGGGCGGCCGGCACCGCGCGCAGCCGTTCGGCGACCGCCGCCCAGTCCTCGTCGGTGGCGGTGGGCGTCACCGTGAACACCTGGCGCACCGCGTGCGCGGCCGAGCTCAGGTTGCTGACCGAACGCAGGCTCTCGTCGGCCTCGTGCACGGCGAGGGAGGCGCTGAGCCGCTCGCGCAGCAGACGCGCGCAGCGACGCTCGATGTCATCGTCCGCACCGGGCTGCCGTTCGGCCTCGTCGAGCTTGGCCAGCGTGTCGCGCTGGAGCCGGGCGAGTGCCTCCGCGCCGGCCGGCGAGGTGTCGGGCAGCCGGCCCGAACTCTCCTTGTCGCCGAGGAAGGTACCGGTGATCGGGTCGAGGGCGATGAGCTCGTCGACGAAGGTGTCGGCGACCTGACGGGGCAGCGGGTTGCTGGTCTGAGACATGCGGTCCATCCTCGTACGACGGACCACCGCGCGTCACGGGGATTGAACCGACGACACCGGCGGAAGCAGCGGCCCGCACTCCCACTGCTGGAAGATCAGCCGGGTCTCCACCCGGGCCACTTCCCGGTGGGCCGTGAACTCGTCCAGGACCAGCCGTTGCAGGTCCGCCATGTCCGCCACGGCCACATGCACCAGATAGTCGTCGGGACCGGTCAGATGGAACACCGTCCGCGACTCCGGCAGCGCCCGGATCCGCTCCACGAACGGTCCCACCAACTCCCGCCGGTGCGGTCTGACCTGCACCGACAGCAACGCTTCGAGACCGCGCCCGAGCTTGGCCGGATCGAGTTCGAGGCGGTGCCCGAGGATCACCCCGGAGCGGCGCAGCCGGGTCACCCGGTCCAGACACGTCGACGGCGCCACCCCCACCTGGGCGGCGAGATCGCGGTAGGTGGTCCGGGCGTCGTTCTGCAGCAGCCGCAGCAGATGCAGATCGACCGGATCCAGTACGACAGAATCGGCCACGGCCCGAACGTAGCACGGGGTTCACCGCGCACACCCCGTCGGTTGTTCACCCTGCCGTCATGGACACATCGAGCACCTACGACACCCAGGCGCCCGTCGGCGGCCCCGTCTCCCGCGCACCCCGCGCCCTGGCCACCGAAGCCGTGCACGCCGGCCGCGACGACCTCGCCCGCCAGGGCCTGCACGCCCCGCCGATCGACCTGTCCACCACCTACCCGTCGTACGACAGCAGGGCCGAGGCCGCCCGCATCGACGCCTTCGCCGCGGACGGCGCCGACCCGGCGGGACCACCGGTCTACGGACGCCTCGGCAACCCGACGGTCGCCCGCTTCGAGACCGCCCTGGCCCGCCTGGAAGGCACCGGGTCCGCGGTCGCCTTCGCCAGTGGCATGGCCGCCCTGACCGCCGTCCTCCTCGCGCGCGCCGCCACCGGCCTGCGCCATGTCGTCGCCGTGCGACCCCTCTACGGCTGCAGCGACCACCTCCTCACCGCCGGGCTCCTCGGCACCGAGGTCACCTGGACCGACCCGGCCGGGATCACCGACGCGCTGCGCCCCGGCACCGGGCTCGTGGTGGTCGAGTCCCCGGCCAACCCGACCCTCGCCGAACTCGACCTGCGGGCCGTCGCCCACGCCTGCGGCACCGTGCCGCTGCTCGCCGACAACACCTTCGCCACCCCGGTGCTGCAACGCCCCGCCGAACTCGGCGCCCGCCTCGTGCTGCACAGCGCCACCAAGTACCTCGGCGGCCACGGCGACGTGCTCGGCGGAGTGGTCGCCTGTGACGAGGAGTTCGCGGGGCAGCTCCGGAAGATACGGTTCGCCACCGGCGGCGTCCTGCACCCGCTCGCCGGCTACCTGCTGCTGCGCGGCCTGGCCACGCTCCCGGTACGGGTCCGCGCCGCCTCCGCCACCGCCGCCGAACTGGCCCGCCGCCTCACCGCCGACCCGCGTGTCGCCCGCGTCCACTACCCGCGACTGGGCGGCGCGATGATCGCCTTCGAGGTCTACGACGACCCGCACGAGGTCGTCTCCCGGGTACGGCTGATCACCCCCGCCGTCAGCCTCGGCAGCGTCGACACCCTCATCCAGCACCCGGCCTCCATCAGCCACCGCGTCGTCGACGCGGGAGACCGCCGCAGCGCCGGCGTGAGTGACCGGCTGCTGCGGCTGTCGGTGGGCCTGGAGGACGTGGACGATCTGTGGGCGGACCTGGACCGGGCACTGGGGGACGTCTGAGCGCCCCGACAGGGGCGCTGGGGGTACCCCCAGCCTCCGGCTGGGGGAGGAACTGCACGACCGGCCCCCACGCACCCGCGGCCGCCCAACGACCCCGAGCGCTACGGCGCTTCTGCCCGTCCCGCGTCCCCCGCACTGGAAAGCCACCCCATGGCCGTCACGGCGTCCCCCGGCACCGCCTCCAGCCGGGCCGTGATGACCAGCGTCCCCTCCTCGATCTGATAGTCGAGCGGCAACCCCAGCCCCCGCATCGCCGCCACCATCCCGGTGTTGGACGCCTGCGTCACCGCGTACACGCTCTCGCAGCCCGCCTCGACGGCCATCCTCACGAGCCGCCCCAGCAGCTCGCTCCCGATACCGCGCCGCTGCCAGTCGTCCTCGACGAGCAGCGCCACCTCGGTCTCGTCCCCGTCCCACAACAGATGCCCGAGGCCGACGATCCGGCCCGACGCGGTCTGCACCGCCAGCGTCCGGCCGAAGCGGGGGCTGAGCAGGTGGTTCAGGTAACGGTCCGCGTCCCCGACCGGCCCGTGGTAGCGCAGCCCGAGCGTCCGGCTCGAGCAGCGCTCGTGCATCGCCCTCGCCGCCTCCAGGTCGCCGGTGTCGGCCCGGCGCACGGTGATCTCGTTGCCCGCGGGCAGCGAGATCACGTCCTGGCTGCGCGGGATGCGCGGCCCGAGCCGGGTGTCCAGCTCCACCAGCGCCCGCGCCCGCGCGAACTCGGTCGGTGTGAACGGGAGATACGGCCGTTCCACGGTGATCACTCCCCCCTCCGGCGCACGCAGCCGCATCACGGTGTCCTCCAGCACCCCTTCGACGGGAACCGCCTCGGGGCTCCGGGCCCCGCCGACCGGGTGGGCGGGGAGCGAGCGGATCGTGCACCTCCCCAACAACTGCCGGAGGGCCAGCGGAAGTTCCGCCGCGTCCAACGCGGTGCGGGTGGCCAGGCCCAGGACCCGGGTGGGGGCGTCCACCAGATCGTGGGCGTCGGCCCGCTCGATCCAGGTGTCCGTGCCCCCGGCCAGCGCGACCGCCCGCGTGATCTCGCCGGCGATCAGCTCCCCCGGGGACCGCAGCAGGAACTCGTCCACCGTGCCGTCGCCCAGCGGATGCGTCTGCAGGCTCAGGATGTCCACGCGATGCCCGGCGAGCGCGCCGCACAGCGCCGCCAGCGAACCGGGCTCGTCGCGCACCGTCGTCCGCAGCCGCCACAGCGTGCTCGCCCGGTCGCCGGTCCCCGAGGTGTCCGTGCCGGGCCCGGCCTGCCGTGTCTCGGTGACGGCAGGCCGGGCGCCGGTATCGCTGTCCGTCACCGGTGGTGCGTGCCCTGAGCGCCTCGCCCACCAGACGTGGAAGCCCGCCGTCGCCGCCAGCACCAGCGCCGAGATCACCAGCAGCGCAGGACCGTCGGGCCCGTGCCCGACCAGGTTGGCCACCGCGTCGGCCACCGCGACGGCCGTGAACAGGGCGGCGAGTTCGACGACGTCCCGTCGCCAGTGGTGCACGGGGCGCCCGTTCCTCGTGCGTGTCACATCAGACATGTCTCGATTCATGGAGCCACTGTGAAGCAACGGTGTTGCGTGATCACGAACGCTCTGTGACCGACGGGTAAAGCATGCTTACGTTCTTTTTGTACTAGTTTCAACAGTTGTCGGGGTCAGCGAAGGACCGGCTCCTGTCCCTCTCGGACGGCCGCCGCCACCGCCAGCGCGTCCCGCAGCCGACGGGCCTGGACCACCAGCCGCGACGAACCGCGCCGGGCCGCCGCCCCGGAGAGATGCGGCAGCTCACCCCGGGCCCCGGACCGCTCCGCGCAGTCGGCGGCGACCGAGAGCAGCTCCCCGAGCCCTCGCGTCGCGCCCGAGGCGCCTGCGGTGCCCCCGGTCGCGAGATCGGCGAGCAGCACGGGCAGGGTGTTCCGGAGCATCTCCCATATCGTCGCGTTCGCCCCCGTGGCCGCCGCCGTCCGGGCCGACTCGGCCAGCCGCAGCGGCTTCACCGCACCGCGCCGGACCAACTGGCCGAGGTCGGCACCGAGCCGCTCCGCGTCGAGCTGCCCGCGCGCGGCGAGCACCAGCAGCGCGTCCACCGCGGCCAGCCGGTCCTCCGGATGGCGGGCGCCCAGCCCGTACGCCACGCACAGGTGTGTGCTCTCGCCCGCCGCGCCGCCGGACTCGGCGAGCAGCGGGAGGACGGCGGCCGCGCCCCGCTGGTCGTCCAGGGCGGACTCGGAGAGGTCGTGCACCAGCCGTACGGCGACGAGTTCACGCAGCTCCGGGAGCGTGGCCAGCCAGTGCCGGTGGTTCTCCTGGCCCCAGTGGTAGCAGTGACGGACCGCGTCGGACGCCGTGAACGGCCGGCCCAGGCGCCGGAACGCCTCGGGGAATTGCGTCCCGAGTTCCTGGACCTCATCGGACTCGATCAGGATGCGCGGACCCGAGGTCCGGCGGTCGGAGCCGGGCAGGGTGGCCTCCCCGGCGGACAGCCGGCGTGCGAGCCGCTCGCCCTCCGGCGTGCCGAGCTCGCTCGCGCGTCCGGCGGCGGCCAGAGCCGCCGTAGTGTCCGCGAGCCGGACCCGCAGCAGGGCCTGGGCGAAGTCGACCTCTCCCGGCCGGGCGCCGAGACGACGGTAGGTGTCGAGCCGGTCGACGAGCTCGGCCGGCTCCAGAGTCCCGGTGCTCCACGACGGGGTGGCCAGGAGCAGGGGCTGCGGGTCCGTGCGTATCCGGAGGGCCAGTTCACGCAGCCGGACGTCGAGGACGCGGGAGAACCCGTGGCGTGCGCAGTCGTGGTCGGCCGGGCCGCCCCGCAGCCCGGCGAGCAGGGTGGCCGTGCTCACGGCCCCGTACAGCGTGGCGAGGATCAGTTCGAGGCCGCCCTCGGTGGTGAGGAGGCCGCGCCGGGTATGACCGAAGTACTCCTCGGAGTGCTGCCGGCGGTGCGACTCGGGCTCCCACCACCAGCGGGTGGCCGCCACCGGTTCGAGCGCCTCCCGCAACGCGTCCTGGTCGCGGTGGGCATGCCGGGCCAGACCGTCCAGCGCCCGCTCGAACGCGGCCACGTCCATGTCCCCGTCGGCCGCCAGCAGGGCCGACACCTCCTCGGCGAGTTCCACGGCGGAATCCGGTGCGGCCGTGAGCCGGATCGGCTCCGGAACCGGCGGCAGCACCTCCTCGTACACCGCGAACTCCGCCGCGGGCGCGATGCCCAGGACGGCGGCCGCCCGCACCCGCAGGGCCGGGCTCAACTGCTCGACCGCGACGGCGACGTCGGATTGGGAGGCAGCCTCGCCGTCGAGCCGCTTCGCATGCCGCTCGACCAGCTTCAGCGCCCGCTCCTGCACCTGGGTGTCCTCGTGCCCGAACGCCTGGGCCACGGCCGGCAGCAGCTCCGCGGCCGAGGACGGGTCGCGGGCGAGCACCTTGCCGAGCAGCACCAGTTGGGCGCGCACCAGCTTCTTCTCGGCGCGGAACAGCAGCCCTTCGGAGGCCTCGGCGAGCTGCCGCGCGGTGAGGTCGCCGTCGAGCGCGAGGGCGCCGAGGACCGACTGGGCGTGGGCGGCGACCGGGGACACGGCGTCCCGGGCCAGGGCCGTCCAGTCGGCGACGCGCTCGCACACCTCGTCCCGGGTGAGGGCGAGCAGGCCCAGCAACGGCAGGAAGATCCGGTGGTCGGTGGGACCGCCGCCGCGCAGCAGGCGGGCGACACAGGCGTCGACCACGGCCTTGCGCTCCAGCACGCCCGCGCCGGTCAGCTCCGCGAGGGCGCTCTGCCAGGAACCGGGGCCGTCGCCGAACAGCCAGCGGACCTCGCCGAGATCGGAGAGCTCGAACAGGCCGTTCACCAGCGGCGCGAGGTCGGGCTCGGCGCGCAGCCGGTCGACGAGGGGGACGCGTCCCCAGCTGTGGCCGATGTGGCGGACCCAGCCGACCACGTAGGCGTCCGTCACCGGTACCTCGCACCCCGAACGCCGTACCAACCCCGCCATCAGCAGGAACGGCACGTCCGCGGAGACCGGCCGCGCGGCCAGCCGCCGGGCCACGTCGGCCTGCCAGCCGGTGTCCCGGTCCGCCAGCACCTTCAGCAGCATGTCCGCCGGTGCCTGCCGCCAGCGCATGTCGGCCCCGGCGATCCAGGTCGCGGCCGCCGCGGCCCCCGAGTGGCACATGGCCCCGGCCACCTGGAGCGCCGGATAGCTGCGCTGGGACCCGCTCTCCCACGGCGCGGCCCGCAGCTCCTTGCGCAGGGCCTGCAACTCGGGCAGCAGCGCCCGTCGTTCGCCATCCGCCAACTTCCCCACCAGGAGGGCCGTCTCCCCGACGCGCCCCGCCCGTACCGCCTCCAGCACCGCGCCCATCACGCACCCCCGCCGATCGCCGTCATGTCCTGAGCCACGTTCTGCTTCTCGTCCTGCGCCACCGCGGCCCCCCGCCGCGCCATCCGCACCGCCAGCGCGTGCTTGCACGGCCCACGCCCGCCCCGGTACTTCGCCCACCACAGACAACTGCAGCTCAGCACCCCCGCCGTATCCCGCACCCGGTGCACATGACCGTCCTCGGCCGTCACCGTGCCCAGTGCGCCGTCCAGGGCCACCGCGCCCGCGGCCACCAGGGCCCGGGCCGACCGCAGCCGGGGGTTGTGCCGCTCCACGCGCCCCGCGTCGTACGGCAGTTCCCGATGGAAGTAGGCGGCCTCCGCCGTGTCGTAGCCGACGCGTCCCGAGGTGCCGAGGCGGACCAGGGCCGCGCGGACCCGCTCCGGGGTGAGCCCGGAGGAAGCGGCCAGGTCGGCGATGTCGACGCGGGGCTCCCAGGCCAGCAGGACCGCGATCAGCTCCGCGTCCTCGGCGGCCTCGTCGGTGGCGAGGGCGTCCAGCACGCCGCCTTCACCGGAGAATCCGCGGGCCGCGTTGGGCGACACGGTCAGCGTGAGCCGCATGCCCGGCAGCGCGACCTCCCAGGCCGAGGCCGTGCCGGAGGCGGCGAGGGCGCCCTGCGGGCCGTAGACGCGCAGGGCCGTCGCATGGCGCAGCACCCGCTGCAGCGCGCCCAGCCGCTCCGGTCCCGGCAGGCACACCGCGCCCGGCACCGGACGGGTCGTCGGCCGCAGCCCCCGGCCCACCGGCACCACCCAGCCGGGACCGGCCGAACCCCGGCGGGCGGTGCCGCCGCGGGGGAGCGAGCGCAGGAACCGCACCGCCTCGTCCGCCGGCAGCTCGGCCCGCAGATCGAACCCGGCGGCCATGACCTGCGCCTCCGCGAAACCGCGCAGCCAGCGGTCCGGGAGCGGGACCTTCTTCTCCACCACCGGGCCGTCCAGCGTGGTGACCGCCAGCTCCTCGGGGCCGACCCGCAGATGGAGCGGATCGTCCGAGCCGAGCCGGGCGAGCGCCTCCCGCAGCGGGTTGTTGACGTCGACGTTCGTCGTGCCCTGGCCCACCTCGCCGCCGTCCAGTCCCGGGCCGAGGACGTCCAGCCGGGCGTACACCCCGCCGCAGCCGGAGAAGGACTCGAAGCGCAGCCGGTCGCCGTTGCCCGTCACCACCGGGTCCAGCGAGGCGCGCAGCTGCGGCTGGTAGTACCGCGCCGCCGCCACGTCGGCGACCGCGAGCAGCCCGGCCGCGGCCACCTGAGGAGAGGTCAGGAAGCCCGCGAAGAACCGCGGATGGTCCTCGGCCCCGGTGGGTGTCGCACCCCGGGAGGTCTCGAGCCCGAGACGGCGGCCGTCGGCGCCGGAGCGCAGCACGGAGGGTTGGCGATAGGCCACGGCCTGTGAAGATCGCGTCATGGAAAAACCGTAGAGGCGACCACTGACAATCGACTCGGACCTGCGAAGACACCCGCGAAGACGCGCTGCGGGCAGGCGAGTTCGGGGATGCGGCAGGGCCGCACGCCGGGGGATGACGCCGGTGCGCGGCCCTGTGGAAAGCGTACGGGAGTTACTGGCCGACCCGGCCGGGCTGCAGGGTCTGCGTGAACAGCACGGTGCCGTCGTACTCGCGCAGGCGCACCGTCAGCTCGCCGCTGTCGCCGTCGATGTCGACCTCGCCGAAGAACTGGTAGCCCTCGGCGGGTGACACGTTCGAGGCGGTCGGCGCCTTGACGAACACCCGGTCGGGGCCGAACGTGCCGTCCAGCGCGTTGGCCGGGAAGGCACCGGCGTTCAGCGGGCCGGAGACGAACTCCCAGAACGGCGCGAAGTCCTTGAACGCGGCCCGCGACGGGTCGTAGTGCTGGGCCGAGGTGTGGTGGACGTCGGCCGTCAGCCACACCGTGCCGGTGATCTTCCGGTGCTTGACGTACCGCAGCAGCTCCGCGATCTGCAGCTCACGGCCGAGCGGCGCGCCCGGGTCGCCCTGGGCGACGGCCTCGAAGTTCGCCTTGCCCTCGACCGGGTCGGGCACGACAAGACCGAGCGGCATGTCCGCGGCGATCACCTTCCACACCGCACGCGACCGGGACAGCTCACGCTTGAGCCACGCCAGCTGTTCGGCGCCGAGGATGCCCTGCGGGTCGGTCGTCTGAGCGTCGGGCGAGTTCGCGTTGCGGTAGGTCCGCATGTCCAGCACGAACACGTCGAGGAGCGGGCCGTGGTGGTGGACCCGGTAGATCCGGCCGTCCGGGCGGCCGCTGATCGTGGAGATCGGGAAGTACTCGGAGAACGCCTGCCGGGAGCGGAGCGCCATGTCGTCGAGCCTGGTGCCGGCCGGGTAGGCGGTGCCGGTGCCGATGACCTCGCCCGGGTACCAGTTGTTGCGGACCTCGTGGTCGTCCCACTGGATGACGTTCGGCACCTGCGCGTTGAACCGGCGCAGCGCCTGGTCCAGCAGGTTGTAGCGGAAGTTTCCGCGGAAGTCGTCCAGCGTGACCGCGACGTGCGACTTCGCCTCGGAGGTGAGGTTGCGGTACAGGCTGCCGTCGGGCAGCGCCTGGGTCGCCGAGATCACGCCGTCGGCGTAGATGTTGTCACCGCTGCACAGGAAGAAGTCCGGGTCTAGCTTCGCCATCGCGTCGAAGATGCGGTAGCCGCCGATGGACTCGTTGATGCCCCAGCCCTGCCCGGCCAGGTCGCCGGACCAGACGAACCTCACGCCCTGGCGGCGGCGCGCGGACGCGGTGCGGAAGGTGCCGGTGACCGGCTCGCCGGTGCGGCGCGGGTCGTCGGGGTCGGCGAGCCGCACCCGGTAGTGGATCTGCTCACCGGACGGCAGCCCGTGCAGCCGCGTGGTGCCGGTGAAGTCGCTGTCCGCGCCGAGCAGCGGGCCGCGCCAGCTGCGGGCGTCGCGGAACGACTCGGTGGCCGAGGTCTCCACGATCATCCGGGCCGGCCGGTCCGAACGGACCCACACCAGGCCGGAGTCGGCGGTCACGTCGCCCGCCTGTACGCCCCAGTCCGCCCGGGGACGTCCGGACAGCGCGAACGCCGGCGCGGAACCGAGCGCCGTGGGCAGGGTCAGGGCCGCCGACGCGGCGAGCGAGCCGCGCAGCACGCTGCGGCGGCCAGGGAGCGAAAGGGACATGGAAGGGCCTCCAGAACGGGATCCGGCCAGTTGTGCACAGCCACAACTACTGGGGCGCCCCAGCGCACACGCAAACCGCGAGTGAACAAAGGACGGGCTGAGGAAGCGGGGCCGGTCGTGTCGCCTTCACCCGTCGAGTGCCTCCGCCATCACCCGTACGCCCTCCCGGATCCGTGCCGCCGGCAGATGGGCGTACCCCAGCACCAGCCGTACGGCGGACTCGTCGCCACGCGTGTGTGCGCACGCGCTCAGCGGTCGCACCGCCACCCCGGCCGCCGCCGCCCGCCGCACGAAGCGGCTCTCCGGCCCGTACCGCTCGGGGAGTTCGGCGATGGCGTGCAGCCCCGCCGCGATCCCCGACACGCGCGCGTGCGGGAAGTGCTCGGCGAGGGCGGCGACCAGGACGTCCCGCCGCTCCCGGTAGGCGCGCTGGCAGCGGCGCAGCTGCCGGTCGTAGTCGCCGCGCTCCAGGAACCGGGCGAACACCGCCTGGTCGACGGAGGGATGACCCAGGTCCATGGTCCGCTTGCGCTCGACGACGGCGTCCGCCAGGAACTCCGGCACCAGCAGCCAGCCCAGCCGCAGCCCGGGGGCGAGGGACTTGCTGACCGACCCCGTGTACGCCACGCGTTCCGGGTCGAGGCCCTGGAGGGCGCCGACCGGGGCCCGGTCGTAGCGGAAGTCGCCGTCGTAGTCGTCCTCCAGCAGCAGCCCGTCCACCGAGCGGGCCCAGTCCAGCAGCTCGGTGCGGCGGCCGGGGGAGCAGGCGATCCCGGTCGGGTACTGGTGGGCGGGCGTCGTCACCGCCACGCGGACGCCGGCCGCGTGCAGCGGGCCCGGCGCCAGGCCCTCGTCGTCCAGGGGCAGCGGTACGGCGCGCAGTCCGGCCGCCGCGTACAGGGCGTCGTGCTGCGGGCTGCCGGGGTCCTCCACGCCGATCTCGCGCACCCCGCGCGCGTGCAGCACGGAACCGAGCAGCGCCGCCGCCTGCGCCACTCCGGAGACGACCACGATCCGCTCGGGGCCGGCGACCACGCCCCGGCGCCGGCCCAGGAGTTCGGCGAGGGCCGAGCGCAGCCGGGGCAGTCCGCGCGGGTCCGGATAGCCGAGGTCGTGGTGCGGCAGCTCCGCCAGCACCTCCCGCTGGGCGGCGGCCCAGGCGGCCCGCGGGAACAGCGACAGGTCCGGCGACCCCGGCACGAAGTCCACCCGTACGCCGTGCGGGCGCGGCGCGAGGTCACGCGCGCGTGGCGCCGCCGCCCGCACGGCACCGCTCACCCAGGTCCCCGCACCCCGGCCACTGCGCAGATAGCCCTCCGCCGCCAGCTGCTCGTACGCCTCCGTGACCAGCCCCCGCGACACCCCGAGGTCCGTGGCCAGCTCCCGGCTGGACGGCAGCCGGGTGCCGGGCGCGAGCCGTCCCGCGCGGATCGCCTCCCGCAGCGCGGCCTGGAGGAAACGCCCGCGCGCGCGTGCCGGTGCCGATGCGGTCGGCAGCAACAGCTCCCACGCGGCGGAGCCCGGCAGGCCGCCCGGATTGGTCCCCGATGACGTCATGGAAGTGGACCTTAATCCGGACCGCCCCGGTTCCTAGTGTCGTCCTCATGGACGCGACCACCACGCGCGGCTCCCTGCCCACCGCGCTCGCCTACGTGCTCGTCGGGGCCTCTTTCACGGCCAACAGCGTGCTGGGCCACTACCCCTACGCGGGCGGCCAGTTCCTCCGCTACGGACTGGCCTGCCTGCTGCTCGCGCCGTTCGTCGGGCGGGGCGCGGCCGAGCGGCTGCGCGGGCTCGGGGCGCGCGGGTGGCTGCGGTCGGCCCTGCTCGCCGCCGTCGGGATGGTCGGCTTCAACCTCGCGATCCTCGCGGCCGAGCGCACCGCGGAGCCGGCGGTGCCGGGCGTCTTCGTCGGCTGCGCCCCGGTGGTGGTCGCGGTCCTGGTCCCGCTCCTGGACGGTCGCCGGCCCCAACGCCAGGTGTTCCGCGGCGCGTTGCTGGTCGCGGTCGGTGCCTTCGCGGTCCAGGGCTGGGGGCGGACGGACGCGAGCGGTCTCGTCTTCTCGGGGTGCGCGCTGGCCGGTGAGGTCGGGTTCGCGGTGCTCGCGGGACCGGTGCTGGGCGCGCTCGGACCCCGGCTGCTGACCGCCGCCGTGTGCGCCCTCGCCGCGGCCGAGGCGGCGGTGACCGGGGCCGTGCTCGACGGCGGGGCGTGGCTGCGGCGGCCCGACGCCACGGAGACGGCCGCGCTGCTGTGGCAGGCGGCCGTCGTCACGGTCATCGGTTTCGTGTGCTGGTACATGGGCGTACAGCGGATCGGCACGGAGCGCGCGACGTTGTTCACCGGCCTCATCCCGCTGACCGCCGTGTGCACCGCCCCGCTCGTCGGAACGGGCTCCTACGGCCCCGCCCAGGCCGTCGGCGGGGCCCTGGTGGGTGCGGGGGTCGCCCTGGGCTCCGGCGCCCTGCCACGGCCCGGTCACCGCTCGGCGACGACCACTCCTCAGCCCAGCAGCGGGCCCTCCGGCTTCCGGCCGGTGGGCCGCCGTGCGCCGGACCGCCGTTCCCCGGTGGCCAGGGCTCTGACCTGCCTCGGCGGCCGTCGGACGCCGGCCGACCGGGCCCCGCACCGCACCGTGCCGTCGGCGCCCGGCCGTCCGTCAGCGGCTGCCGTCGAGGATGACGCGGGCGACCAGCGCCGGGTCGTCGTTCATCGGGCAGTGTCCGCAGCCGGGCAGCCGGACCAGCCGGGCCTTCGGGATGATCTGCTTGGCCCGCACCCCCTGGCGGCGCACCAGCAGCATGTCCCGGGTGCCCCAGCCCACGGTGACCGGGATGCCGGGGACGTCGTCGGTGAACTGGACGGTGGAACCCGCCCGCAGGGTCTCGGCGAATCCGCTGGCCTGCGCGAGAGCCAGCGTCTCGGCGACCACGGCCTCGGGTGAACGGCGCGCCGGGCGGGCGTAGATGGTGCTCGTCAGGGCGGCCCGTCCGGCGGCCGACCTGGACAGCCGCTCGACCAGCGGGAGCGGCAGCCGCTCCGCGATCCGCCGCATGGCGATGAGCACACCGAAGGCGTAGCGGCGCTCGGCCTGTGACCAGAACCCGGCGGGGGAGAGGGCGGTGACGGACCGTACGAGCTTCTCGCGGCCCAGTTCCAGCGCCAGCAGCCCGCCGAGCGAGTTGCCCGCCACGTGCGGCCGGTCCAGCTCCAGGGCCTCGAACAGGGCGCCGAGCAGGGCGTTGGTGGTCGGCAGGTCGTAGGCGAGGCCGTCGGGCAGGGCCGGGGAGGCGCCGAAGCCGGGCAGGTCCACGGCGATCACGTCCCGCTCGGTCGCGAGGATGTCCACCACGGGGTCCCAGGCCTGCCGGTGATGCCCTATGCCGTGGATGAGGACCAGCGGTTCGCCGCGGCCCACGCGCGCGTACGAGACGGTCACATCCTGCCGGCCGTGCGCGGCCGGGGCTTTGAACGAGACGGTGGCGGACATGGGGGCTCCTCGTCTGGCGACTCCGGCGGACGCCGTAGACAGCTTGTCAGCAATTGCTACTCGCGGGTAGTCCCCGGTGGGGCGTGTCGCACCCCGGCCGCCGGTCTCCGGATCATTCTGGGCCGGGGGTGCGGTCCCGCGACGGGAGCTTTGCCGCCATGTCACGAAAACGCACTCGCGCGAACGCCTCGTGAACGCTCTGTGGCACCGCTTTCTATGCGTTGGTCAAGGGATCGAGGATTGGTCTTGACCAAGGGTCTGCGCCGTCCTATGGTCGCAGATAAGTAAAACAACCTTTAATAAACAAGGGCGCTAAAACGCCGCCGGACCACGGCGATTGCGGAGGACAGGGTGGGGACCACGCAGCTGGAATCGGTGCCGGAGCCGAAGTACTGGCATCTCAAGACCGTGCTCAGTGAGGCACTGGACTCGGAGTTCTCGGTCGGCGAGATCCTGCCCAACGAGCGCGACCTCGCCGCCCGCTTCGGCGTGGCCCGCGCCACCCTCCGTCAGGCCCTCGAACAGCTCGAACTGGAAGGCCGCCTGCAGCGCCGCCGCGGCGTCGGTACGACGGTCGCGCCCCCGCGCATGGGCGTGGCGGTCGGCACCGACCAGCAGGCCTGGCCGGGCGCCCCCGGGGACGCCTGGCAGCCCGCCGACTGCACCCTCGCGGTGCCGCCCGCCGCCGTCGCGACCGCCCTGGAGACCGGCGCGGAGGAGCCCGTGCACATCGTGCGCCGCTCCCGCGTCACGCACGGCCAGCCCGTCGCCGCCGAGCTGCTCTACATCCCGGCGGCCTCGGTCCCGGAGCTGACGGCGATCGACGCGCCGTCCGGAGCGCCCCGCGCGCGTGCGGTCCTGCGGGAGCTGCAGCGCCTGGAGCTGGAGGGCCAGGACCGCGCCGTGGAGCTCGGCTCGGCCCGCGCGGACGACGCCAAGGAACTCGACCGGCTCCCCGGCGCCCCGGTGCTGGTCGTCACCACCCGGTTCCTCGCCGCCGGCCGCACCGCCGCGCTCTCCGTCGCCACCTACCGCGCGGACACCTGCCGACTGACCTTCGGCGACACCGGCGGCGTGGAGATCCACCACGGCCCCGAGCGGCAGGCCTCCTAGCCACCGCGCCGGACACCAGGTCGCGCCCCGGTTCTCCGCCGGGGCGCGACGCGTTTCCCGGCACCCGCGCTCAGCGGCGCGCGGTGACCGTCCCGTCCACCGCGAACAACTGCTCCTCCACGTGGTCGAGGGCGAGCCGCAGCGCGCCCGTCGCCACCGCGGCCTCACCGAGCAGGGACAGAGCCACCCGGGGCGGCCGCAGACAGTAACGGGCGAGCTCCCGGCGCAGCGGCTCCAGGACGCCGTCCAGGCCGGCCGCCCAGCCGCCGATCACCACCAGCTCCGGGTCCAGTGCCAGCACCAGCGCGGCCACGTCGTGGACCAGCCGCTGTATGAACCGGTCGACGGCCGCCCGCGCCCGCGCATCCCCCTTGCGGGCCAGCGCGAACACCTCGGCGACCGCCTGTTCGTCCAGCGGATGCAGCGGCTCGTCGGTGGTGGACAGCAGCGTCTCAGGGGTCACCTCCCGGCCCAGCAGATGCAGTGCGCCGATCTCCCCGGCCGCCCCGCCGTACCCCCGGTGCAGCCGCCCGCCGATCAGCGATCCGGCGCCCGGGCTCAGCCCGGCCATCACCATCACCACGTCGTCGGACTCGGTGGCGGCGCCCTTCCAGTGCTCGGCCACGGCCGCCGCGTTGGCGTCGTTCTCCACCAGGACCGGGCACTTGAAGGACCGGCTCAGCCGCTCGCCGAGCCGCAGCCCCGTCCACTCGGGCAGCGCGGTGCCCAGCCGCACCCGGCCGTCCGCCTCGACTATGCCGGGGGTGCCGACCCCGACGGCCCGCAGCGAACTGCGCGCCACCCCGGCCCGGCGCAGCAGCTCGGCCACGGCGGTGCGCAGCCGTTCCAGCCGCTCGTCGGCATCGGCGGTCTCGTCGACGTCCTTGGCCTGGGCCCCCAGGACCCGGCCGTCCAGGTCGGCCAGGAGAGCGGCGACGCGGTGCGGGCCGATCTCCAGGCCCAGCAGGTGGCCGGCCTCGGCCCGGAACCGGAACCGCCGCGCCGGCCGCCCCTGCCGCCGGGCGGCGCCCTCCTCGGCCGCCGTCTCGACGACCAGTCCGGCCTCGATCAGCCCTTCCACGACCCCCTCGACGGTCGGCCGGGACAGCCCGGTCACCCGGGTGATCTCGGTGAGCGTCGCACAGTCGGTCGCCCGCAGCGCGTGCAGCACCACCGCGGAATTGATCCTTCGCAGCAGAGACGGATCACCGCCGGTCAATCCCGCCAAGGTCCGTCCTCCCAGCTTGCCCCGCACGTTGGCCGGATCGTACTTCGGCGCCGACGGCCCAGGCGAGTGCCGGATGCCTTCGATCTGCCGGAGATCCGCGATCAGCGGGGCGCGACCGCGACCGGTCGCGGCCGGACCGACCGTGACCGGCCCTCCCAGCTCCGGAGGCACCCCGCGCACGGCTCGCGGAATCCCCCGACGCGCCACGTCCGCCACGCCCGGATCGGCTGACCTCGGTCGGTCGCCACGTCGACCCGGCAGGGCGGGGCGCGGTGGCGCGCGTACGTGCGCGACGCGCCGAGGGGCTCCCATTGTCATGTCACATTGCCTACCCGGACGCTATGGTTGTCACTGCCCAGCGAGGGACTGGTTGCGGCACGAGGACCGCCGGTGAGGACCGGTGGCGGTGTGTCGACCGGGGGTGGTTTGGCACTTGTGAGACTGGACCGGGTTGCGTTGGGGGAGCGTCCCATATGTCTCCATTGTGGCCGGCCGTATCGTGCGGTGCCGGGCCTGACGGTCCTCGCCGACGTCGTAGTGAACACCCATCGGATTATCGGCCCGTCTGGTGCACGCGGGCCGACCTGGGGAACGGATGCGATGAACACACGACACGTTCTCGACCCCGGCGGAGGGGACGCCTTGCCACCCACGACCGTCGCCGGCCGGTTCGGCTCGGCGCGAGATGCCTCCTGCTCACGCGGAGGCCGCGGAGTTCACGCGGTACCGGAACGCGCCGGTCGGGCCCGGGCGAATCGATTCCCCGAGCGCTGCCCGAGTCATCTCCCCTTCACCACGTCATCGCCGCGCCACGTGCCGGCCCGGGGGACGTTCGGCGGCGTGTTCTGCGTTCCCGCGTTACTTGTCACGGAGAGGGGATGACTTTGAGGCAGGAGGCCAAGAGCCAGCCTTTCGGTGTGGGCGACCGACTCGGCGCCGAGGAGGTGGCCGTCTACCGGTGGCTCGCCCTGCGCCGGCAGTTCGACCTCTCCCGGATGGCCGCGGAACTCGCGCTCGACGAAGCCACGGTGACGCGCGCCGTCGACGCTCTCCTCCAAGTGGGCCTGCTCCAGCGGCACGCGGAGGACGACCAGGTGATGCGGGCGGTCGACCCGCATCTGGCCGCCGCCGTGGCCACCGCCCCGCTGGAGAGGGCCATACGCGAGCAGCAGATCTCGCTGCGCGCCTTCCGCGACCAGTTCGCCCAGCTCACCTCGCACTACGAGGAGGCGCAGCGTGCCACCCCCGCGCCCCTCGACACCATCCCCGCTCTGACCGAGGTACGGGTCGCCCTGGACCGGGCGGCCGAGCTGTGCCGCGAGGAGATGATCACCGTCCAGCCGGGCGGCACGCGGGCACCCGAAGTGCTCAAGGACGCGCTGGCCAGGGATGGCGAGATGCTCGCCCGCGGGGTGCGGATCCGGACCCTCTACCACCACACCGCGCGGTTCAACAGCCCCAGCCAGGCGTACGTCGCCATGGCCAGCGCCCTCGGAGCCGAGTACCGCACCGCCCATCAGCTCTTCGGCCGGATGATCGTGTTCGACCGTGAACTGGCCTTCCTGCCCGACCACAAGGGGACGTGGGGCGCGGTCGTCATCCGTGAACCGTCGGTCGTGCACTTCCTGTGCGAGCTGTTCGAACACGCGTGGACGGAGGCCCAGCCGTTCTCCGACGCGGCCACCGATGGACTGGAAGCCGTTGCCAAGGACCTTGACCGCACCATCCTGAGGCTTCTCGCAACCGGGCGGAAGGACGAGACGATCGCCCGGCGCCTCGGCATGTCGCTGCGCACCACACGGAAACACATCGCGGACATCATGCAGACCCTCGGGGCGGAGAGCCGCTTCCAGGCCGGTTTCGCGGTAGCCACCAGGGGGCTGCTGTGCGACGACCCGGACGACGAGAGCGCCGACCCGCAGGACGAGTAGTCCGGTCCCGCGAACGGTCCGCCGACAAGGGCTGCTTGATGGTCCGTCAGCCCGTCAGTTCGGCTCGCCCAGGAGGAGTTCCATCAGGACCGTCGGCGTGTGGACGTCCAGCAGAGCGTAGGCGTGGTCGCGGGGCACGAAGAGTGTCCCGCCCGCGCGAAGGCGCAGATCCACGGTGCTCCCCGGAATGCCGTCCGTGCGGGTGAGCCTGCACCGGCACGCGCCTTCGAGCACGGTCACGATGTACTCGACCGTGCTCGAGGCCTGTTGTTCGCCGACCGACATGGAATGCATGAACCGGAAGGACGGGCGGACCCGCAGCTCCAGCAGCGCGCCGAGCGCCGAGGCCAGCAGCAGCGGCTCCGCCTCCTCTCCCGGGGCCCCGGGCTCCCGCGGACACTCGTCGGTCCGAGGCGGCGCCGCGTCGGAGGCGTACGGCCAGCGCTCCTGGTGATAGGCGAGGCGCGCGATGCGCAGCAGCTCCGGTAACGTCTCGGAGTCCTCGGGCCACAGCAGTGCCGGTCCCCTGTCCCCGTTCGTCGCGACGCACAGCGCCAACTCCTGGACAAAGGACTCGAGCGGCTTCACCAGCCGTCTGGGCTCAGGCACAGCTCTGACTCTCCGATCTCGCGTCGGCCCGATCCCTGGCAAGGGGCTTGTGGGCACCGTCGAGTCGGCTTCGTCTTCGTTCGCTTCCTCCGGGACCCAGATGTCCCGCTGCCGTCCGACGGCGGTGTGAGAGGCATTGTGGTGTTCGTGCCGCGAAACATGTAGTCACGTGTTCCCGCCACACAGGGGGCTGAACGGGAGAAGGGGGCGGCGTCACACGACCGCCCGGTGGGGCCGACGGCCGGTTTCTGTCCGTGACCGTCGGCCCCACCGGGCGGTTGCGCCCCACGCCTGAGGGGCTGTCGTCTAGTCCGGGGCCTGGTCCTGGCCCCGGACCCTTTCCTGGTCCTCGGCCACGGCGATGGCGAGACGCAGCAGACCGACCCGGCTCCGGGCCCCCGACTTGTCCCGGATCCTGCGCAGATAGGTGTCGACGGTATGCGGGCTCAGGTCCATTCGGCGT
This sequence comes from Streptomyces sp. NPDC001714, assembly GCF_042892755.1. Classification (NCBI taxonomy): domain Bacteria; kingdom Bacillati; phylum Actinomycetota; class Actinomycetes; order Kitasatosporales; family Streptomycetaceae; genus Streptomyces; species Streptomyces sp. NPDC001714. The sequence continues at coordinate 113,930 of NZ_JBIAUL010000018.1, forward strand.
GCGATGGACGTGTAGGTGAGGCCGTCGGCGAGATGGCGCAGGACCTCACGCTCGCGGACGCTCAGTGAGGCCAGAGCTTCGGCAGCTATTGGCGGTCGACGTGTGTCCATTCCGTTTTCCTCGTCGCAGGAGAACCCTGACGTGGGCCGGTCCGCCCCCGGCGGAAGGGCGGACTGGTCCCGTCTCGGGTGGTGCGGGGAACCTCCGCGCGGAAGGTCCTGCCAGGCGCGTGGAGCGCCCCGCGTGCCCGGCTCAGCCCCAGCCGCTGTCGTCCGTCGGGTGCGGCTTGGGCAGCTGGTCCAGCGCGACAGGGGGTTTCACGCTGCCCCAGCCGCTGTCGCCGGCGACTACTACGGCGACCACGGACTGAAGGGCTGAGCTCTGCGCGCCGGATATGGCGCCGAGGGCGAGCAGCGCGACTGCGATCACTGTGGTGACGGGACGGCTGACTTTCACAGTTGCTCCTGTTTTAGCGGTAAGTGCGGATTTTTCTGGTTGTGATCCCTGCTGCTTCAAGGTTCTCCAGTGCGCGACTCGCTGACCATGGGTGAAGGTGCTCACCAAACTGTCCGGCAGCAAAGACGAACGGGTAGCGAAAAGAGCGAAGTGGAAGAAACGGGTGTGAACAGCCTGTGCAGGGAGGTGCGGTTCGAAAGGATTCGAGCCGGGAGACGTGGACCCAGAGAGTCGCGGCAGTCTCGACCGGCGACCGGCGACCGGCGACCGGCGACCGGCGATCGGCGACCGGCGAGGGTGTCGAGCGCGTCCGGCGCGCGGCGTCACTGCTCGCGGGCGTGACCTCGGGCGGGACCAGGTCAGGACCCGACGTCACCGGGTGCGGGGGCGGCGTGCGCCGGCGGTCTTCTCCAGTTCGCCGCGGTCCAGCTTGCCGCTGAGGGTGAGAGGCAGCGTGGGCAGCGGCAGGAACCTGGCGGGCACCATGTGGGTCGGCAGGAACGCCGCCAGCTCGGCGGGCAACCGCTCCGCGAGCGTGTCGTCGGATTCGTCGCGGGGGACGAAGCACGCGACCAGCATGGGTTCCCCGCGCGGACTGGGCACCACGACCACGGCGCCGGAGGCCACCCCGGGGCATGCGAGGAGACGGCTCTCGATCTCTCCCAGCTCGACCCGCATACCGCGCACCTTGACCTGGCCGTCGGCCCGGCCGAGGCAGCGCAGGGTGCCGTCGTCGTCCCGGACGGCGAGATCACCGGTCCGGTACCAGGTCCGGCCGTCGGCATCGCGGACGAACACCCGCTCGGTCAGCTCGGGGCGCCCCAGATAGCCGTCCGAGATCCCCCCGGCGAGAAGGATCTCCCCGGTCTCCCCGTCGGCCACCGGGCGCCCGTCGGCCCTCAGTTCGACGTCGACGTGCGGGAGGGCGCTGCCGATCGGGGTGCCCGGGGCGTCCCGCCGGGCCAGCGTGCGCGGGGTCAGCTCCTGCCAGGTCGCGTACACCGTGCCCTCCGTCGGGCCGTACAGATTGTGGAAGGTCGCGCTGGGGGAGAGCCCCAGATCGGCCCAGCGGGAGACCACCGTCAGTTCCACCGGCTCGCCCGCGAGCAGAACGCGGCGCAGTGCGGGGAAGGAGGCGCCGGTCCGCTCGGCGGCGTCGAGCAGATAGCGGAAGACGGTCGGCACCTGGCTCAGGACCGTCGCGCCCGCCTCGGTCAGCAGGGAGGCGAGACGACGTGGGTCCCGCAGCGCCTGCTCCGGCACCGCCAGCAGCCGGGCGCCGGTCACCAGCGGAGCCCATGACTCGGCCAGACTCACGTCGAAACAGGGGGACGTGGACTGGGCCCAGACCTCGTCGGCGCCGAGACCGAGGGACGACACGAAGCCGAGGAGGAAGGCCGCCAGACTCCTGTGGGAGACCACCACACCCTTCGGCCGGCCCGTGGAGCCCGAGGTGTGGATGACGTAGGCGGTACCGTCCGGCGCGGGCGATGCCGGCGAGTCCGCCGCCGGAGGGGTGCTCAAGGTGAATCCCTCGCCGGGGCCGGGCTCGACCACCGTGCGGGCCCCGGCGTCGGCGAGTACGAAGTCCTGGCGCGGTCGCGGATAGGAGGGGTCCACCGGCACATAGCCGCAGCCGTGCCGCCAGATGCCCAGCACCGCGGCGTAGACCCGCCATCCGCGCGGCATGCGCATCCCCACGAGCTCGCCGGGCCGCACGCCCGCGTCCACCAGCATCCGCCGTACCGTTTCGGCAGCCGCTCCCAGTTCGCCGTACGTGACATCCCGGGAGGAGTCGGTGACGGCGATCCTCTCGGGATGGTCGGCGATGCTCTTCTCGACCCAGACGTCGACCCGGTCGCCCATGACGCCGAACCACCCTTCCGCTGTGTGACATTCGTGGTGCGCCAGGCACCGTCGGCGGGACGCTAGCCACTGAACGGATGCAGGTCAACACGTTCCGTGACCGTTCCGGATCGGTGCCCGGCGTGGGCGGGTGGCAAGGGGGAGGCGTGCCGGCGCCGGGAACTGGGGGATCGGTCGGGAAGGGGGTGATGGGGGCGACGGCGGGCCGCGCGGGCAGCCTGGGGCGGGGGAGTCGCCGGAACCGGAAGAGAACCTCGGGTGCGTCCTGACGCCCTGTCACCGCACCTCGGACGGAGGGGGCAAGGGGAGGGTTCCGTACGCCGAACCCCTGTCCGCGAAGCGGTAGTTGTGGTGACACGAGGCTTTTCGTACCCCCGTTACCTTGCTGCCGTGCAGGTCGGTGAGGCGGGTGCGGCATGGCCCGCGCCGTCCGCCCCGGTGATCGTGGAGGGCCAGCACAGCCGTACACACCACGGCAACGCACGCCGGGGACGTACCAGAAGCCGGAGACGCCCATGCCCCAGCACGAACTCCCGAAGCCAGACCACGAGGCCGCGCACGGACCGGTGTTCAAGGTGCTCGGCCCCTTGGAGGTGTGGGACGGGGAGCGACGGGTCAACCCCGGCGGCGTGAGACAGCGTCACGTCCTCGCGACGCTGCTGATCTACGCCGACAGGGTCGTTCCCGTGAACCGGCTGATCCGCGCGGTCTGGGACGAGGAGGCGCCGTACACGGCGGGCAACCAGGTGCGCAAGATGATCTGGAACCTGCGCCGCAGGCTGCCCGACTCGGTGCGCATCCTCACCGAAGCGCCGGGCTACCGGCTCGTGCTGAGCGAGGGCCAGCTCGACGCCCGTACCTTCGAGACCCTGCTGGGCCGCGCCGGTACCGCCGTCACCGAGGGCCGCGCCGAAGAGGCCGTCGAGCATCTCTCCCGCGCCCTGAAACTGTGGCGCGGCCGTGCGCTGAGCGGGCTGAGCGGCGCCGTCGTCGGCTCCGGCGGCCGGGACCTCGACGAACGACGCCTCATCGCCACCGAGCGGCTGGTCGACCTGCGGCTGCTGAACGGGGAGGCGCGGGCGCTGGTGCCCGACCTGTATTCCCTGGTCAACGCCCATCCTCTGCACGAGGGGCTGCGGGAGCGGCTCATGCTGGCCCTCTACCGGATCGGCCGACGCGCGGATGCCCTGCAGGTGATGGCCCAGGGCCGGGCGGAACTGGTGGAGCTGGGCATCGAGCCCGGCACCGGGCTCAGCCGCCTCCAGGAGCGCATCCTCCGGGACGATCCGGGCCTCATGCTTCCCGAACCCGAGCCTGAAGCCGGCGCTGGACCCGAGCCCGACGCCGGCCCTGGCCCCGTACCCGGAACCGCGCCCCAGTCCGAGGACGAGCCCGACTGCGATCCCGCCCCCGTCCCCGCCTCCGCGTCGACCGTGGAGGGCACCACGGGAAACCTCTCACCAGCCGCAGAGGTGGCCGTGGCGACGGCCGCCGACCGGGGACAGGATCACGGCAGCCTGCCCTACGACCTCAAGGACTTCACCGGACGCCGCCGGGAACTGGACGCCCTCCTCGCCCTCGGCGCCGCCGTCACCGACCGGGCCCCCACCATCGTGACCCTCACCGGCATGCCCGGTGTCGGCAAGACCGCCCTCGCCGTGCACGCCGCCCACCGCCTGTCCGCCGCCTTTCCCGACGGACGGCTCCACCTGGACCTCCAGGGCCTCACCCCGCACAGCGGCCCCCCGACCCTGGCGGAGGCACTGCGGCATCTGCTGCTCACCCTGGGCACACCCGCTGGGGACGTTCCCGACGACCTCGACGGACGGTTGATCGCCTGGCGGCGGGCCGTGGCCGGACGGCGGGTGCTGATGATCCTCGACGGAGTGGTGGACACCGCGACCGTGCGCCCGCTGCTGCCCGGCACCGGCGGCTGTCTCGTCGTGGTGACCAGCCGCACCGTCATCGGCAATCTCGACGGTGCCGTCCCGATCCATCTGGGCCCGCTGTCCGAGGAGGAGGCCGTCGGCCTCCTCGGCAGCATCATCGGTACGCACCGGATCGGCGACGCCGGCGAGGCCCGCGACCTGGCGGCCGTCTGCGGGCGGCTCCCGCTCGCGCTGCGGATCATGGGCGCCCGGCTCAACAGCCGCAGCGCCTGGAGCCTCGCCCAGGCCGTCCGGCGGCTGCGCCGCCACGACCTGAGGCTGCGCGAACTCACCCTCGCCGACCGCAGTGTGGCCACCGGGATCAGCCAGTGCTACCGCGGACTGAGCCCCGCCCAGCAACGCATGCTGCTCGCCCTGCGCGCGGCACCGTCCGGCAGCATCGACGAACGGACCGCCGCCCGGCTGGCGGGCGTCAGCGCCGCCGAGGCGGAGGAGGCCCTCGAAGGACTCGTCGACGCCTGCCTGTTGCAGTCCCTTCCGGAGCCCGGCGGCTACGCCCTGCCCGAACTGGTCCGCAGCTTCGCCGTCCAGGAGTCCGCCACGCCCCGCCCCGGGCCTGCCCCCGCGCAGACGCAGCTCCCGCCCCGGACCGGGCCCCGGCCGACGGAGGGCCGCGCGACCCCGCCCGGCAACCGGCCCAGGCCCGACGGCGCCCGACGCCGCGGCACCGCCGCCCGGCGGTCCGCCGCCTGAGCCCTCGGTGAGGGTGCGGGACGTGCCACGGCCCGGGGAGCGGAGGTGATCGCCGCGGACTCCGCCGGACCCGGCCCGTGGCGCGACGCCTGGTTCACGGTCTGGCGGTCCCGGCCGTCTGGACTGCGGTCCGCCTTGGCAGCGCGGTGCGCAGCGGCAGCAGAAGGAGACAGGCCCCCGCCATCCCGACGGCCCCGACGAGCAGTGCCGTCGGGGCCCCGGCGCGGTGGCCGAGCCAGCCGCCGGCCAGTCCGCCCAGCGGTGCCACGCCCAGGACGACCGTGCGGATCGAGGCGTTGACCCGGCCGTACAGCTCCTCCGGGGTCAACGTGGTGCGCAGGGTGCGCTGCGTGACGTTGAAGACGATGACGAGGGCGCTCGTCACGAAGTGGGAGCCCGCCACCAGCGCGGGCACCGCCGGGGCGGGCGCGAGGACCGCGGCCGGTACCGCGAGGCCGGCGGCCCCGGCGAGGGCCAGCGTCGCGAACAGTGTCCTCGTCGTCCCCAGCCGTCGCGCCACGCCGCCCGCCACCAGCGCGCCCGCGCAGGCACCCGCGCCGGAGGCCGCGTACACCGTGCCGATCCAGGACGCCGGGAGGGTCAGGTCGTGGGTGAGGAACACGAGCAGCGGCGGTTCGCTCACGAACAGGAACAGGTTGAAGACGGTGGTCGCGAGGGTCACGGCTCGCAGCGGGCGGCTGCGCAGGACGAAGGCCGCGCCGATCCGCATCTCCTCCCGCAGGGCCGTCCGGGCCCCGTCCGGTTCTCGGGCCGCACCGTTCTCCCGCCGTGGCGCCTCCGGCCGTCGCGCACGCTCCGTCTCGGGAAGTCGGCGGGTGAACAGCGCGGACACCACGTAGGCCGCCGCGTTGCACAGCAGCGCCCACGGGCCGGTGAGCATCTGGACCGCCACGCCACCTACCGAACTTCCCACGATGGTCGCCCCCGACGCCGTCAGCTCGAACCGGGCGTTGGCGCGGGCCAGGTCCTCGGGGGCGACCAGGGTGGGCAGGCAGGCGCTGTACCCGACGTCGGACACCGCCCCCTGAGCGCCGATCAGCAGGGCCAGCACCGCCAGCAGGGGCAGCGAGAGCATCTGGCACACCGCCGCGACGGGCACCGCGAGCAGCAGCGCGGCACGGACGAGATCGGCGCCGATGAGCAGGCGCCGCCGGGAGTGGCGGTCCACCCAGACCCCCGCGAACGGACTGACCAGAAGGTGCGGCAGGGTCCCGGCCGCGCTCAGCAGCCCCAGCTCCAGCGCGTCGGCGCGCAGGGTCACCGCCCCGACGAGGGGGAGCGCCACGACGGTGACGTTCGCGCCGAACTGAGAGGCGGTCTGCGCGGCCCACAGGTGTCCGAAGGTGGAACGGCGCAGGGGCGGGTTCATGAGCGGCTCGTCTCCTCACCCAGGTCCGCGAGGACTCGCGGATGCCGGACCAGGCCCTGGTGGTCGGTGTCGACCTTCCGCAGGTCGAAGTCGCCCGCCACACGGTCCCGCCAGCGCCGTACGTCCGTCTCGGAGACGTCCCTGCTGCGGTGGAAGAGCAGCGCGCCGTCGTACCGGGGCGGCCGGTACCGGCTCAGCGCCCGCAGGTGTGCCCGGAAGACCGCGAAGTCGGCGTCGGGCGCCTCGCGCAGATGGCGTTCGCGCAGCTCGTCCTCCGAGGGCGGGCGCGCGCCCGGGTAGGCGCTGTCGAGGACCGCCAGCAGCGACACCTTCTCGCCCCTGGCGCGCAGGCGGGCGGCCAGTTCGAAGGCGACCACACCCCCGAAGGACCAGCCGCCCAGCCGGTACGGGCCGTTGGGACGGACCCTCAGGATCTCCGCCAGGTGGACCTGCGCCACCTCCTCCACGGACCCCAGCGCGCGGGACATGCCGAGCGCGTGGACCGGGACTCCCGAGGCGGCCAGTTCGCGGTAGCACAGGATGGTCCCACCGACCGGATGCACCATGAACAGGGGATCGCGCTCACCGGTCCGGCCGTCCAGCAGCGCGGCCTGGAGAGCCGGGGTCGAGTGGTTCAGGACCGCGCCGACCGGCAGGCGCTCACCGAACTCCTCCTGGAGCAGGCCGATCAGCCGCAGGGCCGCCAGCGAGTGCCCGCCCGCCATGAGGAAGTCGTCGTGCGCCCCGATCGGGCCACGGCGCAGGGCCCGCTCCCAGACGGCGGCCACCCGTGCCTCCGTGGGAGTCCCGGGCGCCGTCCACGTGGCGCGGTCCGCGTCGGGCCGGGGCAGCGCGGCGTGGTCCAGCTTGCCGTGCCGGGTCAGGGGCATCCGGTCCAGGGGGACGACCACCGAGGGAACCTGGTGCTCGGGCAGCAGCGTCCGGGCGAAGCGGATCAGCTCGCCGGGCTCGACCGGCGCCCCTTCGGTCACGGGTGCCCCTTCGGCCACGGCGTCCGCCGGCCGTGGCCCGTCGCCGGACGACCAGGTCACGTACGCGACCAGGCGGTCACCGTCGGCCGTGACCGCGCAGTGGCGCACCGCGGGGTGCCGGGTCAGGGCCACCTCCGTCTCGCCCGGCTCCACCCGGAAGCCTCGGATCTTGACCTGCCGGTCGGCGCGGCCCACGAACTCCAGTTCACCGCCGGGCAGTCGGCGTACCAGGTCCCCGGTCCGGTAGACCCGGCGCGTGGTGCCGTCGGGCAGTACGACCCGCGGGAAGGAGCGCGCGGTCGCCTCGGCGTCGCGGTGATAGCCGAGCGCGAGCTGGGGGCCCGCGATGAGGAGTTCGCCCGGTACCCCGAAGGGCACTTCCCGGCCGTGCCGGTCCAGGACGTGCAGATCGACGCCGTCGACCGGGTGGCCGATGGGCACGCCGTCCCCGCCTCCGGGGACACAGCGCCACCAGGTGACCTCCACCGCGGCCTCGGTCGGACCGTAGAGGTTGAACAGCGCGGTGTCCGGCAGGGCGGCCAGGAAACGGTCCTGGAGCGGGCGCGGGAGGACTTCCCCGGTGCACAGCACGCGGGTGAGGCCCGTGCCGACGGCCGCGTCGGGGTCGTCGAGGAAAGCGTCGAGCGCGGACGGCACGAAGACCGCGGCGGCGATCCGTTCCGCGCGCACGAGCCGGGACAGGGCGCCGGGGGTGCGGGGCGCCTCCGGTCCGGCCACGACCACTGTGCCGCCCGAGGTCAGCGGCCAGAACAGCTCCATCACCGCGACGTCGAACGTGCACGACGTCTGGTGCAGCACCCGTTCCCCGGGCGCCAGCGCGAAGGTCTTCCGCAGCCACAGCAGCAGGTTGCACACGGCTCGGTGGGGCACGACGACCCCCTTGGGCTCGCCGGTCGAGCCGGAGGTGTGGATGAGGTAGGCGGGATCGTCCGCGGACATCGCCGGCAGCGTCACCGGGGTACCGCCGGGGTCGGCCTCCCCGTGCACCCCGGCCTCCGCCGCCAGGGTCCGGACGTCCGCCTCCGCCTCCAGAGCGCGAACGTCCGCCTCCGTCAACGTCAGGTGCAGACCCGCCCGTTCGGCGAGCGCGGCCCGTCGCAGGGGCGGGTCGCGCGGATCCAGCGGGACATGGGCGGCGCCCGCCTTGAGCACGGCGAGGAAGGCGACCGCCTGGAGTGCGGACCGCTGGAGCACCAGCCCCACGAACCGCCCCGGACCACAGCCCCGGCGCACCAGCGCGGCGGCCAGCCGGTCCGAACGGGCCGCGAGCTCCCGGTAGGTCAGGACGTGTCCGTCCTGCCGCACCGCGGCCAGGTCGGGGGTGCGCCGGGCCTGGTCCGTGAAGAGCGCGTGCAGCAGGGCGGGCCCGCCCTGCCGTGCGCCCGCCTCGTCCTGGCGGCGGCCGGGGGAGCGTTCCGGCTGCGACAGCAGGACGGCGTCGGCGTACGGGGAGTCCGGCCGCCCGGTCATGGCGCGCAGGGCCGCCGTGTAGTAGCCGTGGACGAGGGCGATCCGGTCCTCGGTGAAACGGTCCGCGTCCCACCGGAGCCCCAGGCGCAGTGCGTCGTCGGCGCTGTCCAGCGAGAACTCCGCGCCGAACGGTATGTCCGCGTCGGCGGACCCCTCCTCCGCCACGATCTCGGGCGCGCCGGGCGGCAGTTCACGCTCGACGTGGAAGTGGGTGAAGTTGAAGAACGTGGTGAACAGGGCCGGCCGTCCGGTCACCCGCATGATCTCCGCCATCGGGTAGTGGACGTGCCGCTGGATCCGCAGATCGGCCTCGGCGGTGGCCCGGACGAGATCCGCCCAGCTCCCGCCGGTCATGGCCAGGCGCAGCGGGAGGGTGTTGACGAACAGTCCGATGGCCCGGTCGCCGTCGGGCTCCGGAACCCGGCCCGGGCAGACCGTGCCGCTGACCACGTCGTCCGTGCCCGACAGCAGGGCCATGACCCGCAGATGGGCCGCGAGGAGCACGGTGCGCACCGGCACGCCGAGGCCGCGCGCGAGGCGGGTGACCCCCTGGGAGAGGTCCGCGGTCACGGGCCGCTCCAGGTAGCGCATCGTGGTCCCGCCGCGGGCGGAACGCCGGCCGGGCAGCTCCGTCAGCGTCATGCCCGCCAGCTCCCGGCGCCAGAAGTCCCGCGGCGCCGGGTCCGCGAGCGCGGCCCGCTCCAGGGCGACGTAGGAGCGGAACCGGGCGGCGGGCGGCGGGCGTACGCCGGTCCGGGCGTACCGGGCGAGGAGTTCCACGAGGAGGGAGCGTTCGCTCCAGCCGTCCATGACGGCGTGGTGCTCGGTGACGAACAGCCGGGTCAGGTCGTCGGTGAGCCGCTGGAGGTGGAAGCGGATCAGGGGCGGCCTCGACGGGCCGAACGGGGTGGTGCGTTCGGCCTCGAACCGCGTAGCCGAGCGCTCCTGCCGGTCGGGCAGGCCGCGCAGGTCCTCCACGGTCAACGGCACCGGCACGCGCGCGTGGACGAGTTGGACGGGCTCGGTGAACCCGGTCGGCTCGAACGAGGTGCGCAGCAGTTCGTGGCTCTCCGTCAGGCCCGCGACGGCCTCCCGCCAGGCGTCCGCGTCGAACCCGCCGCGCAGGGTGTACGCCTTGACGTTGTGGTAGAGCCCCGAGCGCTCGCTGTGGAAGAACATCCCGGCCTGGAGCCGGGTCATCGGGTAGGCGTCCGTGATCCCGGCGCCGATCCGGGCCCGGTCCTCGGCGGGGAGCAGGGCGAACGGCTCGTGCGGGTCCGGCCCGGTCGGTGGCGCGCAGACGGCGACGGCCGCGAGCTCGCGGACCGTCTGGTGCCGCAGCAGGTCGGCCACGTCGACGTACAGCCCCCTGTCCCGGGCGCGGGAGACGATCCGGACGGTGCGCAGGGAATCCCCGCCCAGCGCGAAGTAGTTGTCGTCCACGCCGACCACGGGCCGCTCCAGCACGTCGCGCCAGATCGCGGCGAGCGTCGCCTCGGCCTCGGTCGCGGGTTCCACGTGGGGGCCCACGGCCTGCTCCACGGGACTGGGCAGCGCGGACCGGTCGACCTTCCCGTTGGCGTTCAGCGGCAACCGGTCGAGCACCATCAGATGGGCCGGGACGAGGTGGTCGGGGAGCCGCTCGCGCAGTCGGCGCCGCAGGACGTCGGAGCGGACCCGGGCGCGGGCGTCGGCGGCGGAACCGGGCACGACGTACCCGACGAGCCGGCCGTCGCGGTACGCGACATACGCCTCCCGTACCCCGTCCAGTGCCGCGAGCGCCGCCCGCACCTCGCCCGGTTCGACCCGGAACCCGCGGATCTTGACCTGGTCGTCGATCCGTCCGTGGTACTCCAGCTCCCCGTCGGGCAGCGACCGCACCAGGTCGCCGGTGCGGTACCTGCGGCCCCCCGGCCCCTCCACGAAACGCTCCGCGGTCGGCCCCGGCAGACCGAGGTAGCCGTCGGCCAGTCCGGCGCCCTCCAGCCACAGTTCGCCCACGACGCCGCGCGGCACCGGTCGGCCGCGGTGGTCCAGGACATGGGCGCGCAGGTCCGGCAGGGTGACCCCGATGGGGCTGCCGGGACGGGTCAGGTCGGCTGCGGTCATCCGGCGGCACGTGGCGTGCACGGTGGTCTCCGTGATGCCGTACATGTTCAGCACCTGGGGGCTGTCGTCGCCGTGCCGGGCGAACCAGCCGCGCAGCACGGCCGGGTCGAGCGCCTCCCCGCCCAGGACCACCCGGCGCAGCGCCAGTCCGTGCGGCGCGTCCGCGTCGTACCGGATGAACTGCGCGAACGCGGACGGCGTCTGGCTGAACACGGTGACCCGCTCGCGGCGGAGCAGCGCGTGGAGGCGTTCGGGCGACCGGGTGGTGTCCGGGTCCACGACGACCAGCCGCCCGCCGTGCAGCAGCGCACCCCACAGCTCCCACACCGAGTAGTCGAAGGCGTGGCTGTGGAACAGCGACCACACGTCGTCCTCGCCGAATCCGAACCACCGGTCGGTCGCGGAGAAGAGCCGCACGATGTTGCGGTGCGGCACCAGGGTGCCCTTGGGGGTGCCCGTCGACCCGGACGTGTGGATGACGTAGGCGAGATCGTCCGGGGTCACCCCGGTGTCCGGCGCGGTGTCCGGGTGCCGGGCGAGCGAGGGGTCGGTCACGTCGACGCTCTGTCCGGCGAATCCGGGCAGAGCGCTGTCGGCGACGAGGACGCGGAGGCCCGCGTCGGCCGCCAGGTGCCGCAGGCGGGCCGGCGGGTGGGCCGGGTCCAGCGGCAGGTACGCACCGCCCGCCTTGAGCACCCCCAGCAGTCCCACGACCAGTTCGACGGACCGCGACACGTGCAGACCCACCGGCGTTCCCGGACCCACCCCGTGCGCGCGCAGCCGATGCGCCAGCCGGTTCGCCCGCCTCTCCAACTCGCCGTACGTCAGCGCGCGGTCGCCCGCGACGACGGCGACCGCCTCCGGACGCCGGGCGGCCTGCTCGGCGAACACCTCGTGGGCGCACCGCGTCACCACGGGCTCGTCCCGGGCGGCCGCGGCGGGCGCCGGGACGACCTCCACCCGGGACAGGGGGACGTCGGGGTGCTGCGCGACCTCCCGCAGCACGTGCCCGTAGTGCTCGGCGAACTGCCGTGCCGTCGCCTCGTCCAGGGTGTCGCCCCGGTACTCCAGGGTGCAGCGCACCCCTCGTCCCTCGTCCAGGACGTCCAGGAGCAGCGGGAACTTGGCCTCCGTGACGGGTACGTCGACCTCCTCGACGCGCAGTCCGGGCCGCGGGGTCCGGGGCGGCTCGTGGTAGCGCAGGGTGAACGCGGCCCGCACCAGCGGGGAACCGTCCACGCCCCGCTCCGGGCGGACGGCCGCCACGACCTCGTCGAACGGCAGCCGCTGGTGCTCCAGCGCGGCGAACAGGTCGTCGCGCACCGCGACGCTCAAGGCGCGGAAATCGCGGTCCGTGCCGACGTCGGCCCGCAGGGCGACGGTGTTGGCCAGCAGCCCCACCGTCCGGTCGAAGCGCGCGTCGGTCCGTCCGGCCACGACCGTGCCGATCACCACGTCGTCGACCCCGGTGTACCGGCCGAGCAGGATCGCGTAGGCGGTCAGCAGCACCCCGAACAGGGTGGTGTCCGACGCGGCGGCGAGCACGCGCAGCCGCTCGATCACCTCGGCGGGCGGAGCGAACACGTGGCTGCCGCTCGGCGCGCCCCGCGTCAGGGGCGGCGGAAAGGCGAGCGGCGGCGGCCCGTCGCCCAGCCTGTCCCGCCAGTACGACCGTTCCCGATCGGCCTCCGCTCCCGTCAGGAACATGTCCTGGTCGGCGGTGAACACGCGGTACGGCACCGCGGGCGGCGCCTGTGCGGCGAACAGTTCCTCCAGCAGCAGACCCACCGACCAGCCGTCGCTGATGATGTGGTGCATGCACAGCAGGAGCCGCCACCGCCGGGGGCCCGTGCGCAGCAGCCGGACCCGGAACAGGGGACCGGCCGCCAGGTCGAAGGGGCGGTCGCGCTCGGTCTCCGTCCACCGGCGCACCGCGTCGTCCGGGAGGGACTCCCGCGCGGTTCCCGGCGGTTCGTCGTACCGCCAGTCGACGGCCGCGCCCTCGTCCACGACCTGGGTGAGCCGTCCGTCCCGGAGGGCGAACCGGGTCCGCAGCGCCTCGTGACGGTCCACCAGGCGCTGTGCGGCGGCGGCCAGTTCGTCCGGCCGCAGGTCACCGCTGATCAGGCGGGCCACCGGCAGGTGGTGGACGGCCGAGGGACCGGCCGCGGCCTCCAGGTAGTACATCCGTTGCTGGGCGCTGGACGCCGGAAGTTCCATGGTGGTCTCCGCTGGGGAAGTCGAGCGAGAAGGTCGTGTGCGGTGCCCGTGCGGGTGCGGGACTACGCCGGGGCCCGTTCGTGGCCGGTGAGGGCACCGTGCGCGGTCAGGAAGGAGACGACGGCTTCGGCCGTGCGCGGATCGCGGAGCAGGTCCGTGCGGTCGCACATGACCCGCAGGCCGTCGCCGGGCGTGTGCGCCGACAGGATCCGCAGGGTCGGGCCCGTGCGGTCGGGCGGCGGTGCGTGGTGGGCGGCCAGCAGATGGGCGAGCCACCGCAGTGCGGAGTCCGTGACGGTCGAGGTGAGGTCGTCGACCTCCCCGGTGGCGGCCCCGTCGGCGCGCAGGGCCGCGCCGACGTGGTCCGACAGCCGGGCCCGCGCCGCGGTGAGGAAGGCCCCGGGATCCGGGACCTGCGCGGCCAGGTGCCGCACCTCCCCGGGCTCCGGCCGGACACCGAGCTGGGCCAGGGTGGCGCCGTAGGCGGCCAGGACGGTCGCGGCGGTCACGGGTTCGGCGTCGAAGAGCACCAGCGGCGCCGCACGGCCTCCGCGCCCGGCTCCGGCGGCGAGCACGGCGGCCAGCGGAGCCGAAGCGCAGTAGGCCAGCACCGCTCCGGCCGATCCCGATGGCCTCCCGGCGGACAGCGCGGCCAGGTACCGGCCGGGCGGGAGGGGCGGCGGCGGTACGGCGAGCAGGTCGCGCGGTCCGGGCAGGCCCAGCTCGGACACCCGGGCCTCCGGACGCTCCCCCGGGTAGTCGAGCACCAGCAGGGGCCCGTCATGCCCAAAGCCCGCGGGGCTCACCACGGGAACCTCCGGCGGGCGAAGGGGTGGCCGGGCAGCGGGGCCCGTGGGCCGGGGCCGTTCAGCGCGGCCCAGTCGAGCGGTGCGCCGCGCCGGTACAGCGCGGCGAGCCCGGAGGGTCCCCAGAGGTACCAGGCGCTGTCGGGCAGCACCCGGCGGCCGAAGTCGCGCAGCACGGGCGTCGGCGCGATCTCCACGAAGTCCCGGGTGCCGGCGGCGCGCAGGGTCCGCAGCGCGGGGTCGAAGAGCACCGGGTACCGGACCTGACGCACCAGACAGTCCGCCTCGGGGACCGTCCCCGCGGGCAGGCACTTTTCGTCGGCCGCGGAGGCCCACGGCACGCGCAACGGGTGCCAGTCGAGGTCCCGGGCGTGCTCGGCCAGCCGGTCCAGGACCGGTTCCATGAGGTGGGAGTGGTACGCGGTCGTCATCGGCAGCCGCCGGTGGGGCACCCGGTGCCGGTCGAGCCAGGACTCCGCCCGGTCCATCAGGGCGTCCGGGCCTGACAGGGTGTGCGAGGTGGGCGCGTTGTGGGCCGCGAGGTCCGCCCCTGTCGCCGCCGCCGCGTCGAGCGCCACGGCCACGGGAGCACTGATCGCCAGCATCCGCCCGGTTGCGGTGGACCGGGTCAACTCCTCACGCACCAGCGCGAACCGGACCGCCTCGGCGAGCGGGAGGGCACCCGCCGTGCACAGTGCCGCCAGCTCGCCGAGGCTGTGCCCGACGACGGAACCGGGCCGTACCCCGGCGGACTCCCACAGCCCGGCGAGCGCGACCTGGAACACGACCTGGGCCGCCTGGGGCCGGTCCAGGACCTCGCCGAACGGTTCCACGACGGACCGGAAGACCGGCTCGTCCCGGAGGGCTTCGAAGTCCACCGCACCGGCGCCCTGGCCGCGGAACGCGAACGCCGCCGGACCGAACGCGACCGGACCCTCGCTGTGCTGCGGTTCGTCCCGCCGCGGTGCGGCGAGCGCGGCGTCCAGGGCGTCGGCCACCTCGCGGGACGTCCGCCCCGACACCGCCAGACGCGCGGCCGAGCGGGGCGGCCCGGCGTGCAGCCGCCTGGCCACGTCGCCCGCCGGGACGTCGTCGTGCCCGCGCAGCCAGTCGCGGAGCTGCTCGGCCCGGCGCCGCAGCGACGCCTGGTCCGGTGCGGCGAGCGGCACGAGCACCTCCCGCCCCGAGGCGCCCGCGACGGCCGGGGTGGGCGGTTGCTCCAGGACGACGTGCGCGTTGGTGCCGCCGAACCCCAGGGAGCTGACGCCCGCCCGGCGCGGTCCCGGCCCGGGCGGCCACGGTGCCTGTTCGGTGACGGGGAAGAACGGGCTGTCGGCCCACGCCAGCCGGGGATCGGGGACGGTCGTGTTCACCGTGGGCACCAGTTCGCCGTGGCGCAGCATCAGCACGGTCTTGATCAGACCGGCCATGCCCGCGCACGTGTCGAGGTGCCCGACCGACGGCTTGACCGAGCCGAGGCCGGTACGTCCGGTGGGACCCGGCCCGGCGGTCAGCGCCTCGGTGAGGGCCCGGAACTCGATCGGGTCGCCGACGGCGGTACCGGTGCCATGGGCCTCCAGATAGCCGATGGTGTGCGGCTCGGCGCCGGCGCGCGCCAGGGCGTGCCGGGCCGCCGCCGCGTGCCCGCCGACGGACGGGGCCGTGAAACCCGCTTTGGCCCGTCCGTCGTTGGTGACCGCCGACCCCAGGATCACCGCGTGCACGGTGTCGCCGTCGGCCAGCGCCCGCTCCAGCGGCTTGAGGAGGACCGCGGCGACGCCGTCCCCGCCCACGGTGCCGTCCGCGGCTGCGTCGAAGGCGCGCACGACCCCGCTGGGGGACAGGATGTACTCCGGGTCCGGCGGCCCGTCGGGCACGGGCGTGCGACGGACGGCCGCGGCACCCGCGAGCGCCAGGTCCGCGTCGCCCGTCAACAGGGCCTGGACCGCCAGGTGCACCGCGACCAGCGAGGTGGAGCAGGCGCTCTGCACGGTCACCGCCGGGCCGGTGAGACCGAGGTGGTAGGCGACCCGGGTGGCCAGGAAGTCCCCCTGGCCGCCGATGAGTTCCGCGACCGCGTCAAGGGGGTCGCCGGTGGCGTCGGCCCGCAGGAAGTACGGAGGCTGCGGACCGTAGAGGTTCATGCCGGACCCCGCGAAGACGCCGATCCGGGTCCCGTCGTCCGGGTCCGGGCAGCCGCCGTCCTCCAACGCGTGATAGCAGGTCTCCAGGAGCAACCGGTGCGCCGGATCCGTCCGTTCCGCCTCGCGCGGACTCACTCCGAAGAACGCGGCGTCGAAAGAATCCACGTCGGACAGCGGCTCACCGACCGAGCAGACCCCGGCTCGCAGGTTCCGCCAGAACGCGTCGATGTCCGGCGCGCCGGGGAAGCGGGCGGCCATGCCGATGACGGCCACCCGCCGATCCACGGCCGTCGGCGCGCCGATCCGGGCGGGGGGCCGCGGCTCGGTCCGGCCGGTGCCGTCGAGATGCCGGGCCAGGGCGGTCACCGTGTAGTGCTCGGTCAGTGCGGCGGCGGGCACGGGCCGGCCGAACTCCCTCTCCAGGCGCACCCGCAGCCGGGTGCCGAGGAGAGAGGTCAGGCCCAGCACGCGGAAGGGGACGTTCCGGTCGACCGGGCCGCCGCCGAGCAGACCGGAGAGGGCCGCGGCGACGCGCTCCTCGGTGCCGTTCTTCGCGGCGCTCTGCTCGTCGGTGTCGTGTGTCGCGCCGCGGTGCGCCTTGGCGGCGCTCAACGCGTCGCCGCGGTTCTCGGTGCCGGTCATCGCACACCCTCGAAACGCCGGGCGAGGGCGCGGATCGTCGGCGCTCTCAGGAACTCGGCCATCGGCACCCGGTCGCCCGTCTCGGTGCGGATCCGCTCCAGCATCCGCACGGCGTTCAGGGAGTTGCCGCCCACCTGGAAGAAGGACACCTCCGCGGAAAGGCTCTCCGCCCCCAGTTCCAGGCACCACAGCCGGTGCACCCGTTCCTCCTCGGACGTGGCGGGCGGACCGCCGGCCGGCAGCGTCTCGGCGACGCCCGAACTCCGCAGCAGGTCCCGGTCCAGCTTCCCGTTGGCGCCCACCGGGAGCCGGTCCACGGCGAACCAGGCCGCCGGGACGAGATGACCGGGCAGCGATTCCGCCAGCCCAGCCCGCAGGACGGACACCCAGTCCTCCAGCGGCTCCCGCAGCACCACGTGCGCGACGAGCCGCGGTTCCGGCTCGTGCTCCGCGAGCACCGCCGCCCCGGCGACCTGGGGCAGCGCGTTGAGCGCCGCCTCCGCCTCGCCCGGCTCGACCCGGAACCCGCGGATCTTGACCTGGTCGTCGGTACGGCCGAGATGGTCGAGGGTCCCGTCGCGGTTCCAGCGGACGACATCCCCGGTACGGAACCAGCGCCGGGTCCCGTCGTCCACGAAGCGGCGCGCGGTGAGGGCCTCGTCGCCCGGATAGCCGTCGGTCACCTGCTCCCCGCCGACCAGCAGCTCTCCGGGCACCCCGGGTGGGACCGGACGGCCGTCGCGGTCCTCGACGCGCAGCAGCACGCCGGTGACGGGGCGTCCGATCGGCGGACTCGGCCCGTCGTCCGGGGTCACCAGGTGCTCGGTGACGATGATCGAGGTCTCGGTCGGACCGTACTGGTTGAACAGACGTGTCTGCGGCTGGGCCGCCAGGAACCCGCTGAGCGGGGGCAGCATGCGCAGGGGTTCACCCGCGCAGAAGATCTCCCGCAGCGAGGGCATCGGCCCGGCGCCTCGCAGGAGTGCCGCCAGCGGTGTGCCGGGCAGGCAGAGGCGTTCCACCTCGTGACGCCGCACGATCTCGCCCACGGTCGCCGGGTCGAGGCGGTCGGCGTCGTCCAGGAGGACCAGTTCGGCCCCGACGGCGAGCGTCCCGAAGATCTCCTGCACGCTGACGTCGAAGCCGGGGGAGGTCCACTGGAGCGTGCGCAGCGCGGGATGCGCCTGCGACTGCCAGCGCACCAGCGCGACCGGACCCCGGTGCGGCACCGCGACCGCCCGGGCACCGCCCGTGGTCCCCGAGGTGAAGATCAGGTAGGCCGTCGAGCCGGGGCTGGTGCGCAGGCCCGGCGAGGTCGCCGGGAGGCCGGGATCCGCCTGCGGGTCGGTCAGGACGAGCACGGCCCCGCTGTCGCGCGCCATGGCGGTGCGCCGCGCCTCGGGCAGCGCCGGATCGATGGGGACGTACGCCGCCCCGCACTTGAGGACCGCCAGCACGGCGGTGATCAGTCCGGCTCCCCGGGGCAGGAGGACGGCCACCGTGCTGCCGGGGGACACCCCTTCGCCGATCAGGCGGTGGGCGAGGCGGTTGGCGGCGGCGTCCAGCTCGCCGTACCGGGTCGTGCCGTGCGGGCCCGACAGCGCGATCGCGTCGGGCGTGGCGGACGCCGCCCGCTCGAACAGTTCGTGCAGACAAGCCGGTTCGTCGGCCCCGACGGCCAGGGCCGAGGAACCGTCCTCGGCCCGCTCGGGGTCCGCGTCCCCGGACCCGTCGTGGGACGCCACGAACCGCGCGTCCGCCTCGGTCAGTCCGGTCAGCGCGGACAGGGCGCCCGCCGAGTCTGCGAGTCCCCGTCCGAGCAGATCCTCGGTGTAGCGCAGCAGCCGGGCGACGGTCTCCGCGTCGAAGAGCCGCTCGTCGTACTCCACCGTGCACCCCAGGCCGTCCGGGCGCGCCGTGAAGTAGAAGGTCAGGGCGAACGGCGCCTGCGCGCGCGGCACTTGCAGAAGCCGGGCGGACAGACCCCCGCCGCCCAGGTCCGCGTCGGCCGCCTGCTCGTACTCCACCAGCACGTCGAACAGCGGGTTGGCACCCGGGACCCGCTCCGGGTTGACCGCCTCCACCACGGCGTCGAGGGGCACGTCCCGGTGCTCCAGCGCGTCCATGACCGCGCCGCGCACCCGCCGTACGAGACCGGCGAAGGACGGGGCGCCCGACAGGTCCAGACGCAGGGCCAGGGTCTCCACGTACATCCCGATCCGGTCCTCGGCGCCCGACGGGCGGTGGGAGACCGAGGTGCCCAGCACGACGTCGTCGGTGTCGCCGAATCGGCCGAGCACGGAGGCGACCGCGCTCAGCAGCGTGGTGAACGCCGTGGCGCCGACCGAGCGGCCGAAGGCGCGGACGCGCCGGGCGAGCGCGCCGTCGAACTCGTGCGTGAGGGTCGCGCCGAGCGCGGGGCGCGAGACACCGCGCGGCCGGTCGAGGGGCAGCCGCAGCACCGGGGCACCGTCCAGCAGCCTCTTCCAGAACTCCAGACCGTCGCCGGCCGGTGGCGTGTCCGCAACCGGTGCCGGGGAGAGCGGGGGCAGCAGAGCCGCCTCGCCCCGATGGCACGCCGCGAGATCGCGGAGGAAGACCATGGTCGACTGCGCGTCGAAGACGCTGTGGTGCGCCACCAGATACAGCAGATGGCGGTCAGGACCGAGCACGCCCAGGGCCACCCGCCACAGCGGACCGGTCGTCAGATCGAAGGGTGCCGAACCGTGCGCCGCGTGCAGCGCGGCCACCGCCTCCTCGCGCGTGCGCCCGGTGAGATCGGTGACGGGACAGTCCGGGGTGAACGACGGCCCGACGATCTGCCGCAGGACACCGTCCTCCTCCCGGAAAGCGGTACGCAGCGCCTCCTGGCGGTCCACCACCGCGCGGAGCGCGTCGAGCAGCGCGTCCCGGTCGAGCGGACCCTCCAGCTCCACGGCCTTGGGCTCGTTGTGGACGGCCCGTCCCGGGTCCATCCGGTCCATCAGCCACATCCGCCGCTGCTGCGGGGAGGCGGGCGCGGCCACGGCCGGGGACGGTTCGTCCGTGGCGGCGGCCGGGGAGGGTTCGTCCGTGGCGGCGGCCGGGGACGGCTCGTCAGGTACGACGGCTGGCGACGGTTCGTCCTTGAGCGCGGCCAGGTGGGGGAGACCCGCCAGCATGTCCGCGGCCGGAAGGCCGAAGTCCACGAACGCGCCCACCTCGTCCACGCCCGCCCGCACCAGGGCGTCCAGCACCGGCCGCACACCGTGCGGGGAGCCGATGAGGGCGCGGGTCGCGCAGTAGCGGTCGTAGGCGCGTTCCAGCAGGAACTCGACGTCGTCGGCCGGGGTCCGGGCGAGGTCCACCTCGACCCCGAGGCTGCGCACCGCGTTGTCGAACAGGGAGAGCGAGGACATCAGATAGGCGCGGAACGGCCCGTATGCCTCCTGCCGTGCCCGCTCGGCGTCGCCGCGCAGATAGGTGTGGACGAGGACGGTGACCCGGCCTGCCCGCGGGTCCAGCCCGCACCGGGCGCGCGTGCTCCGGTACAGCGCGATGTTGCGCGCCAGGTCGTCGACGTCCTGCTGCATCAGGTTGGTCACCACGCCCACGTCCTCGCGCGCCGCCCGTTCCCAGCTCGCGGGGCTGGACAGGACGGCCACGGACAGCGGCGGCCGTGACTGCACGGGCGCCGGGAAGAGGGTCACCTCCACGGTGTCGCCGTCGCCGGAGACACCGGTGTGCGGCGTGCCCGACCACAGCCGGCGCACGGCGTCCAGGCGTTCGTACATCAGCTCGCGCCGGTCCTCGAAGTGCTCGGGCGCCAGGACGAAGTCGCCGGAATGCCAGCCGGACGCCACGCACAGCCCGGCCCGCCCGCCGGAGAGGTTGTCGACCATCGCCCACTCCTCGGCCACCCGGACGGGATGGTGCAGGGGCAGCACCACCGAGCCCGCGTGCAGCCGGATGGAACGGGTGCGCACCGCGAGCGCGGCGGCCAGTACCGCCGGGTTCGGGAACAGCCCGCCGAAGGAGTGGAAGTGACGCTCGGGCACCCACAGGGAGTGGAAGCCGTTGCGGTCGCCGAACTCGGCGGCGGCCAGCAGCGCCTCGTACCGCGCGGGTCCGTCCCCGTGCGGGTAGTCGCCGAAGAAGTACAGGCTGAAGTCGACGGACCCGGCGGCCGGCGAGCTGCCGGAGACGTCCGTGTCCGGGGCGAGCCGGGCGGTCACCGAGCGGACGGACAGCTCGTCCTCGAAGAGCGCGCGGACCGGCAGCCGCACCCCGAACCGGTCGTGGACCTTCCGGGTCAGGGCGAGCAGCACCAGCGAGTCCGCCCCCAGAGCGATCAGTGGCCGGTCCGGGTCGACGGTGTCCACCGGCAGCCCGAACACCTCGGCGACGAGGGCGCGCACGGCGGGGAGCGTTGCGTTCACAAGGTGGTTCCTTCCGGGGGCGTCAGGCGCCAGAAGGCACCCAGTCCGTCGATGTCCTCGATCTCCTCGGTCACCCCGTGGCGCTCGCGCCAGTCGTGCACGGCGGCACGGCAGGCCGGGATGTGGTAGTCGTCGACGATCACGAATCCGCCCGGGGACACCTTCGGGTGGAGGAGGTCGAGGGTCTCGACCGTGGAGGTGTACAGGTCGCTGTCGAGCCGGAGCACCGCCAGCTTCCCGATCGGCGCGGCGGGGAGCGTCTCGTGGAACCAGCCCGGCAGGAAGACGACCTGGTCGTCGAGCAGGCCGTACCGTTCGAAGTTCCCCCGCACGGTGTCCAGGTCCACGGCGATGACGTCGTTGTGGGTGTGCGCGGCCAGCGCGCGGTCGGCCGGGTGGGTGTCGGCGTCGGGCAGCGGCATGCCCTGGAAGGAGTCGGCGACCCACACCCGGCGGTCCGTCACGCCGTGGGCGCGCAGCACCGCCCGCATGAGGATGCACGCGCCGCCTCGCCAGACGCCCGTCTCGATCAGGTCGCCCGGCACGCCGTCCGCCAGCACCCGCTCCACGCAGAACTGGAGGTTGTCCAGCCGCCGTCGGCCGATCATCGTGTGGGCCTGGCTGGGCCAGTCGACGCCCAGTCTGCGGTTGAGCGGTTCGTAGACGGTGGAGGGCGCCCAGCCCGCGGGGATCGGCGGATCCTCGTAGATGGTGTTGGACAGCACCTCCTTCATGAGCTCCAGATACAGGTCCAGCGTCCGTGAGCTCATGCGTCCCCCACCGGGTCGGGCGTCTCGGTCAGTCGTCGGGCCAGCTCGCGCACGGTGGGCGCGGCCAGGAAGCTGTGCAGGTCGATCCGGGCCGGGTAGCGGGTGCGCAGCCTGGCCAGGACCAGCGCGGCCGACAGGGAGGTGCCGCCCAGCGACTGGAACGGCTGGTCCCGTCCGATGTCCGTGTGGCCCAGGACCGCCGACCACACCGACGCGACGTCCCGCTCCACGGTCCCGGTCGGCGGGCCGCCCGCCGCGCCGGGGCCGGCCGGGGCGGGCAGCCGCGCGCGGTCGACCTTCCCGTGCGCGGTGAGCGGGAGCCGGTCCACGGCCTGGATCCGCGCGGGCACCAGATGGGCGGGAAGCATCGCGGCGAGCCGGGCCCGCAGTCCCGCCGTGTCCCCGGCGACATGAGCCGCCAACTGTGTCTCCCCGGCGACCTGTTCGGCCGTCACCGCGCACTCGCGCACTCCGGGCAGGCCGCCGAGGACCGCCTCCACCTCCGCCGGGTCGACCAGATGGCCGCGGATCTTGACCTGGTGGTCGACCCGCCCGAGGAAGCGCAGCAGTCCGTCCGGATCCCGTGCGACGAGGTCGCCGGTGCGGTAGGCGGTGGCGGTCCGGCCTCCGTCCGCGGTCCGGCCTCCGTCCGCGGTCCGGCCTCCGTCCGTGGTCCGCGCCGAGTCGTCCGCGGTCCGCGCCGTGTCGTCGGCGTTCCGCGCCGTGTCGTCGGCGTTCCGCGCCGTGTCGTCGGCGGGGACGAAGCGGCGTGCCGTCTCCGCAGGGTCGTTGAGGTAGCCGTAACCCACACCCGGCCCGGTCAGCCACAGCTCCCCGTCGACGATCCGCGCCCCGAATCCCGGCAGCGGGGTGCCGATCGGCGGCAGGTCCGGCCAGGACGCGGGCGGGCCCGTCAAGGTGTGTGCGACGGCCACATGGGTCTCCGACGGACCGTAGTGGTGGTGCACCCGGCATCCGGGCAGCTCCTCGAAGAAGCGCCTGAGCCCGGGCGTGATCCGGAGTGCCTCGCCCGCCACCGCCACCTGCCGCAGTGAGCTCGGGACCGTACCGGTGTACGGCGCGAGCGCGGCGAGCCGGTCCAGCACGACCGGCGGCACGAACAGCCGCTCGATCCGCCACACCTCCAGCAGTTCCGCCAGCCGCACCAGGTCCCGGCGTTCCTCCTCGGTGGGCAGCCGCAGTACCCCGCCGCTGCACAGCGCCGTGAACACCTCCTGCACGAACACGTCGAAGCCCAGCGGGGCGAACTGAAGGGTGCGCAGCGGCCTGCGCGAGGTGCTCGCCAGGGTCCAGTCGATCAGCGCGTCGACGGCCCGGTGGGGCATCCCCACCGCCTTCGGCCGTCCCGTCGAGCCGGAGGTGAACACCACGTACGCCAGCCCCTCCAGGGGCGGGCCGGGGCGTCCGGGACGCAGTTCAAGACCCGGGGCCACCACGAACCGGGCCCCGCTGTCGCGGTGGATCCGCCGGATCCGGGACGGGGGGTAGCCGGGGTCCACGACACAGAACGCGCCGCCCGCCCGCAGCGTCGCCAGGACCGCGACGAGCAGCTCCGCGGTGCGGCCCGTGCCGACGACCACGACCTCGCCGGGCCGCAGCCCCCGCGACGTCATGCGGGCGGCCAGCCGTCCCGCCCGCTCCCACAGCGCACCGCGGGTCAGGACGCCGTCCGCCCACTCCACCGCGGGGGCCTCGGGACGGGACCGTGCCCGCTCCTCCACCAGCTCAAGAACGCGTGATTTCACCTGCGTCTCCTCCAGGACAGGACACCTCGGGCCGCTGCCGGAGCCCGGCGGGGCCAGGACCCCCGCTGCGCCAGCAGTGCACCAGAGCGGTGTTCCGGGTTCCGGGCCGAGCGGGTTCCGGCCCGGTGTCCGGCCGCTTCCGGCCATGCCCGCCTGCGCGGGGTGGCGGCGGCGCAGGGAGGCGAACGGTGCCGGGGCGCCGGGCTGTTGAAAGGAAGTGCGGGGGGAGCGACTGGCCAGGGGTTGCGGGGGAGCAGCGGCGGTGATTGCCCGGAGGCCGTGGGCCGATGTGATGGGGGCTGCCCGGAGGCCGTGGGCCGATGTGATGGGGATTGCGCGGAGGCCGCGGGCCGGGGTGACTCCGGCCGCCTGGGGACCGCGGGCCGGGGTGACTCCGGCCGCCTGGGGATCGCGGGCCGGCGCCGCGGCGACCGCCGGGCGTGGGGGCGGGGGACCGGGCGCGGCGTCGAGCGGCGGCGTTCCCGCACCGTGCCCTGCGCGTTCCGGGGCCCGCTCGGCGGAGCCCTCCGGTGGAATCCCGACGGAGGGTCGCCCGGTACCGCCCCCACCTAGCGTGACGGCGTCAAGGCGACGCGGACCAGCCGGTCCGGGCCAGCGGGTCCGGGGGCATCGCGTGGCGCGCAGCAGACGGCCGTGGGCGAGGTGGGACCGGGTGGCGGGCATCGCGGGATGGACCGACGGACAGCGTGATCTGACACGCGCGGACGCTGAGGTGACCGGGATGCTCACCGGCCTGCGGGTCCGCGCCCCGCACGACGGCGGCACCTGGAGCGAGCCGCGTGCCGCGCTCGTCCAGCGCGGCGACCCCGTCCGGCGCGGGCCCGCCGCCCCGGCCACCGTCCGCGAGGACGGCCGGACCGTCGCCGTCGCCGTGTGCGACGGCCATCTGCGCAACGCCGCGGCCCTGTGGGACGCGCTCGGCGCCGGCCGCCGCCCCGGTCCGCACCCGCCCTCCGCCTCGGAGGTGATCGCGCGTGCCTACCTGCGCTGGGGCACGGGACTGGCCGAACGGCTCGAAGGACTCTGCTCGTTCGCCGTCTGGGACACCCGGTCCGGTGACCTCGTGCTGGGCCGGGACCGGTTCGGCGTCCGTCCCCTGAGCTGGATCCGCACGCCCGGCGGCGTGGTCTTCGCCTCCGATGTCGCCGTCGTGACCGCGCACCCCATGGTCACCCCCGAAGCCGACGCCGACGCCCTGTGCGCCCTGCTCACCCTGATGCGCGAGGACGGCCGCGGCGCCCTGAGCGGCGTCAACGAGGTCCCGCCCGCCACCGTGCTCCGCTTCACCCCGGACGGCGCGATCCGCGCCCGCGCCTACTGGTCCCTGGAGGCCCACGAACACGTCCTCGACGCGGACGCCACCGCCAAGGAGGCCGACCGGCTGCTGCGGGCCTCGGTCGCCGCGGACATCGAGGACGACGACACGGCCGTGCTCCTCTCCGGCGGGCTGGACTCCAGCGTGCTCGCCGGACTGGTCGCCACCGGGACCGGGCGCCGGCCGGTCACGGGCACCGTGTCCTTCGCCCGCACCACCTCCCGCATCCCCGACCGCCCCTTCATCGAGGACGTCGTCCGCTTCTGGGACTGCGACCACGAGGACGTCGTCGTCGACATCGACCAGGTCCTCGACCCCACGACCCGCGACGAGGTGCTCGCCGCGAAGGACTACCCCACCCCCTGGGGCGACAAGAACGTCACCCCGTACCTGCTCAGCCGGTCCCTCGCCGCGCACTGCGCCGTCGGGCTCTCCGGCGAGGCCGCCGACACCATGTTCGGCGGCCTCTACGGCGACCTCGACGGCGTGCCCGAACTGACCACCTTCCCCTGGCTGGAACAGGCCCGTCGGTTCGGCGTCGCCCACGGCATCGGCACCGGCCTGTTCCACCCCGACCTGCTGCGCGTCCTCGACGTCGACGGATACCTGGAACGTGTGTTCCGCACCGCGCTCGATCGCGTCCCCGTCCTCCCGGACGACTCACCGGGCCGCCGCACCGTACGGCAGATCGACCACCTGACCGTCACCCGGCTGCTGGAACAGACGATGCTGCACACCGAACGCCTCGGCGCCGCCGCCGGGGTCCAGATGCGGTTCCCGTTCGCCGACCACGCGCTCTACACGTTCATGTACAACG
Source organism: Streptomyces sp. NPDC001714 (assembly GCF_042892755.1). NCBI lineage: Bacteria > Bacillati > Actinomycetota > Actinomycetes > Kitasatosporales > Streptomycetaceae > Streptomyces > Streptomyces sp. NPDC001714. Next base: position 139,795 of record NZ_JBIAUL010000018.1, read on the forward strand.
TCCCGGTCGCGATGAAGTTCACCGGCGGACGCACCAAGAGCATTCTGCGCGACCTGGCCCGCGACCTCGTGCCGCCCTCCGTCCTGGAACGCCGGAAGTCCACCTTCCCCGCCCTCTACGACGACCGGTACAAGGCCTTCGTCACCCGCCGCCTGCGCGACCTGCTCGACGACCCGTCGGCACCCGTGCACGCCGTCACGGACCTCGGCGCCGCCGCCCGGGTGGCCGACGACCCCCGACTCCTCGACCGGGGCGGGTGGTTCGGGCGCGCGGACGTGGAGATGCTCCTCCAACTCGACGCCTGGCTGCGCCGCCACCAGGTACGGCTGCGGATCTGACCCGGCCGCCCCCTTCGCGGGCGAGGACGCCCCACGCGTCCGGCGCCCCTCATCACGACACCACCACGCGTGGAACCCGGGAGACGACTTTCGATGACCACCACCCCGAACACCACCCCCCTCACGGCCCCGTGCGCCACCCCGCACAGCGTGCCCCTTTCCGTGGGGCAGGAGGCCATGAAGGTGGCCTGGCAGATCGATCCACGGCAGTGGACCAACATCATCCCCGTCCCGCTCGCCGTCGACGGCGACCTCGATCCCGGCCGGCTACGCCACGCGGTCGACTGCCTGGGCGCGGCGTTCCCGCAGCTCAGGGGCCGTGTGACGGGCAGCCCCGGCAGCCACCGGCTGGACTGGGGCGACGCCCCGCCGATCCCCGTCACCGAGATCACCTCGCACCTCGCCCGCGACGAGGCCGTACGCCTTGCCTGGCAGACCCCGTTCGACCTGCGCACCGGCCCGCTGGCCCGGGTCCAGCTCCTCACCGGCCCCGACTGGAAGGTCCTGCTGCTGACGCTCCACCACATCGTGGCCGACGGCGCGTCCGTGCTGCTCCTGCTGGAGGCCCTGCGCCAGGCGTACGCAGGGGAGCCGGTCGACGTGCCCGACGACCCCCGCGCCCTCCAGGCGCACGCCCTGCGCTCGGTCCGGCTCGCGGGGGACACCGACGGCGAAGGCCACCGGGCCTACTGGGCCGCCGAGTTGGGCACCGGGATCACCCCCCTCACCCTCCCGGCCACCCCCGCCGACCCGCCCCGCCCCACCATGCTCAGCGACGTCCTGCCCGACGACCTGGTCTCCGGACTGCGCCACCGCGCCGAGACCTCCGGCGTCTCCTACGTCACCACCCTGATGGCGGGCTACTACGCCCTGCTGCGCCGGCACACCGGTACCTCGGACGTCCTGTCCTTCCTGCCCTTCCACGGCCGTACCCTGGAGGAGACCCGGCAGCAGGTCGGCTATTTCGTCAACCTGCTTCCGGTACGCGCCCGCGTGAGCGCGACCGACACCTACACCGATGTGATGCACCGGCTCCGCGGACGGGTCAAGAGCGCCCTTGCCCACGGCGACCTGCCGCTGCCGACGATCATGCGCAGCGCCGGACTGGTGGGCCCGCAGGCCCGCGAACTGACCCACCGCAGCATCTTCCAGTACTGGAACGCGGGCCTGCGCGGCGGCCTGGACGTCATGGACCTGCGGCTGGAGGCGCCCGGCTCCCACGCGGTGCTCAGCCTTCGAGACATCGAGAGCACCGCCGGCTTCACCCTGGCCGTCATGGTCCGCGAGGACAGCGCCGGCACCCATGTGCTGTGGAAGGACCCCGCCGGAGCCCTGGGAGAGCCCCTGCTCAAGGCCCTGGCCACCGACTACCAGGACATCCTCTGGACCGTCGCCGACGACCCCGACACCCCTGTGGCCGAGATCCTCTCGAACCCGGCCTCCGGTGCCGTGTCCGGCACCGGCCCGGCGGACCCCGCACACACCGACGACGACGCCCTCGCCACCATGATCGGACTGTGGCAGGACGTCCTCGGCATCGACGACGTCCGGCCCCAGGACAGCTTCTTCGAACTGGGCGGCCACTCGCTCCTCGCCGAGAGCCTGATCATCGAGGTCTCCCGCCGGTTCGGCCGCGAGGTGGACCTGAGCGTCCTGTTCAGCCTGCCGCGCCTGGCGGAGTTCACCGAACACGTCGTCGGACCGCGCCCGTGAGCGACACCGGCACCGCCCCCGGCACCAGCGCCGCCCGCGGCACCGGCCTGTGGCGCCAGCCGGCGCTGCGGGCCGTGCTCGCCGCGGAGTGCGTGTCGATGCTCGGCAGCTCGCTGACCGTCGTCGCCGTGCCGTGGCTGATGCTCACCCGGACCGGATCGGCCGGTGCCCTGGGCGTGGTGATGGCCGCTCAGATGGCCGGGACCACCCTGATCGGCACCCTGGGCGCCTCCTGGACCGGTCGCGCGGGACCCCGCCGCGTGATGCTCCTGGGCGACGCCTGCCGCGGGGTACTGATCGGGCTCGTCCCGCTCCTGGCCTCGGCGGGAACCCTCGCGGTGCCTCTGACCGCCGCGGCGATGTTCGTCTTCGGCGCCGTGATGGCGCCCTACTCCGCAGCTCAGCAGGCCACGCTCTCGGACGTCGTCGGCGAGGACGGGACACTCCTGAGCCGGGCCACCGCCGCCCTCCAGGGCGCCATGCGGCTCAGCATGACGCTCGGACCGCCCCTCGCCGGCGTCCTCGTCGCCCTGTTCGGCCCGGTCCCCGTGATCCTCGCCGACGCCGCCAGCTTCGCCCTGTCACTGCTGGTGCTCCGCCGCTTCCTCCCCCCGGCCGTCCCGTCGCCGCCCCCTCCCTCGCGGCTGGGCACGGCGGGCTTACGCGCGCTGCTCGCCGATCCCCTCACCGCCACCTGGTCGCTCGCCCTCGTCTGTTCCGAGTTCGCCTGGCAGGGCCTGTTCGCGGCCCTGCCGGTCGTCGCCCTGGAGTTCGGCGAACGCGGGCCCACGGTCGCCGGAGCGCTGTCCGGTGCCTTCGGCGCCGCCGCCCTCACCGGAACCCTGCTGGTGGGCCCCCTGCTGCGGCGCCTGTCCGCACCGGTGCTCGCGGTCGGCGGCCGGGTGCTCCTCGCGCTCTGCTTCCTGGTCCTGCCGCTGCCGCTCGGGATCACCGCGGTGTTCGGCTGCCTGGTCCTCGCCGGCCTCTTCAACGGCGTCTCCAGCGCGCCGGTCGCCGCGGTGCGCGCGCTCCGCCTGCCGGGCGCCGTCCGGCCCGAGGCGCTCACCGTGGCCACGGCCGTCGCCCTGGCCGGGGGCACCTGCGGACTGCTTGTCAGCGGCACGACGATCCGGGCGGAGGGAACCCGAACGCTCTTCGTCGTGCTGGCCCTGGCCCAGGTGACGGCGGCGTTCCTGCACCTCGCGGGTTTCGCCGCGGACCGCCGTTCCACCGGTGCGGGACCGCACACGCGTGCTCCGGGCCCGGCGCCCGACCACGCCGGCGCCGACCCGCTCGCGAACCCCGGGCCACCGCTTCCCCGGCAGGCGCCGGGCCGGACGGCGCTCGCGGCCCGTGACGGCGTACCGCCCGCGCAGCCCCGCGATTCCTGAGGAGTTCCGTTGACCGCCCGACCCGCCGAAGTCCCGGCCGAAGCCCTCACCGAAGTCCCGGCCGAAGCGCTTGGCGAAGTCCCGCCCGGAGCCTTCGCCGAAGTCCCGGCCGAAGCGCTTGGCGAAGTCCCGCCCGGAGCCTTCGCCGAAGTCCCGGCCGAAGTGCTTGGCGAAGTCCCGACCGACGCCTCCGCCGAAGCCCTCACCGAAGTCCCGGCCGACGCCCCCGCCGACGCCTCGCCCGGCCTCTGGCGCGGCGTCCCGCACCGGATGAGCATCGGCCTGCGTCACCAGCTCCGTGACGACGGTTCCCTGCCGTCGGAGAACCTGACCTGCTTCCTCTTCGCGTTCCCCGGCGCCGACATCGACGTGTCCCGCCTGGAGGGGGCGCTGGCGCGTGCCGTGGTCCTCAATCCCGCGCTCGCGCACCGTTACCGGGTCGACCCCGACCACGGACCCCAGTACCGCGAGGCGGCCTGGCGTCCGCGGGTGGACGTCGTCGAGCCGGTCGCCGCCGACTGGGAGTCCACCCGGGAGACCGCCCGCCGTCTCGCGGACGCCGAGATGACCAGGCCCTTCGACCTGCGCGACGGGCGCCTGCTGCGGGTGACCCTGGTGCGGCACCGGGGCGGGGAGGGCTGCGTCCTGGTCGTCACGGCCGATCACACGGTCTGTGACGGGATCTCCTACGCCCGCTTCCTCGACGACCTGTCCGCCGCGTACCGCGACGGTGACACGACCGGAACCGACCGCGCCCGGCCCCGTGCCTCGCTGGCCCGGGTCGCCGCCGCCGAACGCCGTGCCCTGGCCGGCGCGGCCCGCGACGAACTCTGCGACGCGTGGCGCCGACGACTGCCCGACGGCATCCCCGACATGGTGCTGGCCCGGCCCCTGTCCTGGACGGAGTGCACCCGGGAGGGCGAGCAGGCCGCCACCGTCCTCACCGGCGCCGCCTACGACCGACACGTCCGGCAGGCCGCCGAACTGTCGGTGTCCAGCTTCATGCTGACCACCGCCAAGCTGCTGCACGCGATGCGCCCCAGCGTGCTGGGCCACGGTCTCTCCTTCTTCTCCCCGCTGCCCGGACGCTTCGTGCCCGCCGCCCGGGACGTGCTCGGCAACTTCGTCAGCGTCCTGCCTGTCACGGTGCGGGAACCGCGGTCCGCCGACCTGACCGCCATGGCCGAAGCGGTCCGCGAGAGCGTGCTGTGGACCCTGCGGCACCAGGGAGTCCCCTTCGACGTGATCCGGGACGCGGTGGGCAACGGCGGCGCCGGGAACGGGGAGTTCGCCTACCAGCGCCGGTCGGTCTTCATCTCGGGGAACCCCGTCATGCGCCTGGAACTGGAAGGCGTGCGCGGGCAGTTGAGCGTCCCGACGCTGTCCGACGCCATGTTCGACCTCAGCCTGTGGATCTCGGACACCGGCGACGAACTCCGCTGCAGCGGCGTTTTCCGCAAGCGCCTCCTGGACCGTTCCCTCGTGGAGACCTGGCTCGCCGCCCTGGGGTGAGCCGGGATCAGGAGCCCACGTGGTGCGCTCCCGGTGGCCCGGTGCGGGAGGGCCGCGCCCCACGCCGTACCCATCGCTTTCCCTGCGTCCCGTGCACCCGGCGGCGGCCACGGAACGAACGGCAACGGAACGGGAATCGCCGGGTGCCAGGCTGCGATCAGTCGAACGGCCGCCGGAGCGAGGACCGACCGCCCGGTGGCCGACGGCCCCCCTTCCCCGATCCCGTCCCTGACGGGCGTGCGCGAAAAACTGGAGGTCCACGGTATGTCGAAAGTCGATTCACGCCCGCCGCAGGGGCCGCTCACCGAGGCCCTGCCGCGCTTCCTGCGGATCCTGGACGACCCGCTGTACACCTCCCTGGTCGACCTCCAGGACCTGGTGAACTACGAGACCGCCGCGTTCTGGCGGGCCCGGCAGGTCAAGGCGCTCCACCTCCCCGTCACCACCTCCTCCATCTCCTCGCCGATGGGCCTGGGCAGCGACTCGCTGCCGGTCCAGGTGGACCTCTTCGGCGTCCCCACCTACCTCGCCGACTCCATGCAGTTCCTCCTGGAGTACGGCTGCCGCATCGCCGACCAGGGCTGCTACTACCTCATGCCGAGCTTCCGCGGCGAGGAGACCGACGCCACCCACCTCAGCCAGTTCTTCCACAGCGAGGCCGAGATCCCCGGCGGCCTCGACGACGTGATCGCGGTGGCCGACGCCTACCTGCGCCACCTCACGGAGGCGGTCCTGCGAGAGCTGGAGGGCCCCGTCGCCCGGATCGCCGGCGGCGTCGAGCACCTCACCGACTTCCTCGCCAAGCCGACCGCCCGGATCACCTTCGACGAGGCCGTGACCGCCCTCGACGGCGACCCGGAGTACTTCGAGTTCCACGACCAGTGGCGCACCGTCACCAGGGCGGGGGAGCGCCGGCTCATGGAACTGCACGGTCCCGCCGTGTGGCTCACCCACTTCGACCACCTCTCCGTCCCCTTCTACCAGGCCACCGACGCCACCGGCGCCAAGGCCCTCAACGCCGACCTGCTCATCGGGCCCGGCGAGGTCGTCGGCTGCGGCGAACGGCACACCGACGCCGCCCACGCCCTCGGCGCGCTCGCCGCACACGGCGTCTCGCCCGACGACTACGACTGGTACCTGCGGATGAAGCAGGAGAAGCCCCTGCACACCAGCGGCTTCGGCATGGGCGTGGAGCGCTTCTTCATGTGGGTCCTGCGCCATTCCGACGTACGCGACCTGCAGCTCCTGGAGCGCGCCAACGGCCTCCCCGCCACCCCCTGACCCCTCCGGCTCCACCTCTCGGCCCGGACATCTCCCACCCCTCTCACAAGGAGCACCTCATGAACCTCGGCGACCTGACCGCCCAGCAGATCCGCGCGATGAACTACAACGAGCTGATCTCCGTCGTGCGCGAGACCAACCGCCCGCCCGGCGGCGTGAAGACCATCTCCCACCTGGCCGTCGGAGCCCACCTCGACAAGGACAGCCACGTCCTGGAGATCGGCACCAGCACCGGCATCACGGCCATCGAGCTGGCCCGTCTGGTGGGCTGCCGGGTCACCGCCATCGACATCAACGAGCGCAGCATCGCCGAGGCCAGGCGCCGCGCCGAGAGCCTCGGCGTGGACCACCTGATCACCTTCGAGGTCAACGACGCCACCGCGACCGGCTACCCCGACGACACCTTCGACCTGGTCTTCTGCGGCAACGTCACCTCCCTCATCCCGGACCGCGCCAAGGCGCTCGCCGAGTACTCCCGGGTGGTCAAGCCGGGCGGGTTCATCGCCGCCATCCCGATGTACTACGTCAAGCAGCCCTCCGAGCAGCTGCTCGCCGACGTCACCGCCGCCATCCAGGTCACGGTGGAGCCCCTGGAGGAGTCCTACTGGCTGGACTTCTTCCTCGGTGACGGCCGCATCCCGTTCTCCCGCGAGCAGTACACCTTCGACTGGATCTCCGACGAGGTCGTCGAGTCCTTCATCCAGGACATCCTCGCCCGTCCGCACCTCGACGAGCTGAGCGCCGAGGCCCGGGAGGTGCTGGCCGAGCAGTACGCCGTCTACATGCGGCTCTTCCGCGACAACCTCGCGCAGATGGGCTACACGGAGCTCCTGGTGCGCTGCGAGGCGGACGAGCTCGGCGAGCCGGAGCTGTTCGACTCCAGCCCGGTCCTCCCGCGGCCCTGACCCCGCCCCGCACCGGATCCCCCGGGCTCCGGTGCGGGCCCCGTCCCGAGAGAAGGCGTCGTCGTCCGTGAAGCTCCCCCCGATCGCCCACGTGGCGCCCCGGCGCCTTGCTGAGGCGGTGTCCCGCCTGGCCGACGCCCCGCCGGGCCAGGCCCTGCCGCTGGCGGGCGGCCAGAGCCTCGTCCCGCTGCTGGCGTCCCGGGACCGTACGCCCCGCCTGCTGGTGGACCTCCGCGACCTGGGGGAGCTGACCGGGGTCGGCGAGCACGACGGCTTCCTGCGGATCGGCGCCATGACCCGCCAGCACACCCTCGCCACCCACGCCCGCATCGGTGCCGCCGCCCCGCTGGTCTCCGAGGCCGCGGCCCGCACGGGGCACGCGTCCGTCCGGCACCGCGGCACCTTCGGGGGCACCCTCGCCCACGCGGCCCACCCCGCCCAGCTCGTCGTCGCCGCGTACGCCCTCGACGCGCGCCTCCTCGTCAGCGGTCCCGGCGGCGCACGCACGGCCGCTCTGCGGTCCCTCTTCGCCGGCCCGGGTCTGCGGCACGACGAGATCCTCACCGCCGTCGAGCTGCCCCTGCGCGGGCCGGGCAGCGGCCACGCGTTCGGCCAGGTCGCCCATCCGATCGGCGGCCGGCCGGTCGCCTCGGTCGCCGCGGTCGTCGACACCGCACCGGACGGTACCGTGCTGCGGGCCGAAGTCACCGTCGGCACCCGGGTCTCCCCGCCCACCGCGGTGGACGTCACCCACCGGCTCCGGGACGCCGGCGCCGCCGCCGCGGAGACCGTGCCCACCGGTCCGGGACAGCCGCAGCGGCAGGGACCTCCCACCGGACCTCCCGCCGCGTACTGCCGGCACGCCGCACGGGTCCTCGCGGACCGCGTGCTGACCCAGGCGATCACCAAGGCACGCCGTCCCGGCGCGGGCGCACCACCCGTACCGAGCGGCTCCGGCCACGACGCACCGCCCGTACCGACGCGGGAGACACCATGACCTGCACACCCGGCACCGCCCCCGAACCACCCCCGGGCGCGCCGCACCGGTGCGGGACCCTCGCCGACCACCTGCGCGACTGCCTCGGACGCAAATCCGTCCGGCTCGGCTGCGAGGACGGCGTCTGCGGCTCCTGCACGGTGCTCCTCGACGGCCGTACGGCCCGCGCCTGTACGGTCCTCGCCGCGCAGGCCGAGGGGCTGCCCGTCCGCACCGCCGAGGACCCGGGGGACCCGCTGATGCGGCACCTGCGCGAGGTGCTCTGGGCCGAACACGCCTTCCAGTGCGGATTCTGCGCCGCCGGATTCCTCATGGAGATCCACGCCCTGCTCACCGAGCACCCCGACCCCACCGAGGAACAGGTCCGGCACCGGCTCGCGGGCAACCTGTGCCGGTGCACCGGCTACGAGAGCATCGTCCGCGCCACCCTCACCGCGGCCCGCACCTGGACACCCGCTCCGCCGGGCGGCGCGCCCACGCCGTCCGTTCCCGCCGCGGCCACCGACCCCGCCATCGGCAGCAGCGCCCTGCGCGCCGAGGACCGCACCGTCCTCGACGGCCGCGCCCGCTTCATCGCCGACCTCGACCGTCCGGGCATCCTGCACGCGCGCTTCGTCCGCAGCACGCGCCCGCACGCCCGCATCACCGGTCTCGACATCGAGGCGGCCCGTACCGCGCCCGGGACGGTCGCCGTCCTCACCGCCGCCGACCTGCGCGGCAGCCTCAACCCGATCACCATCGCCTGCCCCCTGGAGGGCTACACCGCCCCCGGCTTCACCCCGCTCGCCGAGGACCGCGTCCGCTTCGAGGGCGACCCCGTCGCCCTGGTCGTCGCCACCGGCCAGGCGGAGGTGGAGCACGCCGCCTCGCTCGTCGTCGTCGGCTACGACGACCTGCCGCCCGTCCTGGACGCCCGAGCCGGCGCCGACGGCGCGCACCAGCCCCTCTTCCCCGACCTGGCCGGCAACGACCTCTACACCGAGCACCGCGTCCACGGCGACGTGACCGGCGCCTTCGCGCGGGCCGCCCGCGTGGTGCGCCACCGGCTGAGCCAGGAGCGGGTGCAGAACGCGCCCCTCGAACCCCGGGGCGGCCTCGCCTCCTACGACCCCGGCAGCGGCCGGCTCACCTACGACGTGGCGTCCCAATCGCCGACCTCCCACCGGCAGTACCTGTCCGACGTCCTCGGCCTGGACCTCGACCTGGTCAGGGTCCGTGTCCCTGCGAACATGGGCGGTTCCTTCGGCATCAAGGGCGGGGTGTTCCGCGAGGACATCGCCGTGTGCTGGGCGAGCCGTCACCTGGGCCGCCCCGTCCGCTGGATCGAGGACCGCCGCGAACACCTGATCGCCGCCGGACAGGCCCGGGGCGAGGAGATCGACGTCGAGGCGGCCCTGGGGGCCGACGGCGAACTGCTCGCCCTGCGCGCCGATCTCGTCGTCGACCAGGGCGCCTACCCCGTGCCCCCGGTCGCCAGCGCCGTCTTCGTCGCCATCGTCGGCTGCCTGATCCCGAACGCCTACCGCGTGCCCGCCTACGAGTTCACCGGCCGCCTCACCCTGACCAACCGCACCCCGTACGTCGCCTACCGCGGCCCCTGGGAGATGGCGACGTTCGCCGCCGAACGCACCATGGACCTGATCGCCCGCGCGGTGGGCGAAGAACCCGCCGACTACCGGCTGCGGCACCTCGCGCCGGTGGACGGCCCCGATCCGCGCATGATCTCCGGCGCCCGGCTCACCGACGTCCCCGCACTCGGTTCGACCCTGCGGCGGGCCCGGCACGAGGCCGCCGTCGCGGAGTTCCGCACGCGGCAGGCGGCGGCCCGCGCGGAGGGACGGCTGCTCGGACTGGGCCTCGCGACCCTGCTGGAACCCGCGCCCGGCCCGTGGAGTCTGCACGAGGCGATGGGCGCCCACATGGGTCCCGAACCCGTCCGGGTCCTCTTCGGCCCCGACGGCCGCGCGCAGATCAGGACCGGACAGATCCCGCACGGCCAGGGCCATGTGACCACGCTCGGGCAGATCGCCGCGACCACCCTGGGCCTGCCGCTGGACGCGGTCGACGTCGTGCACGGCGACACCGACCTCGTGCCCTACAGCCTGGCCGGGACCGGCGCGAGCCGGGCGGCGGCCCTCGCGGGCGGGGGAGTGCTGCGCGCCTCCCGCACCCTGCGGGCCAACCTTCTGACGGCCGTCGGGCGCCGCACCGGACACTCCCCCCTGGACCTGGACGTCGTCGCCGGGAAGGTCGTCGACCGACGCGACGGCCGCACCGTGGGCACGGTCGCCGGCCTGGCCGCCGCGTGCGTCGCCGCGGAAGGGGAACGGGCGCGGCTCGACGTGAGCGAGGTCTTCGACAGCGAGGAGACCGGCTGGGCGGAGGCCACCCACTGCTGCTGGGTCGAGGTGGACCCCGAACTGGGCACGGTCGCCGTCGACCGGTACCTCGTCGTCGCGGACAGCGGACGCATCATCAACCCGGCGATCGCGGACGGGCAACTGCGCGGCGGCGCCGTCCAGGGCATCGGCACCGTGCTCCAGGAACGGTCGGGGTACGGACCCGACGGCGCCCAGCTCTCCCGCGACCTCACCGAGTACCTGCTGCCCACCACCCGCACCGCGCCGGCGATCGACGTCGTCCACCTGGAGTCCCGGCGGACCGGCGACGTGCCCTTCCGCGGCCTCGGTGAGGGCGGCGCGGTCCTGGCCCCCTCGGCCGTGGTGGGCGCCGTGGAGGACGCGCTCGCGCACCTCGGCGTCCGCCTCACCGAGCGCCATCTGCCGCCCTGGCGCGTCCTGGACCTGCTGGCGGCCCACCGGATCCCTACGCCCGTACCGGAGTACCGATGAGACTGAGCAGGATCCCGCACAGCGAACTGCTGGGCGCTCCTCTTCCCGACCCCGACGACACCGAGGCCGACCTCGCGTACCACCTCGGACTGGCCCGCTTCACCGACGCCGGATTCCCCTGGTTCGCCCCGATCGGCCAGCGCCTGGTCACCCACATCCGGCAGGTCGTCCGCAGAGAGATGGAACGCGCCGGGTACGCCGAGTTCCGCGGACCCGCCGTCCACCGCGTCGAGACCCTCGCGCCGGCCGGATGGCTGGAGCGGTTCGGCGGCGAACTGATCGGCTTCAGCGCCCCGTTCGAGCAGTACACCCTCGCCGCCACCAGCGAGGAACCCCTGCTGAGCTGGATCGGCTCGGCGGGCCTCGCCTCCCACCGGCAGCTCCCCATGCGGCTGTTCGAGTTCCGGGAGATCTTCCGGTTCCGCGACCGGCCGCAGAGCATTTACAACTCCCGCCAGTTCCAGTGCTGTCTGTTCGCCAGCCTGGACACCGACCACACCGCGTACCTCGCCAGCGCGGCGCACGCCCAGCGCACCGTCCGCGCGGTCCTGGACCGCCTGCGGCTGCGCGCCGAACTGGTCCGCGACGAGGCCACCGGCGGCTTCGAGTTCATCTTCCCCTACGCCCGCGGCGACCGTCCCCGCAGCCGTACCATCCCCTACCACCGCGACGCCGCGCGCCCCAGGACCGCCGAGGACGACATCCCGCAGGGCGGAGTCGCCATGGGCTACGGCTACACCCACACCCCCGCCTTCGACGTCCGCTTCCGCGACGAGGACAACCAGCTGCGGACCCCGGTGATGGGCACCTACGGCATCGGCGTCCAGCGCTGCGTGCTGGCCCTGCTGGAACAGCACCGCGTCGCCGAGGGCATCGCCCTGCCCGCCGCGGTGCGGCCCTTCGACGTCACGGTGACCGTCCAGGGCCGCGACCCCGGCACGACGGAAGCGGCCGAGCGGGTCTACCGGACCCTCCTCGACGCCGAGGTCAGCGTCGTCCTCGACGACCGGCACGGCGCGTCCATGGGCAGCCGGATGCGCTTCGCCGACGCGGTGGGCGTGCCCTGGCGGGTGGTCGTGGGCCGCGACGCCGCCGGGAGCGGGACCGTCCGGCTGCGCGGCGCGCGCGGCACGGGTGAACCGGAGCGAACCCTGACCGTCGACGGCCTCCTCGACCACCTGGCCCTGCGCGGCCACGAGGAGTGGACCGCCGGCCCCGACCGCCGCGACGAGGAGATCGGAGCGACCGCATGACCACAACCACCGAACCGAGCACGGCCGCTGAACCCAGCACGGCCACCGAACCGGGCACGACGACCGAACCGGGCACGGCCACCGAACCGGGCACGACGACCGAACCGAGCGCGACGACCGAACCGAACACGGCCACCGAACCGAACACGACCCCGGCCGCGCCCGGCGGCGCCACGCCGGCGCGCTGGCCCGCCGCGCTGCCCGCGAACGCCACGCTGGGCGTGTGGGCCCCGAGTTCCCCGGCCCCGGTCCTCTTCCCGCGCCGCTTCGTCCGGGGCCTCGCCGCGCTGCGCCGACGCGGACACGCCGTCGTCGTCGGCGACTCCTGCCGGTCCGCACAGGGCCCGGGCACCCTGCCGCCCGCCGCGCTCGCCGAGGAGCTGCACACGCTCCTGGAGGAGACCGACGGCGTGATCGCGGCCGTCGGAGGCTGGACGCTCACCCCCGTCCTCCCGCACCTTGACTTCGACCGCATCGGCCGCGCGGGCAAGCCGATCGTCGGCTACAGCGACCTGACCTCCCTGGTCAACCTGGTGCCCCACCGGTCCGGACTGATCGCCTTCCACGGCCCCATGGTCGTCTCCGAATGGGGCGAGGCGGACGGCCCCTGGGAAGCCACCGAGACCGAGTTCGACCAGTTGCTCGGCGCGCGGCACCCCTGGACCGAGCGGACTGTGCCGACGGCGGGCGACTGGTCGGACGAGAACCTCTTCTGGGACCGTGAGGACGACCGCCGCCGCCACGGCAACAGCGGCGCCCAGCCGCCCCGCGCCCTGCGGACCGGTACGGCCGAGGGGCCCCTGTGGGGAGGCTCCCTCCTGGTGCTCGGCCTGCTGCTCGGCACCCCCCTGTGGCCCGAACCCGCCCCCGGCTCGATCCTGTTCCTGGAGGCCGACGGCATGGCCCCGGACGAGTTCTGGGCGCGCCTGGAGCAGTTCCGCCTGGCCGGTGTCCTCGACCGGGCGGCCGGTGTGGTCCTGAGCCGGATCAGCGGTCCGCGGCCGACGTCCTCCGGATTCGCCGGGCACGACGAGACCCTGCTGCGGATCCTGCCGGACGGCCTGCCCGTGGCCGCGGGCCTCCCGCTGGGCCACGCCGACCCGATGCTCACCCTCCCGGTCGGCGGCACGGCCCGCCTCGACTGCCAGGACCCCACCGCCGTACCCCGGTTGAGTCTGCTGCGCCCGCGGCCCGCCGGGTGACCACCGGGGCCCCGCGTCCACCGCCGGTACCGGCCGGGCGCGGGGCCCCGGCCGTGACCGCGGCCCGCTGATCCGGCCCGCCCGCCCCACGAGCACCGCGTACGAGAAGAGCCCCCCGTGCTGAACATCGCCCCCGCCCTCGCCGCCTGGTGCCGCGCCGACCGCCCCTTCGCCGTGGCCACGGTGATCGATGCCACCGGCAGCACACCGCTGCCGGTGGGCACGTCCATGGCCGTCGACGCCGACGGGCGGGTGGCGGGCAGCGTCTCCGGCGGGTGCGTGGACGCGGCCGTCCACGAGCTGTGCCGACAGCAACTGGAGGAGGACGGAGCCCCCGAGGAGGCGCGTTTCGACTCCTCCGACACCGACGCCTGGGCGGCCGGCCTGATGTGCGGCGGCGGCATCCGCGTCCACGTCCAGCGCGTCCACCCGGCCGACCGGCACCCCCTGGCGGCCACGCTCACCACGGCGGCCGAGGGGCGGACCGTGGGCCTGCTGCAGATCACCCGGAGCGCCGACCCGACGCTGGCGGGCCGCGTCCTGCCGCTGTCCGACGACGGGACCCCCGCTCTCGCCGGGCCGGTGCCGCCGCGTCTGGCCGCGCTCGCCGCCGGCGTCCACCGCACCGGCGTCACCGGGCTCGTGCGCACCCCCGGGGGCGCCGACTGCTCCGCTGCCGAGGCGCTGGTGCACACCCGCAGACCCGCCCCGCGGATGCTCGTCTTCGGAGCGGTGGAGTTCGCCGACGCCCTCACCCAGGCGGGCCGCTTCCTCGGCTACCACGTCACGTTGTGCGACGCCCGCCCGGTCTTCGCCACTGCCGAGCGGTTCCCCCACGCGCACCGCGTCGTCACCGACTGGCCGCACCGGTTCCTCGCCGCCACCGCCACCGACGAACGCACCGTGGTGTGCGTGCTCACCCACGACCCCCGGTTCGACATCCCGCTGCTGCGCGACGCGCTCCGGCGCCCGCTCGGCTACGTCGGCGCCATGGGGTCGCGCCGCACCCACGCCCGCCGCCTCGAACTCCTGCGCGCGGAAGGGGTCGGGCCCGACGCCCTCGCCCGGCTGCACGCGCCGATCGGGCTCGACCTCGGCGCCACGACCCCGCAGGAGACGGCGGTCTCCATCGTCGCCGAGATCCTCGCCCGCACCCGCGGCCGCTCAGGCGCCCCGCTCGGCGGCACCAACGGCCCCATCCACCCCCGGGCCGGCGAAGTCACGCATCCCGCGCAGCGGTGAGCACACCACCCACATCGCCGCCAGGCAGGTGCCGCAGGCCGCGATCCACAGGGTGCCCCTGATCCCGGCCGCCGACCCGCCGAGCACGCCTCCGGCCAGGGCGCCCACGGTCATCGCGCCGAAACCGACGAAGCGCACGGAGGCGTTCACCCGGGCCAGCATCGCCTCGGGACACACCACCTGCCGGTAGCTGACCTGGGCGACGTTGTACACGACGACGCCGTACCCGGTGACGAGGAACCCGGCCAGGGCCGGGACGAGCAGCGCCCCGCGCCCCGCGAGCGGCACCAGCAGCAGGGCCGGGAAGGTGACCAGCGGTACCAGCCACACCGCGCGGGCCTGGCCGACGCGGCGCACGACGCGGTACGCCGAGAGCGCCCCGAGCACCCCGCCCAGGCCCAGCACGCTCAGGACGGCCCCGACGGCGGACCCGGAGAGGCCGAGCACCCCGGTCAGGAAGAGGACCTGCACGGCGCTGAGCACCCCGGCGAAGAAGTTCGCGGTCGCCGTGCAGGCGGTGACGGCCAGCAGCGTGCGGCTGCGGACCAGGAACCGCAGTCCGGCGCGTATCCCGGCGAGCAGCCGCCGGTCGGTGCCGTCGGCGGGGTGCGCCGGGTCCGGCTCACGGACCCGGCGCAGCAGCAGGGTCGACGTCAGATAGCCGAGGGCCGTGGCCAGCACCGGCAGGGCGGGCCCGGCGAGCTGGGCGAACGCGCCGCCCACGCCGGGCCCGGTGATCTGGGCGAGGGACTGGCTGGACTGGAGACGGGCGTTGCCCTGGAGGAGACGGTCGCGGCCGACCAGGGCCGGGAGGTGGGACTGGTAGGCGACGTCGAACAGGACGGCGAGGACACCGCACAGCAGGGCCACGGCGATCAACTGGCCGACCGTGAGCAGGCCGGCCCACCAGGCCACCGGGATCGTGCAGAGCAGCAGCGCCCGGCCGGTGTTGGCGCGCCGCATCAGCAGCCGCTGCCGGGCCCGGGCCACCCACACCCCCGCCGGGAGCCCGATCAGCAGGTAGCCGGTCGTCTCCGCGGCGCTGAGCAGGCCCATCTCCAGCGGGGTCGCCGCCAGAGTGGTGGCGGCCAGCAGCGGCAGCAGCGCGTTGCCGACGTACGTGCCGAACTGGCTGACCGTCTCCGCCGCCCAGAACAACCGGAACGCGTCGTGATCGCGGAGCGCGGCGGACGGGGGCGCGGGCGCGGTGACCTGCTCGCTCACCACCGGTCCCCTGGCGCGGTGGCCATGACGTCCGCGAGCACCGCCACGGCCCGGTCGACGTCGGCGGCGGTGACCCCGGAGTGGGTGACCGCGCGGATGCGGCCCCGCCCCAGTTCCGCGAGGTGCACGCCATGGGCGCGCGCCCCCTCGATGAGGGAGTCGGTGGTGTGGGCGGTGCGGTCGGTGTCCACGCTGAAGAACACCATGTTGGTGCGCGGGGGTTCGGCGTCCAGGCGCAGTCCGGGGATCCCGGCGAGACCGTCGGCGAGCCGGCGTGCGTGGGCGTGGTCGTCGGCGAGCCGGTCGATCATCCCGGTCAGGGCGACGATCCCGCACGCCGCGATCATGCCGGCCTGACGCATCCCCCCGCCGAGCATCTTGCGGTACCGGCGGGCGTCGGCGATGGACTCCTCGTCCCCGACGAGCATCGACCCGATCGGGGCGGACAGCCCCTTGGACAGGCAGAACTGGACGGTGTCCGCCGGGGCGGCGATGTCGGCGGCCGGCACACCGAGGGCGAGGGCCGCGTTGAACACGCGGGCCCCGTCCAGGTGCAGGGCGACGCCGTGCGCGCGGGCCAGGGCGCCGGCCGCCGCGAGGTAGCCGGTGTCGAGGGGGATCCCGCCGAGACGGTTGTTCGGTGTCTCCAGGCAGAGCACCGCGGGCAGCGCGAACTGCGGGTCCTCCCGGTCGACGTCGAAGGCGTCCGCCACCGCGGCCAGCGGCAGAGTGCCGTCCGCGGCGGCGGGGACGGGTTCGTAGACGAGGCCGCCGAACACCGAGGCGCCGCCCCCCTCGTAGACGTAGATGTCGGACTCGGCGCCGACGACGGCCTTGCCGCCGCGCGGGCTGTGGGTGAGCAGCGCGGCGAGGTTCGCCATCGTGCCGCTGGGCATCAGCACACCGGCCGCCTTGCCCAGCAGCTTCGCCGACAGCTCCTCCAGTTCCCGTACGGTCGGGTCCTCGCCGTAGACGTCGTCGCCGAGGCGGGCCGCCCTGGCGGCGTCGAGCATGTGGGGGGTGGGCAGGGTGAAGGTGTCACTGCGCAGTTCAACGACGTGGCTCATGGGTCGGGCTCCCTCACGGTCGGCGGATCAAGGCGGACACGGCGTCGCCGAGGCTGCGTTCGGCGGTCGCCCAGTGGGCGCGGCGGGCCGCCGCGGCGGCGGCGAGCCGGTCGAGCTCGGCGTCGGAGTCGTCGAGGGCCGCGGTCACGGACGCCGGGGCGGGGCCGCCTCCGGCGCCCGCCGCGGCGGCGATCGACGCCGGGTCCAGGGCGTCGAGCAGGGCCCGGGGCCGGTCGCCGAGGTGTGCGGCGGCGGTGTCCTCGAAGGTGCGGCCGGTCGCGAGGGCCATGGTGCTGATCTCGCCCACCGTGTGGTGCGCCGTGCGGAACGGCACCCCCGCCACGACCAGGCGCTCGGCCAGCGCGGTGGCCGCCGTGTGCCCGTCCGTCGCGCGGCGCAGCATGAGGCCGGGGTCGGGCTCCGCGCCCTCGAACATGAGCCGCAGCAGCACCACGGCGTCGGTGGTGGCCTCCAGGGCCGGCCAGAGCTGACCGACCGCCTCGGTGCCGACGGCGATGGCGTTGGTGTAGCGCGCCGTCGACATCGCCGTGGTCGCCGCGGTGAGCGCGCCGAGCGCGGCGGCCGCCTTGCCCTGGACGTTCTCCAGCAGGAACGGGTTGCGTTTCTGCGGCATCATCGAGCTGCTGCCGACCAGGTCGTCGGGCAGCAGGAGCAGGGGGTTCTCGGCGCTGGTCCAGGACTGCAGGTCGTGCGCGGTCCGGGTCAGGAGCACACCGAGGACGGTGCAGGCGGCGAGCAGCCGCAGCACCACGTCCCGCGAGGCCACCGCGTGCAGGGAGTTGCTCAGGGGCGCGGTGAACCCCAGCAGTTCGGTGGTGCGCGCCGGGTCGACGGGCAGCGTGGTCCCCCCGGTGGCGCCCGCGCCGAGAGGGTTCTCGCCCAGTTCGCGTCCGGCGTGCTCCAGGTGGTCCATGTCCCGTACGAGAGCGGCGGCGACCCCGGCGAGGTAGTGGCCGTAGGTGATGGGGACGGCGGGCTGGTGGTGGGTGTACGCGGGCATGACGGTGGTGCGGAAGCGGCGGCCCCGCTCCACCAGGACCCGGCCCAGCGTGTCGGTCTCGGTCAGCAGCCGGTCGTAGGGGCGCCGCAACTGGAGCCTGAGGACGGTGGCGTTGAGGTCGTTGCGGGACCGGCCGCTGTGCAGGACGCCGCCGGTCTCCTCGCCCAGGGTGTCCACGAGGTAGCCCTCGTAGGCGAGGTAGCGGCCCCGGGGCGCGGGCAGCTGACGCAGGGGGGCGAAGTCGGCGGCGCGGAGTTCCTCGATGCCGGAGAGCAGCCGGGCGGCGGACGCGCGCTCGATGACCCCCCGCTCGGTGAGCATGACCACGTGGGCGCGGTCCACCTCGCTGGTGGGCCTCAGTTCGGCGGCCACCGGGTCCGGAGGGACCCGGAGGTGCCGGTCGAAGAGGATGTCCGCCGCCGCCGGTGTCACGGCGGAGGACAGACGTCCGGTGACGGAGACGGTCATGCGGTGCCCTCCAGGGCGGTTCGGGCGCGCAGGGAGGTGCGCAGCAGGGTCAGGGCCGCGTCGGCGGCCCGTGCGGCGGTCGGGGCGTCGGGGGCGGTGGCGACGGCGTGGCCGACCCGGTCGCGGTGGTCGTGCCGGGGTGCGAGCGGCACGTCCCTGGGTCCGGTGAGGACCGTGGCCGTGACGTGCGGCGGCGGATCGTCGAGGGCGGCGGGCGGCTCGCCGAGCACGGAGGGTTCGTCGACCACGAGGAAGCGGAGACTGGAGTGGTGCGCGGAGCGGGCCGCCAGGTCGGGGCGGTGGCCGAGGGCCGCCCCGACCTGGGCGCCGACCAGGTCGATCCCGAGGGCGCTCCGCACCAGCTCGGGGATCATGCCGCCCGCGAGCCGCGGGTTGACCTCGATGACCACGGGGCCCCGGGCGGCCAGGCGCAGTTCGACGTGGGCCGCGCCGTGCCCGAGGCCGAGCGCCTCGACCGCGGCCACGGCCGTGTCGGCCAGCGACCGTGCCGTGGCGTCCGGCACCGGAGCGGGGACGTCGTGCCCGGTCTCGACGAAGTAGGGGGCGGCACCGAGGTGTTTGCCCACGACGGTGACGGGGGTGCGCCCGAACACCTCGACCGAGAACTCCGGGCCGTCCACGTACTCCTCGACGAGGAGACCGGGCACGGTCGGGATGCCGCGCTCGTTGTGGGTGCGGGCCAGCAGCAGGGCGGCGTGCTCGGCGGCCTCCGCGAGACTGCCGCACAGCCGCACCCCGGTGCTGCCGGACCCGTCGGCGGGCTTGAGGACCGCCGGCAGTCCGGTGTGCCGTACGGCGGAGAGGGCCGCGTCGGCGTCGGTCACCAGGGTCTGGGCGGCCACCGGCACGCCCCGCGCGGCGAGCGCGGCCCGCTGACGGCCCTTGTGCCGGCAGCGGATCACCGCCTGCGGGTCGGGTCCCGGCAGGCCGAGAGCGCGCGCGGCCTCGGCGGCGACGGGGACGAAGTAGTCGGAACTGGTGGTCACCCCGGCCGGGGGACCCGCGTCGAGCGAGGCGATCGCGTCGAGGACCGAGTCGGCGCTCGACGTGTCGGCCTCGACCACGGCGATCTCCTCGGCGCGGGCGTAGCCGTAGCGGGCCGGGTCCTCGGCGAGCAGCACCGGCCGGACACCGAGATCCCGGGCGCGCCGTGCGAACAGGGGGCCGGTGCCGGAGGTGTTGGACTCCACCAGGACCAGGAAGGGATCGGTCACAGGTCCTCCACGGGTGCGGGGCCGGAGCGGCCGGCGCCGTCTCGTGTGGCGTCGTCGAGGGAGCGGCGGCGCCAGTGCATGCGCGCCCACCCTCCGACGGCGTCGTGCGGGTCGGTGACGGTGCGGGGAGCGGGGGCGGCCGGCGCGTCGAGCAGCCCCCGCTCGGCCAGCCACTCGTCCTGGTAGACCGTCTCCTGGTACCGGTGCCCCTCGTCCGGCAGGAACGCGACCACCTGCGCGTCGGGGTTGCGTTCGGCGTACCAGCGGGCGACCAGGAAGGAGGCGCCGCTGGTGGGGCCCATGTAGAGGGCGTGCAGGGCGTGCAGTTCACGGGTGGCCCGGAAGACCTCCGCGGGGCCCGCCCAGTGCACCTCGTCGTAGGCTTCGTGGCTGACGTTGGGCGGGACCAGGCTGTTGCCGAGGCCGCGCACCACCCGCGGACCGTCGACCTGGCCGAAGATGGCGCTGGGTGAGGTGTCCACACCGATCAGGCGCATCTGTGGCTGGAGCAGCCGCAGGAAGGCCGCGGTGCCTCCGGTCGACCCGCCGGAACCGACCGGTCCGACCAGGCAGTCCACGGCACCGACGGTCTCCGCGATCTGCTCGGCCACGGCGGCGTAGGCGTTGGGGTTGTCGGGGTTGTGGTACTGGCCGGGGACGTAGTGGTCGGGGTACAGGGCCCGCAGTTCCTCCAGCCGGTCGAGGCGGGCCCGCTGGAAGCCGCCGTCGGGGCTGGGCTCGGCGCAGATCTCGACCTGGGCGCCCAGTTCGCCCAGCCTGCGGCGCAGCGCCGGGTCGATGGCCGGGTCGCCGACGATGACCAGGGGGTAGCCGCGCAGCCGGCACACCATCGCGAGTCCCAGGGCGAAGGTGCCCGAGGACGTCTCCAGGACCGTGGTGCCGGGGGCGAGTTCGCCGCGCTGCTCGGCCCGGTCGATCATGAAGCGGGCCGGGAGCAGTTTCATCAGGGTGAACGCGGCCACGCAGAGGTTGGGGCCGATCCGTATGAGCCGCGGCAGGACGGTCGCCTCGACGACCGAGGCACTGGCCGCGGGCAGAGTGGATGATCGCATGCTCTCCGTTCTCATCATGTCGTCGTGAAGTGCCAGGTGTCGTCGATGCCCAGGGCGGCCAGACGCTTGCGGGCGCCGTCGGTGCGGGCGGCGAGGTCGGGCAGGGCGGGGTCGAAGAGGAGCCCGGCCACGTCACCGCTGTGCGCGACCTGGAGCCCGGCCGCGCCCACCGCCTCGCTGACCCGCAGGAGGTCGGTGAGCCCGGGGACCGGCAGGTGGCGCTGGTTGATCTTGGCGCTGGCGGTGGCCACCCTGCCGAGCAGGGCGACGTCGCCGGTGCGGATGGCGCGGCGGACCGTGCCCAGCAGGGGGCGGAACGCCTCGATCTCCCACACCGAGTAGCGCGCGGGCGGCAGGGTGAGGGTGTCGGTGCCCAGGCTGTCCGCGCTGGTGCCGAAGCCCAGCACGGCCAGCGGCATCAGCGGCCCGCCCATGTCCTCGATGACCTCGCCCTCGCGGTGCGCGAACAGGACGGTCCGGTGCGGGTACATGAGCGCGTCGGACGCGGTCTCGGCCGCGACGGCCAGGGCGGCGTACTGCGCGGGGCTGGGGCGGCGGCCGGCGGCCTCGTACACGGCGCCGATGGTCGCCACGACGTCCGCGGTGGACGAGCCGAAACCGCGGCTGGGCGGGATGTTGCTGGTCAGACTGAGGGTTCCGCCGGCGGGCACGCCGCCCAGCGAGCGCAGGGTCAGCTCGGCGGCCCGGCGCGCCTTGGTCCGCCACGGGTCATGCATGACGATCCCGGTCGCGGTGTCGGACGGTTCGAAGACGGCGTGGGACTCGTAGAGGGGGCAGGGCAGGGTGATCAGGGCGCGGCGCAGGCGTCCGTCGGACTCGAAGACGCCCTGGAGGATCTCTCCGTGGTGGCCGACGCTGTGGTGGGCTCCGCGGATACGGACCGCCGTCCCGGCCGGGCCTGTGGACATGTCGTGCAGCATGGCTTCCCTCAGGGTTGGTGGATGGGGGCGCCGGTGCGGGTCACGCGCGGCCGGTGGGCTGCGGCGCGAGAGGGCGGTCCGGCCGTACGGGAAGGGTGGGCACCGCCGTGAAGCGGGCGGGGATCTGGTAGTCGGGCAGGGACTCGGAGAGGAAATCGATCAGCTCGTCGCCGTCGGGGACGGCGGAGCCGGTGCGCGGCACGAGGTAGGCGTGGAGTTCGCCGTCGGCCGTGACGACGGCCGCCTCGGCGATCTGGCGGTGGGCGGTGAGGCGGGTGCGGGTCTCGTAGGGCGCGACGCGGAAGCCCGAGACGGTCGGCCAGGACCCGGCCGTGCCGAGGATCTCGAAGCCGTCGTGGACGGTGTGCCGGGCCCGGTGGCCGGTGGGCACGAGCCCGGAGGCGTCGCCGTGGGCGAGGTGGAGTTCACCGGGGACCCCGGCGGGCAGCGGCTCCCCGCGGGAGTCGAGCACGGCGGCCGTGACACCGGGCACCGGGTGACCGACCGGCACGACGACCGCGGCGGGTTCCGGGGCCGGGCCGATCGGCCGGTACAGCGCCAGCGGCACCTCGGCGGTCCCGAACCCGGCCGCGAGGCGGACACCGACGGGCTCTCGCAGCGCGGTGGGGTCCAGGTCGGGACCGAGGGCGAGGACCGCCTCGGCGCCCCGGGCCAGGGCGTCACGGTGGTGGGCGAACAGCGTGGTGACGGTGGTGTCGGGCAGGAGCAGCGCGGAGAACGGTTCCTGACGGCCGGCCAGGAGCCCGGCCAGCGCGGCGGGGGAGTGCGGCGCTGTCTCCGGGACGACGAGCGTGCCGCCGCGGGCCAGCGTGGTCCACACCTGGAGCAGGAAGAGCGCGCTGTCGGTCGGGGCGCTCTGGAGGACCTGCCCCGCACCGAAGCCGAGACCGTCGAGGGCGTCGAGGGCTCCGGTGAGCGCACCGCGGGTGATCCCCGCCTCGCCGACCAGGGCCAGGACGTCGTCTCCGGACGGCCGCAAGCGGGTCTCCCGGCCGTCCGGCACGACCGCCGGGCTCGTCGCCGGCGTCCCGGTGAAAAGGATCTCCGTGGCCGCCGGTTCGGCGCCGGGCGCCAGCACCCGCGCCGGGGCGCCGGTACGGGCGGCGGCCAGCAGCGCGGCGACGAGGTCGGCGCCGGGGGCCGGCCGCAGCGCGACGGGATGCCCGGGGCCGGCCCCCTGCCGGGACAGCGCCTCCGCCAGACGGTCGGCGCGCCGGCCCAGTTCGCGGTAGGTCACGGAGCCGGAGTGCGTCCTGACGGCCAGCGCGTCCGGGTGCTCCGTGACGCACCGCTCCACCAGGTCCACGACCGTGGCCTCGGCGGACCCTGCCTCGGTGGTGCTCGCCGTGGCCGCACCGGTCAGCGGGAACCGGGACACCGGCAGGTCGGGCTCGTCGAGCGCCGCGCGCAGCAGGTCGAGGTAGGCGCGGACCATGCTGCGCATCGTGTCCGCGTCGAAGAGGTCGGTGGCGTACTCCCAGATGATCGTCAGGGCGTCGTCCTCGCTGCTGGGGCGCTTGCCCACCCGCTGCTCGGCGCGCGGGATCGCGACGATGTTCAGGTCCGCCTTCGCCGACCCGTTGTGCTCCATGCGCACCTCGCCGCGCAGCCCGGCGAAGTCCAGGTCGGGGACGGCGGAGTCGTGGAAGCTGAACATCGCCGAGAACAGCGGGTTGCGCGAGAGGTCACGCGCCGGGGCGACGGCCTTGACGAGCTTCTGCAGCGGCACGTCCTGCCAGGCGTACCCCTCCACCGCCGTGTCGTGGACCCGCGCGAGGAGCTGCCGGAACGTCGGGTCGTCCTCCAGACGGACCCTCAGCGGCACCGTGTTGACCATCATCCCGATCAGCCGCTCGGCCTCGGCGAGCCTGCGGTTGGCCACCCCGACGCCCAGCACGAAGTCGGTCTGGTCCGCGTACCGCGACAGCAGGGCGGCGAACGCGGTCAGCATCGTCGAGTAGAGGGTGACGCCGAACTTCCTGGCCCCCTCGCGCAGCCGCTTGTACTCGTCCGGTTCCAGGGTCACCCGTACGACGTCGCCACGGAAGGTGAACTCCGGCGGGCGGGGCCGGTCGGTGGGCAGTTCGAGGGCGGGCGGGGCCCCGTCCAGAACCCGCGCCCAGTGACCGAGGTAGCGGTCCATGACGGGGCCGTCCAGCCAGGACCGCTGCCAGGCGGCGAGGTCGGCGAACTGGAACCGCGGCTCCGGCGGAGCCTCCGTGCCCTCGGCGAACACGGAGTACAGACGGGTCAGTTCACCGACGAAGACCGCGAACGACCAGCCGTCGTGCACCAGATGGTGCTCCACGTGGATCAGCCGGTACGCCTCGGGCGCGTCCTTGGTCACGACCCAGCGGGCCAGCGGAGGCTTCTCCATGTCGAACGGCTGGGCCTGCTCCCGCGCCGACAACTCCTGCCACGCGCGCTCCCGTTCCTCCTCGGACAGGCCGGAGAGGTCCACCAGCGGCACCTCGATGTCGATCGCGTCCATCTCGACCGGGCACTGCACGGGCACCCCGTCGACCTCGCGGAACGCGGTGCGCAGGATCTCGTGCCGGCGCACCAGCTCGGTGAGGGCGGCCCGCAGCGCGGTCATGTCCAGGACACCGCGCAGGGTCAGCGTGGCCTGCATCCGGTACGCCTGGTTGCTGGGCGAGAGCTGTTCGAGGAACCAGACCCGTTCCTGCGGGAAGGACAGCGGGATGGGCCGGGACCGGTCCGCGTGCCGCATCGGCGGCGGTGCGGGCACGGTCGCCGCGTCGTCGAGGGGAGCGCCGCTGTCGACGAGCGCGGCGATCTCGCGGGGGGTGGCGAGGCGGAAGAGGTGGGAGAGCGGGATGTCGGTGCCGAGGTCGGTGCGGATGCGGGCGGCGAGACGCCCGACGAGCAGGGAGTGGCCGCCCAGTTGGAAGAAGTCGTCGGTGGCGCCGGCCGGGGTGCCGCCGAGCAGTTCCGACATCAGGGCGGCGACCGCGGCCTCGGTGGGCGTGGCCGGCTCGTCGCCCTGACTCACCTCGGACTTGTACGGCGACGGCAGCGCCTCCCGGTCCACCTTGCCGCTCGGCGTCAGGGGCAGCGCGGGCAGCGCGACCATGGTGGACGGCACCATGTGCGCGGGCAGGGTGCGCGCGCACCAGGCCCGCAGGTCGGCGGGGTGCGCCTCGTCGACCGGGGTGGCCACGTAGCCGACCAGGACGGTGCCCCGCGCGACGACGACGGCGTCGGAGACCGCCGGGTGCGCGCGCAGCACCTCGGCGATCTCGCCCGGCTCGACGCGGAAGCCCCGGATCTTGACCTGGTGGTCGGCTCGCCCGGCGTAGAGGTAGCGGCCGTCGGGCAGACGGCGGGCGAGGTCGCCGGTGCGGTAGGCGCGGCCGCAGGCGACGGGCACGTAGCGCTCCGCGGTCAGGGCGGGCCGGCCGAGGTAGCCGCGCGTCACCCCGGCGCCGGAGACGACGAGTTCACCGATCTCGCCGGGCGCCACCGGCAGCCCCGCCTTGTCGAGCAGGTCGATGCGCACGCCCGGCAGCGGTCGTCCGATGTCGGGCGTCGCGGAACCGGTCACCTCGCCCGTGGTGGCCACGATGGAGATCTCGGTCGGCCCGTAGGCGTTGAAGACGCGCCGGCCCGGACTCCAGCGGGCCACGATCTCCGCGGGCAGCGCCTCCCCGCCGCACACCAGGGTGCGCAGCGCGGGGAGTTCGGCGTCGGGGAGCGCGGCGACCACCGACGGCGGCAGCAGGGTGAAGGTCACTCCGAGGCGGTCCATCAGGTCCACCAGACCGGGGCCCGGCACCACGCTCTCGGCATCGGCCAGGACCAGCGTCGCGCCGCCGGTCAGGGCGACACCGGTCTCCAGGACGGAGGCGTCGAAGCTGGAGGGCGCGAACTGCAGGACGCGGTCGCCCGTGCCCACCTCCCACTCGGTCCGCATCCCGGCGATCGTGGCGGCGACGCTGCCGTGCTCGACGAGGACACCCTTGGGCCTGCCGGTGGAGCCGGAGGTGTAGATGACGTAGGCGAGATCGCCGGGGCCCGCGGTGTCCAGGGGGACCGGGGCGGGGGAGCCGGCGGCGTCCGGGTCCAGCACGCGGACGTCCCCAGGCAGCCGGCGTGCCCCGCTCTCGTCGGCGATCACCAGGGAGACACCGGAGTCGCGCAGCATGTACTCCAGCCGGTCCTGCGGGTAGGACGGGTCCAGCGGCACCCAGGCGGCTCCGGCCCGCATCACGGCGAGCAGGGCGGTGGGCAGCGCGGGGCCGCGGCTGACGCAGACCCCGACGAGCGATCCGGGTCCACCACCCGCGGCCACCAGTCGCTGGGCCAGCAGGGCCGAGCGGCGCTCCAGTTCGCCGTAGCTCAGGGTGCCGTCCGCCCACAGCAGCGCCGGCTCGTCGGGGGTACGCAGGGCGTGCTCAAGGAACGCCTCGTACAGCAGAGGAGTCTTCATCGCGTCGTACCTCGTTCGTTGTCCGCGGGGCTGGTGGCCGGGGAGAGGTCCGCGAGGAGCCGGTGCGCCTCGTCGTCGGACAGCGCCTCGATCTCGGCCAGGATCATGTCGTGGATGTACTCCGCCGTTCCGGCGACGGTCGGCCGCTCGAAGATCACGCTCAGCGGGAGCGGGACGTCGAACACCTGCCGCATCCGGTTGACGGCCCGGGTGGCGATCAGCGAGTGGCCGCCGAAGGAGAAGAAGTCGTCGAGGACGCCGATCCGGGGCACGGACAGCACCTCGGCCCAGATGCCGGCGACGGTCCTCTCGGTCTCGTCGCGGGGCGCGACGTACTCGTCCGTCTCGTGGTCCCCGGGGTCGGGATCGGGCAGCAGCGAGGGGCTGAGCTTGCCGCTGGCCGAACGGGGCAGCGCGGGCAGCACGGTGAGCGTGGTGGGCACGGCGTACCCGGGCAGCCGCGTGGACAGGTGCTCGCGCAGCTCGCGCACGGAGGCCGCGCCGCCTTCGAGGACGGCGTAGGCGGCCAGGCGCAGGTCGCCGGAGGCGGCGCGGCGGGTCACCACCGCGGCGTCCGTCACCGAGGGGTGCTCGCGCAGCGCGGCCTCCACCTCGCCCAGCTCCACCCGGACACCGCGCACCTTCACCTGGCGGTCCATCCGCTCCAGATAGGTGAAGGAGCCGTCCGGGTGCATCCGGCCGCGGTCCCCGGTCCGGTACACCCGCTCGCCGGGCCGGTAGGGGTGCGGGACGAAGGCGCCGGCGGTCTTGGCGGGATCGCCCAGGTAGCCGCGGGCCAGACCGGTCCCGGCGATGCACAGCTCGCCGGGGACGCCGGGCGGCAGCGGGGCGAGACGGTGGTCGAGGACCATGACCTCGTTGTTGTCCATGGGCCGTCCGAGGCTGACCGCGCCGCTCCCGTGAGTGTCCCGGGGGCCGCAGACGTGGAAGGTGGAGTCGATGGACACCTCGGTGGCGCCCCAGGTGTTGTCCAGGGTGACCGCGTCGCCGAACGCGGCGCGGAAGCGTTCCACCAGGGCCGGGCGCAGGGCCTCGCCGCTGGAGAGGACGCTGCGCAGGTCGCGGCGGAGCGCGGCGGTGTCGGCGGGGGTGAGTTCCTCCAGGAAGAGGTCCAGGACGCTGGGGACGAACTGCACGTGGACGGCGCGGTGGCGCACGGCCGCGTCGACCAGGGCGCGCGGGTCGCGGTGCAGCCCGGGCGGCAGCAGCGCGACCGTGCCGCCGGTGATCAGCGGCCAGAGGATCTCGACGGCGGCGTCGTCGAACGGCAGGGTCGTCTTGTGCAGGACCGTCTCGCCGGGGCGCAGGCCGTGCCTGTGCTGCATCCACGCCATGCGGTTGACCCAGCCGCGGTGGGTGCACGCCACGCCCTTGGGGCGGCCGGTCGAGCCGGAGGTGTAGTAGACCGCGCACAGGTGGTCGGGGTGGACGGTCACGGACGGGGGCGCCGCCGCCTCCCGGAGGTCGACGCGGAGCGGGACGGCGCCCGCGGCGGTGACCGTGTCGGCGTGCTCGCCGCCGATCAGGCAGACCGGCGCGCCGGCGTCGGTGAGCAGGGTGACGATCCGGGCGGCGGGCGTGGCCGTCTCGATCGGCAGATAGGCGCCGCCCGCCTTGAGGATGCCGAGCAGACCGACGACCATCGCCACCGACCGGTCGATCAGCAGGCCCACCGGCACGTCCGGACCGACCCCGTGGGCGGTCAGCCGGCGCGCGACGGCGTTCGCCGCCGCGTCCAGGGCCGCGTAGCTGGTCGTGGCGCCGTCGGCGTCGACCAGGGCGACCGCGTCGGGCCGGGCGGCGGCACTGAGGGCCACCAGCTCGTGCAGGGTCTGCGCGGGCGTGTCGACGGCCGGACGCAGCACCAGCGCGCGCAGGGCGTCCTGTTCGGGCCCGGACAGCAGCGGGATGTCGTCCAGGAGCGTGTCGGGAGCCTCGGCGACGTGCCGCAACAGCCGCTCCAGCCAGGTGCCGAGCCGCTCCACGGTGGCGTCGTCGTACAGGTCGACGTCCCAGTTCACCCCGCACCACAGCCCGGCGGCGCCCTGCTCGAAGCTGACGCACAGGTCGTACTTGGCGCCGTGGTACGGCATCGGGAGGTCGGTCACGGTCAGGCCCGGCATCCGGGGCGAACGGCGGCGGCCGGTGCGGAAGTTGACGAGGATCTGGAACAGCGGGGTGCGGGACGGGTCGCGTTCGGGGGCGCTCTCCTCCACCAGCCGGTCGAAGGGCACCTCCGCGTGCTCGAACGCGTCGAGCGCCACGTCCCGGAACTCCTCGACGAACCGGCGGAACGTCAGCCGCGGGCCCGGCCGGCCGCGCAGCGGCAGCATGTTGATGAGCAGGCCCAGCAGCCGCTCGGTCGCCGGGTCGTCGCGCCGCGCGTAGGTGGTGCCGGTGGTGACGTCCTGCCGCCCGGTGCTGCGGTACAGGACGGCCTGGACGGCGGCGCTCAGCAGCATCGCGGGTGTGGCTCCCGCGGAGCGGGCCAGCGCGGTGAGCGGCTCGGCGACCTTCGGCGGCAGCACGAACGCGGTCCGTGTCGCCCCCCGGCCCGCCCGTACGGCGGGGCGCGGACGGTCGGCGGGCAGTTCGAACGCGGTGAGGTCGGCCAGCGTCTCGCGCCAGTGTTCGAGCCCGGGGCTCCCGGGCCGCCCGGCCTCGGCGGCGCGGGCGTCGAGGCCGGCCGCCACGACGCGGTACGGCTCCGCGGGCGCGGGGACGGGGGAGGCCGCGCCGGTGGTGAAGGCCGTGTAGTCGGCGGCCAGTTCGTCGTAGACGAGGGCGCACGACCAGTCGTCGGCGGCGACGTGGTGCAGCGTGAGGACAAGGGTGTGCTCGCGGGCGCCGTGCCGGATCAGCAGGGCGCGCACGGGGAGTTCGGTGGCCAGGTCCATCGGGGTCGCCGCCTCCGCGGCGAGGGCCGCCTCCAGCGCCCCGGCGTCGCTGACCTCCGTCTCCCGCAGCCGGAACAGGCCGGCGGGGCGGACCACGCCCACCGGTCCCGCCTCCGCGGCCAGCACGCCGGTGCGCAGCACCTCGTGACGGGCCACCAGGGCCTCGAGCGCACGGCGCAGGGCGGCACGGTCGAGCGGGCCGGCGAAGTGCAGACGGAGCGGGATGAGGTAGTCGGACGACGAACTGCTCATCTGGTCGACGAACCAGGTCCGTTCCTGGTCGCGGCTGAGCGGCACCTGTACCCCGGTGTGTCCGGGGGTGGCAGACATGGGCGATCAGATCCTCTCGGGCAGGGCGGCCGGGGCGGCGGGAACGGGGACGACGTCGAGCACGGCGAGGCTGCCGCGCCCCCAGGCGGGCTCGGGCAGTCGGCGCCGGTCCTCCTTGCCGTTGGCGTCCAGGGGCAGCGCGTCCAGCGCCACGTACTCGGAGGGCAGCATGTGGCGCGGCAGCCGCCCGGCGAGGAAACGGTGCACGTCGGCGGCGCGCAGCGGCCCCGTGTCACGCGGCACGACATAGGCGACGACACGTTTGTCGCCGGGCGGCGCGACGCGTGCGGTGACCAGGCAGGAGCGCACCTCGGGTGCCTCGCCGAGCGTCGCCTCGATCTCGCCGGGCTCGATGCGGAAGCCCCGGATCTTGACCTGGCTGTCGGCACGGCCGACGAACTCCACCGTGCCGTCGGGGCGTTTGCGGCCGAGGTCGCCGCTGCGGTACGCGCGCCGTCCCGTCCCGGGGTCGGTGACGTAACGCTCCGCGGTGAGCTCGGCGCGGTCGTGGTAGCCGCGGGAGACGGTCTCCCCGGCGATCCACAGCTCGCCGGTCGCGCCCGCCGGGAGGGGGCGTCCGCGCTCGTCCATGACGTGCAGGCTCGCGCCGGGGATGGGGGTGCCCAGCGGCAGCGGGGACTCCACCTGGTCCGGATGGGTGAGCAGCCGGCGGCAGATGGCCACGGTGGTCTCGGTCGGCCCGTAGATGTGCGCCACCGTCAGCCCGGGGTTGGTCTCCAGCACCCGCCGCACCCGGGCCGGGGACACCACGTCACCGCCGGTGATCACGGTGCGCAGCGGCGCCAGCGCCTCGGGCACGTCGTCGGCGATCCGGTGGAAGAGGCCCGACGACAGCCACAGGTCGGTCACCTCCTCGCGGGCCAGCACCTCGCCCAGCTCCGCGGAGGTCAGCAGGCCGTCCGGCGGGAAGGCCAGGCAGGCGCCGCGCAGCAGCACCCCCCAGATCTCCAGCACCGACGCGTCGAAGGAGAACGAACTGCTCTGGAGCATGGTCCGGCCGGGCCCGAGCGCCGCGAAGTCCTGCCGCAGCGCGAAGGCGGTGACGTTGCGCTGCTCGACCAGCACCGCCTTGGGCAGGCCGGTCGATCCCGAGGTGTACATCGCGTACGCCAGGTCCGTGGGCGCGGACAGCTCCGCCGCACCGGGCGCGAAGGGGGCGTCTCCGTCGTCACCGGTGTCGGCGGCCGGGTCGAGGATCTCGCAGTCCCCGAGGGCCGGCGGCAGGTCGCCGCCGTCGCCGGAGGACACCAGGACGCGGATGCCGCTGTCCCGGCGCATGTGCGCCAGCCGCTCCTGCGGGTACGTCAGATCCATCGGCAGATAGGCGCAGCCCGCGCGGAGCACCGCCAGGGCCGACACCACGAAGCCCGGTGACGGGGTGGCGGCCACCCCGACCAGCTCCCCGGGCCGCACCCCGAGCCGGAGCAGACCGCGGGCGATCCGGGTCGCGGCCCGGTCCAGCTCGCCGTAGGTCATCCGGGTGCCGGGCGCGCGCAGCGCCACGGCGTCCGGGTCGCGCACCGCCCACCGGCGGAACGCGGCGTCGATCGTCACCATCGTGCGTCCTCCAATCCGACCCCGAGGTCGTGCAGCAGTTCTCGAAGGAAGTCCTCACCGGCGTCGGAGTTGGCGGTGACGACGAGGCCCAGACCGCGGTCCGGGTCGGCCCAGGTCAGCGAACGGAAGCCGGGGACGCCCCCGGTGTGTCCGAACCACCGGCGGCCGCCGTACGGCTTGCCCGCGGTGCCCAGGCCTCCCGGGGTGCCGGGGTGGGGGCGCAGCATCTCGGCCGCCGCCTCCGCACCCAGCAGGACCGCCGGGCCACCGGTGACCGCCCGCTGGATCTCGACGGCGACCCGGGCCAGGTCCCTGGGTGTGGACCACAGGCCGCCCGCGGCGGACTCCGGGTACAGGTGCCAGCCCTCCGGGTAGGGCGCGCCCGACGCCTGGTGGTTGCGGGCCAGCGTGGTGCCGGGCAGATCCGGCACGCGCGGCGCGAAGTCGCTGTCCCGCATGCCCAGCGGGTCCAGGACGAGCGCGCGCATCAGCGGCGCGAACTCCTGCCCCGTGACGTCCTGGAGCACCTGCTGCACCACGGTGAAGTTGCTGCTCGAGTACAGGTACGGCGATCCGGGCGGGCCCACGGGCCTGACCGGCGGGGTCAGCGAGGGCGGACCGCCGACGAGGACCTGCGCCGGGCTGGGCATCGGCAGGCCCGCGCGGTAGCCGTCGTAGGACTGCGCGCCGAGCCCCGCGGTGTGGGTGAGCAGATGGCGCAGGGTGACCCCGTCACCGGGCAGCCGCCAGGAGGTGAGCATCCGGTTGACGTCGGTGTCGAGATCGAGCCGCCCGTCCTGGACCAGGGCCATCACGCCCAGCGCGGTGACGTGCTTGCTGATCGAGCCGACCTGGAAGACGGTGCGCTCGTCGACCTCGGCCGGGTCGTCGGCCCCGAGGACCCCGAAGCCCCAGGCCCCGCGCAGGTCACCGTCGTCGATCAGCGCGATCGCCACGCCCGGTACCCGGTGCCGCAGCATCGGCAGCCTCGGGGCCGGAGCCCCCGCGAACAGCCGCCGCACGAAAGGCTCCGCCGGCACACGTGTCTCCTCGGGCGGGGCGGCGGCCAGGTCGGTGAGGTGTTCCAGGTGCCGTTCGGCCAGTGCGCGTACCGTGCCGGCGTCGAAGTGGTCGGCGGCGTAACGCCATTCGAGGTGCAGCTCGCCGTCGAGGACCGCCGCTTCGATCTCCACGAGGTGGGAGCGCCGCTGCTCCGGGTCGACGTGCTCGCCGAGCGACCGGGGAAGGGGCCGCAGCGGCGCGTCCCCGGCGGGAGCGGTGTCCCGGCGGCCGTGGTAGTTGAACGAGAGCTGGGCCGCCGGTGCGCTGCCGTCGTCCCCGCGCAGGTACCGGGCGAGTCCATGGCCGATGCCGCGCCCGGCGGGCGTGCGGGTGTGCTCGGCGACCACGTCGATCCAGGCGTCCATGGCGCCGGACTCCGGCCGGGTGAGCAGCAGCGGCTGCACACTGGTGAACCAGCCGACCGTGCGGGTGAGGTCGACGTCGTCGAACAGCGGCTCACGGCCGTGCCGTTCCACGTCGATCGCGCAGGTGTCATCGCCGGTGGCCTCGGTGAGCGTGCGGGCCAGTGCCGCCAGCATCAGGTGCTCCGGCTCGGCGCCGCGCCGCGCGGCGGCCTGGCGCAGCAGGCCCGCCGTGGCCCCGGCCGCGAGGACGACGCGCGTGGAGCGGGTCCGGCCCTCGGTGTTGTCACCGGCCTCCCGGTCCATGGGCAGCGGCGCGGCGGACGGACGCGGCAGCGCCCAGTAGGCGGCCTCGGGTGCGAACTCCGCGCTGTGCGCGTGCTCGCCCAGCCGCCGCGCCCAGTGCTGGACGGAGGTCGTCTTGGCGGGCAGTTCACCCCCGGCGCACAGGGTGGCGAGGTCCTCGACCAGGATGTGCCAGGACACGGTGTCGACGGCCACGTGGTGGACCACCAGCAGGAGCTGCCCGGTGTGCCGCAGCAGCACGGCACGCAGCAACGGGCCCCCGGCCAGGTCGAGTCCGCCGTGCGCGGCCTCCACCGCGGCGTCGGCCTCGTGCGGGGTGTCCACGACCGTGAGCGGGTCGTCGTGGCCGCCCGCCGGCGCCAGGTCCTGGTGCCAGCGGTCCTCCCGGCGGCTCCAGCGCAGCCGGAGCGCGTCGTGGTGGTCGATCAGGGTCCGCAGCGCGGCCCGCAGGACGTCGGGGCCGATCTCGGGAGCGGCGTGCAGGAGCCGGCTCTGGTTGAAGCGGTCGCGGGGCCCGACGGCGGCGTACTGGTGCTGGATCGGTCCGAAGGGGACCTCGCCGGTGACCGGGCCCTGCTCGGCGTGGACGCCGGTGGAGCGGCCCTGGGCCGCCGCCTCGTCCGAGGCCGCGGCGAGGGAGGCGACCGTCGGGTGCTCGAAGACCATCTTCGGGGTGATGGACAGGCCCGCCTCACGCGCCTTGGCGACGGTGTGGATCAGCAGGATGGAATCCCCGCCCAGCGCACGGAAGTTGTCGTGCACCCCGACGCGCGGCACCCCGAGGACCCGGCACCAGATCCGGGCGACGGCCTCCTCGGTCGCGGTGCGCGGAGCCACCTGGGACTCCGGTGCCACCTCGCGGGCGGCGGGGTCCGGATCGGGCAGGGCGGCCCGCTCCACCTTGCCGTTGGCGTTGAGCGGGACGGAGTCCACGGCGACGAGGAACCTCGGCACCATGACGTCGGGCAGCTCCGCGCGCAGGGCGGCGAGCGTACGGTCCGGGTCGTCGCCGCCGACGGTGTACCCGACGAGCGTTCTGGAACCGGCCACGGTCCGTACGTCGGCGACCGCGTCCCGGACGCCCGGCGCCCGGCGCAACGCGTCCTCGATCTCGCCGAGTTCGACGCGCACTCCGCCCAGCTTGACCTGGTGGTCGGCGCGGCCGGCGAACTCCAGGACGCCGTCGGCCCGCCGGCGTCCCAGGTCGCCGGTGCGGTAGAGCCGGGAGCCGGGCGGCCCGAAGGGGTCCGGCACGAACCGTTCGGCGGTCAGCCGGAACCGGCCGTGGTAACCACGGGCCAGCCCGGGGCCGCCGATGAAGAGTTCGCCGGTGGCGCCGGTCGGCAGGGGTTCCATCGCCGCGTCGAGGACGTGGACGGTGTTGTTGTCGATGGGCAGTCCCAGGGCCACGGCGCCCGTGTCGGGGACGGCGTCCTCGGCGGTGCACACACGGCAGGTCGAGTCGATGGACACCTCGGTGGCACCCCAGGTGTTGTCGAGGCTCACCCGCTCCCCGAACACCTCCAGGAACCGGCGCACCAGGGCGGGGCGCAGTGCCTCACCGCTGGTGAGGACGGACCGCAGCCGGGACATCGACCGGGCCCGCTCCGGGGTGAGGATGTCCAGGAACACCTCCAGCACACTGGGCACGAACTGCACGTGCACCACGTCGTGCCGGGCGACGGACTCGGCGATCGCGTGGGCGTCACGGTGCGCCCCCGGCGGCAGCAGCACGACCTGGCCCCCGGTGATCAGCGGCCACAGGATCTCCACCGCCGCGTCGTCGAAACCGAGGGTGGTCTTGTGCAGGACGCCCTCGCCGGGCCGCAGTCCGTGCCGGCGCTGCATCCACGTCATGCGGTTGACCCAGCCCGCGTGGTGCGAGGCCACCGCCTTGGGCGCGCCGGTCGATCCCGAGGTGTAGTACAGCGAGCACAGGTCGGCGGGCAGCGCGTCCGGCCGGGGACCGGAACCGGGTTTCTCCGGCCAGGCCGTGGGGTCGTCCAGCGCCAGGACGAGGGCGGCCGTGTCCGCGGGTAGTGCCGGGAGCAGCCGGGTCTGGGTGAGCACCACCCGGGCCCCGGAGTCGGCGAGCAGGTACGCCTGGCGCCGGGCGGGGTGGTCGGGGTCGACGGGCACGAACGCGGCACCCGCCTTCAGGATGCCCAGCAGGCCCACCACGTGCTCGAAGGAGCGTTCGGTGCAAAGCGCGACCAGGTCGCCGGGACGGACACCCTCCCGATACAGCCGTGCGGCCACCCGCTCGGCCCGCGCCCCGAGTTCGGCGTAGGTCCAGGTGTCGGAGCCGAGCCTGACGGCGACGGCGTCCGGGGTGCCGGCGGTCTGCGCCGCGACCAGGGAGTGCAGGGTGCGGTCGTCCGGGAAGGGGACGACGGTCTCGTTCCAGGTGTGGACGATCCGCTCGCGCTCCTCCGCCGACAGCATCGGGATCTCGGCGACCAGCGTCGGTCCCCCGGCGGCGCCGGGGCCGTCCTGCTCGTCCGGGCCGCGTCGGTCTTCGGCGAGGCCGGTCAGCAGCTGCACGACCTGGGCGAGCAGCCGGTCGGCGGTGACCTGGTCGTAGTGGGACCTCTGGCAGCTCAGGCTGAGGGTCAGCCGGTCGGCGCGGGTGGCCTCCAGGACCAGGGGGTAGCCGGTGTCGCGGGCCTCGCCCTCGGCGACCGGGACGACGCCCTGCGGCAGACCGCCGGGGCCGGTGTCGGTGTAGACGAGCAGGCTGTCGAACAGCCGCCGTCCCGGCGCCACCTCGCTCGCCCGCTGCACGGCCGGCAGCGCGACATGGGCGCGCCCCGCGACCTCGGTGACCCGCTGCTGGACGTCGCGCAGCAGCTCGGTGAGGGGTGCCCCGGGGTCCACGTCGACGCGCAGCGGCAGGGTGTTCATCAGCAGACCCACCATCCGCTCGACCCCCTCGACGTCGCCGAAGCGGCCGGAGACGGTCGTGCCGAAGACGACGTCCCGCTCCCCGCTCGTCCGGCTCAGCAGCAGGGACCACGCGGTGTGGACCAGCGTGCCGACGGTGACGTGGTGGTGGCGGGCGGCCCGCTCCAGCTCGTCGCCGAGCGCGGCCGGCAGGGTGCGCCGGGCGTGCCACAGCCCCGTGGCGGCCCCGGTGGGACGGCTGCCGGGCAGGGGAGTGGGCCGGGTGAACCCCGCCAGGCGGGACCGCCAGTGGGCGCTCTCGCGCTCGGCCTCCTCGGGGGTGTCGTGCTCGGCGAGCCGGCGCAGGTACTCCCGGTACGGCGGCGGGTCCGCGAGGACGGGCAGCCGGCCGGTCTCGTGACGGCTGCGGTAGACGGCGAACGCCTCGGAGAGCAGGGCGTGCAGGCTCCAGCCGTCGAAGACGACATGGTGGGTGGTCCACACGAACCGGTGCCGGTCCTCGGCGACCCGGACCAGCAGGAACCGGGAGGGCGGAGCGGCGCCGAGGTCGAAGACGGTCCTCTCCTCCGCCGCGGTCAGCTCGGCGAGCCGCCCGGCACGCCGGTCCTTTGGGAGAGCGGTGAGGTCGGCGTACCGGAAGCGCGGCGGCGCGGCGGCGCGGACGACCTGGACCGGGCGGGGCAGGTGGGCCCAGTGGAAGGTGGACCGCAGGATCGCGTGGCGGTCGACCAGATGGGCCCAGGCGTCCTCGAAGGCGGCCCGGTCGAAGTCGCCCTCGATGTCGACGGCGAACACACGCACGTAGTCGCCGGTCTCCGCCAGCGTGTCGAGGAACAGCCCGGTCTGCAGGGGCGACAGGGGCAGCACGTCCTCGGTGCCCTCCCTGCCCACGGTGTGCAGGAGCCCGTCCAGGGTCTCGGCGTCGAGCCCGGTGAACGCGAACGGCCGGGTCTCCGCGGGCGGCGTCGAAGCCGGTGCCTCGCCGCCCTGGGCCGCGAGTTCCGCCACCGTGGGGTGGGCGAAGATCTGCCGGGTGGTGACGGTGAGTCCGGCCTCCCGGGCGAGAGCCGAGACCGTGACCGCCTTGAGGGAGTTGCCGCCCAGTGCGAAGAAGTCGTCGTCCACCCCGATGTCGCCGGTGCCCAGCACCCGGGCCCAGATGTCGGCGAGGACCCGTTCGACGGGTCCGCGGGGCGCGGTCCGCGCGGACGGGGCCTCCGGGGCCGCCTGAGGGGCGGGAAGCGCGGCACGGTCGATCTTGCCCGCCGGGCTGAGCGGCATCCTCTCCAGGACGACGAGCCGGTCGGGCACCATCGCCCGGGACACCTCGCCCCGCAGGAACGTCCGCACCGCGGCGGGGTCGGGCGCGTCGCCAGCGACATGGCCGACGAGGAACTCCTCGCCCGCCGCGTCCCGGTGGACGGTGACGGCGGCCAGCCGCACGTCCGGGTGGCGGGTCAACGCCTCCTCGATCTCGCCCAGTTCGATGCGGTGGCCGCGGATCTTGACCTGGTGGTCGTCCCGGCCCAGGAAGCGGATACGGCCGTCCGCCCGCCGCGCGGCCAGGTCACCGGTGCGGTACAGCCGGGCGCCGGGGGCGCCGAACGGGTCGGGTACGAACTGCCGCGCGGTCAGCCCGGCGCGCCCCAGGTATCCGCGGGCCACGCCCGCGCCCCCGAGGTAGAGCTCGCCCGGCACGCCGATCGGCACCGGGCGCATGGCCTCGTCGAGGACGTGGGCGGAGGTGTTGGGCAGGGGCAGCCCGATGGTCACCTCGTCCTGGGCGGGGTCGACGTCGTCCCAGGTGGACCAGACAGTGGCCTCGGTCGGGCCGTACACGTTGATCAGCCGGGGCAGGCCCGTACGCAGCTCGCCGGCCAGGGCGTGCGGCAGCGCCTCGCCGCCGACGAGGCCGACCTCGACGCCGTCCGCCGCGCCGAACCCGGCGGCCAGCAGCAGCCGCCACCCGGACGGGGTGGCCTGCACATGGCTGACCCGGTGCCTGTGGATCAGGGCCCGCTGGGCGGCGGCGTCCCAGCGTCCCTCCTCCGGGACCACCACGACCCGGCCGCCCGAGGTGAGCGGCACGAACATCTCCACGGTGGAGATGTCGAAGGACAGGGCGGTCAGTCCCAGCCACGTCTGCGCGCCGGTGGGCTCCAGCACGTGCGTCATGGCGGCCGTCAGGTGGGCCAGCGCCGCATGGGTGACCTCGACGCCCTTGGGGCGGCCGGTGGAGCCGGAGGTGTACAGGACGTAGGCCACGTCGTCGCGGCCGGGACCGTCGCCGGTGCTCCCCGCCGCTTCCGCGGACGAGGGCTCCGGATGTGCCGGGTCGTCAGCGGTACCGACGCGGACGACCGTCACCCCGTCCGGGACGGACCGCGCGGGGGGTTCCTCGCTGGCGAGGAGGACCCGTACCCCGGAGTCCGACAGTACGAAGGCGGCCCGGGCGTCGGGGTACTCGGGGTCCAGCGGGACGTAGGCGCCGCCGGCCCGCCACACCGCGAGCACCGCGGCGATCATCGTCGCCGAGCGGTCCAGCCGCAGGCCCACCCGGTCACCCGGCCGCACTCCGGCGGCCCGCAGCCGCCGCGCCAGCCGCGTGGCCTCCTCGTCCAGGCGGGTGTACGTCCACTCCCGCTCGTCGTACACCACCGCCGCCGCGTGCGGCGTGCGCGTGCGCTGCTCCGCGATCATCGCGGGCACGGTCGTGGCGGCGGGGAACGCGTGCGCGGTGTCGTTCCAGCGGCGTACGACGGTGTCGTGGGCGGCGTCCGGAAGGATCGCCAACTCCCCGACCCGGGTGCCCGGTCGCTCCACGAAGGCGTCGAGCAGGCGGCCGAACGACGCCAGCAGGCGCTCGGCGTCACCGGAGTCGACCCGGAGGTCGTCGTGGAGGAGCTGGAGGACGGCCCCCGCCGGGCCGGTACGGATGGTCAGCATCAGCGGATAGCCGCTGCTCTGGTGCACGGGACCCATGCGCAGCGACAGCCCGCCCAGATCGGCGCGCTCGGCCACCGCCAGGTTCTGCAGGACGAGGATGCTGTCGAACAGCCTCTTGTCGCCCGGCACGTCCGACCAGTCGTGGATGTCGGTCAGCGCGGTGTGCTCGACGTCGCGCAGCCCTGCCGACTGCCCGGCCAGGCGGCCCAGCCAGTCGTCGAGCCGGTCGTCGTCCTCCCAGCGCACGCGCACCGGAAGGGTGTTGGAGAGCAGCCCCACGATCTGCTCCACCTGCGGAAGGTCGACCGAACGCCCGGAGACGGTCAGCCCGAAGAGCACGTCACGGCTCCGGCTCCAGCGGCCCAGCAGCAGGGCCCAGGCACCCTGGAACACGGTCCCGAGGGTGCACCCCCGCTCACGGGCGAGCCGCGACAGCGCCTCCGTCAGCTCCGGGGTCAGGGCGAGTTCGACCGTTCTGGCCGCTCCGGCGGGTGTGTCCGGGGACGCCGGTCGCACCACCGGGAGCGAGGTGGGCTCGACGAAACCGGCCAGGGCGTCGCGCCAGTACCGCTCGACGGCACGCGGGTCCTGTTCCGCCAGCCACTCCACGTAGGCGCGATGGGACACCGGTGCGGGCAGCTCGCGCGCGGGGCGCCCCGCCGTGCGGCGCGCGGTGGCGGTCGCGAAGACCTCGTTGAGCAGCGGCCCGACGCTCCAGCCGTCGGCCAGGATGTGATGGTTGTGCCACACGAGGTGGTGGTGGTCGGGTCGGGTGCGGATGAGATGGAACCGCTGGGGCGGAACCCGGAACAGGTCGAAACCCGCGTCGCGTTCCCCGGCGAGCAGCGCCTCCAGGCGCCCCGGGATCTCGTCCGCCGGGACCCGGGACCAGTCCAGGACGGTGAAGTCGGCCCGCACCTGGCGGTGCACGATCTGGAGCGGGCGCTCCAGGCCCTCCCAGCGGAAGGAGCAGCGCAGCGCGTCGTGCCGGTCCAGGACGTGCTGCCAGGCGGCGATCAGGCCGTCCTGGTCGAGGTCGCCCTCGATCTCCCAGCGGTACTGGGTGAAGTAGGAGTCCCCGCCGCCGTCGTGGAGGCTGTGGAACAGCATGCCCGCCTGGAGCGGGGTGCAGGGATAGATGTCCTGGACGTCCTCGGCGGAGAGCCCGGACAGGACCCGCTCCAGTCCCTCCCGGTCGAGACCGGCCAGCGGGAAGTCGCCCGGGTCCACGCCGCCGGCCGCCGCCCCGTCGTCCGACGCGACGGCGACGGCCGCGAGTTCGGACAGGGTCTGATGGGCGAAGACCTGGCGCGCGGTGAACACGTACCCCGCCTCCCGGGCCCGCGACACGAGGAACACGGCGGTCACCGAGTCGCCGCCCAGGGTGAAGAAGTTGTCCTGCGCCGC
This sequence comes from Streptomyces sp. NPDC001714, assembly GCF_042892755.1. Lineage (NCBI taxonomy): Bacteria > Bacillati > Actinomycetota > Actinomycetes > Kitasatosporales > Streptomycetaceae > Streptomyces > Streptomyces sp. NPDC001714. The sequence goes on from NZ_JBIAUL010000018.1 coordinate 179,794, forward strand.
CACCGACGGGACGTCGAGCAGCCGGCTCCAGATGCCGGCCAGGACCCGCTCGGCCCCGGCGGCGGGCGGCCTGCGCTCCGCGGGAGCCTCGTTGCGCGGGGCGGGCAGCCGACGGCGGTCGACCTTGCCGTTCGGCGACAGCGGCAGGCTCTCCAGCGGCACGAAGACGGCGGGCACCATCGCCACGGGCAGGGCGGCCGTGAGGTGGCGCTTCAGCGCGTCCTCCGTGACGTCCCCGACGACGTAACCGACGAGCCGGTCCCCGGCGGGACTGCGGTCCACCACGACCACGGCGTGCGCCACGTCCGGGTGCGCGGTCAACCGGGCCTCGATCTCACCGAGTTCGATGCGGTGGCCGCGGATCTTGACCTGGTGGTCGTCGCGGCCGAAGAAACGGATACGGCCGTCGGGGCGTCGCGCGCCCACGTCGCCCGAGCGGTACAGGCGCGCCCCGGGCGGCCCGAACGGGTCCGGCACGAAGGCCCCCGCCGTCAGCCGCGGCCGCGCGTGGTAACCGCGCCCGACCCCGGGCCCGCCCACGTACAGCTCACCCGGGACGCCGACGGGCACCGGGCGCATCGCGGCGTCGAGGACATGGACGGCGACCTGGTCGACGCCGGTGCCGACGGTGATGTCCGCGGCCGGATCGGTGACGTCGTCGTACGTGGCCCACACCGTGGACTCGGTGGGCCCGTAGCAGTTGAGGACACGTCCGGCCGCCAGGCGCAGCTCGGCGGCGAGCGCGGGCGGCAGCGACTCACCGCCGGTCATGGCGACCGCCAGCCGCGGCAGCCGCTGGGTCGAGGCGAGCAGGACCCGCCAGCCCGACGGGGTCGCCTGCACATGGGTGATCCCGTGCTCCCGGGCCGTGGCGACCGCGGCGTCACCGTCCTGCGCGGCCCCCTCCGGAGCCAGGACCACCCGGCCGCCGGTGGTGAGCGGCAGGAACATCTCGACCAGCGCGATGTCGAACCCGATGCCGGTCAGGCCGAGCCACACGTCGCCCGCGCCGGCATCGAGCCGACGCGCGGTGCCGCTGAGGAAGTTGACGAGCCCCCGGTGCTCGATCGCCACGGCCTTGGGGCGGCCGGTGGAGCCCGAGGTGTACATCAGATAGGCGAGGTCGTCGGCGCGCGGCGCGTCGTGGTCCCGGGGCGCGGGCACGGTGCCGGTGGCGAGGTCCTCGGAGCCGGGGCCGACGTGCAGCGACGGAGCCGAGCCGAACAGCGCGTCCCGCCCCGGTTCGGTGACCACGAGCGCGGCCCCCGCGTCCTCCACCATGGTCCGCAGGCGTTCCTCGGGGTGATCCAGAGGCAGGGGCAGGAAGGCGCAGCCGGCCTTCCACACCCCGAGCAGCGTGGCCACCATCCGCTCGGAGCGGGGCAGATGGATCCCCACCAGCGCGCCGGGTCCCGGCACGGCCGCGCGGAGCCGTGCAGCGGTACGGTCCGACAGCTCGTCCAGTTCCCGGTAGGTGAGGCGGGTTCCGCCCGCGGTGACCGCGGTGGCGTCGGGCGTGGCGGCGGCGACGGCCGCGAAGAGGTCCAGCACGGTGCCGTCGGGCGTCGCGGCTCCGGAGCCCAGGGAGTCCTCGACCACCCGGGCGAGCTCCTCGTCGGAGAGCAGGTCCACCCGGCCGACGGTGGTGTCGGGCGCGGCCACCGCGCGGCTCACCACCTCGACCAGCGAGTCGAGCATCCGTTCCACCGTCGCCGGCTCGAACAGCGTGCTCTCACCCACCAGGTCGAGCCGGACCCCCTCGTCGAGGTTCGCCGCGACCAACGACAGGTCCACCTTCGCGGACGCCATGCCGATGCGCTCGCGCTCGACCGTGACACCGGGCAGCTCCCACACGTGCTCACGCGACTCGATGCACTGGTACATGACCTGCGACAGCGGATTGCGGGAGGCGTCCCGGGGATGCCCGGAGTCCGCGACCAACTGCTCGAAGGTGGCGTCCTGGTGTTCCAGAGCCCCGAGAACCACCGCGTTCATGCGCCGCACCAGCGTGGCGAAACCGGGGTCGTCGCTGACGTCCACGGCCAGCGGCAGGGTGTTCGCCATCATGCCGATGAGCGGTTCGGTGTCACCGACGACCCGGCCCGAGACCGGCGTCAGCACCGAGAAGCGCTCCTGTCCACCGCTCCAGCGGTGCAGGTAGCCCGCGAAGATGGACAGCAGGGCGGTGAAGAGGGTGACGTTGTGCCGCCGGGCGAAGTCCCGCAGCGCCGCACCGACCTCGGGGGACAGCAGTCGGCGGGCGCCGTGCCCCCAGAACGACGGGGTGGGGGGACGCACATGGTCGGTGGGCAGTTCCAGGACCGGCGGCACCCCGTCCAGGGCCGAACGCCAGTAGGCGAGCTGCCGCTCCAGCAGGTCACCGGAGAGCCGCTCCGACTGCCAGTGCGCGTAGTCCCGGTACGACACCGGAAGCTCCGGCAACACCTTCGCGAGGTCGGTGACCCCCCGCGCGGACGCCGCGTACAGGGCGCCGAACTCGCGGCCCAGCACACCGCACGACCATTCGTCGGCCACGCAGTGGTGCAGGTTCAGCACCAGGACGTGGGTGCTGTCGTCGCAGGTGACCAGGACGGCCCGGAAGACGGGGCCGCGCTCCAGGTCGAAGGGCCCCGCGATCTCCTCCTCGGCCACCCGTACGGCCGCCGCCGGCCGCGCGACCGGGGGAAGATGCGACAGGTCGACGGTGCGCAGCGCGGCCGGGGCGGGCGGCAGCGGGACCTGACGGGGCGGGCTGTCGTCCCGGAACACCATGCGCAGCGTCTCGTGCCGCTCCACCAGGGCGTCCAGCGCCCGGCGGACCGCGTCGCGGTCCAGCGCCCCGGTCAGGCGCAGGACGCGGTGGACGCTGAAGGTGGAGTTGTCGGACAACAGGCGGTCCGCGACCCACAGGTTGTGCTGGACGGGCGCCAACGGGGCGCCCTCGGTGCCAGGACGGCGCGGTACGGCACCCGGGGCGCCCACGGGCGCCGCAGCGGTTCGGGACCTCCCGAGCAGCCGCTGCTTGAGCAACTCACGCTTCTCGGCGGTCAGTTCCCTCTTCATCGCAGCCGGCTCTTCCACTCCGGCGGCTTCTCCGGTCCACGTCGTCATGGCAGTTCGGTCACCGCGCCCGGCGGAGGCTGAGCGGCCGCATGTCGGTCCAGACCCGCTCGACGTGGTCGAGGCACTCCTCCTTGGTGCCGGAGGTGCCCTCGTCGAACCACCCGTCGGGCAGGTCCCGTCCCTCGGGCCAGATCGAGTACTGCTCCTCGCCGTTCACCACCACGCGATACGTCTGAGCCACCATGTCCTCACCTCTCGAAAAGTCATTGCGGACGTGCGATCGGACGACCGGCACCGTCACGGGCCGGCCCGGAGCCCGCCGTGCCGGATCGGCCGGGCGGGTCCGCGTTGCAGAACGGGTTGGTCGAGCCGGAGCGGCCGACCGCCCGGGGCGCTACGAAGCCAGGCGGCGCACCACCACGAGGGCGAGCGCGTCGGCGTTCCGCTCCCGGAACAGGTCGCGGACCGTGATCCGCACACCCAGCCGCGAGCTGATGAGGGACACCGCGCGGGCGGCCGTCAGCGAGTCGCCGCCGATGTCCAGGAACCCGCTGCGGGTGTCGGGCACCTCCGTCGCGCCCAGCACCTCCTGGAAGACCACGGCGATCTTCCCGGCGATCTCCTGGGCCTCCTGTGTCGTGATTTCCACCGTCACCCTCTGCTCCCTTCAAGGCCGAATCATTCGGGATTCCGTGATTCTGTGAAGCGGTGATTCCGTGGTATTGCGACCGAGGTCATTTCCATGCCCTCGACGCTTCCTCACTGTGAACGCGATACGGATGCCGGCTCCAGCCCCGCCCCCGCTCATCAACCTGCACGGCATGAAAGTGAGTGGGCGACATACGACACCCGAGGGGCCGGTGGGATCCGCCCTGACCAGCGATAAAAGGGCGTAAGGGGTGCCTGCCCGGCCAGGTGGAGATCTTCCCGGAGTGTCACGGGAATTCGCCTCTACCGAAACTGAATTTCTGCTGGAATGCTCGTTCACCGCCGCCCAGGATCCTCTGGAACGGGCTCACGTCGGTCATGTACGGGCCGATTCCAACGGCCGGTATCGAATTTCTCGTGGTTGAAGACCAGAAGGCGCCCACCCCGAAAGGCGACAGCCATGTTCCGAACCATGCTCAAATCGAAGATCCACCGGGCCACGATCACCCAGTGCGATCTGAACTACGTCGGATCCCTGACCCTCGACGCCGACCTCATGGACGCCGCCGACCTGCTCCCCGGCGAGCTGATCCACCTCGTGGACATCAACAACGGCAGCCGGTTCGAGACCTACGTGATCGAGGGCCCCCGGGGCAGCGGCATCATCGGCGTCAACGGCGCCGCGGCCCGCCTCGTCCAGAACGGCGACCTCGTGATCATCATCGCCTACGCGGCGGTACCGGACGCCGACGCGGCGAAGGTCGAGCCCAGGGTCGTCTTCGTCAACGAGCGCAACGAGATCATCGACGAGGGCACGGCCCTCAGCACAGCCCCTGGCGGCCACGGCCTGCTCGACGGCAGCGAGACGCACACGGTCTGACGAGAGGCGGACTTGGGCGGCGGATGGTGAAGAGGCACGTGCCGTACCTCTTCACCATCCGTCACCGCACACGCCACCGGCGTCGTCGGCTCGGCCAGGGCGGCTCGGCCAGGGCAGGTCGGCCGATGGTGCCCGCGAGGTCGATGACGGTGGCGGCGATGACGCCTGAGGCCAGGACACTTCCGGTAAATCCACAGCTCGAAGAGCCTGGGGAATCGTGCCGGCCCCGTGACTTCACGGCCCTGAGGTTAGCCCTCCGCCGCCACCCGCAGCCGCCCGAACTCCTCCGCCATCGTCGCCGCCGTCCAGTGCGCGTTCAGCCCGCTGGGGTTGGGCAGCACCCACACGCGAGTGTCCCCGATCGTCCGCTCCTGCGGACCGACTTGAGCCCCGCGGTCGGCGAAGGCGGCCCGGTAGGCCGTGACGCCCACCACCGCCAGCCACCTCGGCCGGACCCGCGTCACCTTGGCCGTCAGCAGGCGCCCGCCCTCGGTGTACTCCGCGGCCGTCAGCTCGTCGGCGCGCGCGGTCGCCCGTGCCACCACGTTCGTGATGCCGAGCCCGTACGACAGCAACTCGCCCTGTTCCGCGGGCTTCAGCAGCCTCGGGGTGAAGCCGGACAGGTGCAGGACCGGCCAGAAGCGGTTGCCGGGACGGGCGAAGTGGTGGCCCGTGGCCGCCGTCATCAGGCCGGGATTGATACCGCAGAACAGGACGTGCAGGCCGTCCGCGAGCACGTCCGGGACGAGACGGTCGCGGGCGGCCTCCAGCTCCGCCTGAGTGAAGCGGCTCAGAGGATCGCTCCGGGCGTGTAACCGGCCGCCTCGGGGTGCTGCTTGACGATCTCCTCGATCCGGCCGACGACGACACCGACCTGGGCGGCGGCCGCGCCCGTGAAGGACAGCTTGTCGGCCATCAGCGCCGTCAGCTGCTCGCGGTCCAGCGGCAGCCGCTCGTCGGCGGCGAGCTTGTCGAGCAGGTCGTTGCGCTCGGCGCCCTGCTCGCGCATCGCGAGCGCGGTGGCGACGGCGTTCTCCTTGATCGCCTCGTGGGCGACCTCACGGCCGACGCCCGCGCGCACCGCGCCCATCAGCACCTTGGTGGTGGCCAGGAAAGGCAGGTAGCGGTCGAGCTCGCGGGCGATGACGGCCGGGAAGGCGCCGAACTCGTCGAGGACCGTCAGGAAGGTCTCCAGCAGACCGTCGAGCGCGAAGAAGGCGTCCGGCAGGGCCACCCGGCGCACCACCGAGCAGGACACGTCGCCCTCGTTCCACTGGTCGCCGGCCAGCTCGCCGGTCATCGAGGCGTAGCCGCGCAGGATCACCATGAGGCCGTTGACGCGCTCGCAGGACCGCGTGTTCATCTTGTGCGGCATCGCCGAGGAGCCGACCTGCCCCGGCTTGAAGCCCTCGGTGACCAGCTCGTGCCCGGCCATCAGCCGGATCGTCTTGGCCAGGGAGGAGGGGGCGGCGGCCAGCTGGACGAGCGCGGTCACCACCTCGTAGTCCAGCGAGCGCGGGTACACCTGGCCGACCGAGGTGAACGCCTGCGAGAAGCCGAGGTGCCGTGCGATCCGGTCCTCCAGCTCGGCCAGCTTCGCCGCGTCCCCGCCCAGCAGGTCCAGCATGTCCTGGGCGGTGCCGACCGGGCCCTTGATGCCGCGCAGCGGGTAGCGGGCGAGGAGCTCCTCGACGCGGCCGTAGGCCACAAGCAGCTCGTCGGCGGCGGTCGCGAAACGCTTGCCGAGGGTGGTGGCCTGTGCGGCCACGTTGTGCGAGCGGCCGGCCATGACCAGCTCGGCGTACTCGCCGGCCAGCCTGCCCAGGCGGGCCAGGACGGCCGTCGTACGGTCCCGCATCAGCTCGAGCGAGAGCCGGATCTGGAGCTGCTCGACGTTCTCCGTCAGATCCCGGGAGGTCATGCCCTTGTGCACGTGCTCGTGGCCGGCGAGGGCGTTGAACTCCTCGATCCGCGCCTTCACGTCGTGCCGGGTGACCTTCTCGCGCTCGGCGATGGAGGCCAGGTCGACGGTGTCGAGGACCCGCTCGTAGTCGGCGATCGCCGCGTCCGGCACCTCGATCCCGAGGTCCTTCTGGGCCCGCAGCACGGCGAGCCAGAGCTGCCGCTCCAGCTTCACCTTCTGCTCGGGCGACCAGAGCGTGGCGAGCTCGGCGGAGGCGTAGCGTCCGGCGAGGACGTTCGGGATGCGGGGCTTGGCGGGCGCGGCTGAAGTCACGTGTACGGAGTTTACCTGGCGTATGTGAGGGGTCCGGGACGTCCTGCAATCCGGAGAGCGCAGGTCGCGTGCACTCCGACCTGCGCTCTCCGGTGGGTCTGTGGGACGAGTGTGAGACGGCCGTTGCCGCCGTCAGGATTCGGTGGCCGGCCCGTCCTCTTGGGCACAACGTACCTTGATGCCCGGCGTCCTCGACCTGTGGGTGGCCGACCAGGGATCCGCAACGGCGCCGTACCGCCGTGGCCGCTGCTCACCGAGGGCACCACCGACTACTTCAATGGCGTGCCGGTCGCTGTCTTCCAGCGCGGTGGCCAGATGATCGGCCGGCTCATGGGGAAGAACTGGATCGTCGGCGGCATCATGGGCCCCGGGAAGACGTCCATCGTGGTCGCCCTGCTGCTCGGCGCGATCCTCGACCCGCTGGTCATCGCAGAGGTCTACGTGATGGCCACGGACGTCGACTACGACCCTCTCAGGCCCCTGGAGGGCCCTTCTGTGGGCGGTGGTGTTGTCGCTGGTCAGCAGTGTGCGGTGTCCTGCCGGGTGAAGTCGAGCCGCCTTCGTGATGCCGCAGATCGCGGCGCTGATCCGCCCGCCACCCGGGAACTTGTCGGGCATGCCGCCGTTATCAGCCCGGCTCAGCCGCGCGGCCTGATCACAGGCCATGCGGGCCAGTGATGACGCCCGTGGGCCCCCGTCGGGTCGTAGTGCGCCTGTGGGTGCGCCGGTACTTCTGCGACTGGAAGAACTGTTCTCGGAGGTTCACTGAGCAGGTGCCGTCCGAGCGGCACCGCCGCTCCAGCACGGGCTGACGGGCCGGCTGCGTTCGTCCCCCGTCGGGTGGGCGGTCGGCCGCGAGGTTATGCCGTCGGCTGCGGCTGGCCGCGGGCCGGAACCGGCTGCTCAGACTGCTGACAGCACCGGCGGTGCCGGACCGTGCCCCGCGGGTGCTGGGGACGAATTCCCTTCCGCAAGGGCTGCAGCTACGGCACTGTGCTCGTCGACGTCGAAGCAGGTCGGGCCGCGGACGTGCTGCCCGAACGCGTCTCGGAGACGTTCGCGGCCCGGCTCAAGGATTATCCTGACGTCTTCTCAGACGTCGGTGATGCGCAGGCCGGCGTGGGCCTTGTAGCGGCGGTTCACCGAGATCAGGTTGGCAACCAGCGACTCCACCTGGTGGGCGTTGCGCAGTCGTCCGCCGTAGAGGCCGCGTGCGCCCGGGAGGCGTGAGGCGAGTGCCTGGACGGTGTCGGTGGCGGCGCGTTCGTCACCCAGGACGAGTATGTCGGTGTCGATCTTCTCGACCTGCCGGTCTTCCAGAGTGACGGCGGAGAGATGGTGAAATGCGGCGGTCACCCGGGAGTCCGGCAACAGCGCGGCGGCCTGTTCGGCGGCGCTGCCCTCCTCGGGTCTGAGCGCGTGGGCGCCCTTCTTGTCGAAGCCGAGAGGGTTGACGCAGTCGACCACGATCTTGCCGGCGAGTTCCGCGCGGAGCGTGGCCAGCAGCTCGGCGTGTCCCTCCCAGGGAGTGGCGACGATCACCAGGTCGCTCTGCCGTGCGGTGGTGGCGTTGTCAGCGCCGCGGACGTCAGTGCCGATGGCTGCTGCCGTGGCGGCGGCCCGGGCGGCGTCCCGTGAGCCGATGACGACCTGTTGGCCCGCGCCGGCGAGCCGGTAGGCGAGACCGCGCCCCTGCGGTCCGGTGCCGCCGAGGATACCGACCACCAGGCCGGACACATCGGGGAGGCGATGGGGATCGTGTCGAGTGGCTTCAGCGGAAGTGGAGGGGCGGGTGCCGGCGGCTTCGTCGGGAGTCGTCATGCTGTGGTCCTTGGCTCGTTCGGTTCGTTCTTCCGCGGCCCGGTGCCGCTCGTCGTCAGCGGGCTGCTGGGGCCGCGATGCGGGACATCGGCGGCGCCGTCAGACGGTCAGCAACTCCACGCGGCGCATCACCTCGCGGCAGAACGCGCCCACCCCGTTCGGATCGTCGGTGAACTGCGAGGGCTTGACGCAGAAGGTGGTGAATCCTTGGGCCATCTGCTCGGGGATGGGCTCGAGAGCCTGGGCCAGGTCGGCGCAGGAGTCGTCGTCGGGGAACACGGCGCGGGTGCCGCCGATCATCTCCAGGTCGGCGATGTCGCGGCCCGCGGCGGCCATCGCGGTCTTCAGCGTCTGCATGTGCTCGGGCGTCACCTTGCCCAGCGGGTTGAAGGCGTGGCCGTACCGGACGATCCTGCGGACCATCGCCTCGTGCATGCCCGCGCCGCCGAAGCACAGTCGGGGGCCGTCCGGGCGGTATGCCTTGGGCTCGAAGTACACGTCCTGGAAGGTGTAGTACTCGCTCTCGTGGGACACGGGAGAGGGGCCCCACAACTTCGCCCAGATCTCCAGGTGTTCGTCGAGGAGCTTGCCACGCCGGGCGAACGGGACACCGAGTGCCGCGTACTCGTCCCGGCTCCAGCTGACGTTGGGCAGCACGATCAGACGGCCCTCGGAGAGAAGGTCCAGGGTGCCGAGCTCACGGGCCAGGAGCAGGGGATGCCGCAGGGGAGCGATGACCGCCGAGGCGGCGAGACGCAGACGCTCGGTGACAGCGGCGATCGCGCTCAGCAGCATGAGGGAGTTGGGCCAGGGTGTATGGGGGTCCTGGTTGCCGGGCAGGGCGTAGTCGCGGGGGTTGCCCATCACGCCATTGGCTCCGGCGTCGGGGCCGAGCACGATGTGTTCGCTGATCATGACGGAGTCGAATCCGGCGTCCTCGGCCTCGCGGGCCCAGCGGATCACGGTCGGCAGATCCGCGCGGCCTCCGGTCATGGTCCAGTTCTCGCTCAGGACGAGCTGCATGCGGGGAGTGGTCATCGTGGTGATCCTCGGGACGAGCGTGGTTGAGGGCAGACGTGAGCGGCGCCGCTCGTTCGGGGCGGGGCGCCCCGGCAGCCGCAGCCGTCCGGGCGGCTGCGGCAGGCGGTCAGGCGAGGGTGACCTCGACCGGCAGCTTCTTGATGCCGTTGACGAAGTTGGAGCGCACGCGGGGGACGTCGCCGACGAGTTTGATGTCGGCGATGCGCGGGATGAGCTCCTCGAACATGATGCGGATCTCGGTGCGGGCGAGGAGGTTGCCCAGGCACAGGTGGGGGCTGCCCTTGCCGAAGGTGACGTGGTCGTTGTCCCGGCGTGTGACGTCGAAGTCGTAGGGGTTGCCGAAGACCTCCTCGTCGCGGTTGCCGGAGGCGTACCACATGACGACCTTGTCGCCCTCCTTGATCCGCTTGCCGCCCAGTTCGACGTCGCGGGTCGCGGTACGGCGGAAGTGGTAGACGGGGGACGCCCAGCGCAGGAACTCCTCGACCGCCGTGGGGATCAGCGACGGGTCGTCCTTCAGCCTCGCCAGCTGCTCGGGGTGCTGGAGCAGGGCCAGCATGGAGTGGGTGATGGTGTGGCGGGTGGTCTCGTTGCCTGCCACGACCAGGAGCAGGAAGTAGTTGTCGAAGTCCTGCGGCGAGAGCGGCGCACCGTCCTTCGGGGTGGTGTTCACCAGCCTGGAGACCAGGTCGGTGCCGTCGCCGCCGCGCCGCTGCCGGGCCAGCTCACGGCCGTACTCGAAGACCTCCAGCGAGGCGGGGGAGCGGAACGGCAGATCGCGGTACTTCTCGCTCTCCGCGCTGTGCAGCAGGACGTCGGCGTAGTCGGGGTCGGTGTTGCCGATGATGCGGTTGCCCCAGTCGATGAGCTGCTGGTTGTCCTCCGGCGGCACGTCGAGGAGCCGGGCCAGGACGTTGATGGGGAAGTCGGCGGAGACGTCGGCGACGAAGTCGAAGGTGCCCTTGGCGAGGGCCGCATCCAGCGTCTTGGCGGTCAGGCCGCGCAGGAAGTCGCTGTAACTGTTGATGACGCTCGCGCCGAACTGCCGCTGGATCACGTTGCGCAGGGCGCGGTGGCGGACGCCGTCCATCTCCAGGATGGAGGCGCGCTTCTTGATCTGGTCCTCGTCGACCTCTTCGAGGTTCACGAACTTCGTCGAGGTGAAGGTCTCGGCGTCGCGGTCGACGCGGGCGATGTCGGCGTGCCGGGTCACCGCCCAGAAGCCGGAGTTGGGAGCCTCCTCGGGCTGCCAGTGCACCGGGTCCTGGTGACGCAGGGTGTGGAACATGCGCCACGGGGTGGTCCCGTCGGTGAAGTTGTCCAGGTCGGCGAGGTTGACGTCCGCCAGCGGCAGCGGTTCGTGCACGGCGGCAGTCGGGGTCTCGGTCGTCATCGCATGGCTCCCAGTCGTCACAGGTGGTAGGCGTACTCGGTGAACTCCCAGTCGGTGATGTGCCGTTGGAAGCGTTCGATCTCGTTGCGCTTGTAGGAGAGGAAGGAGGCGGTGAAGTCCTTGCCGAGGACGTCGGTCAGTTCCGTGTCCGCCTCCAGGGCGTCCAGCGCGGCCGGCAGGCTCATGGGCAGCACGGCCGCCCTGGCGGGGTCGTAGCCGTACCCCTCCAAGGGGGCGGGGGGCTCCTCGCCGGCCGACACCCCGAGCAGCGCGGCGGCGATCGTGCCCGCGATCAGCAGGTGCGGGTTGGCGCTGGCGTCACCGAGACGCAGTTCGAAGCGGGCGCCGGAGCCGCGCTCGGGCGGGATGCGGACCATGGCGCTGCGGTTGTCCAGGCCCCAGTCGATCAGCCAGGGGGCGAGGGTGTCCGGGCCGAATCGCTTGTAGGAGTTCACCGTCGGGTTGGCCAGGGCGGCCAGGGCCGGGGCGTGGGCGAGGATGCCGGCGACGGCGTGGCGTGCGGTGGCGGACAGCCCGTACGGCCCGGTGGGGTCGTCGAAGGCGTTGCCGCCCTCGTCGTTTTCGCAGGACAGGTGGAGATGGAAACCGGAGCCTCCGGCGTCGTTGAACGGCTTGGCCATGAACGTGGCGAGTTTCCCCTCCTTCCGGGCCAGCTCCTTGATCGCGGACTTGAAGCGGAAGGCGCGGTCCGCGGCGGACAGGGCTTCGGAGTGGGTGAGGTTGATCTCGAACTGGCCGCCGTCGAACTCGTGGTTGCCGCTGGTCACGCCGATGTTCATGTCCCGCAGCAGGCGCAGGGTGCGCAGCAGGTGGTTGTCGCCGTCGGCGCGCAGACCGGCGGTGTAGACGGCGCCGGTGGTCCCGGAGTAACGCTTCCAGCCGCTCGGGGAGGCAGGGTCCTCGTCGCAGAGGAAGTACTCGAGTTCGGGGCCGACCACCGGACGCAGGCCGTGTTCGGCGCACCGGGCGAGGACGGTGCGCAGCAGATCGCGGGGTGACTCGGGCGCGGGCAGGCCGGTGGCCGGGTCAGTGGCGTCGGCGAGGCAGGAGACGACGCCGGGCTCCCAGGGGAGGGGGACCAGGCTGTCCAGGTCGGGTCGCACGGTGATGTCGGGCAGGCCGGCGTCGAGACCGCCGGAGACGGGGACCACGTCACCCCGGGGGCTGGTGTGGTAGACGGCCCGGCAGAAGGCCAGGCCGTGGTCGCAGGCCGACGGCAGGTGGTCCAGCAGGACGTCGCGTGCGCGGTCGACGCCGATGAGGTCGGGATAGGTCACGCGCACCACGTCGATGCCCTCGGCGGCGAGCCGCTGCATGTGCTGACGGAGGCTGGGGGTTGGGGCTGCGCTCACCGATGTCTCCTCGGGCGCTTGGGGGTGTGGGTGACGAGAGAAGTCAGAGGGCCGGAGCTGGTGGGGGCACGGCTGACTTGTTTGGTGCCAAACGGTATGGGGGCTACGGACACCCCGCAAGAGGGGATGGAAAAAAATTATCCGCATGGATAGGTATTGACCAGGGGTGGGTCGCTTCCTATGTTGTTTGAAGCCAAATGAGTAAGGGCCCGGTCAGTCGCCAGGCCCTTGGCCGGGGCCCGGCCGAAGCGGTCGGGCCCCTCTTCCTCTCCTCGCCCCCGCCCCGACGCCCTCACTTTCAGGAGGACCGGCCATGAAGGTCGTCGTCGACATGAACAAGTGCCAGGACCACGGCCAGTGCGTCTTCGCCGCCCCCGATGTCTTCTCCATGGACGACAGCGGCCACCTGGCCTACGTCACCGACCCCGACGACGCGCTGCGTGACGAGGTCGAGGAAGCCGCCGACGTGTGTCCGCTCCAGGCCATCCGTATCGAGGACTGACCATGACGTCGACGCATGCACGCATCGTCGTGGCCGGCGCCTCCATGGCCGGCCTGCGCGCGGCCGAGCAACTGCGGGCCGCCGGCTGGACCGAAGGCATCACGCTCGTCGGTGACGAGCCGCACATGCCCTACAACCGGCCGCCCCTGTCCAAGGAGGTCCTGGCCGGCAACGCGCCCTTCGAGTCGCTCGCCTTCCGCCCGCGGGCGAGCGTGGCCGACGCTCAGTGGCGGCTGGGGACCAAGGTCGTCGCCGTGCGGCTCGCGGAGAAGATCGTCGAGTTCGACGACGGCGAGGCGCTCTCGTACGACGGTCTGGTCGTCGCCACCGGAATGCGGCCCCGGCGCCTGCGCTGCCCCGGCCCGCTCGCGGGCCGGCACACGGTCCGCACCATCGACGACGCGCAGGGCCTGCGGCAGGCCCTCACCCGGCCGGGAGCCCGGGTGGTCGTCGTCGGAGGCGGCTTCATCGGCTGCGAGGTCGCCGCCACCGCCGTGGCTCTGGGCGCCCGCGAGGTGACCGTGGTCGACCCGCTGCCCCTGCCGATGGTCGGCCCCCTCGGCGAGCTCCTCGCCAGGGCCCTGCTGAAGCGCCACGAGGAACGCGGCGTGCGCTTCGCTCTTGGCACGGGGGTGACCGGCTTCACCGGCGACGACCACGTCACCGGCGTCGCCCTCGCCGACGGCACCGTTCTGCCCGCCGACGTGGTGGTCGAGTCGGTCGGCTCGGTCGCCAACACCGAGTGGCTGGACGGCAACGGCCTCGACCTCAGCGACGGTGTGCCCACCGACGAGCACCTGCGCGTCGGCGGACGGCCCGACGTGGTGGCCGTCGGTGACGTGGCCCGCTTCCCCAACGCCCGCTACGACGGCGTACCGCGCCGTGTGGAGCACTGGTGCATCCCCACGGACACCGCCAAGCACGCCGCGAAGACCCTCGTCGCCCACCTGACCGGCGCCGGCCGCGACCTGTCCCCGTTCGCACCGTTGCCCACCTTCTGGAGCGACCAGCACGACTTCCGCCTGCAGTCCTTCGGGGCACCGGTACTCGGCAAGGAGGACGTGCGCGTACTGGAAGGCGACCTCGACGGTGACGTCGTCGTCGGCTACCACGCCGGTGGCCGGCTGGCCGGTGTCGTCGCCCTGGGCGGTCAGGCCGCGGCGGCCGCCGCCTCCCGCTACCGCGCCGAACTGCTCGAGCAGCCCGCCCTCACCGCCTAAGGACTTTGCTGACATGACCACCGTCCGTGGATTCTTCTTCCCCAAGACGGCGAGCGGAGCCTCGTCGCTGATCCCCTCGCCGCCCTGGCGGTACTCCGGTGACCTGCTCACCGTCGAGTACCGCACCGACCCGGCACGTGTGCGTGAACTGCTGCCCGAGCCGCTGGAGTTGGCGGACGAGGACCCGGGCGCCGTGGCGCTGATCTGGGCCGACTGGCAGTCCTGCTCGGGTTCTGGTCAGGAGCTGCTGGACCCGGTACTGGCCCAGTACAAGGAGGCGTTCGCGGTCGTGCGCTGCAAGTACCGGGGGCAGACCTACACCCGCTGCGTGTACATCTGGGTCGACAAGGACTTCGCCATCGCGCGCGGCCTGCACCAGGGCTACCCGAAGAAGCTCGGCTCGATCCACCAGACCCGCCCGCACCCCTACGGGCCCGCCCCGCGCATCGAGGCCGGCGCCCGCTTCGGCGCCACCCTCGCCGCCGCCGACCGGCGCCTGGCCCAGGCCGTGGTCACCCTGCGCGAACCGTCCGAGACCAACGGCTTCGTCAACGCCCACCCCATGGCCCACCATCGCTGGCTGCCCTCCATCGAAAAGGGCAAGGGCCTGGCGCTCGACGAGCTGATCGAGTCCGGCGCCGCCTCCTTCGAGGGTGGACAGCCGTGGCGCGGCGACGCCGAGCTGGAGCTGTTCGAGGCGCCCACCGAGGAACTGGCACGCCTGGAGATCCGCGAGCCGATCGCCGCCTACTACCGGCAGGTCGGTGTCGTCTGGGACGGCGGCCGGCTGCTGGAGTCCGGCACGTCCGGCGCCGAGTAACCCCCTTACGCACCACAGGACTTGGAGACCGGACATGACCGAGCACACCCTCACGGTGGCCGGGGTCGCCGTCGACACCCGGCACTGGATCGGCGGCGAGCGCGTCGCCTCCGCCGAAACGTTCACCGATGTCTCGCCGATCGACGGCAGCGTTCTGGGGGAGATCTCCCGGGGCACCGGGATGGAGGCTGCGGCCGCGGTGGCCGCGGCGAAGGCCGCCTTCCCCGCCTGGGCCGCCACCCCACGTGCCGAACGCGCCCGCATCCTGCACGCCGTCGCCGACGGCGTCGACAAGCGGCTGGAAGAGCTCGCCATCGTCGAGACCACCGACAACGGCGCCCTGCTCCGCTCCCACCGCCGGGGCGTCATGCCCCGCGTCGCCCACAACTTCCGCTTCTTCGCGGACTGGTTGCTGAAGCTGGAGCACGAGGACTTCGAGACGCGCGGGCACACCAACCACGTCAGCTGGGACCCGGCGGGCCCCTCCGTGCTGATCACCCCCTGGAACGCCCCTCTGATGCTGGCCACGTGGAAGGTCGCCCCCGCTCTCGCGGCCGGCAACACGGTCATCCTCAAGCCCGCCGAGTGGACCCCGCTGACCGCGTCCCTGCTGGCCGACATCGCCGCCGAGGCCGGGCTGCCCGCCGGAGTGCTGAACGTCGTGCAGGGGTACGGCTCGGAGATCGGCGACGCTCTGACCTCGCACCCCGACGTGCGGCGGATCAGCTTCACCGGTTCGGTGCCGACGGCGAAGCGGATCTCGGCCTCGGCTGCCGCGAACCTGACCCCGCTCAGCCTCGAACTCGGCGGCAAGTCCCCCCTGTTGGTGTTCGCTGACGCCGACCTGGACCTCGCGGTCGACCTGGCGGTGGAGCAGTACGACAACGCCGGGCAGGTGTGCCTGGCCGCAACGCGCTTCCTGGTCGAGGAGTCGGTCGCCGAGGAGTTCACCCGCCGCTTCGTCGAGAAGGCCGGGCAGCTCACCCAGGGCGACCCGCGGGACGAGGCCACCGACATCGGCCCGAACATCCACCCGCGCCAGCTGGAGAAGATCGACGGGTTCGTGCAGCGGGCGATCGCGGCCGGGGCCCGCGCGGTCATCGGCGGCCATCGCAAGGACGCCCAGTACTACGCGCCGACCCTCCTCACCGACGTCGCCCAGGACTCGGAGATCGTGCAGGAGGAGGTCTTCGGCCCCGTCCTGACCCTGCAGACCTTCACCACCGAGGACGAGGCCGTCCGCCTCGCCAACGACACCCGCTTCGGACTCGCCGCCACCCTCGCCACCGGCGACCCGGAGCGCGCCGAGCGCGTCACCGCACAGCTGGTCGCAGGCACGGTCTGGACCAACTGCTTCTTCGTCCGCGACCTGCAGGCGCCCTTCGGCGGCTCCCGCCACTCCGGCGTCGGCCGCGAGGGCGGCACCTGGAGCTTCGACTTCTACTGCGACGTGAAGAACACCGTGACCGCGCCGAACGGTTGGAGGAACCATGGGTGAGATCGTCGGGGCGGGCCTGCTCGCCCACGTCCCCACCATCGTGCTTCCGCAGGAGACCCGGCTGGAGCTCAACGAGGGCAAGGAGATCACCCTCGTCACAGGCCTGCACCAGCTCCGCAAGGACGTCTTCGAGCGCGACGACTACGACACCGTCGTCGTCCTGGACTCCCACTGGGCCACGACGGTCGAGTTCGTCGTCACCGCACAAGCACGCAGGGCCGGCCTGTTCACCTCCGAGGAGCTGCCGCGCGGCATGTGCCGGATGCCGTACGACTTCCCGGGCGACCCCGAACTCGCCCACAACGTCGAGAAGTTCGCCGACAAGCACGGCACCTGGATCACCGCGATCGAGGACGAGTACCTGCCGATCTACTACGCCACCATCAACCTCTGGAAGTTCCTCGGGGAGGGCCTGCCCGACAAGCGGTGGGTGACCATCGGGGTCTGCCAGACCGGCGACATGGAGGACCACCTGCGCCTCGGCCGGGCGCTGGCCGACGGTATCGCCGCCACCCCGGGCCGCCGGGTCCTGCTCATCGCCTCCGGTGCGCTGTCACACACCTTCTGGCCGCTGCGCGAGCTGCGCGACCACGAGTCGAGCGACCCCGTGCACATCTTCACGCCGGAAGCGCGCGAGGCCGACTACGAGCGCATCGCCTGGTTCAAGGAGGGCCGCCACGACAAGGTCCTCGACACCATGCCGGAGTTCTCGAAGTACAAGCCCGAGGCGAAGTTCTTCCACTACCTGATGATGGCCGGCGCCCTCGGCGAACAGGCGTGCGTCGCCAGGGCCCGCCAGTACGGCGAGTACGAGAACTCCATCGGCACCGGCCAGGTCCACCTCTGGTTCGACCGCCCGGCCGACGGCTGGACCGGCACCGGCCCGTCCGCGACCCCCGCCCCGCGCACCCCTCACAGTCGTATCTAGGAGCCCGGAACATGCCCGAGTACCGCCGCATCCTCCTCGACGGCGCCGCCGTCCAGGTCACCGTCGAAGGCGACGAACTCGTCGCCGGGGACGGCCGCCGCGTCAAGACCGAGGACGCGCAGCACCTGCCGCCGGTCGTGCCGTCCAAAGTGATCGCCGTCCACCTCAACCACCGCAGCCGCGTCGACGAGTTCCGGATCGACCTCCCTGACACTCCCACGTACTTCCACAAGCCGACCTCCTCCCTCAACTCCCACAAGGGCGCCATCGTCCGCCCCGAGGGCTGCAAGTGGCTCAACTACGAGGGCGAGGTCGCCATCGTCATCGGGAAGACCGCGCGGAACATCTCCCCGGCCGAGGCGGGCGAGTACATCGCCGGCTACACCATCGCCAACGACTACGGACTGCACGACTTCCGCGACACCGACGCCGGCTCCATGCTCCGGGTCAAGGGCTCCGACACCCTCTGCCCCCTCGGCCCCGGCCTGGTCACCGACTGGGACTTCCACGGCAAGAGCCTGCGCACCTACGTCAACGGCGAGGTCGTGCAGGACGGTACGACCGACGAGATGAAGTGGGACATGCATTACCTCGTCGCCGACATCGCCCGCACCATCACCCTCTACCCGGGCGACGTACTCCTGTCCGGCACCCCCGCCAACTCCCGCCCCGTCCGGCCCGGAGACGTCGTCGAGGTCGAGGTCGAGGGCCTCGGCCGGCTCACCAACCACATCGTCACCGGTCCCACCGCCATCCGCACCGACGTCGGCGCCCAGCCCACCGAGTCCGAGGAGGTCCTGTCCACCGCCCTCGGCGGCGACTGGGAGTTCCGCGGCATCCGCCCGCCGAAGCGCTGACGCCCCTGCGACGGTCCGCCGGCCTCCGCGTGCGGGTAGGGTCGCGTCCATGAGCGATTCCTCCGACAAGCCCCCCGCCAGGCCCCGCAAGCGCGTGGACTACGGGACCGGCCGCGAGGCCCTGCTCAACGCGGCCGTGCGCGTGGTGGCCCGGGGCGGGCTGCGCAAGCTCACCTATCGCGCCGTCGCGGAAGAGGCGGGTGTCACGCACGGGCTCGTGGTGCACCACTTCGGTTCGCGGGACGCGCTGATCGAGGCGGCCCTCGAACACGCGGTGCGCACCAGCACGAGTATCAGCTCCCTGGAACCCGGCACGGGCGACATCGCGGACTTCGCGGCGGGACTGGCGGACATGGTCACCCGCGAGCCGGCCATGCAGATCTTCCAGTACGAGCTCATGCTCGAATCCAGGCGCAGGCCCGAACTGCTGCCGCAGATCCGCGCGCTGTACGACGAGTACTTCCAGGCCACCGAGAGGGAGCTGTCCCGCAGCCTGCCCGACGGCACCAGCCCTGCCCTGACCCGGCTCGTCTTCGCCGCCCTGGAGGGTCTCGTGCTGCACCAGCTGGTCCTCGACGAGCCGGACGTCACCGTGGCCGCGCTGAAGGAACTGCGGTCACTGCTGACCCGGCAGCCTGGAGACGCAGAGTAGTCGCCCCCATGGCAATCCCTGCCATAACCGCAGGTCAGGACTGAGCCCCCGTCGCATGGCGACGGGGGCTCGTCCGTTTCCGGCGGCGTAAAGACTTGATTACGTGCCCGCGAAGTATTGACGAAATTATCCGGCTGGATAATTCTCGCGGTACGAGGCCTCTGGTCGTCCCTCCCTCTCCCCATCTCCAGTTCCCCCCCGTCTCGCGCCCGATACGAGGAGTGCCGCGACATGACCGTCACCACCGCCGGACCCGCGTCCGCCACCGAGGACCTGCTGCCCTTCCGCGACCCCGGCTTCCGAGCGGACCCGTACCCGTACTACGCGCGGCTGCGGCAGGAGCACCCGGTCTACCGGCATCCGGTGGGCCTGCACGTCGTCTCCCGCTACGAGGACGTCGCCCGGCTGATCCGCAACCCCACCCTGAGCGTGCAGCAGCTCGACTTCGGGCCGGCCGCCCCGATCCACCACACCATGCTCGGCAAGGACGCCCCCGACCACACGCGGCTGCGCCGGATCACCAACCGCTGGTTCACGCCCAAGGCCGTCGAGGAGTGGTCCAAGGTGATGCGCGCCTGCGTGGAGACCGTGCTCGACGAGGTCGAGAAGGGCGACGGCACCCTGGACGCGGCCGACGGCCTGTCCCTGAAGTGCACCTTCGAGACGACCTGCCACATCTTCGGTGTCGAGCCGACGGAGATGGACACCATCCAGCGCAAGACCTACGAGATCGGGCTGAGCCTCGGCCCCGGCGGCAACGACGGGGAGGCCCGCGCCACCACGGAGGCGTTCGCCTGGTTCGCCGAGCACATCCGCCGGCTCGTGGCCGACAAGCGGGCCCACCCCGGCGAGGGACTGATCGACGCCTTCATCGCCGCGCAGGACGAGGGCAGGATGACCGAGGACGAGGTCGTCTACACCATCTTCCTGTTCTTCGCCGTGGGCCACCTCGACGTCAAGCATCTGATCAACCACGGCATCTGGCTGATGACGCAGCGGCCCGAGCTGTTCGCCGCCTACCGCGACGAGCCGGAGGCACGGTCGGGCATCATCAACGAGATCCTGCGGATCGACACGCCCGAGTCGATGGTGGTGCGCCTGACCACGCAGGACACGGTCATCGGTGACACCACCGTGCCGGCCGGAGAGGCGCTGGCCCTGCTCATCGCCTCCGCCAACCGCGACCCCGAGGTCTTCGCCGACCCCGACACCTTCGACCACACCCGTCCGGTCGGCGCCAGCCAGCACCTGGCCTTCGGCTCCGGCATGCACGGCTGCGCCGGCCAGGTCCTGGCCCGCTCCGAGGCCGACATCGTCTTCAGCTCGATCGTCACCCGGTTCTCCGGTGTCGAGTTGGCGGGAGAGCCCGCCTATGCGCACACCGAGTTCCTGCGCACGATCACCCACCTCCCCGTCCGTTTTCTCTGATCCCCCGACCCCTTTCGCGAGACAGGAGCAGTCATGAAGGTCGAAGTCGACCTCAACAAGTGCCAGGACCACGGCCAGTGCGTGTACGCGGCCCCCGACCTGTTCGCGCTGGACGACGAGGGGCGCCTGTCCCTGCGGTCGCAGGCGACCGACGTCTACGTGGCCGACGTGGACGAGGCAGGCGCCGAGGAACTGTACGAGGCCGCCGAGGTCTGCCCGCTGCAGGCCATCACGGTCCACGAGTAGGGACGGGAGCGCGGCATGTCACCGATGGCGTCGGGCCACCGGAGAACGACTCCGGCGACAGCTGTCTGACCGTCGGTCGCCCAAGGAGTACGCGGCCTGCATCGCGGCCGTCGTCCAGTCGCTGCGGCACGGCGGCCGCCGGACGGGCGCCAAGCGGACCCTGCTGACCCTGCTGAGCGTCAACCAGAAGACCGGGTTCGACTGCCCCGGCTGTGCACGGCCGGAAGGTGATCGCCAGACGATCCGCTCCCGCGACCAGTACAACACCACCCTCTACGGCTTCGACGATCGCTGCCGCGGCATCCGCGGCGGGCGCCGAGTGATCTTCGTCCACCCCCGACGAAGCCGGCCTCTGTCCAGCTGGCCGACTCCGACCGGGTCGACCTGGTCGGCGAGTACCCCGACGGTGCCGAACGCGTGGCACCCGACTTGCGGGTCGTGTCCTGCCCGACCGCGCACGGCTGCTGTGCCGCCTGCTTCCCCGAGGCCAACGTCCTGGTACCCCTGGACAGCACCGCCGATCTCAGCAACGCAGCCCGCGTCGACGTCGGTCGTCGTACGACTCGTACGCCGGGGGTGCGGCCGGCCCGTCGCCTGGGTCACGGTCTCGCAAAGACCTCCGAGGCCGCAGAAGGATCTCCCCGAAACCCCTTGCCAAACGGATAGTTCCAGCCCACCATGAGGCAACTCGTTTGGCCTAAAACAAAACCCCCGCCCTCCCCGTCCCCGGCAGGTGATTCGAGTGGACAGTCAGACCGCGTCTCTTACTCAAGCGGGTCATGATGCATCCATAGCAGGCAGGCTCAAGCCCGATTCTCTCGGTGTCCTGGGCGTTCTCTTCTTCGTTCTCTCCGCCCAGGCCCCGCTGACGGCCATCGCCGGGGCTGTGCCCTTCGCAGTCGCCATCGGCAGCGGTGCAGGTGCTCCTACCGCCTATGTCGCGGCCGGCGTCATCGTCCTGCTGTTCTCCGTCGGATTCGTCGCCATGAGCCGTCATGTCGTGGACGCCGGAGCCTTCTACGCCTATATCGGCAAGGGCCTCGGCCGGCCGGCCGGTTCCGGCGGCGCCGGGCTCGCCCTGTTGGCCTACTGCACCGTCCAGGCTGCCATGTACGGGCTGTACGGCGCCTCGGTGAGTGCCCTGGTCGAGCACTACTCGGGCGCCCACGTGGCATGGTGGGTCTGGGTCCTGGTCACCATGGCGGTCGTGGAGATCCTCGGCGCCCTGGGGATCGACATGGGCGCGAAGATCCTCGCCGTCTTCGTGCTGGCCGAGTTCAGCATCCTGGTCGCCTTCGCCCTCGTGACCTTCTTCAAGGGCGGCGGTCCCGAGGGGCTCGGCGTCACCGAGAGCTTCTCGCCGTCCGCCGCGCTCCAGGGCGCTCCCGGTGTGGCCCTGATGTTCGCCGTGGCGTCGATGTTCGGCTTCGAGTCCACGGCCATCTACGGCGAGGAGGCCCGCGAGCCCCGCAAGACCGTCCCCCGCGCCGCCTACGCCTCCGTCACGCTGATCACCGTCTTCCTCGCCTTCACCACGTGGATGCTGGTCTCGGCGCACGGCGCATCCCAGGCGACGAGCGATGCCGGCAAGGCGCTGCAGAGCGGCGACGGGACCAGCTTCGTCTTCGCCCCGATCGCCGACCTGTTCGGCGGCTGGGCGGGCGACGTGCTGCCGATCCTGCTGGTCACGTCCCTCTTCGCGGGCATCCTTGCCTTTCACAACTCCTCCAACCGCTACCTGTTCTCCCTCGGCCGCGAGGGTCTGCTGCCCCAGGGGCTGACCGTCGTCAACCGGCGTCACTCGCCCTGGGGCGCCGGCGCCGCGCAGACCGCGATCTCCGTGCTGCTGGTGATGCCCTTCGCCATCCTCGGCAAGGACCCGGTGCTGACCCTCTTCTCCTGGCTCAGCGGCGTCTCCGTCCTCGGCGTCATGCTGCTGTACTTCCTGACCTCGGTCTCGGTCGTCGTGTTCTTCCGCCGCTCGCGCGCCGACACCCGCCCGTGGAACACCCAGATCGCCCCCGTACTGGGCGCACTCGGCATCGCCGGGGCCATCTGGATCATCGTCGGCAACTTCACGACGCTCATCGGCGGTGACCAGACGACGGCCATGTGGCTTGAGATCACCGTTCCGGTGGTGCTGGTCCTCGGCGTCGTCGCCGCCCGGCTGACGCGGTCCCGGGCGGAGACCACCGACTGAACACCCCCATGCCTCACCGATACGGCCGGAGCCTGCGCCCCGGCCGTATCGGGCCTTCTGCCCAGCACCACGAGTTGTTTGTCATCAACCGAAATAAAAGGAAGTGAAGGGGAGAGCGCGTGCTGAACGCCACCCATGAGGAACTGCTGCGCCGCGCCAAGGAACTGGATCTGCCCACGCAGCACCACATCGACGGCAACGACGAGGCCGGTGACGGTGGATCGTTCGCCGTGATCTCCCCGCGCGACGGTCAGAGCCTGGTCCAGGTCGCCGACGCGCGGGAGGCGGAGGTCGATCTCGCCGTCGCGGCGGCACGTCGCGCCTTCGACACAGGACCGTGGCCGCACCTGGCGCCCGCCGAGCGGGGCCGGGTCCTGCTGCGGATCGCCGAGCTGCTGGAGGAGCGGCGCGAGGAACTGGCGCTGACGGTGAGCCTGGAGATGGGCAAACCGATCACGGACGCGTACGCCATCGAGCTGCGCGCCGCGATCAACACCTTTCGCTGGTACGGGCAGCTCGCCGACAAACTCACCGACGAGTCCCCCCACACCGCGCCGGACTCGCTCGCCCTGATCACCCGGGAGCCGACCGGTGTCGTCGGCGCCGTCGTGCCCTGGAACTTCCCGCTCACCCTGGCGAGCTGGAAAGTCGCGCCCGCGCTCGCCGCCGGCTGCACGGTCGTCCTGAAGCCGTCGGAGTCCTCCCCGCTGTCCGCCCTCCTGCTCGGCCGCGTCGCCACCGACGCCGGACTGCCGCCGGGTGTCCTCAACGTCGTGACGGGTGACGGGCCGGTGGCCGGCCGGGCGCTCGGCCTCCACCCCGGCGTCGATGTCCTGGCCTTCACCGGATCCACCGCTGTCGGCCGTCACTTCCTGCGCTACGCCGCCGACTCCAACCTCAAGCGCGTCTGGCTCGAACTCGGCGGCAAGTCACCGAACATCATCCTCCCCGACGCCCCCGACCTGGAGAAGGCCGCGGCGACCGCCGCCTGGGGCATCTTCTTCAACCAGGGCGAGATGTGCACCGCGCCCTCCCGGCTGCTCGTCCACTCCTCCATCGCCGAACAGGTCACGGAGGCCGTCGTGGCACGGGCGCGCGAGCTGCGGGTGGGCGACCCGCTCGATCCGGTCACCGAGATGGGCGCACTGGTCGGCGACAGCCACCTCGGCAGGGTCTTGGACCATGTCGCCTCCGGTCTGGACGAGGGCGCCCGGCTGCGCGCGGGCGGAGGCCGGGCCCTGGCCGAGACCGGCGGCAGCTACCTGCGGCCCACCGTGTTCGACCGGGTCGACCCCGGCATGCAGCTGGCCCGCGAGGAGATCTTCGGCCCCGTCCTGTCCGTCCTCGCCTTCGACGACCTCGACGAGGCGGTACGGCTGGCCAACTCCACCGAGTACGGCCTCGCCGCCGGCCTGTGGACCTCCGACCTGTCCACCGCCCACAAGGTCTCGCGCGCGCTGAAGGCCGGGACGGTCTGGGTCAACTGCTACGAGGAGGGCGACCTGACCGTCCCCTTCGGCGGCATGAAGCAGTCCGGCAACGGCCGCGACAAGTCCGCCCACGCCATCGAGAAGTACACCGAACTGAAGACCACCTGGATCCAGCTGTGACCCGTACGCACCCGCGACCCCTGATCGCGATTCCGGCCCGGTTCGCCGCCACCACGTCCGCGCTCCGCTACGCCGCCGAGGTCAACGCCCGCGCGCTGGTCGAGGCCGTGTGGCGGGCCGGGGGAGAGCCGGTGAGCATCCACCCCGCCGACCCGGCCGGAGCCGACGTGGCCGAGCGGCTCGCCCGCTTCGACGGCGTGCTGCTCCCGGGCGGCGGAGACCTGGCCCCGCACCGCTACGGAGCCACCGACACCCATGACAGTGTCTATGACGTCGACGACCTCCAGGACGTGTTCGACCTCGAAGTCGCCCGTAAGACATTGGACTTGGGACTACCCCTGCTGGCGGTCTGCCGCGGGCTGCAGGTGGTGAACGTCGCCCTCGGCGGCAGCCTGGAACAGGACATGGGCGGCGCGGAGCGCGAACACCGGCACGTCGTGCACCCGGTCGCGATCCAGCGCGGCACCGTGCTCGAACAGGCCACCGGCGCCGAGAAGACGGAGGCCTCCTGCTACCACCACCAGCGAGTCGACCGCATCGGTGTCGGGCTCACGGTCACCGCGCGGGCCGCCGACGGCACCGTGGAGGGGCTCGAACTGCCCGGACACCCCGGGTGGTTCACGGCGGTGCAGTGGCACCCCGAGGACACCGCGGACCGGGACCCGGCCCAGCAGGCCCTGTTCGACGCACTGGTTGACGCCGCCCACCGCAGACACTGAAAAGGACATGGCTCTCTTCGGCCACAAGCGACAGGCACCCCGCCTCGCCCCCGAACTCGACGACGTTGCGCTGGGCCGGGTGCTGAGAGGCATCGCCGCCGCCCGGGGGCCGGGGCCGCAGGACCTCGCCATCGCCCAGGTGGAGCGGCTCCTGCGGGAGACGGGTGACGACTGGGACCGCCGCTGCCACCGGGTCGGCGTCCTCGCGCAGGCCGCGCCCGCGCTGGCCCGGACCTGGCGCGCGCGCCGACCCCGCGACCCGGATGCCCTGGCGCTGGCCGTGTGGTCCGAACTGGCGACCGAGCCGCATGGGGCCCTGGCGCTCTGCCGCGTCGCCGCCGATGCCCGCCCCGCTGATCCGACCCCGTGGGTGGGTGCGCTGGCGGCGCTGCGGCTCCTGGGGCGGCCGAGCTCCGAACTTTCCCCCGTCTGGCAGGAGATACGCGCGCGTGATCCATGGCACCGGGAGGCACATCTGCAGATCCTGGGCTACCTCTCCCCGGAGGAGCAGGGCAGCCAGGCCGCGCTGCGGGACTTCCTCGACGATGCCATCGCGGTCATGCCGTGGGACGCGCCGACGGCATGCCTGCCGTTGACGGCGGCCGTGCGGCAGTACCACCGCGAAAGGAGCGGCGGAGGAGTCCAGGCGCTGGGGGTCAGCCGGTACTGGTCGCAGCCGCACACCGCACGGCTGCTGGACCAGGGCACGGCCTACTGGCTGCAACCCGGGCACCTGCGTCACGCGGCCGCCGTCGCGGACCTGGGAATCCTTGCCTACGCCCTGATCCGGGCAGGCCGCAGCGGTGATGCCGGCCCGGTCTTCTCCGCGGCCGGCGGGCTGGTGACGCCTTGGCCCTGGAGCTACGAGGGCGACCCGGTGGAGTGCTACCTCGCCTACTCAGGTCGCGGGTAGGTGCGGGTGCGGCTCTCCGGCCGCACGGCGCCGGATGCGGAGTGGGGGGGGGGGCCCCCCGGCCCGCCCCCCCCCCCCGCCCCCCCCGGGCCCCCCGCCGCCCCCCCCCCCCCCCGCGTGGGGGGGCCCGCTTGGGCCGGGGCGACGCCCCCCACCCCCCCCCCCCGCG
>NZ_JBIAUL010000018.1:206020-245443 GCF_042892755.1 Streptomyces sp. NPDC001714
GCGGGCCGCCGGGGGGGCCCGGCCCGCGCGGCCGCGGGGGGGGGGGGGGGGGGGGGCGGCCCCCCCCCCCCCCCGGGGCCGGGGGGGGGGGGGGGGCCCCCCCCCCCCGCCCCCCCCCCCACGCGCTACGCCGACGTCAGCCGCTGCGCTCCGCCGCCTCGACGATGTTGGTCAGCAGCATGGCCCGGGTCATCGGCCCCACACCGCCGACCGGCGGTGCGAGGGAGCCCGCCACCTGGTCGACGTCCGGGTGGACGTCTCCGAGGATGCCCTCGACGGTCCGGGTGATGCCCACGGACAGGACGGTGGCGCCGGGCTTGATCCAGTCGGGCTTGACCAGATGGGCCACGCCGGCCGCGGCCACGACCACGTCGGCGACGCGGGCGTGGGCGGCGGTGTCCTGGGTGGCCTCGTGGCACAGGGTCACGGTGGCGTGCTCGGCGCTGCGGGTCAGCATCAGGCCGAGCGGGCGGCCCACGGTGAGCCCGCAGCCGATGACGCAGAACTGCTGCCCTGTGATGGGTACGCGGTTGCGCCGCAGCAGGTCGATGATGCCGCGCGGGGTGCAGGGCAGCGGCCCCGGCATGCCCAGCACGAGTCGGCCCAGGTTGGCGGGGTGGAGCCCGTCGGCGTCCTTGGCCGGGTCGATGAGCTCCAGCACGGCGTGGGTGTCGATGTGGGCCGGCAGCGGCAGCTGGACGATGAAGCCGGTGCAGGCCGGGTCGGCGTTGAGCTTGAGCACGGCGGCCTCGACATCGGCCTGGGTCGCCGTGGCGGGCAGCTCCACCCGGATCGAGGCGATGCCGACCTGGGCGCAGTCGCGGTGCTTGCCGCCGACGTAGGAGCGGCTGGCGGGGTCGTCGCCGACCAGGATGGTGCCCAGCCCGGGAGCGATGCCCCCGCTCTTGAGCAGCTTCACCCGCTCGGCGAGTTCACGTTTGGTGTCGGCTGCCGCGGCCTTCCCGTCGAGCAGCGTCGCGGTGGTCATGTCGTACGAGCCTCTCGGTGCGGTCGTCAGGCGAAGACGACGGTGCGGGAGCCGGTGAGGACGACGCGGTCTTCCGCGTGCAGCCGGACGGCCCGGGCCAGCACGATCCGCTCGACGTCCCGGCCGATCGCGACCAGCTCGGGTGCGGTGTGGCGGTGTCCGACGCGGACGACGTCCTGCTCGATGATCGGGCCCTCGTCCAGGTCGGCGGTGACGAAGTGGGCGGTGGCGCCGATGAGTTTGACGCCCCGGTCGTGGGCCTGGTGGTAGGGCTTGGCGCCCTTGAAGCCCGGCAGGAACGAGTGGTGGATGTTGATGACTCTCCCGGAGAGCCTGCGGCACAGGTCGTCGGAGAGGACCTGCATGTAGCGGGCGAGCACCACGAAGTCGACCTGGTGGTCGGCCACCAGCCGCAGCAGCTCGGCCTCCGCCTCGGGCTTGGTGTCGCGGGTGACGGGGAGGTGGACGAAGGGGATGCCGTACCGCTTCGCGACCGGTTCGAGGTCGGGGTGGTTGGAGACGATCAGCGGGATGTCGACGGGCAGTTCGCCCAGGTCCCAGCGGTAGAGCAGGTCGACCAGGCAGTGGTCGAACTTCGACACCATCAGCAGCACCCGGCGGCGCTGCTCCTCGGGCCGGACGGTCAGCACCGGGTCGAAGCGGGCCAGCCGCAGCGCGAGTTCGTCCCGCAGTTTCTCGGTGTCGGCCGCGGGTGTCTCCAGGCTCACACGGATGGTGAAGATGCCGGTGCCGGGGTCGGAGAACTGGGCGCTCTCCAGGATGTTGCCCTCGGCCTCCGCGACGCCGGCGGCGAGTGCGTGGACGATGCCCGGCTGGTCGGGGCAGCGGAGCGTGAGTATGTAGCGTTGCACGTCAGGATCTCCGTCGGGTCAGGCCCGGACGCGGGCGCGCTCGGGGTCGTACACCGGTGTGGGCCGGACCGTGGCGTCGGCCTTGGAGCCGTCGGTGGCGACGGCGGTCAGCGCGGTGCCGGACTTCACGGCGTCGCGGTGCACCCGGGCCAGGCCGAGGGTGGCTCCGTCGAGGGCGGGGGAGGGCACCGCCATCGTCACGTAGCCGATGTCCCGGCCGTCCAGCTCCAGCCGGGCGCCCTCGGCGGCCTCCGGCGCGGCGTCCACAACGACGCTGACGACACGGCCGGTGACGCTGTCCTTCTTGGCCAGCAGCGCGTCGCGGCCCTGGAAGGGGCCCTTGTCGAAGTCGAGCGCCCAGCCCATCCGGCACTCGAAGGGGGTGACCGTGTGGTCGTACTCCAGCTCACCCATGATCATCCCGGCCTCGGTGCGGCAGGTCAGCAGGGCGACGGCGCCGAAGGCCCTGATCCCCAGCTCCGCTCCGGCCTCGAAGACCGCGTCCCACAGCTCCAGCGCGCGCTCCCGCGGCACCTGGATCTCGTAGCCGAGCTCGGCAGTGAACCCGAGCCGGCTGACCTGTGCGGGAATGCCCGCGATGAGGGTGTCGCGCAGGAAGGTGTAGTAGGGGAACGCGGCGTTGGACACGTCCACGTGGGTGAGGCGCTGCAGGACATTGCGGCTGCGCGGGCCCTGCAAGGTCAGGACGGCGGACTCGTCGCGGCGCTCGGTGACCGTGGTCCCGGCGGGGGCATGGGCGGCCAGCGACTGCTGGGTGGCCGGATCGCCGCCGGTGACGACGACGTGGTCCGGCGCGAGGACGGCCACGGTCACGTCGTCCACCATCATCCCGCCGTCGTCGACCACGACCCCGTAGGCGATGCGTCCGGCGCCCAGCCCCTTGACGCTGCGCGAGAAGACGGCGTCGACGGTCGTGACGGCGGCCTCGCCCACGATGTGCCACTTGTAGAGCATCGAGTACTCGGAGGCGCCGACGGCGGTGCGGATGGCCTCGTACTCCTCGGCCGGATCACCGATGGCCAGCGGTACGGCGTTGCCGTAGACGTCGATCCACTCCTCGACGTGGTCCGCGTAGCGGGGAGCGAACGGGGTGGTGCTCAGTCCTTCGGGAATGGCCATGGGGTCTCCAGTGCAGAGGGGAGGCGAGCGCTGCAGCGAGAATCTATCCATCTGGATAACTTGTCAATAGGATAGATTGACCTTCGGGGAACAGCCGGACAGAGGGAGGGCGAGTGACTGCCGAGACGGAAAGGGACGGAGACGCCGGCCAGGAGGCCCGGCCCGGTTATGGCGAGGGGCGGGGGGCTCTCCTGGAGGCGGCGGTCAGGGTGGTGGTCCGTGGTGGCCTGCGAAAGCTGACGTATCGTGCGGTCGCAGCGGAAGCCGGTGTCACGCACGGGCTGGTCGCCCACCACTTCGGTTCGCGCGACACGCTGCTCGAAGAGGCGCTGCGGTGGTGCGTCGCCCGCAGCGTCGAGACGTCCTCGCTGGTACCCGCCAGCGGAAGGCTGGAGGATTTCGCCGCGACCCTGGCCGACTTCGTCGCGGCCGACCCCGACCTCCAGATTTTCCAGTACGAGCTGAAGCTCGAATCCAGCCGGCGGCCAGAACTGCGCCACCACGTCGACCTGCTCTACGACGCCTACCGCAATGCTGTCCGCGAGGCGCTGGCCTGCCTCGACGTGTCACAGGAGATGACGGGAATCGTTTTCGCGGCCCTGGACGGCCTGGTCTTTCACCAGGTCACGTCCGGCGCACCGGACCGCATCGACGAGAGCGTCGCCGCCTTGCGGCGACTCCTCGCGGCCCATCGCACGCAGGCGTCACCGCAGGCGTCCGGCGTTACATGAGCCGAACCTCTCCTGCACCCACTTCAGGAGCGGCGATGACGAGCATCTTCAAAGGTCCACCACCCGTGGTCCTCACGCAACGTGACAGCCAGTCAGTCCACTCGGGACGACGCACCGCTCAAGTTCGAAGACCGGCTTTCGCGCGGGGCCCGCAGGGAGGCGAGGCCCCCGCCACTGTCGGCGAACGATGTGGTGACCGTGTGGCGTGGAATTTTCGGATTCCCTGGCCTGGCGTCATGCCTCCTCGGCGCCGCGGTCTGACAGGGAGCCGTACTGGCTGCGCAGGCGGGCCTTGAGGATCTTGCCGGTGGCGTTGCGGGGCAGGGCGTCGACGAGGACGACCGACTTGGGGAGCTTGTACTTGGCGAGTCGGCCGGACAGGGAGCCCATGATGTCGTCGGGCGACACGTCGGCGCCCGCGCGGGGCACGACCAGCGCTCTGCCCACTTCGCCCCATCGTTCGTCGGGTACGCCGATCACCGCGCATTCGGCGACCGCGGGATGCTGGTAGAGGAGTTGCTCGACCTCGGCCGGATAGACGTTCTCCCCGCCGGAGATGTACATGTCCTTGATCCGGTCGACGATCGTGACGTACCCCTCCTCGTCGACAGTGGCCGCGTCTCCGGAGCGGAACCAACTCCCTTCGACGAAGGCGTCGTTGGTCGCTTCGGGCCACTGCCAGTAGCCCTTCATCACGTTGAGGCCCGCGATGATCACCTCGCCGACCTCGCCCGGTGCGACATCGGTGAGGTCGGGCCGGACCACGCGTACGTCGGTGAAGAAGCAGGGCGTGCCGGCCGAGCCGGCCTTGCGGATGCTGTCCCGCGCGTCCAGGCCCAGCGCGGCGGGAGCGGTCTCGGTCAGGCCGTACGCCTGGAGGAAGGTCAGGCCACGGTCCTGGTATGTGTGGATGAGGGCCTTGGGTACGGGTGCCGCCGCGCACTGCAGGATCCGGACCGACGACAGATCGGCCGTCGCCCACCGCGACGACCGGGCCATGGCCTGGTACATCGCGGGTACGCCGAACATCCTCGTCACCCGGTGCTCGGCGATGACGTCGAGCACCCGTTCCGGGTCGAAAGCGCGCATCAGCACCGACGTCCCTCCTTTGAGGAAGCCCGGCAGGAAGACGGTGTTGAGGGCGGCGGTGTGGAACATCGGTGCCACCACCAGAACGACGTCGTCGGAGGCGATGTCCACGTCCAGCAGGATGTTGAAGCAGTTCCAGGCGATGTTTGCGTGGGTGAGCATGACCCCTTTGGGACGGCCGCTGGTGCCGGAGGTGTACTGGATCATGCACACCTCGTCGAGGCCGACCGTCTCGTCCAGGGGGTTGTCCGGCGCGCTCGCGAGCAGCTCCTCGTACGCCTTCCCCACCTCGATGTAGTGCTTCACCTCGACGTCGTCCCTGAACGCGTCGACGATGTCGGTGAGTTCGGCCCCGAACACCAGCACCGACGCTCCCGAGTCGCCCAGGATGAAGGCCAACTCGGGTGCCGCGAGGCGGATGTTGAGCGGGACGAAGACGGCGCCCAGCGCGTTCGCGGCGAACAGCGTCTCCGCCAGGGCCGGATGGTTCGCGCCCAGGTAGGCCACCCGGTCGCCGTGGCCGACCCCCAGGGCACGCAGGGCGTGAGCGAGCCGCGTCACGCGCGCGGCCAGCTCTCCGTAGGTCAGGGATCCACCGTCGTGCACGACGGCGGTGGCCTCCGGTGCCAGGCGGGCACGCCGCGCGGGCCACGAGCCGAGCCCTTGATCGCGCATGGTGCGTCTCTCTTCTCTCAGAGCTCTCAGAGCCAGTCGGGCCAGGTGTAGTCGGTCGATTCGTCGTGGCCCCGGCGGGGCGGCAACGGGGCGAGCCGCCCCCGGGAGAAGACCAGCGGTGCGGCGCCGGTCTTCTCCACCCCGAGTTCCCGGACGCGGCCGAGGACGAAGTAGTGGTCGCCGAGGGGCCACACGTCGGCGATGCCGCAGTCGATCCAGGCGACAACGCCCGCCAGGACGGGGCTGCCCGAGGCCGCGCCGCGCCACGGGTGGCGGTCGAAGACGTCGGGTGCCTTGGCGCTGACGTCCCGGCAGAGGCCCTCCTGGCCGGCGGCCAGCACATTCACGCAGAACGCGCCGCCGGCCATGATCCTTGGCCAGGTGGTGGAGGAGCGGCCGGGGAAGAACGCGACGAGCGGAGGGTCCAGGGACACCGAGGTGAACGAGCCGATCACCATGCCGACCGGGGTGCCGTCGGGTTCCTTCGCGGTGACCACCGTGACACCCGTCGGGTAGTGGCCGAGCACGTGCCGGAACCGGCCGGGGTCGTCCGCCGGGCCACCGCCGGGCGCCGTCGTGGCGGGCGTCTGCCGGTTCACGCCGGGGTCTCCAGCCCGAGCAGAGAACGGGCGTACGCCGTAGCCCACGAGCTGTGCTGCGCGTTGATGTGGGTCTTGTACGTGGCGACGTCGCGCAGGTACCGCTGCATGCGCTGGCCGTTCGCCAGCGCGCTGGAGCCACTGGCCGAGGCCAGCATCTCGACGGCCTGGCAGGCGAGTTGGCCGGACTGCCGGGCCGTGAGGGACAGAGCCTGGTCGTCCAGTTCGGAGAAGGGCTCGCCCCCTGCCAGGCCCCGGGCGGCGTACGCGGCGTAGTCGTCGGCGACCGACAGGATGATCCGCTGCGCGCTGTCGGCCAGGGCCGTGGCCAGGCCGAGGTTGCGCTGGTGTTCCGGATCGTGGCTGCGCGGCTTGAAGGGCGGCAGCGGGCTGTTCTTGGTGGTGATGATCCGCCGGTACTCGTCGACCGCGGCCCAGGCGGTGCCCGCCACGATCGAACACAGCTGGATGTTGAAGAACGACATCAGCCGGCCCGCGTACATCGGGTTGCCGTGCAGCTGCACACCCGGCCCGTCGGTGGCGTCGGCCGCCGCGAGGTGGGTCCTGGACACGTACTCGTACGGTACGAGGACGTCCTCGGCCACGACGCTGTTGGAGCCGCTGCCGCGGAAGCCCAGGATCTCGCCCCAGTTGTCGAGCATCCGCCAGCCGGAGGGCACGAGCACCATGCCCGGCGTGGGCATGCCGCCCTCCTCGTCGATGATGAGGACGCCACCCAGGAAGTGCGTGGAGACGTTGACTCCGGAGGAGTAGTCCCAGCGGCCGTTGACCAGGTACCCGTCGGGGGTCCTCGTCGCGGTGGCGCTCGGGGCGATCGGCAGCGGGGCCCGGAAGTCACCGTCCGGCCCGAACACCTCGCGCTGGGTGCTCTCGGGGAAGCGGCCGGCCACCACCAGGCTGTGGGAGGCGGCCAGACACAGGTTCCAGCCGCTGGACGGGCAGCCGCGGGCCACCTCGGTGACCATCCGGGAGTAGGTCCGCAGGTCGAACTCGTAGCCGCCGAAGCGGCGTGGCTGGAGGGACCGGTAGAAACCCGCCTCCAGGAACGCCTTGTGCGTGTCCTCGGAGATACCGGTCCGCTGTTCGGTCTCGTCCTGATGATCACGTAGCCAGGTCCTCATGCCTGCGGCCCGGCGCACCAGTTCCTCCGGTGTCAGGTCCGGCTCCGGCTGCGGAATCTCGATGATTTTCTCGGCTGCCTCGGTTGTCTCGGACAATTCGCACCCCATCCGCTGCTGTTCTGGGTCGGCCTGAAGCGAGTGTTGGCAGCGCGGCGAAGGACCGTCCAATGCCGGTGACTGCGGGCTTGATGAGTGCCGCGCATCACAGCAGGTCGGACGGGGCGACGGGAATGCCGCACATTTCTGCCTGGTGACGTGCGGGGAAGCGCGCTGTAACCTGGCGCGGACCACAACGTCGTGGACCTCGCCTTTCTGGAGGGCTGAGTGGAACTCCGGAGCCTGCGCCATTTCTCGGCGCTCGCCGAGACCTTGAATTACCGGGTCGCCGCCGAGCGTCTGCACCTCACCCAGCCCGCGCTGACGCGATCGATCGCCACCCTCGAGCGTGAGCTGGGCGTCCAGCTGTTCGACCGCGACAAACGGCATGTGGCGCTCACCGCCGACGGCGCGGAACTGCTCGAACGGGCGGGTGAGGTGCTGGCCGACGCCGACCGGCTCGCCGCCGCCGCAGACGTCATCAGGGCCAGGCGACGGGACGAGGTACGGGTCGCGCTCTACGGGGTGGCTCTCGCGGAGCTGACGCATCCGGTCATCGAGGCGTTCTGCGAGCGGTATCCCAGAGCCACGATCCGGGTGCACGAAGCGGACTTCCACCAGGGGCAGGCCCCGCTGCTGGCCGGCGAGTGGGACGTGGCGCTGATGTGTCTGAACGTCGACATGCCGGGCCTGACACGCGTACCGATCTTCACCGAGCCCGTTTCCCTCACGCTGTGGAAGGGGCATCCGCTGGCCTCGGCCGCCGCGGTGGACATGACCGAGGTCTACGACCAGCCCTGGGTCACCCCCCACCCGGGCGACGACTTGTGGGTGGGGGGACGCCGCGGGGACCACGACGCCCCGACAGTCGGCTCCCACGCCCGCTCGGTCCTGGACATGACCTCGAAGATCGCCTACCAGCACATGGTGGGACTGATGCCGCTGTCGGGCGCCCGGATGTTCCCGCACCACCCGGGAGTGGAGGCCGTCGCTCCGAAAGAGCCCCTCCACGCGGTGGCCGCGGTCGCCTATCCGAAGACGGGCCACTCGCCCGCCGCCCCGGCGTTCGCCGAGGTCGCACGCCGGGTCGCCCGACGCGCGACCGGCGTTCCGTACGCCGAACTCGCTCGGTAGAAGCGGTCAGCCGCGGTACGGCGGCTCGCCCGCCCAGGCCGCGTGCAGGACGGCGCGCAGATCGTCGGCGGAGGCCGGGCGGGGATTGGCGTACGGCGCCCCGAGAGCGACATCGACCGCACGGTCCACGTCGGCGGCGGTCAGGCCCAGGTCGGCGAGCGATCGCGGGATGCCAAGACGCTCGCCCAGCTCGTGCAACTCCCGTACCGGATCCGGGACATCGAGCGCCCGGCGCAGCGCCGCCAGTGCCTCGGGCACCGCCGGCGCGTTGAAGGCCAGCACATGGGGCAGGACGACGGCGTGTGTCTCGGCGTGCGGCAGGTCGAAGGTGCCGCCGAGCACATGGCAGAGCTTGTGGTGCAGCCCCATGGTGGTGGCCCCGAGACAGGCACCACACAGCCACGCCCCGTACAGCGCGCGGCTGCGCGCGTCATGCCCCGAGGGGTCGGCGACGATCTCGGGAAGGGCCGCGGCCAGCGCCCGCACACCCTCCTCCGCCATGAGGGAGACGATCGGAGTGGAGTCCGGGGCGTACAGAGCCTCGACGGCGTGCGCGATCGCGTTCATGCCGCTCGTCGCGGACCCCACGGGCGGCATGGTGAGCGTGAGCAGCGGGTCGTACACGACGCTGCGCGGCAACACCTTCGGGTCGCGCCCGGTGCGTTTGACCGCGCCCTCGGTCAGGCCCCAGACGGGTGTCATCTCCGATCCGGCGTACGTCGTCGGGACGGCGACGATGGGCAGGCCGGTCCTGAGCGCGACGGCCTTGGCCAGGCCGGTCACGGAACCGCCGCCGACCGCCACGCAGCCGTCCGCCCGGGCTTCGCGAGCCGCTTCGACGGCCAGGTCGGCGACCTCCACCGGGACGTGCGTCACCGCCCCCGCGTGCAGCCCGGCGCAGGCGTCGCCGAGAGCCGCGGCGACGGCACGGGCCGTGTCCAGGCCATGGTCGTCGCACAGCACGAGGACGCGGGGCAGGCCGAGAAGCGCGACCTCGTCGGGCACCGCGTCCGGCACGGCACCGGACCGGAAGACGACGCGCATCGGCTGGGCCTGACAGGTGAAGTCCAGGGCGCGTTCCCTCACGCGATCACCGGTTGCAGCACGATGTCGAAGCGCGCCCGGCGGAAGGGGTTGGCCAGGCCCAACTCCGCGGCCTCCGCGGGGGAGTCCACCTCGACGAACTCCTCGACCAGGCTCTCCTTCACGGCGAAGACGGCGTCCGACTCCAGATAGTCGCTGCGCGCCACGAAGATGTGCGTCGTCACCGGGCTGTACCCCTCGGCGCCCACGATGAAGTGGACATGGGCCGGACGGTAGGGGTGACGTCCGGTCGCCTCCAGCAGCGAGCCGACCGGCCCGTCCGTCGGAATCGGATACGGGCTCGGAACGCACGAGCGGAACCAGAACCGCCCTTCCGCGTCCGCCGTGAACAGCCCGCGCCCATTGCCCGGCGGCTGCTTCTCCGGCTGCTGGACGTCATAGAAGCCCTGGTCGTCGGCCTGCCACACGTCCAGCGTCGCGCCGGGCAGCGGGGTGCCGTCGACGGAGACGACCCGTCCGCTGATCACACAGGGCTCGCCGCCGCCGACCAGATCGATGTTCGCCCCGAGGTCACGGACCGGGGACTCGGTCATGTGGAAGGGGCCGAGCACCGTCGAGTCGGTCGCGGCGGCCGCCTTGTGGTCGTTGATCGTCTCGACGAGCATCGACACACCCAGGACGTCCGACAGCAGGATGAACTCCTGCCGGGTGTCGTCGCACATGTGCCCGGTTGCGGTGAGGAAGTCGATCGCCCGCTCCCACTCGGCCTGGGTCGGCTCGATGTCCCGTACGAAATCGTGCAGGTGACGCGTCAGGGAGACCAGCACCTCGCGCAGTCGGGGATCGGAGGTGTGGGCGAAGCTTTCCAGCACCGCCGTCGTCGTCGCGTCCTTCACGGTCTTCGCGGTGAGGTCCATGGCCGCTCAGTCCCGCCCGAGGATCTGCCGCAGTGCGTCCCCCAGTGCGGCCGTGACGTCACCGGTGGCGTCCTGGCGGCGGAAGGCCACGTGGTTGTCCGGCCGCACCAGCAGCGCGCCCGAGTCGCCGATCTCCCGCAGCCGGGCCCAGTCCCCGTACGGGTCCTCGTACTCCTGGCCGGGGCCGATGACCGCCGTGGCGATCTCCAGGCCGAACTCCTTGCCGAGGATGCGGGCGGCCTCCGTCCAGGGCTCGCCGCCGATGCCGGTGATCAGGGTGAACCGGCCGTTCCCGCCCAGGTCCAGGGTGGACAGATCGCGGGTGCCCGCGGAGAGCCAGGCGTGCGGGAGCTTGGCGCCGGGGCGGGTGCTCGGCTGGAAGTGCAGCTCGGGGTCGCGTGCGAAGCCGGGGTCCTCGGTGCCGTCCGGGACGATCGCGGTGGAGGTGTAGCGCTGGTTGAGGTCCACGCCGTGGGCGTTGAACTCGTATGCCTTGCAGGCGATCGCCTCCCGCAGCCGAGCCCGCTGCTCCTCGGCCTCCGTAGTGGCGTCCTTGCGGGCGGCGATGTTCCGCCACAGCTGCTCGGGGGTCTGCGGCGCCAGGCCGCCGAGCGCCTCGAAGACGGGTGCCGTCTCACCGATGGACTGGTTGGCCCGGGTGACGACCTGCCTGCCGACCGGTGCCCGCTCGTCACTGTAGGTGTCCAGCAGGGACGGGGACGCGGTGCCGTCCAGGACGAGCTTCAGCTTCCACGCCAGGTTGTAGGAGTCCTGGATGGAGGTGTTGGAGCCCAGCCCGTTGGACGGTGGGTGCCGGTGGCAGGCGTCGCCCGCGCAGAACACCCGGCCGCTGGAGTACGTCTCGGCGTACATCTCGTTGACCGTCCACGCGGAGGACGACTTGATGGTCACCGGGATCTCGTCGTCGCCGATCAGCTTGCGGACGACGGACAGGGCGTACTCCTCGGTGAGGTCCGGCGGCCCGGCGTCGACGTCGTAGCCCCACACGATCAGCCACTCGTTCCACGTCCGTACGCAGCGCACCAGGCCGGCGCCGATGCCGCCCACGGTCGCGCCGGGCGCCAGCACCCAGTAGAGGGTGGCGGGGCGGTGCGCCACGTACTTGGTGAGGTCCGCGTCGAAGACGATGTTGATGCTGCCGGCCACGCCCATCTGGCCGCCCATCGGCAGCCCGGCGTCCTCGGCCACCTTGCTGCGGCCGCCGTCCGCGCCGATCAGGTACTTGGCGCGGATGGTGTACGTGTCGCCGCGCAGCCGGTCGCGGACCACGGCGGTCACGCCGTCGGCGTCCTGCTCGTGCGACAGGTACTCGGTGCCGAACCGCAGTTGGCTTCCGCGTGCGATGGCCCCGTTCACGAGCACCGGCTCCATGAGGTGCTGCGGCATGTCGCACATGCGGGTGGGGCTCGCCAGCTCGTGCGCGGCCTGCACGAGCGGCTCGTTGCCCCAGGACCTCAGCCGGCCGAGCTCCTCGCCCGCGATGGCGGTGCAGAAGACGGTGTTGCCCATCAGATGCTGCGGGGTGGCCTGGGCGATCACATCCTCTTCCACACCCAGGTCACGCAGCACTTCCATGGTGCGCTGGTTGGTGATGTGCGCCCGGGGCGTGTCCGCGAGGCGTGAGTAGCGGGTGACCATGACGTTCGGCACGCCATAGGTGCTCAGCGCCAGTGCGGCGCTCGCTCCCGCGGGCCCGCTACCCACGATGAGCACATCGGTCTCGACGGTCGGCACGGTGGTCATCGGGACGTTTCCTCCCCATCCACCAGTCGCTTGTTCAGCCAGGTCATCAGTGCCTCGGCCACGTCGTCGGAGTTCTTCTCGCCCATGGGCAGGTGACCGTTGCCCGTGAGCCCCAGGTCCGCCAGGCGCAGCAACTCGACGTCGGCACCGGCCTGGACGAGGTAGTCGGCGATACCGTGCTGGAACGACGCGAACGGCGAGTGGTCGGCCGCGACCACGGCGATCGGGAAGCCCTGGAGCCCTGGCAGGGACCGCACGGCGCCTGCCTCTTCGTCCTGGACGAGACAGTCCTGCAGCCCGTCACCCCCCGTCTCGCGCAGCCGAAGGCGCAGTTCCTCCGGGGTCCGTACCGGCGGCTCGTAAGTGATCGGGGCCGCGGTGAGCCCCCACTCCAGCTTTCCGAGGCCGGGCAGTTCGATGAACGGCGGCCCGATCGGCTCGACGGAGACAACGGCCTTCACCAGCCCGGGCCGGGCATCGGCGACCAGCCAGCCGAACGGCGCCCCCATGGAGTGGGTGATCAGCACGGCCGGTCCGATACGGTCCAGCAACTCTGCCCCGCAGCGCCGCATCTGCTCCTCGTTCTCGGCGAAGGTGGGCAGCGTCGGGCCCTGGCTCGCCATCAACTGGTCCAGCGCGGAGTCGTCGCCGATCTCGCCGCTGCCGGGCCACTGGCTACCAGGTCGTCCCGCCCCCTCGCAGAACAGCCAGCGGATGAACTCGTACGTCGGCGCCGCGCCCTCGATGGGCCCGAGGACATCGGGGTGGTACGGGGAGCGCCCGTGACCTGGACGGTCGACCACGTACACGGCGTAACCGGCCTGGAGGAACCGGGTGGCCCAGCCGGGGCGCCCGTCCGGCGTCGACAGGTAGTCCGTGCCCTGGCCGCCGCCCCCGTGGACCATCACCACGGGCAGCGGATGCCGGAGATCGGCCGGGATCTGGTACTGGACGTACATCGCGGCCTCGGCGGCGGTCCCGGCCTCGGTCGGCTTGCGCCCGACACCGATCCAGAACGCGCCTTGCTCGCTGATCGTCAACGGCGAGGCGGCACGGGCCGGCTCGGCGGTTGCGGGTGGTGGGGAGATGGTCATCGGCGAACCTCCGTCACGGCGTCTGCGCCCATGCCCAGCACTATTGGTGACCGGCTCCGGGGCGGTCCAATGCCGGTTGGGGACGCCGTGATGCATGGCGCTCATCAGCGTCCCCGAGGGGGGCTACTTCACCGGGAAGGTGCGCGTGGCGGCGAGGGTGACCAGGGCGTCGGTGTAGAGCGCAGCCTCTATCCGCCCGAGATCCGGATTGCAATCGTGCTCGACAACTTCTCCCCGCACCTGACCACGAAGAAGGACACCCGAGTCGGCGACTGGGCCGCAGCCAACAACGTCGAACCTGCCTACACACCGACCAAGGGCAGCATGATCCGCGACAGGGCGAACATTGCTTGATGCGGCGCCAGCTAGTTGCCGAATGCAACGGCGACAACGCTCCCGCCATAGAGCCGTCAAACGGTGACAGGAATGTGAGACACGAGCCCCCACAGGGAGCAATAAAGGCCCTCCGACCTGGGCATTTGACTTGATCACTAGAAACTGCGTACGGATTCTACTGGCGATTCCTGCAGGCCCGCTCGTGCGAACGTACGAGAGCCGCGTCACCGCTCCGGGACGCCGGCCAGCTCCGCCAGCACGTCCGCGTGGCACGGCTCCGGCGCGCACCAGCAGGCCAGGGTCTTCCCGCGCAGCCCGGCCACCAGTTCCAGCAGTTCGGGCCGCTCCAGCAGGTAGGCCCGGTACATCGCCATCACCTCGGCCCGGGTGCCGTCCCGCTTCTTCTTCGGGGTGTCGTAGGCGAAGGGGTTGTACAGGGGATGGCGGGGCAGGTCCCAGCCGCCCATCGTCCAGCGGCGGCCGACGTAGACGACGTCCGCGGGGGCGTGTTCCAGCCGGGGGCCGAACTCGTGGATCCGGCCCCTGACGCTGATCACCCGGGTGGGCACGGGAGCGACCTCACGCCTCGTACGGCAGCAGCTCCGGCCGCTTCGGCGCGCGGCCGTCGCCCGAGGAGCGGCCGGT
The DNA here is from genome assembly GCF_042892755.1 of Streptomyces sp. NPDC001714. Taxonomy (NCBI): domain Bacteria; kingdom Bacillati; phylum Actinomycetota; class Actinomycetes; order Kitasatosporales; family Streptomycetaceae; genus Streptomyces; species Streptomyces sp. NPDC001714. The sequence goes on from NZ_JBIAUL010000018.1 coordinate 220,287, forward strand.
GAGGCGGCGGCCTATCCACGGCAGCAGGTGCTGTCTGGTGAAGCGGGCGTCCGCGACCCGCCGCGCGACCCAGCCGGGCGGCGCCGTGGCCGGGATCGGCGTGCGCCACTCGGCGTCCTCGGGGTCGTAGCCGAGGGTCTGCCAGACCGCCTCGGCGACCCTGCGGTGCCCCTCGGCCGTCAGGTGCAGCCGGTCCACGTCCCACATCCGGGGGTCGGCCAGCGAGGGCGCACCGTACAGGTCGACGACCAGGGCACCGTGCCGTTCGGCCAGCTCGTCGACGACGGCGAACAGCTCCTCCATGCGCGGCCGGAACCGCTCCAGGACCGGGCCCTGGCGGCCGGGGCTGCGCATCAGCACCAGCTGCTCGCAGGCCGGCGCCAGCCGCTCCACCGCCTCGGTGAGCAGGTCCCGGACCCTGACCATGTCGCACTTGGGGCGCAGCGTGTCGTTGAGACCGCCGACCAGCGTGATCACGTCGGGCCGCATGGCGACCGCCCTGTCCACCTGCTCCTCGACGATCTGCCCGATCAGCTTGCCGCGCACCGCGAGGTTGGCGTAGCGGAAGCCGGGGGTGCGGGCGGCCATCCGGGCGGCGAGGACGTCCGCCCAGCCTCGGTAGGAGCCGTCGGGCTGCAGGTCCGACATGCCCTCGGTGAAGGAGTCGCCGATCGCGACCAGACTGGAGTGTGCGGGAAGCACCGGGTTCTTCTGCATGGCGACAGAGATGGTATCCCGGGGTGCATACCCGCCGGTCGGTCACTCCCTCCGACCAGGATTCCTCCTCCCGTTGGGCCCTACGCGTGCTGCCCGAACAGCTCCCGCAGCACGTCCTCCATGGTCACAAGACCGGCCATCCGGCCGTCGTCGCCGAGGACGCCCGCCAGGTGGGTGCGGGTGCCGCGCATCGCGGTGAGCACGTCGTCCAGCGGTGTGCTCTCCCGCACCCGCGCGATCGGCCGCATGTCCCGCAGCCGGAACGCCTCGTCGTGGGGCGAGGCGTCCAGCGCGTCCTTGACGTGCAGATAGCCGACGATCCGCCGCCCCTCGTCGACCACCGGGAACCGGGAGAAGCCCGACTCGGCCGACAGCCGCTCCAGCTCCTCCGGGGTGACGCCCACGCGCGCGTAGACGACACGTTCCAGTGGCACCACCACGTCCCGCACCGGCCGGCGGCCCAGCTCCAGGGCGTCGTGCAGCCGCTCCTGCGCCCGGTCGTCGATCAGGCCCGCCTCGCTGGCGTCCTTGACGATCTCGGCGAGCTCGGTGTCCGTGAAGGTCGCCGAGACCTCGTCCCTGGTCTCCACCCGGAGCAGCTTGAGCAGGCCGTTCGCGAACGCGTTGATCGTGAAGATCACCGGACGCAGCGCCCGGGACAGGGTGACCAGGGGCGGACCGAGGAGCAGGGCGCTGCGCACCGGCTCGGCCAGCGCCACGTTCTTCGGCACCATCTCGCCCAGCAGCATGTGCAGGTAGGTCGCGAGGGACAGCGCGATCACGAAGGAGACGGCATGGCCCGCGCTCGTGGGCACGCCGACCGCGTGGAACACCGGCTCCAGCAGGTGCGCGATCGCGGGCTCCGCGACCACGCCCAGCACCAGCGTGCACAGCGTGATGCCGAGCTGGGCGGCGGCCAGGAGCGCGGACACGTGCTCCAGGCCCCACAGCACGCTCCTGGCCCGCCGGTCGCCCGCCTCCGCGTACGGCTCGATCTGGGAGCGGCGCACGGAGATCAGCGCGAACTCGGCGCCCACGAAGAAGGCGTTCACGACCAGCGTCGCGAAACCGATCAGCAGTTGTACGGCGGTCACCGCTGCCCCTCCTGCTCCGTCTCGTCGTCGAGCGGCGCGTGCAGCAGCACCCGGGCCGCCCGCCGCCCCGACGCGTCCACCACGTCGAGCCGCCACCCGGCGACCTCGACACTGTCCCCGGTCTCCGGTATCCGGCCCAGCTCGGCCGCGACCAGCCCGGCCAGCGTCTCGTACGGCCCCTCGGGCGCCCGCAGGCCCACGCGCGCGAGCTGGTCCATGCGGGCCGCGCCGTCCGCCGAGTAGAGTGCCCGGCCCGACGCGTCGGCGCCGGCGGGGGCGAGGTCGGGCGTCTCGTGCGGGTCGTGCTCGTCGCGGACCTCGCCGACGACCTCCTCGACGATGTCCTCCAGGGTGGCGACCCCGGCCGTACCGCCGTACTCGTCGATCACGACGGCCATGGTGCGCCGGCCGCCGAGGCGGTCCAGGAGGCGGTCGACGGTGAGGGACTCGGGGACCAGCAGGGGTTCGCGCATCATCTGGGCGACCCGGACCCGGGCCCGCTCCTCGGCGGGCATGGCCAGGACGTCCTTGATGTGGGCGGTGCCGACCACCGAGTCCAGGCTGTCCCGGTAGACCGGGAAGCGGGACAGGCCGGTCGCCCGGGTCGCGTTCGCCACGTCCTCGCAGGTCGCCCGGACCTCCAGGGCGACGACCTGGACGCGCGGGGTCATCACGTTCTCGGCCGTGAGGTCGGCCAGGTTGAGCGTGCGCACGAACAGCTCCGCGGTGTCGGGCTCCAGCGCGCCCTGCTTGGCGGAGTGCCGGGCCAGCGCGGCCAGCTCCTGGGGCCCGCGGGCGGAGGCCAGCTCCTCGGCGGGCTCGATGCCCAGGCGCCGTACCAGGCGGTTCGCCGTGTTGTTCAGATGCGTGATGAACGGCCGGAAGGCCCCGCTGAACCAGCGCTGGGCGTTGCCCACCCGCTTGGCCACGGCCAGCGGCGAGGAGATCGCCCAGTTCTTGGGCACCAGCTCGCCGACGACCATCAGGAACACCGTGGACAGCGCGGTGCCGATCACCAGCGCGAGCGAGCTCGCCGCCGACGCCCCGATGCCGACCGCTTCCAGCGGGCCGGCCAGCAGCTTGGCGATCGAGGGCTCCGCGAGCATGCCGACCACCAGGTTGGTGACCGTGATGCCGAGCTGTGCCCCCGACAGCTGGAACGTCAGGTTCCGTACGGCCTTGAGGGCACCTGCCGCCCCGCGCTCGCCGCGCTGCACGGCACGCTCCAGCTCGCCGCGCTCGACCGTGGTCAGCGAGAACTCGGCCGCGACGAAGGCACCGCAGGCGAGCGACAGCAGGATCGCCACCAGCAGGAGGAGCACTTCGGTCATCGGGTCACCTCCGTCCCATGGTCGGACAGGGCGGTCGGGACCGCGCGGCATTGCCGACGGACAGGACTGGGAGGCTCGCCCATGGGGGGACGCTCACACACCTTTCATCGAGGGACGGCGACTCCCCCAATGGTAAAGGATCGGCAAAGTGGTCTCAGTGGTCGCCGTCCGCCAGCGGCTTCACCCACCGCCGCCACTGCTCCTGGGGCTCGTACCCCGCGGCCCGCCAGGCATGGTGCGCGATCTCGTTGCGCACCAGCACCATGGCGTCCGCGCGCCGCCCGCCCAGCCGTGTGAAGCGTTCCTCGGCAGCCGTCAGCAGGGCCGAGCCGATGCCGCGGCGGCGCCGCTGCGGATGCACGGCCAGCCGGTAGAGATGACAGCGCCAGCCGTCGAACCCCGCGATCGCCGTGCCCACGAGTTCACCGTCCAGTTCGGCGAGGAGCAGGGCCCCGGGGTCGGTGGCGAGGAGACGGTCCAGGCCGCCGCGGTCGTCGCTGATGCTGGTGCCCTCGGCCGCCGTCTTCCAGAAGGCGAGCACGGGGTCCAGGTCGGCGGGCCCGGCGGCCCGTATGCGCAGGTCGGTCATGCGGCAATCCCATCACGACCGCCTCCGCCCACCGGGCATTTCCACTATGCGGACAGCTCAGCGAGCACCGGGGCGAAGGCTTCCATGGACGGCTCCAGGACGGCCAGGTACGAGAACCCGTACCGCTCCCGCAGCCCCCGCACCCGGCCGGCGACCTGCTCCAGGGTGCCGACGAGGACGGTGGGCAGCGCGAGGGCCTGCTCCAGGGTCAGCTCGGGGCGCCGCTCCAGCAGCGGACCGAGCGCGGCCGCCGGGTCGTCGGTGACCGCCACGATCTGGATGAGCAGGTTCCGTTCGGCGGCCTTGGCCCGGTTCGCCGCCAGCTCCTCGTAGCGGGCCACCCGTTCGTCGAGTTCCCCGGCCGTGACCGGATCCAGGCGGCCCTCCGTGTTCCCCGGCACCAGGCGGGCCCCGGTGAAGGCCGCGATGTCCGCGTGCTCGGCGGTCAGGCGCAGCATCCGGTCGCCGTTGCCGCCGATCAGCAGCGGCACCCCGGCCCCGTCCGATTTCAGCAACTCCTCGACCGTGCGCCGCAGATGGTCCACCCGCGCACGCGGCGAGCCGAACGGCAGCCCGGCCCGGTCGTGCTCCGCCTGCACGTAGCCGGTGCCGAGCCCGAGTTCGAGACGGCCCCCGGTGAGCGCGGCGGTCGTCGCCACCTCACGGGCCAGCAGCACGGGGTTCCAGAAGCCCGCGTTGAGCACGAACGTGCCGAGCCGTGGCCGTACGGTCGCCTCGGCCGCCGCGACCAGTGCCGGGAAGGGGGCCGGCATGCCGAGGTGGTCGGGGACGAGGACGACGTCGTACCCGAGTTCCTCGGCGCGCCGGCACTTCGCGCGCCATTCGCCGGCCGAGGCGGGCGTGAGCAGGTTGACCCCGAAGCGGAACGGGCGTGGCATCGGCATCGGCTCTCTTCAGCAGTAGGCGCCTTGAACCACCTGAGTCATTCGTGCGCGATCGCCGCCAGCACGTTCATGCGCGACGCCCGCAACGCCGGCAGCAGCGCGGCCACGATGCCCACCACCGCCGAGCCGATCACGACCGCGACGATCGTGCCCCACGGGACGGCGAGGGCCTTCATGCCCTGGAGGGCCAGGACCTGCTGGGTGCACACGCCCCACACCAGGCCGAGCGCGAGCCCCAGCACCGCGCCGAACACCGCGATCACCACCGACTCCAGCCGGATCATCCGGCGCAGCTGCCGCCGGGCCAGCCCGATCGCGCGCAGCAGCCCGATCTCCCGGGTGCGCTCCACGACCGACAGGGCCAGGGTGTTGACCACCCCGAGCACCGCGATCACGATCGCGAGCCCGAGCAGCGCGTACACGAGGTAGAGCAGCACGGCGATCTGGTCGTGCACCAGCTTCTTGTAGTCGGCCTGGTCGCGGACCTGCACCTGCGGATACGGCGCCAGCGTCTGCTCCAGCCGCGAGCGCAGCCGGTCGGCGCTGGTGCCCGGGGCCCGGTTGACGTACAGCGACGAATCCTGGCCGCCCGGCACGTACTTCTCCACCGTGGCGATGCCGAAGAACAGCCCGCCCTGCGTGCCGAAGCCGCTGCCGCCGTCCTGGTCGGTGAGCGCGCCCACCTTCATCTCGGCCCGCTTCCCGCCCTGGAACTCGACCGGGAGCACACTGCCGAGGCGCACCTTGTGGTCCTCGGCGAAGGTGACGTCCATGCCGAGGCTGCCGGCGGCGAGCGCGGCCGCGGTGTCGCCGCCCTTGTAGGCGACATGGGCGACCTCGTCGACCTGGGAGTCGTACCCGGCGGCCGTCGTGGTGACCCGCTTGCCGTCCGGCAGCCGTACCGCCACTGGCGCGAACCGCTGCCGGACGACGAGCCCCACACCCTCCGTACCGCGCACCTTGTCGGTGATCTCCTGGGTGAACGGCAGGAAGTTGCTGTTCTGGACTACGAAGTCGGCGCCCAGTGTCTTGTCGATCTGCTGGTCGAAGGACTTGGACATGGAGGCGCTGGCCACCGACATCCCGCCGACCAGGGCGAGCCCCACCATGAGCGCGGCAGCGGTGGCGCCGGTACGGCGCGGGTTGCGCAGGGCGTTGCGCTGGCTCATCCGGCCGACCGAGCCGAAGAGGGCGGGGAAGGCCGCGCCCAGGACGCGGATCACCGGACGGACCAGCAGCGGGCCCGCGATGACCGTCGCGATCAGGGTCAGGACGACCCCGAGGCCCAGCAGCGAGGCGGCGGAGGCGGTCTTCGTGGCCGTCGCGCAGCCGGCCAGGGCCGCGGCCCCGAGCACGCCGACGACCCCGCCCACGATCGCCCGCGTCCGCAGCGGCTTGCCCACCCCGGCGATCTCGGCGTCCGCGAGCGCGGCCATCGGGGACACGGTGGCCGCCCGGCGGGCGGGCAGGTACGCGGCGACGAAGGTGACGCCGACGCCCACGACGTACGCGGCGACCGGTGTGCCCCAGCCGATCACCATCTCGGTGGCCTTGAGGTTCATCCCGAACGCGCTCATCAGCTTGATCAGCCCGAACGCCAGCCCGACCCCGGCGCCCAGGCCCAGTGTCGAGCCGACCAGGCCGAGCAGCACCGCCTCGGTGAGCACGGACCGCCGTACCTGCCGCCGGTCGGCACCGAGGGCGCGCAGCAGCCCCAGTTCCCGGGTGCGCTGGGCGATCAGCATGGAGAAGGTGTTGACGATGAGGAAGACGCCCACCAGGGTGGCGATCCCGGCGAATCCCAGCATCACGTACTTGATGACGTCGAGGAAGCCGCCGAGGTCCGCGGCCGACGACTTCGCCTGCTCGTCGGCGGTCTTCAGGTCGTACGTGCCGGTCCCGATCGCCGCGCCGATCCGGCTCTTGAGCCGGGCGTCCGTCACCCCCTGCGCGGCGTCCACCGAGATGCTGGTGGCCCGGCCGGGCGAGCCCAGCAGTTCCTTCGCGGCCACCGCCGGGTCGAGGAAGACCAGGGCCGCGCCCGGGTTGGTGGTGGTGAAGGTGGCGATGCCGACGATCTCCACCTTGAAGGTGCCGGGCTGGGCCTGCACGGTCAGCGTGTCGCCGATCCGCACGTGCTTCTTGTCCGCGGTGTCCGCGTCGAGCAGGGCCTGGCCGGCGCCCTGCGGGGCGTGCCCCGAGGTGAGCTTCACGGGGCTGCGGTGGGTGAGGTACCAGTCGGTGGCGATGGTCGGGGCGCCGGTGGTCGGGCCGACCGACTTGTTGTGGCTGTCGACCACCACGATGTTCTGGACGGAGACGTCCGCGTGGGTGTCCGCGACCCCGTCGACCTTCGCCACCTCGCCCGCCAGCGCGGCCGGCACGGTCTGGACGGCACCGGTCGGCACCGACGACTTGAGGTCCTGCTTCGGCTCCACCGTCACGTCGGCGGAGGTGGAGGCGAACAGCCGGTCGAAGGTGCGGGTGACGGTGTCGGAGAAGATCAGGCTGCCCGCGACGAACGCCACGGACAGGACGATGGCCAGCGCGGACAGCATCAGCCGTCCCTTGTGCGCGAGGAAGCTGCGCAGGGTTGCCTTGAGCACCGGGTCAGTCCTCCTCGGGCCCGGAGGACCCGGGTCCCACGTCGAACCGCTTCATGCGTTCCAGTACGGCGTCCGCCGTCGGCCCCTCCATCCGGTCCACGATCCGGCCGTCCGCGAGGAAGAGGACCAGGTCGGAGTGGGCGGCGGCGCCCGGGTCGTGGGTCACCATGACGACCGTCTGGCCGAGCTGGTCGACCGCCTCCCGCAGGAAGCCCAGCACCTCCAGACCCGCCCGCGAGTCCAGGTTCCCGGTGGGTTCGTCCGCGAAGATCAGCTCCGGGCGGGAGGCCAGCGCCCGCGCGCAGGCCACCCGCTGCTGCTGGCCGCCGGAGAGCTGGGCCGGCCGGTGCTTGAGCCGGTCCCGCAGCCCGAGCGTGTCGACGACCTGGTCCAGCCACTTCTCGTCGGGCTTCTTGCCCGCGATGTCCATGGGCAGGGTGATGTTCTCGGCGGCGTTCAGGGTCGGGATCAGGTTGAACGACTGGAACATGAACCCGATCCGGTCCCGGCGCAGCCGCGTCAGCTCGCGCTCCCTGAGGCCCGTTATCTCGGTGCCGCCGAGCCAGACCTGACCGGCCGACACGGTGTCCAGCCCCGCCAGGCAGTGCATCAACGTGGACTTGCCGGAGCCCGAGGGCCCCATGACCGCGGTGAAGCGGCCGCGCGCGATCTCCACGTCCACCGAGTCCAGTGCGAGCACCGCCGTCTCGCCCGCGCCGTACGCCTTGGTCAGTCCGCGGGCCCGGGCCGCGACCCCGTCGGCGGCGGGCGCCGCCTCCGCAGCTGCTGTGGACAAGACTGCCTCCCCGTTTCGCACGACGATCGTCCGACCTCTTTGTCCGGGTCGAGCGTAGTGTGACCCGTCCCACAGCCGGTATCACTTTTCGATTCCGATGCGCGCTGGCATTGCTAGCGCATCCGCGCTAGCTTCGAGGTATGGCGAAGACCCAGCTGAACGTGCGAGTGGACGAGGGCACCGCCAAAGCGGCCCGCGAACGCGCCCTCGCACGTGGTGTGAGCGTCAACCGCTACATAGAGGAACTGGTCATGCAGGACACGGGTGAGGCCGGCCGTACGTTCGTCGAGGCCGCCGCCGATTTCATGAAGCAGTACGAGTCCGTCTTCGCCGAGGAGTTCGGCGAGACGCCGGCCACCGACACGCCTGACAAGACCGAAGGCCGTCACTGACCCTTGAGCGACCTGACGATCGACCTCGCCTGGCTCCTCATGCTCGCCGAACAGAAGACCCCCGGTGACCCGCAGGTCACCGACTGGGGTGCGCTGATCGCCGCCGTCGCCCGACATCGTGCCGAGATATTCGACGTCCCGGTCTACGACACCCCGCAGGCCCGCGCCGCCGCCCTGCTCCAGCTGCTGATCCACGTCCCGGCCCTCGAGCGCTCGAACGCCCTGTTCGCGTCCGCGGTCGCCTACGCCTACCTGGTCGCCAGCGGCCTCAAGGTCGTCACCTCGCCCGAGCAGGTCCGCGACCTGGCCCGGCTGGTCAAGAACGGCGAGGCGAGCGTCGCCGACATCGCCCAGGAACTGCGCCGCTGGAGCCTGTGACCGGACCGGCGGACCCCGTGCTCAGGCTTCCGTGGGTGTGCGGGCGACGCCCAGGACGCAGTACGAGGAGGGCAGCCGCGGGCCGTGCTCCGGCAGGAACACCCGGCGGTAGGGGCCGAGTTCGAACCCGGCCGCGCGCAGCTCGGCGACCGGCTCCCGGGACAGATGGCAGCCGCCGGCCAGCAGCGGCCACACCGTCCGGTCCAGGGCCCGCTGGGTGAACCGCATCGCCGGGCCACCGCCCGCGCCGTGCTCGAAGAACCGCAGCTCACCGCCCGGCCGCAGCACCCGCCGTACCTCCGCGAGCGTCCGCCGCACATCCCGGACGCTGCACAGCACCAGCGAGAACACCGCCGCGTCGAAGGCCTCGCTCTTCACCGGCAGCGCCTCCGCCGCACCCGGCACCACGTCCACCGGGACGTCGGCGCGCACGGCGGCCTCCGCCGCCAACTGCCGCAGGGTGCGCTCCGGTTCGATCGCCACCACCTCCGCGACCGAACCGGGGTACCGGGCGAAGTTGAGCCCGTTGCCGGCGCCGATCTCGATCACCCGCCCGGACAGCCCGGAGAGCAGCCGCTCCCGGATCGCCGCCATCCCGAGACCGGTCTCGGCGGTGACGCTGCAGCGGGCGTAGAAACGCGCGAACAGCGGGTGGTGGACGGGATCCCGCACCGGTGTCCCGGCGCCGGCGGACATCAGCCGCATGACGACCTCCAGACCCTCAGGTCTCCAGACCTCCGGACGGAGGCAGGTCTACGGTGATTGTCCCCCGTTACGGCCCGTCGCACCCCCGCTGCCGCGGACGGCTCAGCCGATGAAGTCGCGCACCTGCTCGTAGACGCCGTAGTCGTCGTTCATGTCGGTGTGCGAGATGCAGCCGACGTCGACGTTGGTCGCCCCGCTCAGCTCCGCCGAGGTGTCCGGGTCGATCGCCGCGTCGCAGTCCGACCAGTACGCCGCGTACGAGACGCTGCCGGGCGTCTCGTCACCGGAGTTCAGGGCGGTCAGGAACGAGCTGCCGGTCGTCATCTCCTTGCAGGAGGTGTACAGCCACCCGCACAGCGAGGCGACGCTGGTCCCGTGGTTCACCCCGGCGACCGAGACGAAGTGGTTCACGTACGAGGTCCCGCCGAGGTTCTTGAGGTAGTAGCGGCTGTTGAGCGCACCCATGGAGTGCACCACCAGGTCGACCTTGGAGGCGCCGGTCCTGGAGAGGACGGACTGGATGTACGTGGACAGCGTCGAGGCCGTGGTGACGTTCGACTTCGTCCAGTCGTACGAGATCGCGTACAGCTCGGAGGACGAGTAGCCGTCCGCCTCGAAGTCCGCGATCCAGGTGTTCCAGCTGCTGGAGTCGCTGCTCAGACCGTGCACGAACACGATCGGCTCGTGGCTCGCCGCCTGCGCGGTGCCGGCACTCAGGGGGAGGGACAGAAGGAGCGAACCGGCTATCGCCGACAGAGCGGTTGCGATGCGACGCTTGGCGCGTTGCATGATGCCTCCTGAAACGGGTGGGGTTGTTCAGGAGTGTCAGGACGGGGCTACGCGCGCCGCATCGGCGAAGTCGCCAGTCTTTACGAGTCAACTAACTCGCCAGTAACGTCATTGGTGTGGTGATACCGGTGAACCCCCCACACCTTGACCGCACTTCGCCACCGCAGCCGACCGACGCGGGGCCGTGCCCGGCTTCGGCGCTCCCCGAGGGCGTCCGCGTCCGGGTCACACGAGTCGTATACGAGGACCAGCGCGCCGTGGCCGAACTCGTGCCGCGTCTCACCGAACGGCAGGCCGCCGGCGCCGACCCGCTGCCGGTCGAACCGGCCGAACTGGCACCGGGGTTGCTCCACGCGCTGCGCCGGGAGATCCGCGCTCTGCCCGACGAGACCCGGCTGCTGTTGCTGCTCGCCGCCGCCGACCAGTACCCGGTCGCCACCCACGCCTTCCTGCGCGCGGTCACCGCCGGCCGGCTCGACACCCGCCCGCTGGAGGCGGCCGAGGCGGCCGGGGTCGCCCACGCCGGTGCCGGCGGGGTGTTCTTCCGGGACCCCTGGACCCGGATCGCCGCGTACGGGACCGGCTCACCGGCCGACCGGCGCGCGGCCCACCTGCTGCTCGCCCGGGTGCTCGGCGGCAAGGGCGAGACGGCCCGCCGCTCCTGGCACCGGGGCGCCGCCGCCCTCGGCCCGAGCGCCCGGCTCGCGGCGGAACTGCGCGCCGCCGCCGACCGGGCCCGCGCCGAAGGACGGCCCGCCCTGGCCCGCGCCCTCGCCGAGCGCGCCGCCGACCTCTGCCCCGACCCGGTCGAGGAGGCCCGCCTCCTCGCCCTGGCCGCCGCCGACGCCTGGCGCTCCGGAGAGCCCGACCGGGCGAGACGGCTCGCCGCCCGCACCGACAACACCGCCCTCAACGGCGTCCTCGCCCTCAGGGCCGGCGATGCCGCCGAGGCCTTCGACGCCCTGCTCACCGCCGCCGTCCGGCAGGAACGTTCCGCCGATGCCGTGGAACTCCTCGCCCTCGCCACCGAGGCCGCCGTCTACACCGGCGACCTCAGACGCTGCCGCGAGGCCCATGTCCTCGCCCAGTGGCTGGACCTCCCGCCGTCCGGCATCCTCGCCGCCCTCGCCTGCGCCGTCGAAGGCCGCTACGCCGACGCCCGCGTCCTCCTCAAGGGCACCGCCGGCCGCTGCGGGCCCGGCGGCGACCCCGGTCCGCTGATCCACTCCGGCATCGCCGCGCTGATGCTCGGCGACCACACCCGCACCGTCACCGCCACCCTCCGGGCCGCCGCCGCCGCCCGGGCGCGCGGCATCCCCGGGACGGTCGCCCAGGCCATGGAGTTCCGCGCCTACGCCGACTTCTGGACCGGCCGCCCCCGGGCCGCCGAGGCCGCCGCACAGGAGGCCCTGCGCCAGGCCCACGCCACCGGGCAGGACAACGGGGCCTGCCATCTCCAGGCCGCGCTCGCCATGTTCGCCGCCGTCACCGGCGACGAGGAGGCCTGCCGGGAGCGCGCGGCGGCCGCCCGCTCACATGCCCTGACCCACGGACTGGGCCTGCCCGCCGCCCTCGCCCAGTGGGCGCTCGCCTTCCTCGACCTGGCGGGCGGCCGCTTCCCGGCGGCCGCCGCGCGGCTGCGCGCCCTCGCCGGCTTCGGGCCCGGACACGGTCACCGGGCCATCCGGCACCTGGCCACCCCGCACTACGTCGAGGCCGCCGTCCGCACCGGCGACACCCGGGTCGCCCGCGCCGCCTACGCCGACTACCACCGTTGGGCCACCGCCGTCCGCAGCCCCGACGACCTCGCGCTCAGCGCCCGCTGCCGGGCCCTGCTCGCCCCCGGCGCCGAAGCCGTCCAGCACTACCGTGCCGCCCTTGACCTGCACGCCCGCGGCACCCGGGACTTCGAACGCGCCCGCACCGAGCTGCTGTTCGGCGGTGCGCTGCGCAGGCTGCGGCAGCGCACCGAGGCCCGGGACCGGCTGCACAGCGCCCTGGAGGCCTTCGAGTCCTTCGGCGCCCCGCACTGCGCCGCCCAGGCCCGCGCCGAACTCCGCGCCCTGGGCACGGCGTTGACACCTGTCACCGGTGCGCCCGACCCGGCCGCCGTACTCACCGCCCAGCAGCTGATGGTCGCCCGGATGGCGGCCGAGGGCGCCACGAACCGCGAGATCGCGGACCGTCTCAACCTCAGCCCCCGCACCATCGACCACCATCTGCGGGGCGTGTTCGCCCGCTTGGGCATCCGCTCCCGGATCGAACTGGTACGGCTGCTCGGCGAGTCACCCTAGAGAGCGGCTCCGGGATCCGGGCAGGCGTCAGGTGCGCTGTCCTGGCCTCGCGACAGGCCGTCGGTCGAGTACGGCGCCCTCGTGGCTGGTCGCGCAGTCCCCCGCGCCCCTGAAGGGGCGCTCCACCGGCGCCCCCGAAGGGGCGCGGGGAACTGCGCGACCAGCCCCCACGCAGCCGCACCCGACCGACGCGGCCCGCCCCGGCACTAAGGTGCTTCCCGCCCCCGGAACGCCTCCGCGTCCCAGCTTCCGTCCAGCCGCGGCGACAGCCAACTCGGCGCCACCGCACGGAAGTCGGTGGGCGCCAGCGCCCCCGCCCCGGCGGGCAGCGCACCGAGCAGCGGCGCACCGGCCACCTCCGGCAGGTCGGCGACATTGCACCGCGACGCCAGATCGGGGGACTCCGGCCAGCTCCCGATCACCACGCCCAGCAACTGCAGCTCACGCCGCCGTAGTTCACGGGCCGTCAGCTCCGTGGTGTTCAGCGTGCCCAGCCCGGCCGACGCCACCACCAGCACCGGCGCGTTCAGCAGCCGGGCCACGTCCGCCAGCGTGCCCCCCGTCGCGTCGAAGCGGACGAGCAGGCCGCCCGCGCCCTCGACCAGCACCAGTTCGTGCTCGGTGGCCAGCTTGGCGGCGGCCTCGGCCACGTCCTGCGGCTGCACGGGGGCCAGCCCCGCCCTGCGGGCCGCCGTGCCCGGCGCCAACGGCTCGGGGAAACGCGCGACTTCGGCCGCGGTCACGGCACCGGCGAGCCGCGCTACCTCGTCGGCGTCCCCGCGCTCGTCGGGTCGTACCCCTGTCTGCGCGGCCTTCAGGACCGCCACCGAGCGGCCGGCCGCGAGCGCGGCGGCGGCGACCGCGGCCGTGGTGACCGTCTTGCCGACCTCCGTGCCCGTTCCCGTGATCACCAGGATCGGCATGCTCATCCCTCCCGCGCGGCGGCGCACACCGCGCGCGCGATCCGTGCCACGTCCGCGTCACCCGTGACGTACGGCGGCATCGTGTACACCAGGTCGCGGAACGGCCGCAGCCAGACGCCCTCGCGTACGGCGGCGGCCGTGGCGGCCCTCATGTCGACGTCGTGGTCGAGTTGCACGACCCCGATGGCCCCGAGGACCCGGACGTCCCGGACACCGGGGAGCTCCCGGGCGGGCGCCAGGCCCTCCCACAGCCCCGCCTCGATGCGCTTGACCTCCGCGAGCCAGTCCTGGCCGAGCAGCAGCCCCAGCGAGGCGCAGGCGACCGAGGCCGCGAGCGGGTTGGCCATGAACGTGGGCCCGTGCGCCAGCACCGGCACCTCGCCCCGCGAGATCCCGTCGGCCACCCGGGGGGTGCACAGGGTCGCGGCCATCGTCAGGTAGCCGCCGGTCAGCGCCTTGCCGACGCACATCACGTCCGGGGTGACGGCCGCGTGGTCCGCCGCGAACAGCGCGCCCGTGCGTCCGAAGCCGGTCGCGATCTCGTCGAACACCAGCAGCACGTCGTGCGCGTCGCACGCCTCGCGCAGTACCCGCAGGTAGGCGGGGGAGTGGAACCGCATCCCGCCGGCGCCCTGCACCACCGGCTCCACGATCACCGCGGCCAGCTCGTGCGCGTGCCGCTCGACCATCGAGCGCAGGTGCTCGGCGTACGACTCGTCGAACTCCGCCGGCGGCGCGTCGGCGAACACCTGGCGGGGCAGCACCCCGGACCAGAGCTCGTGCATCCCGCCCTCGGGGTCGCAGACGGACATCGGCTGCCAGGTGTCCCCGTGGTAGCCGCCGCGCCAGGTCAGCAGGCGCTGCTTCGCGGGGCGGCCGAGGGAACGCCAGTACTGCAGGCACATCTTCACCGCGACCTCGACCGACACGGACCCCGAGTCGGCGAGGAAGACGTGCTCCAGACCGGCGGGCGAGATGTCGACCAGGAGCTTGGCCAGCCGGACGGCGGGCTCGTGGGTGAGCCCGCCGAACATCACATGGCTCATCCGGCCGAGCTGGTCGCGCGCGGCCTCGTTGAGCACCGGGTGGTTGTAGCCGTGGATCGCCGACCACCACGACGACATGCCGTCGACCAACTCGCCCGAGCCGTCCGCGAGCCGCAGCCGGACCCCGCTCGCCGACTCCACGACGAGCGGTTCGGCCCGGCCGGGCATCGGACCGTACGGATGCCAGACGTGCCGGCGGTCGAGCTCCAGCAGCTCGGGGACGCTCAGGCCGGGGTCAGGCATTGGGCGCGAGATCCGTCCCGGCACCCCGGCGGCGGACGGCGACCAGGTCGGTGCGTGGTCCGTTGGCCGGGACGGTCACAGCCTCGGCGGCATCTTCGTGGGAACCGCACAGCGACCCGCACCCGGCGCCCTCGGCCGCGTGCGACCCGCACCCGCTGCCCTCGGCCGCGTGCGACCCACAGCCGCCGCCCCGGACCTCGGCCCGGTGCTGCGGCAGCGTCACCTCGTCCGCGCCCTCCACCACGAACCCGGCGTCCGCGATCATCTCCAGGTCGGCCTGGCCGGCCTGGCCCTCGGTGGTCAGGTAGTCGCCGAGGAAGATCGAGTTGGCCAGGTGCAGCGCGAGCGGCTGCATGGTGCGCAGATGGACCTCGCGGCCGCCCGCGATGCGGACCTCCACGTCGGGGCAGACGAACCGCACCATCGCCAGGATGCGCAGGCAGCGCTGCGGGGTGAGGTTCCACTCCTTGGCCAGCGGGGTGCCCTCGACCGGGATCAGGAAGTTGACCGGCACCGAGTCCGGGTCCAGCTCGCGCAGCGAGAAGACCACGTCGACCAGGTCCTCGTCGCTCTCGCCCATGCCGGCGATCAGACCGGAGCAGGCCGACAGACCCGCGGCATGCGCCTTGTTGACCGTGTCCACCCGGTCGGCGTACGTGTGGGTGGTCGTGATGTCCCCGTACGTCCCCTCGGACGTGTTGAGGTTGTGGTTGTAGGCGTCAGCGCCGGCCTCGCGCAGCCGCTCCGCCTGGCCGTCGGAGAGCAGACCGAGACAGGCGCACACCTCGACGCCCTCGTTCTGCTCCTTGATGGCCTTGATGGTGCCCGCGACCCGGTCCACGTCCCGGTCGGTCGGACCCCGCCCGCTGGCCACCAGACAGACCCGCTTGGCGCCCCCGGCCAGGCCCGCGGCGGCCGCCTTGGAGGCCTCGTCGGGTTTCAGCCAGCTGTACTTCAGGATCCCGGTGGACGAGCCCAGCCGCTGCGAGCAGTAGGAGCAGTCCTCGGGGCACAGGCCCGACTTGAGGTTGACCAGGTAGTTGAGTTTCACGCGCCGGCCGAACCAGTGGCGGCGCACCTTGCCGGCCGCGGCCACCACATCGAGCACGTCGTCGTCGGAGGTCGCCAGTACGGCGAGCGCTTCCTCGCGGGTCGGCAGCTCGCGCCGAAGCCCCTTGTCCACCAGCGTGTTCAGCAGGTCCATGAGAGCCGATCCTGTACTACGAGGCTGCTCCGGGCCAAGGAGAGTTTGCACAACCCTGTCAGTTCGACGTGTGGGTATTGCCACACAGTGGGCACCTGATGATCCCGCTAGGGTCTGTCCACTGCCTACAAATTCACCGGAGGGGCCATGGCGTTCGGCTGGATCGACGAACAGGCGGAACAGCGCCGCCGCGCCGGACTCGTACGGACCCTGCGCCCCCGCCCCGCCGATTCGCCGCTGCTGGACCTCGCGAGCAACGACTACCTGGGCCTCGCCCACCATCCGGAGGTCGCCGAGGGCGCGGTCGAGGCGGCCCGGACCTGGGGCGGCGGCTCCACCGGCTCCCGGCTGGTGACCGGTACGACGGAGCTCCACACCGAGCTGGAGCACGAGCTGGCCGGATTCTGCGGGTTCGAGGCCGCCTTGGTCTTCTCCTCCGGCTATGCGGCGAACCTCGCCGCCGTCACCACGCTCGGCCCGCACGGCTCCCTGATCGTCTCGGACGCCCTCAACCACGCCTCCCTGATCGACGGCTGCCGGCTGGCCCGGGGCACCACCCAGGTCGTCGGGCACGCCGACCCGGACGCCGTGCGCAAGGCCCTCGGGACGCACGAGGGGCCGGCCGTGGTCGTCTCCGACACGGTGTTCTCCGTCGACGGGGACGCGGCACCGCTGGCCGCGCTGGCCGAGGCGTGCCGGGAGCGCGGCGCGGGGCTGGTCGTCGACGACGCGCACGGGCTCGGGGTCCTCGGGGACGGCGGGCGGGGCGCGCCGTACTCGGCCGGGCTCTCCGGCGCCGACGACGTGGTGGTCACGGCGACCCTGTCGAAGTCGCTGGGCAGCCAGGGCGGGGTCGTGCTGGGCCCGGCCCGGGTGATCGACCACCTGGTCAACGCGGCCCGGACCTTCATCTTCGACACCGGCCTGGCCCCCTCGGCGGCGGGCGCGGCGCTGGCGGCCCTGCGGCTGCTGCGCCGCGAGCCCGGGCGCGCGGCACGCGCCCGCGAGGTGGCCGCGGAACTGCACGCGCGGCTGACCGCCGCGGGTCTGGAAGCGGTGCGCCCGGACGCCGCGGTGGTCTCCGTGCGGGCCCCGTCCCCGGAGCAGGCCGTGCAGTGGGCGGCGGACTGCCGGACGGCAGGCCTGGCCGTGGGCTGTTTCCGTCCGCCGTCGGTGCCGGACGGCATCTCACGGCTCAGGCTGACCGCCCGTGCGGACCTCTCCGGGGCCGAGATCGAACGCGCTGTACGTGTGATCGGCAAGACACGACCATGAGTCGGCGTGACACGGCCGGGCCTGGCTCGCGAGCGGATACGGAGTCGGGGATGGACGGGGTGCGAGTCTGATCGGTTTCGTTCCTCTCTGATCAGACTCTTCGGGGCTGATCAGTCGGCGAGCGCCGCCGTGAAACCCGCCCAGCTCTCGGGGGAGAAGAGCAGCGCGGGTCCGGCCGGAACCTTGGAGTCGCGCACGGCGAGCAGTCCGGCCGACGGGCCGGAGCGCGGCCGTGCCGTCTCCACACAGTTGTTCGCTCCGGTGCTGTAGCTGCTGCGCAGCCACCGCAGTCCGTGCAGATCAGCACTTGAAGGTACGTTCCGAGGCAGTGCAGTCATGGTGCCTCCTTACGCGCCGTCAGCTATTGCGGCGATGTAATCCAACGAGTCCTCGGGGGAAAGGGCGTGGATCCGGAGCGTGTCGAAGGCCTCCGTGTAAGCCTGGAGGTCTTCTTTCCGCTCCAGGTAGAGGCTACTCGTCAACTGGTCGATAACAACCACGTCCAGATCAGAAGTGCTCGGAAATGAGAAGATTACGAAAGGTCCGGTGATGCCGATGTGCGCCCCGGCCGCGAACGGCAGCACCTGCAGCCGTACTTGGGGCAGCCGGGCCGCCTCCATCAGCCGTGCCAGCTGCCGCGCCATCACGCCCGGGCCGCCCACCTCGCGGCGCAGCACCGCCTCGTCCAGCACCGCGTTCAGCTCCAGCGGTGGATCGTTGTGCAGCACGTCCTGCCTGGCCAGACGCACTTCCACCAGGGTGTCCAGGGCCTCGTCGTCGGGCCCGTCCATGGCGGCCCGGGTCACCGCACGCGCGTACTCGGGAGTCTGCAGCAGCCCCGGCACGACCAGGGTCTCCAGCGTGCGCATCGCGCCGGCCTGCGACTCCAGGCTGATGAAATCGCGGTAGGCGGGCGGCAGTACCCCACGATAGGCGTGCCACCAGTGGTGCCGTCCTGCCGTGTCCTCCGACCCCGCCAACACCAGGAGCAACTCGCGCAGTTGTCCCTCGACCACGCCGTAGGCGTCCAGGAGTAACCGCACATCGGCCGGTTTCACACCGCTGGCGCCGGTCTCGATCCGGCTCACTTTCGACTGATGCCAGCCCACCAGACGGGCGGCCTCACCGCTCGTGAGGCCGGCGCCGGTGCGCAGTGTGCGCAGTTCGGCGCCCAGTTTCCGGCGGCGTACCGCGGGACCGTTCTGCATGGGCTACTCCTTACTCCTTCCGAGCCGCCCAAATACGGTCTGAGGTCGCAGAGTTCACCGCTTCGAGCGACAGATATATGCATATCTTGGTGGATCGCTCCCCGTGACCGGCCCGGTAATGGCAGTCTGGCGAAGAAGCACCAGTCACGGGACCGTACTCGAACCATCCGCACCGTGTCGGACTCCGGTCCCGAGGAAAGGGACGACGTCGCCATGGCAGACCACCTGGAAGCATCCGTCACTCTGCCGAGCGATCCAGCCTCGGTCTCCGCCGCCCGCTCCTACGTGCTGGACACCCTCGCGGAGTGGGGACTGCCGCCGGAGACGGAGACCGCGGACACCGTCCGCCTCATTGTCTCCGAACTCGCCACCAACGCCGTGCAGCACACCTTCGGGCAGTCACCCACCTTCACGGTGGACCTCGTACTCGACCGTGACGAGCAGCTGCGTATCGGCGTCACGGACAGTCATCCGCGCTTCCCCAAGAGACTCCCCGCCGCGGTCCAGCAGGACAACGGGCGCGGCATGGTCATCATCCGCTGGCTGACCGCCGAGTGCGGCGGCAAGCTCCGGGTGCGCCCCACCCGGGAGGGCGGCAAGACCGTCTCCATCGAACTCCCCTGGACGGTCCCGGCGGGCACCGTCACGGCGGCCGGCCAGCAGGAGCCGTAGCCCCGAGCTCCTGCCGGCCGGCCGCCGTGGGAACGGGTCAGCTGACCCGGCCGTACCAGACGCTGCGCGTCCAGATCTTCTGGAGCTTCACCACGTCCCCGGTCTTCGGGGCGTGCCAGATCTTTCCCTTCCCGGCGTAGATGCCGACGTGGTACACGCTGGAACCCGAGTGGAAGAAGACCAGGTCCCCGGCCTTGCGGTTGCCGGCCGAGATGTGACGGGTCTTGTTGTACTGCTGGGCCGCCGTACGCGGCAGGGTCTTGCCCGCCTTCTTGAACGAGTACAGCGTGAGCCCGGAGCAGTCGAACCTGTTCGGCCCGGTGGCGCCCCACCTGTAGGGCGCGCCCTTCTTCGAGGCAGCGACCTGGAGTGCCTTCGTCGCCGTCGTGGCGGCCGAGGCGTCGGAGGCGACACCCGGGATCACGATCGAGCCGCCCACGGCGGCGATGGTCAGTGCCGAGGCCGTACCGGCCCGGGCCATCAGCGACGGAACACGATTGAGCGCAGTCATGCGCAACCCTTCGTCAGCCGCCTGTGAAGGATGACCTGTCGGATTCGGGCTGGCGAAGTTGCCCGGCCGTGTTGCCACGGCTTCACCCCAAGGGCTGCTCGGTCCGGTCATGGCGCGACCGTTCCGGCGACCCGTCGTGCTTGGGTCCTCCACTCCTGCCGATGCACTTCTGTCGACGGGTCAATCCGGGCGGCGGCAGGACTCGGCGTCCGCCCGGACCGCCCCGCCGCTGTGGCGGGGGCTTGTCGTCAGACAGGGATCTTCACTCACGTGTGTCCGAAAATCCCAACGGAATCGGGGATTTGTGGGGTTACTCACCACCCACCCGTTCGGGTGGACAGCCCTGTGTTCGATTCTCCGTCAACTGCCCTGCGTAGCCCCGGACCTGCGCGGAAGCCGCTCGCGGGCACCGCCGCACGGGCAACCTGAGCGGCCCCCGCGGTCAGGTAAAACCACGCCACACTCCGCCGAACGGCGGTAACTCCTTTGGATCGTTTCGCCTCCGGACCGGTCGCGCCGTCGACGCGGCGGACCGGATTCCGGCGGGCGTCACCGTACGGAGTCGGGCGGGAGTGCGACGCGAGCGGTCCGGCGCTCGCCGTCGAGCACCCGCAACGCCCGTGCCAGCGTGTCCCCGTGAAGCTCCGTCTCGCCCCGCAGATGCATCAGGGCCAGCGCGTCACGCAGCTCGGACGCCGCGCGCACCAGCGCCTGCGCGGCGCGCAGCCCACGGTAGGTGTCCTCGTTCTGCGCCGGATTGATCCGGCCCAGTAAATCCACCACGTCCAGATAACGGTCGATCAGCTCGCCCTCGGCGCGGGTCAGCGCGGGCAGCGGCGGCAGCTCCGGCGGCAGCATCGGCGGCTCACCCCGCGTCCGGCAGCCCGGGCGAGGTCCGGCGGCTGGGCACGACCCGGTCCACCAGTCCGTACGCCAGCGCCTCCTGCGCGTCCAGGACCAGGTCCCGCTCCAGATCCTGGTGGACCTGAGCCGCCGTGCGCCCGGTGTGCCGGACGAGCATCCCTTCGAGCATCGCCCGGACCCGGTCCAACTCCTCGGCCTGGATGACCAGATCACTCGGCTGGCCCTGCACCGGTTGCGGCAGCGACGGCTGCTGGAGCACGATGCGCGCGCCGGGCAGCACGGACCGCTTGCCCGGTGTGCCGGCCGCCAGCAGTACCGCGGCCGAGGCCCCGGCCTGCCCGAGGCAGATCGTCTCCACGTCGCAGCTCACGTACTGGACCGTGTCGTAGATCGCGGCCATCGCGCTGTACGAACCGCCCGGGGAGTTGATGTACAGCGAGATGTCCCGCTCCGGAGCCGCGTACTCCAGATACATGAACTGCGCCATCACGTCGTTGGCCGAGGTCTCGTCGACGGGTGTGCCGAGGAAGACGATCCGCTCCTCCAGCAGCTTCGAGTACGGATCCAGGGTGCGCTGCCCCGCGGCCGTACGTTCCGTGAACTCGGGCAGGACATAGCGGGCGGACGGTCGGGTCATGGCGTACCCCTCCTCGCGACTGAGGCAGCCCGGGAGCCGGGCTCTCTGTTGAAAATGTACAGGACGTACAGATCATTGAGTGGGGATTCCGCTGTCACCGAACAAGATGTGATGTCCGGGGTGCCCCGTAAGCTGGGTTCATGGCCTACGAGATTCCGGTGACCCAAGCCAGGGCTGAGCTCGCCGAACTGATCAACCGGGTGGTGTACGGCGGTGAGCGCGTCGTCGTGACGCGCCACGGCAAGCCGCTGGTCGCCCTCGTCTCCGCCGCCGACCTCGAACGCCTCGAAGAGCTCCCGGAACCCGCCGAGGAGCACGTGGACCACGTGGTCAGCTCGGTCTCCACGGTCCGCGAGACCACCGCGGCGGTACGTCCGGAGCGGGGCCGCTTCGGCATCGCGGCGGAGCACCGGGGGGCCGCGGGCGCCTGAGTGGGGCGGATGCGGTCCGCCGCCGTTCTGCAGCGCTCGCAAGGGGTGTGGGGCTGTATTCATGTGCGGCTCCGCCGCATGGGCGCGACCGGCGTTCGAGTGAGGGCCGTTCGGGTGTCGCGCGCTCCTGTGCGCCGGTCGTGAGGCTCCTGCGCCGGTCATGAAGTGATCAAGGTCCGGTTAACGTCGCCGAAACGCCGGCGAACTAGCCTGCCGATCCACGCCACCTGGGGTTTTCCTAGCCGGATTGGGTCCGTGAGCCCAATCCGTCGCGGTGGCCGCGGCAACCGGGCCCCGCACGGTCCGGAGCGAGGACTGTGAGGTGGGACGTGCAACTGACCCCGCACGAGCAAGAGAGGCTGCTGATCCACGTGGCGGCCGACGTGGCCGAGAAGCGCCGGGCCCGCGGGCTCAGGCTGAACCACCCCGAGGCGGTCGCCCTCATCACGTCGCACATTCTCGAAGGCGCGCGGGACGGCCGTACCGTCGCCGAACTCATGGCCTCCGGGCGCAAGCTGCTCACCAGGGACGACGTCATGGAGGGCATCCCCGAGATGATCCACGACGTCCAGGTGGAGGCGACCTTCCCGGACGGCACCAAGCTCGTCACCGTCCACGACCCGATCGTCTGAGGAGGCGGGCCACCGATGATTCCCGGAGAGGTGTTCTTCGCCGACGAGCCCGTCGTATTCAATGCGGGCCGTGAGGTCACCCGGCTGACCGTCCTCAACGCCGCCGACCGGCCCGTCCAGGTCGGCTCCCACTACCACTTCGCCGAGGCCAACCCCGGACTGGAGTTCGACCGCGACGCGGCCCGCGGCAAGCGGCTGAACGTCGCCGCCGGCACCGCCGTCCGCTTCGAGCCCGGCATCCCCGTCGACGTCGAACTCGTGCCGCTCACCGGCGCCCGGGTGGTCCCCGGGCTGCGCGGCGAGACCGGAGGTGCCCTCGATGCCTGAGATCTCCCGCGCCGCCTACGCCGACCTGTTCGGACCGACCACCGGTGACCGGATCCGGCTCGCCGACACCGACCTGGTCGTCGAGATCGAGGAGGATCGTTCCGGCGGCCCCGGACTCGCCGGGGACGAGGCGGTCTTCGGCGGCGGCAAGGTCATCCGCGAGTCCATGGGCCAGTCGCGTGCTACGCGCGCAGAAGGCACCCCCGACACGATCATCACCGGTGCCGTGATCATCGACCACTGGGGCATCGTCAAGGCCGACATCGGCATCCGCGACGGCCGCATCACCGGCATCGGCAAGGCCGGCAACCCCGACACCATGGACGGCGTCCACCCCGACCTGGTGATCGGCCCCGAGACCGAGGTCATCGCCGGCAACGGACGCATCCTCACCGCGGGCGGCGTCGACGCGCACGTCCACTTCATCTGCCCGCAGATCGCCGACGAGGCGCTGGCGGCCGGGATCACGACGCTGGTGGGCGGCGGCACCGGGCCCGCCGAGGGCTCGAAGGCGACCACCGTCACCCCCGGCCCCTGGCACCTCGCCCGGATGCTGGAGGCGATGGAGCAGTACCCGCTCAACATCGGCTTCCTCGGCAAGGGCAACACCGTCTCGCACGAGGCGATGCTCTCCCAGATCCGGGGCGGGGCGCTGGGGCTGAAGCTGCACGAGGACTGGGGCTCGACCCCGGCCGTCATCGACGCGGCCCTGACCGTCGCCGACCGGACCGGCATCCAGGTGGCCATCCACACGGACACGCTGAACGAAGCGGGATTCGTGGCGGACACCCTCGCCGCGATCAGGGGGCGCGGGATCCACGCCTACCACACCGAGGGCGCGGGCGGCGGGCACGCCCCGGACATCATGACCGTCGTCTCCGAACCGCACGTGCTGCCCAGTTCGACCAACCCGACCCGCCCGTACACTGTGAACACCGCCGAGGAACACCTCGACATGCTGATGGTGTGCCACCACCTGAACCCGGCGGTGCCGGAGGACCTGGCCTTCGCTGAGTCGCGGATCCGGCCGTCGACCATCGGGGCCGAGGACATACTCCACGACCTCGGTGCGATCTCGATCATCTCGTCCGACGCGCAGGCCATGGGGCGGGTGGGCGAGGTGATCCTGCGGACCTGGCAGACGGCGCACGTGATGAAACGGCGGCGGGGCGCGCTGCCGGGTGACGGGCGGGCCGACAACCACCGGGCACGGCGGTACGTCGCCAAGTACACGATCAACCCGGCCCTCGCGCAGGGGCTGGCCCGGGAGATCGGTTCGGTCGAGACCGGGAAGCTGGCCGACCTCGTGCTCTGGGAGCCCGCGTTCTTCGGGGTGAAGCCGCAGCTGGTCCTCAAGGGCGGGCAGATCGCCTATGCGCAGATGGGTGACGCCAACGCGTCGATCCCGACGCCTCAGCCGATCCTGCCGCGCCCGATGTACGGGGCGATCGGGCGGGCGCCGGCCGCCAACTCCTTCAACTTCGTCGCCCCGTTGGCGATCGAGGACGGGTTGCCGGAGCGGCTGCAGCTCGGGAAGCGGTTCGTCGCCATCGAGTCGACCCGTGGCGTGACCAAGGCGGACATGCGGGAGAACGACGCGCGTCCGCGGGTCCGGGTCGATCCCGACAGCTTCGCCGTGCACATCGACGGGGAGCTGGTCGAGGCGACACCGGCCGCCGAACTGCCCATGGCCCAGCGCTACTTCCTCTTCTGAGAGCTGGTGGGTGTGGTGTCACGGGCAGCGTTGCTGGTGCTGGCCGACGGCCGCTTTCCCGCCGGAGGGCATGCGCACTCCGGCGGGGCGGAGGCGGCCGTCAAGGCCGGTCGGATCACTGGGGCCGCGAGCCTGGAGGAGTACTGCCGGGGACGGCTGCACACCGCCGGGCTGGTGGCCGCGGCGTTCGCCGCGGCCGCGGTACTCGGGGCGGACGTACGGGAGTTGGACGCGGCGGCCGATTCGCGGACGCCGTCGGCCGCGCTGCGGGGTGCGGCGCGCCGGCTCGGCCGGCAGCTGCTGCGGGCGGCGCGGGTCGCCTGGCCCGGTACCGAACTCGACGTGCTGGCTCGGGAGTTCCCCAAGGGGGCCCATCAGCCGGTGGTGTTGGGGGTGGTGGCCCGGGCGGCGGGGCTTTCGGCGGAGGACGCGGCTTACTGCGCGGCGTACGAGTGCGTGAGTGGGCCGGCGACGGCGGTGGTGAGGTTGCTGAGTCTGGATCCGTTCGAGGCGACGGGGGTGCTGGCTCGGTTGGCGGGGGAGGTGGACCGGGTGGTCGACCGGGGGGTGGAGGCGGGGCGGGAGGTGGTCGCGGGGGCGGGGGTCGATGCGTTGCCTGCGGCTTCGGCGCCGTTGATGGAGATCGGGGCGGAGTGGCATGCGGGGTGGGCGGTGCGGCTGTTCGCGTCGTAGGGGGTGTGTCGCCCCCGCCGCCCCTACCCGTCCCGTCCTCCAGGGGGTGGGCCCCCTTCGACCGCCCGGTTCGGGGGCTGCCGCCCCCGGGCCCCCGCTTCGGCCTGAACGGCCTCGTCCTCAAACGCCGGACGGGCTGGGGGGGGTGGGGGTGCGGGCCGGTCTTCGTCCTCAGGCGCCG
>NZ_JBIAUL010000019.1:0-149755 GCF_042892755.1 Streptomyces sp. NPDC001714
GCCGCTCCGGCGTGCCCTCCGAGCGCGGGAAGAACTCGTACCAGGAGCCGTACAGGGCCCGTTCACGCTCGACGAGCAGCAAAAGGGGCTCGGAGGAGGTCACCAGCTCCCGCAGCGGATGCCGCGCCAGGACCTTGTCCACCTCGGGCGTCAGGGCGGCAGCCAGGCGCCAGGGGGCAGGCCGTTCCTCGTCGCGGAGGGCGGCGGCCGCGGCCAGCAGGATTTCCCGCTTCTTTGCCTTCGGGACCCCGGCGGCGGCCCGTTCGTAGAGCCGGGCGCCCTCCTCCAGGACCAGATCGGTGTCCATGCCCGCCGGGATCTTGATCTGTGCGTGGTGGCGCCAGGTGGTGACCGGATCTCCCCATGCCTCGACCTGGTAGGTCCAGAGGCCGGGTTTCCCGTCGACGGTGACGGTGGCGCCCCAGCGGTCGGTGCCGGGGGCCAGCTCCCGCATCGGCGTCCACGGGCCCGGGCGGCCCTTCGGGTCCTTCAGTACGACGTTGGCGGCGACGGCGTCATGGCCCTCGCGGAAGACGGTGGCGGTGACCTCGAACGACTCGCCGGTGACCGCTTTGGCGGGCCGGCGCCCCTGCTGGACCAGGGGGCGGACGTCGAGGACGGGTATGCGGCCGACGGCGGTGGCCTCGTCCGCGGGGGGTGGCGCACCGGGTGACGTACGCCGGGTCGGAGGTGCTGACGGTTGGTGCGTGGCGGGCATGACCGCTCCTGTCCGCGGCAACGAGGGTGTGGGCGGATGGGTGGTGGGGAGGTGGGTCCTGCGGGGTGTACCTGGTGTTGTACCGCTGCCTGGTGTCAATGCTGTGTCTGTGGGGTGTACCGGAGGAGCCTTCCCACCCTATTCGGGTGGGCAATCCGGCACTTTGTTAACTACTCAGCCGTATGTCTACGCACAAGACCGGCCCCGTTCTCGGCGAACGGGGCCGGTGGCGTGTTCGGGTACCAGAAACCGCTTTACGATCTCGGCACCCGCAGGAGCCTGTTCGGCGACCCGCGTCCCGCACCCGACACCTTCCCGCTCGCCGCCCCCGCAATCAGGGCCCCGGCGACCTGGGCGGGAGTCGCCCTGCGGTGCCGGGCGAGGTACAGGGCGGCGGCGCCCGCCACGTGCGGTGCCGCCATCGAGGTGCCCGAGTAGGTCGCCCGGCCGGTGTCGCTCGCGGACGAGTCCGAGGTGATCGCCACGCCCGGGGCGAACAGGTCGACGTCGGCACCGTAGTTGGAGAAGCCCGGGCGGGTGTCGGTACGGTCGGTGGCACCGACGGTGAGGGCCTGTGGCACGTCGGCCGGTGAGTAGCGGGCGGCCGGGAGGCCGTCGTTGCCGGCGGCGACCGTGTAGGTCACGCCTGCCTTGATCGAGTTCCGTACCGCGGTGTCCAGTTGGGCGCTGTGGTAACCGCCCAGGCTGAGGTTGGCGACCGCCGGTCTGCGGGCGTGCGCGGTGACCCAGTCGACACCGGCGATGACCTGGGCGGCGGTGCCCGCTCCGGTGTCGTCCAGGACCCGCACGGAGACGATCCGGGCCTTCTTGGCGACGCCGTACCGAGTGCCGGCGATGATGCCTGCGACATGGGTGCCGTGCCCGTTGCCGTCGCCGGCGGACCCGTCGTTCCCGACGAAGTCCCAGCCGTAGCTCGCGCGTCCGCCGAAGTCGGCGTGCGTGATGCGGACACCGGTGTCGATCACGTACACGGTGACGCCGGCGCCCGCCGACCCCGGCCAGGTGTACGACCTGTTCAGCGGGAGCCCCGCCTGGTCGACGCGGTCCAGCCCCCAGGACGGCGGGTTCTTCTGGGTGCGCGCCAGCCGCACCCGGCTGTCCTGGACGACGGAGGCGACCCGCGAGTCCGCGGCGAGCCGTCTGGCCTGTGCAGCGCTTGCTTCGACGGCGTAGCCGTTCAGCACGCTGCCGTAAGTATGGCTTATTTTCGCCCCATACCGGGCGGCGACGCCCCTCCCGGCCGCCGACGCCCCCTTGATCCCCTCCTTCAGCGTCACCAGATAACTCCCGCCGACCGAACCGGCCCGGCCGGCGCCGACGATGGTCCCCTCCGGTACGGCGTGCGCGGGCAGGGTGGCCGCCGACAGCACCGCGGCCGTGACGACCGCGGTCAAGCCCCCCACCAGACGCAGACGCCGGATACACGTCCGTGCCATGGCTGTGAGTCCCCCTCCTCAGCTCAGGGAGGCAGGGTCTCGTACGGGGCGAAAGCCGACAAGAAGGCACCGGGGGACGAAGACCGCTCCGCACCACATCCGGCCCGTGCGGTGTGTGGGGACGAAGGCCGCTCCGCACCACATCCGGCCCGTGCGGTGCCTGGGGGCGAAGACCGGCCTGCACTACATCCGGCTCGTGCGGTGTGTGGGGGCGAAGGCCGCTCCGCACCGCATCCGGCCCGTGCGGTGCCTGGGGGCGAAGACCGGCCTGCACCGCATCCGGCTCGTGCGGTGCGTGGGGGCGAAGGCCGCTCCGCACCGCATCCGGCCCGTGCGGTGCCTGGGGGCGAAGACCGGCCTGCACCGCATCCGGCCCGTCCGGCACCCGGGGACGAAGACCGCTCCGCACCACATCCAGCCCGTCCGGCGTTTGAGGACGAGGCCGTTCAGGCCGAAGCGGGGGTCTGGGGGCGGCAGCCCCCAGTGGTGCCCCCGACACCGGTACTGTCGGACAGACGCCGAGCCGCACAGGGTTGTACGGCTCCCCTTGCGAACTGCACGAGGTGGAATGTGAAGGCGATCCGTCGGTTCACCGTCCGTCCCGTTCTCCCCGACCCCCTCCGCCCCCTCAGCGACCTGGCCCGTAATCTGCGCTGGTCCTGGCACGCCGAGACACGTGACCTGTTCCAGGCCGTCGACCCCGAGCGCTGGGCCGCCTCGGAGGGCGACCCGGTGCGGCTGCTCGGCAGTGTGCCGCCGGCGCGCCTCGCCGAACTCGCCGGTGACCGCCGTTTCCTGCGCCGGCTGACCGCGGTCGCCGACGACCTCGGCGACTACGTGACCGGCGACCGCTGGTACCAGACCCGGCCGCAGTCGGCCGAACTCCCGGCCGCCGTCGCCTACTTCTCACCCGAGTTCGGTATCACCGCCGCCCTGCCGCAGTACTCCGGCGGCCTCGGCATCCTGGCCGGCGACCACCTCAAGTCGGCCAGCGACCTCGGCGTACCGCTGATCGGCGTCGGCCTGCTGTACCGGCACGGCTACTTCCGGCAGACCCTGTCCCGGGACGGCTGGCAGCAGGAGCACTATCCCGTCCTCGACCCCAACGAACTCCCCGTGGCGCTGCTGAAGGAGGCCGACGGCACCCCGGCGCACGTCACCCTCGCACTGCCCGGCGGCAGACTGCTGCGTGCCCGTATCTGGCTGGCCCAGGTCGGCCGGGTGCCACTGCTGATGCTGGACTCGGACGTCGAGGAGAACGACGTCGGCGAACGCGGGGTCACCGACCGGCTCTACGGCGGCGGCAGCGAGCACCGGCTGCTCCAGGAGATGCTCCTCGGGATAGGGGGTGTGC
Organism: Streptomyces sp. NPDC001714; assembly: GCF_042892755.1. Classification (NCBI taxonomy): domain Bacteria; kingdom Bacillati; phylum Actinomycetota; class Actinomycetes; order Kitasatosporales; family Streptomycetaceae; genus Streptomyces; species Streptomyces sp. NPDC001714. Next base: position 3,530 of record NZ_JBIAUL010000019.1, read on the forward strand.
GGGCCGTCCGGACGTACTGCCGTCTCACCGGCCACCCGGAGCCGGAGGTCTTCCACACCAACGAGGGCCACGCCGGCTTCCTGGGCCTGGAGCGGATCGGCGAACTGGTGGCCGCCGGGCTGGACTTCGACGCGGCCCTGGAGGCGGTCCGCGCGGGCACGGTCTTCACCACCCACACCCCCGTCCCGGCCGGTATCGACCGCTTCGACCGTGAGCTGGTCGCCCACCACTTCGGTGCCGACGCCGAACTCCCCGGGATCGCGGTCGAGCACATCCTGCGGCTCGGCATGGAGACCTACCCCGGCGGCGAGCCCAACCTGTTCAACATGGCCGTGATGGGGCTGCGGCTCGCCCAGCGCGCCAACGGGGTCTCGCTGCTGCACGGCAACGTCAGCCGGGAGATGTTCTCCGGGCTCTGGCCGGGATTCGACCCCGACGAGGTGCCGATCACCTCGGTGACGAACGGGGTGCACGCCCCGACCTGGGTGGCCCCGGAGGTGGTCCGGCTGGGCGCCCGGCAGCTCGGCGACCGCCGTACCGAGGAGGCGCTGACCGTAGGCGGTCCGGAACGCTGGGACGCGGTCGCCGAGGTCGCCGACCAGGAGATCTGGGAGCTGCGCCGCAGCCTGCGGGAGCAGCTGGTGCTGGAGGTGCGGGAGCGGCTGCGGGCGTCCTGGCGGCAGCGCGGCGCCGGTACCGCCGAGCTGGGGTGGATCGACGGCGTCCTGGACCCCGACGTGCTCACCATCGGATTCGCCCGGCGCGTCCCCTCGTACAAGCGCCTCACGCTCATGCTGCGCGACCGCGACCGGCTGATGGACCTGCTGCTGCACCCCGAGCGGCCGATCCAGATCGTGGTGGCCGGAAAGGCGCACCCGGCCGACGACGGCGGCAAGCGGCTGGTCCAGGAACTGGTCCGCTTCACCGACGACCCGCGCGTCCGTCACCGCGTCGTCTTCCTGCCCGACTACGGCATGGCGATGGCGCAGAAACTCCTGCCCGGCTGTGACATCTGGCTCAACAACCCCCTCCGCCCCCTGGAGGCGTGCGGGACGAGCGGGATGAAGGCGGCGCTCAACGGCGGCCTCAACCTCTCCGTCCTGGACGGGTGGTGGGACGAATGGTTCCAGCCGGACTTCGGCTGGGCGATCCCGACGGCGGACGGCGCCGGCACCGATCCCGACCGCCGGGACGACATCGAGGCCGCCGCGCTGTACGACCTGCTGGAGCAGCGGGTGACCCCGCGGTTCTACGAGCGTGGCCGCAGCGGTCTGCCGGACCGCTGGATCGAGATGGTCCGGCAGACCCTGACCCTGCTGGGACCCAAGGTGCTGGCGGGCCGCATGGTCCGGGAGTACGTGGAGCGCCTCTACACCCCGGCGGCCCACGCCCACCGGTCCATGACCCCGGACACGGCCCGTGAACTGTCCGCCTGGAAGGGCAGGGTGCGGGCCGCCTGGCACGGCGTCTCGGTGGACCACGTCGAGACGGCCACCGCCACGGCCACCGCCGAACTCGGCACCACCCTCGCCCTGCGCGTCCGCGTCCGCCTCGGCGACCTCGCCCCCGACGACGTGGAGGTCCAGGCCGTCTCCGGCCGGGTCGACCCGGAGGACCGCATCACGGACGCGACGACGGTCCCGCTGAAGCCGATCGCCGGCCCCGACCTGGAGGGCCACTGGACCTTCGAGGGCCCCCTCTCCCTGGACCGCACGGGCCCCTACGGCTACACGGTCCGCATCCTCCCCACCCACCGCCTGCTGGCGTCCGGCGCGGAGCTGGGACTGGTGGTGGTGCCTGCGGAGGGGGCGGTGACGGGGGCCGGGGTGCTGATGCGCTGAGGTTCGGAGAGGCCCGGAGGGCGGGTGGGCTCCGCTCGCCCTCGCTCCCGTCCGTTCGGGGGCCCGGTTGTCGGAATCGCGTCAGAATTCCGGAGCCGGATCAGCGCAGAGGCGGCGCAGCACGGACCCGCACCGCCGCGCATACGCGTGCTGCAGCCCGCGGGCCGCGGCGCCGCCCGCGCGGGCGTACCACTTGGCGGGTCTGCTGAAGGCGGCGACCGTGAGCCAGACCGTGCCGTCGCCGGTGCGGTCGACCACGAAGGCCTCTTCGCCGCTTTCGGGGTGGCCGGTGAGGGTGCCGTACGCCCAGCCGGCGCGGCGAGACTCCTCGGCCGTCCAGACGATCCGGCAGGGCGCCTTGATCAGACCGGCCAGGGTGACGGTGACGTCGACGCCGGGGGCCGCGCGGTCGGCGGTGGCGTCGATGCCCACGCCGAGGGCGCGGTGGAGTTCCCAGGTGAGGACCGCCTCGGCGGCCCGGTGGAAGACTTCCTGGCCCTCGCCTATGCGCGTGCGCACGTGCAGGGGGTGGAAGCCCGGTGGGCAGGCGGCGAGGTTGTCGCGGGTGGCGCCGACCGCCTCGTACGTGAAGGACATGGGAGAGAGCGTAGGGCGGGCCCCCGGGACGTCTTCTCCCCGGGGGCCCGCCCGTGCTGCTCAGGCGGGGTCAGCTGACGTTGACCGCCGTCCAGGCCGCCGCCACCGCGTTGTACTCGGTGGAGCCGGAGCCGTACAGCGCGGCCGCCGCGGACAGCGTGCCGGTGCGGGCCGACTTGTAGTTGGTGGTCGAGGTGAAGTACGTGGTCAGGGCCTTGTACCAGATCTGGAGGGCCTTGGCCCGGCCGATGCCGGTGACCGTGGAGCCGCTGTAGGTCGGGGAGTTGTAGGACACCCCGTTGATCGTCTTCGAGCCGCTGCCCTCGGACAGCAGGTAGAAGAAGTGGTTCGCGACACCGGACGAGTAGTGCACGTCCAGGTTCTTCACCGACGAGGACCAGTAGTCGGCGCTGCCGCCGTCCTTGCTGGGCTTGTCCATGTAGCGCAGCGGGCTGCCGTCGCCGTTGATGTCGATCTTCTCGCCGATGAGGTAGTCACCGGGGTCGGAGGTGTTGTTGGCGTAGAACTCGACGCCGGTGCCGAAGATGTCGGAGGTGGCCTCGTTCAGGCCGCCGGACTCGCCCGAGTAGTTCAGGCCCGCGGTGTTGGCGGTGACGCCGTGGCTCATCTCGTGGCCGGCCACGTCCAGCGAGGTCAGCGGGTGGGTGTTGCTGTCACCGTCGCCGTAGGTCATGCAGAAGCAGCTGTCGTCCCAGAAGGCGTTGACGTACGAGCTGCCGTAGTGGACGCGGGAGTAGGCGCCGACACCGTCGTTCTTGATGCCGCTGCGGCCGAAGGTGTCCTTGTAGAAGTCCCAGGTCTCCTGCGCGCCATAGGCGGCGTCGGCGGCCGCGGTCACGTCGGTGGTGGAGCTGGAGGCGGTGCCGGTGCCCCACGTGTTGGTGGTGTTGGTGAACAGGGTGCCGGTGCCGGAGCTGGTGGTGTGCTTCAGGTTGTACGTCTTGTGGCCGCCGCGCGAGGCGTCGGTCAGCGAGTACGTCGAGCCCGACAGCGTGGTGGTGAGGCTGACCGTGCCGGAGTACAGGGTCTTGCCGGTGCCGGTGGCGTTCTCGATGCCCTGGTACTCGAAGAGCTTCTTGCCGGTGGCCGCGTCGGTGATGACGTGCAGCTGGTTGGGGGTGCCGTCGTCCTGGAAGCCGCCGACGACCGTCTCGTAGGCGAGGACGGGGGTGCCGGAGCCGGCCCAGATCACCTTGCGGGCGCCGTCGGCGGCCGACCTGGTGGAGCCCAGCGTCTTCGCGGCGGCGAGGGCCGTCTTCTCGGCCTTGGCCGCGGTGAGCTGCGGCTTCAGGGAGGCCACCTTGATGGTCGCCTTGGTCGCCTTGGTGACGCCCTCGGTCTTGCCGGCCTTCGAGGTGTGCACGACGATGTCGCCGCCGAGGACGGGCAGGCCCGCGTAGGTGCGCTCGTAGCGCGTGTGGACCGTGCCGTCGACGTCCTTCACGACGTCCTTGACGACCAGCTTCTCCTTGGCGCCGAGGCCTATCTGCTTGGCCGTCTCGGCGACGTGCGCGTCCGCCTTCTGGATCAGGGCGGTGCGGGCGGCGTTGGAGAGCAGCGTGGGGGCGGCGGCCAGCGGCTTCTTGTCGACGGCCGAGGCGTTCGCAGTCATACCGGTGGTGAGGAGGGCGCCGGCGGCGACAGCAGTGGCGATGGCGAGCGTGGTGCGCTTGTGACGCGCGTAGAGGGGGCTCACTCAAGCTCCTTCAGGATGTGGGGAGTCGGGGCGGCGTGGGGTTACCGGCCCGGCTTTGGTGATGTGAAGTTGCTGTGCTGTGCGACGGGTGAAGGAAGAGTGACATCAAGGTCGCGTACATGTCAGGACCCTGAAGTGATGTTGGCCGAAAAGCAGGTGTTGGGTGAACATTGCGGCCATGTAAAAAGGGCGCCGCCCGAGGGGAGGTTCCCCTGGACGGCGCCCGGTGCGCGCGGCTGTTACCTGTGGTTACGGGAAGGTCAGCTTCCACCCGTTGATCGTGCCGACGTCCTGCGCGGCCTGGTCCTGGACCTTCAACTTCCAGGTGCCATTGGCCGATTCCGAGGAGGCGTTCACCGTGTAGGTGTCCGTCACGTCGTCCGCCGAGTCCGACGAGCTGAAGTTCTTCAGGCGGTACGACGTCCCGCTCGGACCGACGAGGTCGATCACCAGGTCGCCGCGCCACGTGTGGCTGATATTCGGCGTTACCTGCAAGTTGCTCGGCGCGTTCCCGGTCCGCCCGGAGACCGTGATCGACGAGGTGACCGCGGGCCCGTTGTCCGGAATCGACACCGGTGTGGTGCTCTCGTACGAGGTGCCCGTACCGCCACCGCCGCCGGACCGCGAGCCGACCGCCACGGCCGCCCAGGCGTCCTGCACCGCCTTGTACTCGGTGCTCGTGGTGCCGTACAGGTCACCCGCCGCCGCGAGGGTGCCGGTGCGGGCGGCCGCGTAGTTGGTGGTCGAGGTGAACTTGGTGGTGAGCGCCCGGTACCAGATCTGCAGCGCCTTGTCCCGGCCGATGCCGGTGACCGGAAGGCCGTCCTTCGTGGGCGAGTTGTAGCTGACGCCGTTGATGACCTTGGCGCCGCTGCCCTCGCTCAGCAGGTAGAAGAAGTGGTTGGCCACGCCCGACGAGTAGTGCACGTCGAGGCCGCCGACCGACGAGGACCAGTAGTCGGCGCTGCCGCCGTCCTTGCTGGGCTTGTCCATGTAGCGCAGCGGGGTGCCGTCGCCGTTGATGTTGATCTTCTCGCCGATGAGGTAGTCGCCCACGTCGGAGGAGTTGTTGGCGTAGAACTCGACGCCGGTGCCGAAGATGTCGGAGGTCGCCTCGTTCAGGCCGCCGGACTCGCCGCTGTAGTTGAGACCGGCCGTGTTCGACGTGACGCCGTGGCTCATCTCGTGGCCGGCCACGTCGAGGGCGGTCAGCGGGTCCGCGTTGCCGGAGCCGTCGCCGTAGGTCATGCAGAAGCAGCTGTCGTCCCAGAACGCGTTCACGTACGAGTTGCCGTAGTGGACGCGGGAGTAGGCGCCGACGCCGTTGTTCTTGATGCCGCTGCGGCCGAAGGTGTTCTTGTAGAAGTCCCAGGTCTCGGCGGCCCCGTAGTGCGCGTCGGCGCCCGCGGTGGCGGCGTTCGACGTGGTGCCGTTGCCCCAGGTGTTGCTCGACTGCGAGAACAGCGTGCCGGTGCCCGAGGTGCCGTGGTTCAGATTGTACGTCTTGTGGCCGCCGCGGTCGCCGTCGGTCAGGTTGTACGTCGAGCCCGACTGGGTCGTCGACAGCGACACCGTCCCGCTGTACTGGGTGTTGCCGGTGCCGGTGGCGTTCTCGATGCCCTGGTACTCGAAGAGCTTCTTGCCGGTGGCGGCGTCGGTGATGACGTGCAGCTGGTTGGGGGTGCCGTCGTCCTGGAAGCCGCCGACGACCGTCTCGTAGGCGAGGACGGGGGTGCCGGAGCCGGCCCAGATCACCTTGCGGGCGCCGTCGGCCGCGGACTTGGTCGAGCCCAGCGTCCTGGCGGCGGCGAGGGCGGTCTTCTCGGCGCTCGCCGGGCTCTTGGCCGGGGTGAGGTCGGCGACCTTGAGCGTGTGGCCGTTCGCCTTGACGACCCGCTCGGTGGCGCCCGACTTGGCGGTGTCGACGATCAGGTCGCCGCCGAGCACCGGCAGACCGGCGTAGGTGCGCTCGTAGCGGGTGTGCAGGGTGCCGTCGGCGTCCTTGACGACGTCCTTGACGATCAGCTTCTCCTGGGCGCCGAGGCCTATCGCCTTGGCGGTGGCGGCCCGTTCGGTGCTCGCGTCGCGGAGCAGTTCCGCGCGCTGCGAGGGGGAGAGCTTGACGGCCGCGTGCGCCGGGTTGATCCGGCCGGTCTGCGGGGCTGCCGGGGCTGCGCTGGCGGCGCCCGACTGGACGGCGGCGGCGATCAGGGCGCTGACGCCCGCGAGGGCCACTGCTGCGGTGCGGCGGTACGTGCTGTGGGGGGTGCGTCTGCGAGAGGAACTGCTTCTCAACACTGACTCCTTCTGCGTGGCCGTGGGTCACACGGCCAGGGGAGATCCGGACGGCGGGTGGGCCGGCCGGGCAGAACTGGGCGAAACGCGGAACCATGTGCGTGTGCAGTGCCGGACCCGACAGCAGCGGTGGGGTGAATCTGTGGGGTTGCTGTGAGTCGGCCGTGGGAAGAGTGGCAGCAGAAAACGCCACCTGTCAGGACCGCGTCACAAACTTGGCCGGAAATCGTCCGTTGTCCGGATGTTCATGTTCGGTATGCGGATTGTTGAGGGGACGTAGAGGGAGGCGCCGGGGCGGCGCCGAGGGCGGGCGCGGGGACCGGGGCCTCAGGGTGCCTTGTCGCCGTGCCAGGTCGCCCACAGCGCCGCGTACGCCCCGCCCGCCGCCACCAGCTCCTCGTGCGTGCCGAGTTCGGTGAGGAGGCCGTCCTCCATCACGGCCACCCGGTCGGCGTCATGGGCGGTGTGCAAGCGGTGCGCGATGGCGATGACCGTACGGCCTTCGAGTACGGCGGCCAGGGCGCGCTCGGTGTGCCGGGCGGTCGCCGGATCCAGCAACGCGGTCGCCTCGTCCAGGATCAGCGTGTGCGGGTCGGCCAGCACCACCCGGGCCAGCGCCAGTTGCTGGGCCCGGGAGCCGTCGGTGGCCGGCCCGCCCGAACCGCCCGTGCCGATCGGGGTGTCGAGGCCGGTGGGCAGGCCGCGCACCCAGTCGTCGGCGCCGACGGCGGTCAGCGCCGCCCACAGGTCGGCGTCGGTCGCGGCCGGTTCGGCGATCAGCAGGTTCTCCCGGACCGTGCCGAGGAAGACGTGATGCTCCTGGGTGACCAGGACGACCTGGCGGCGCAGCCGTTCCGGTTCAAGACCGGCGATCGGCACCCCGCCCACGGTCACCGTGCCCGACCCCGGCGCGTCGACGCCCGCCAGCAGCCGGCTCAGCGTCGTCTTCCCGGCGCCGGACGGTCCCACCACCGCGAGCCGCTCACCGGGCCGCACCGTGAGGTCCACCCCGCGCAGCACCTCGCCGCCGCGCTCGTAGGCGTACCGCACCCCGCGCACGTCGATCCGGTCGTCCGCCGGAGCCGGCGCCGCACTGTCCGACGCCGCCCGCGGGGCCCGTGCCAGCCCCTCCACCCGGGCGAACGAGGCACTGCTGGACTGGAGTTGCTCCACCCGCATCAGGATCTGGTCCAGCGGTTCCGTGAACTGCCGCAGATACAGCGCCGCCGACACCACCACGCCGACGCCGGCGTGCAGCAGCCCGCCGACCAGCAGCACCCCGGCCACCGGCACCGTGTACGACACCTCGACGGCCGGGAAGAACACGGTCCGCAGCCACAGGGTGTAGAACCGGGCCTTCCGGTTGGTCTCCAGCGCGTCCCGGCTCGCCGCGATCCGCTGTTCCTGGAGCCGGAACGCCTCCACCGTGCGGGCCCCCGCCACCGTCGCCGTGACGATCTCCGCGACGCCGCTGGTGGCCGCGCCCTCGGCGAGATAGCCGTCCCGGGCCCGGCGCAGATACCAGCGCAGCGCGAACCAGACCGGGGTCAGCCCGAGCACCCCGAACGCGGCCAGCAGCGGGTCGAGGACGAACACCGCGCCCATCACGAACAGCGCCTGCACCGTGCAGACCAGCAGTTCGGGCCCGGCGTCCCGCAGGGTGGTGCCGACGGTGCTCACGTCGCCCGTGCCGCGCGCGGTCAGGTCGCCGGTGCCGGCCCGCTCCACGACCGACGCGGGCAGCGCCAGTGCCCGGTCCACGAACTCCTCGCGGACGCGGGCCAGTGTCCGCTCGCCGAAGCGGTGCCCGAGGTAGCGGGCGGAGCGGGCGAGCAGCAGCTGGGCGAGGGAGCAGAGCAGGATCCACAGGGCGAGGCGGTCCACGGCGCCGACCCCGCGGCCGGCCCGTACCTCGTCCACGATCCGGCCCACCAGCCAGGGGCCTGCGAGGCCGGTGCCGGCCGCCGCCGCGTTCAGCAGCAGCGCGGCGGCGAAGGGCCCGCGGTCCGCCTTCACCAGGCGGAGGGTGGCCCGGCGTACGTCGGCGCGTCCGGCGACCGGCAGCTGACCTGTCGTCACCGTACGACCTCCTCGTCCTCCGTGTCCCGGGCCACGAGGGCGCGGTAGCCGGGTTCGTCCTCCAGCAGTCCCTCGTGCGTGCCGGTCGCGGCGACCTTGCCGTCGACGAGGAAGACCACCTCGTCGGCGTGGGCCAGGAGCAGTGGGGAGGTGGTGGTGAGGAGGGTGGTGCGGCCGTCGCGGGCGGCACGGAGGCGCTCCGCCACGAGGGCCTCGGTGTGGGCGTCGAGGGCGGAGGTGGGTTCCACGGCGAGGAGGACCTCGGGGTCGGTGAGCAACGCCCTTACGAGGCGGATCCGTTGGCGCTGGCCGCCGGAGAGGTTGCGGGCCTGGGCGTCGATGGGGGAGTCGAGGCCGTGGGGGAGGGCCTGGACGATGTCGTCGGCCGCGGCCGCGTGGAGGGCTCGGGTGATGTGCGCGTCAGGGGGTGCGGCTTGAGGTGCCTCGGCGGGTGCGGGTGAGTGGGGGCTTGTCGCGCCCACGCGGCGGCAGCCGCACGTTTGCTGCAGCCCCGCCCCCCTTTGGGGCGCGCTGTGGCCGGCGTCCTGAGATGTGTGGTCGGTTGGGTCGTGGCTGGTCGCGCCCGCGCGGCGGCAGCCGCACGTTGGTTGCAGCCCCGCGCCCTTCTGGGGCGCGTTGCGGGCGCCCTTTTCGCACCGTCCCGCGCCAATCGCATTGCGCAGGGAGCCTGCGAACAGGTCGGCGTCGTTGTCGGCGACGAGGATGCGCGCGCGTACCTCCGCCAGGGGTACGGCGTCCAGTCGTACCCCTCCCCACGTCACGTCCGAGCGGGTGTAGCGGCCCAGGCGGTCCACCACCGCTCCCGCCTCCGCCGGGCCGGCGGTCACCAGGGCCGTCAGGCGGCCGGGCCGGACCCATACGCCCGACTCCGGGTCGTGCAGGACGGCCGGGTCGGCCGGGGGCCGCTCGGTGCCCTCGTCCGGTTGCGGCGCGTGGCGCAGGAGGTGTACGACCCTGCGGGCGGCCACCACGCCCCGGCTGAGTTGGTAGCCCATGTCGAGGAAGAAGGCCACCGGGCCCACCAGGACCGCGACATAGCCGTACACCGACACCAGCTGGCCCACCGTGATGTCGCCGCGGGCGGCCATCCGGGCCGCGAGCCAGGTCACCACCGCCAGGAACACCGTCGGCAGCCCCATGCCCAGCGCCTGGACCCAGCTGGCGACCGCGCCCACCCGGTAGCCCTGGGCGCGCAGGTGCACGGAGTCGCGGCGGAAGGCGTCCGCGAACAGCCCCTTGCCGCCGAGGCCGTTGAGGACACGGAGGCCGCCCGCGAGGTCGCCGATCCGGGCCGTGAGGACGCTCTGGCGTTCCCGGTACTCGGTCTCCCTGCCCTGCAGCCGCCGGGCCAGCGGGCCCGCGAGCAGGGCCACCACCGGCACCCCGAGCAGCACCACGCCGGTCAGCAGGGGCGAGATCGTCAGCAGGAGGCCGGCCACCACCGCGTACACGACGACCGCGCCCACCCCGGGGCCGACGACGGTCAGCGCCTGGGCGATGGTGTGCACGTCGCCGACGCCGATCGTCACGACCTCCCCGGCGCCGGCCCGGCGCGGCAGTTCGGCGCCGAGCCGTACGGTCTGCCCGACGAGCACCTTGACCGTGCGGAAGTACGCGTCCATCCGCACCCGGGTCATCGTGCGGTGGCGCATGATGCTGATCCACGCGTTGACCGCCCCGAGGACGAAGATCGCCGCCGTCCAGCCGGCGAGCACCCCCATACGGCCCGGCACCAGACCGTCGTCCACGGCCCGGGCCATCATGTACGGCGTCGCGGCCATCAGCGTCAGCCAGACACTGGCCAGCAGCGCCCCGGCGAGCGAACGGCCCCGCTGGCGGGTCACCAGCCACCACAGGTAGGACCAACCGCCGCGCGTGTCGGGCGTGCCCGGATCCTCGTACGCGTCGATCATCCTGCGACCCCCGTTCTCCCGGCGTTCTCCCGACTAGGCCAGACTGTCCCGCCACGCCCGGTGCAGATCCGCGAACCTGCCCGTGCCGGCGATCAGTTCGGCCGGACGGCCGTCCTCGACGATGCGGCCGTGCTCCATCACCAGCACCCGGTCGGCGATCTCCACGGTGGACAGCCGGTGCGCGATCACCACCGCAGTACGGCCCTTCAGCACCGTCGACATGGCCCGCTGCACGGCCCGTTCGCCGGGGATGTCCAGGGAACTGGTCGCCTCGTCGAGGATCAGCACCGCCGGGTCGGCGAGCAAGGCGCGTGCGAACGCGACCAGTTGGCGCTGCCCGGCCGAAATGCGCCCGCCGCGCTTGCGGACGTCCGTGTCGTAACCGTCGGGCAGGGCGGCGATGAACTCGTGCGCGCCGATCGCCTTGGCCGCCTGCTCGATCTCCTCGCGGGTGGCGTCCGGGCGGCCGATGGCGATGTTCTCGGCGACCGTGCCGGAGAACAGGAACGCCTCCTGGGTGACCATCACGACCCCGCGGCGGAGTTCGGGCACGGTCAGTTCGCGCAGGTCCACGCCGTCCAGGAGGACCCGTCCGTCGGAAGGGTCGTAGAAGCGGGCGAGCAGTTTGGCGAGCGTCGACTTTCCGGCGCCGGTGGAGCCGACGACCGCGACCGTCTGCCCGGCGGGGAGGGTGAGGTCGAAAGTGGGCAGCACCTCGCCGCCGGTGCGGTAGGCGAAGCGGACGCCGTCGAAGACGACCTCGCGCCCTGGCAGTTCGGTCGCCGGCGGGGGCAGCTCCTTCGGGACCGAGGGCTCCGGGACGGACGGGGTCTGGGCCAGCAGGCCCGCGATCTTCTCCAGGGAGGCCGCGGCCGACTGGTAGGAGTTGAGGAACATGCCCAGGCGGTCGATCGGATCGTACAGCCGCCGCAGATAGAGGACGGCCGCGGCCAGGACGCCCAGCTCCAACGAGCCGGACGCCACCCGGTAGGCGCCCCACAGCACGATCACCGCGACCGAGGTGTTGGCGACCAGCCGGGAGCCGACCACGTATCGCGCCATCTCGAGGAGCGCGTCGCCGTTCGTCCGCTCGTGGCGGCGGTTCAGCACGGCGAACTCGGCGTCGTTGGCGGCCTCCCGGCGGAACGCGCGCACCGGGCGGATGCCGTTCATCGTCTCCACGAACTTCACGATCACCGACGCGATCGCCGTGGACCGCGCCTTGTACACCCGGACCGCGCGCCGCTGGTACAGCCGCACCAGCAGGTACAGCGGCACGAAGCTCGCCACCGCGACGGCGCCGAGGCCCAGGTCCAGCCAGAGCAGCATCGCCGAGATGTAGAGGAAGGAGAGGATGACCGTGACCAGCTCCTGGAGGCCCTCGGCCAGGAGCTCGCGGAGCGACTCGACGTCCGTGGTGGACCGGGAGATGAGCCGGCCGGACGTGTAGCGCTCGTGGAAGTCGATGCTCAGCGCCTGCGCGTGGCGGAAGATGCGGCCGCGCAGGTCGAGGAGCACGTCCTGGTTGACGCGGGCCGAGGCCTTGACGAACGCGTACTGGAGGCCGCCGGAGAGCAGGGCGCTCAGGCCGTAGCCGACCGCGACCGCGAACAGCGGGCCGTGGTCGTGGCGGCGGAAGGCCGGTACGGCCGTGTCGATGGCGTACGCCACCAGCAGCGGGCCCGCCTGGACCGCCGCCTGCTGGAGCAGCAGGAGGAGCGTGGTGACGGCGACCCGCGCCTTCATGGGGGCGAGGAGCGAGCGCAGCAGGGTGGCCGTGGCGCCGGGCGGGGTGGGCAGGACGTCCCGGTCGAAGGGGTCGCCGCCGGCGGTGTCGGCCGGGTGCGGGTACGGGCGTTCGTCGTCCTCGTCGGGGGCGGGGAGGGAGGTGGCTGTGGTCATCGGCGGTGATCCTCCCCGGACATCAGGTGGGCGTACTCGGCGTTGGTGCGCAGGAGTTCGTGGTGCGTGCCGACGGCGGTGACCCGGCCGCCGGAGAGCAGGGCGACCCGGTCGGCGAGCAGGACGGTGGAGGGGCGGTGGGCCACGATCAGCGCGGTGGTGTCGGCGAGTACGTCGCGCAGGGCGGCCTCCACGGCGGCCTCCGTGTGCACGTCCAGGGCGGAGAGCGGGTCGTCGAGCACGAGGAAGCGGGGCCGGCCGACGACCGCCCGCGCCAGCGCGAGGCGCTGCCGCTGGCCGCCGGAGAGGCTGAGGCCCTGCTCGCCGACCTGGGTGCCGGTGCCCTGGGGGAGGGCGTGCGCGAAGTCGGCCTGCGCGACGGCGAGGGCCCGTGCCAGCTCGGGCTCGCCGGCGCCGTCCCCGGCTCCCATGAGCACGTTCTCGCCGACGGAGGCGGAGAAGAGAGTGGGTTCCTCGAAGGCGACGGCGACGAGGGAGCGGAGTTCCTCGCGGGGCATGGCGGTGATGTCCCGGCCGTCGAGGGTGATCCGCCCGGAGGTGGCCTCGTGCAGGCGGGGGATGAGGGCGGTGAGGGTGGTCTTGCCGCTGCCGGTGGCGCCGACGAGGGCCATGGACTCGCCGGGGCGGACGTGGAGGTCGACGAGTTCGAGGGTCGGGGGCGCGTCGGGGGAGGCGTCCGGGTAGCGGAAGGAGACGGAGTGGAAGCGGATGCCATCGTTGTCGGGAGCCGGAGGGAGGGGGCCGTGGTCGGGTGCGGGCCGGTGGGGGCTGGTCGCGCCCGCGGGGCGGAGCCGCACATTGTCTCGCCCCGCGCCCCTTACGGGGCGCTGTTCAGCCGCCGGTTCGAGAGCGCCCCGTAGGGGCGCGGGGAACTGCGCGACCAGCTCCGACGCACCCGCAGCCGACGACGAATCGGCGTCCTCCCGCAACGCGTCCCGCACTTCGAAGTACCGCTCAGTGGCAGTGGCGGCCTCCTGGCTCATCGCCAGCAGGAAGCCGATCGACTCCACCGGCCACCGCAGCGCCAGCGCCGTCGACAGGAACGCCACCAGCGTCCCCGCGCTCAGCTCCCCCTCCGCGACCTGGATCGAGCCCCACAGCAGCGCCGCCCCGATCGCCACCTCCGGCAGGGTCACGATGACGCCCCAGATCATCGCCAGCATCCGGGCCTTGCGCAGCTCCGTGCCCCGCAGGGTCCGTACCAGCTCGCGGAACGCGTGCGCCTGGCTGCGGTGGCGGCCGAAGCCCTTGATGATGCGGATGCCGAGCACGCTCTCCTCGACCACCGTCGTCAGGTCGCCGACCTGGTCCTGGGCGAGCCGCGCCACCTCCGCGTACCGCTTCTCGAAGATCACGCACGTCCAGATCACCGGGATCGTGGGGCCGAGGATGACCAGGCCCAGCGTCCAGTCCTGGGCCAGCATGATCAGCACGCCGACGAGGATCGTCACCCCGTTGACCAGGAGGAAGGTCAGCGGGAAGGCGAGGAACATGCGGAGCAGCATCAGGTCGGTGGTGGCCCGGGAGAGCAGCTGGCCGGAGGCCCAGCGGTCGTGGAAGGCGACCGGCAGCCGCTGGAGGTGGCCGTACAGGTCGGCCCGCATCCCCGCCTCGACATGGGAGAGGGGCCGGGCGACCAGCCAGCGGCGCAGGCCGAAGAGCAGCGCTTCCGCGATGCCGAGCAGCAGCAGGTACAGCGCGCCGAGCCACACCCCGGCCGGGTCGCGGTCGGCGACCGGGCCGTCCACCATCCACTTGAGGACGAGGGGGATGACGAGCCCCGTACAGGAGGCGACTATCGCCACGAACGCGGCGATGGACAGCCGCACCCGCACCGGCCGTACGTACGGCCACAGGCGCAGCAGGGTGCGGACGGCGGACCGGTCCTTGGTGGTTGCACGTGTCGGAGGCATCAGGGGCGAGCCTACGGATCGGCACTGACAACGCCTACCGAGTTTTGGCCGGACCGCAGTCGGCCGCTGGTCCTACGACCTGGGCGTTCGAGGGGTCGTACGGGTGGATCCACGGCATCAGCCGATCGGTTGATGGCGGTTCGAGCGGGACGGCCGATGTGGCGGACCCGGGGCGGACGGGACCCTCGGAGCATGCCAACCGTGATCGAAGTGACAGACCTGCGGAAGTCCTACGGCGGCCGGGCCGTCGTGGACGGGGTGAGTCTCGCCGTCGAGGAGGGCGAGATCTTCGGGATCCTCGGGCCGAACGGGGCCGGCAAGACCACCACGGTGGAGTGTGTGGAGGGGCTGCGGGTGCCCGACGCGGGGCGGGTCCGGGTCACCGGGCTCGACCCCGTCGCCGACCACGACAAGGTCTCCCGCGTTCTCGGCGCCCAGTTGCAGCAGAGCGAGCTGCAGCCCAAGCTCACCGTCCGCGAGGCCCTCGAGCTGTACGCCTCCTTCTATCCGACGCCGCTCGACTGGGCGCCGCTCGCCGAGCGCCTCGGGCTCAGCGACAAGCTCGCCACCCGGTTCGGGAAGTTGTCGGGCGGGCAGCGGCAACGCCTGTTCATCGCGCTGGCGTTGATCGGCAACCCGCGGGTCGTCGTCCTCGACGAGCTGACCACCGGGCTGGACCCGCGGGCCCGGCGGGACACCTGGAAGCTGATCGAGGACGTCCGGGACCGTGGCGTCACCGTCCTCCTCGTCACCCACTTCATGGAGGAGGCGCAGCGGCTCTGCGACCGGGTCGCGGTGATCGACAGGGGGCGGGTGGCCGCCCTGGACACCCCGGCCGGGCTGATCCGCCGCAGCGCGGGGGCCACCGTCATCAGCTTCACACCGTCCGCCCCCCTGGACGACCACGACCTCGCCGCCCTCCCCGCCCTCGCCTCCATCGAGCGCAAGGACGGCCGGATCACGCTCTCCGGCACCGACGAGACCGTCAACGCCGTCATCACCCTGCTCGCCCGGCACCGCATCACCGCCCACCAGCTACGGGTCGTGGACGCCACCCTCGACGACGCGTTCCTCGACCTGACGAAGGAGCAAGCAGCATGAACACCGCAGTCCTGCGCACCGAGTTCCGCCTGTTCCGCCGCGAACCCGGCGCCGTCTTCTGGGTCTTCCTGTTCCCGACGCTGCTGCTGGTGATCCTCGGTTCGATCCCGTCGTTCCGGGAGGCCGACACGTCCCTGGGCGGGCTGCGCCCGGTCGACGCGTACGTGCCCATCGCCGTGCTGATCGCCCTGATCATGTCCGGGGTCCAGACCCTGCCCCAGGCGCTCACCGGCCACCGGGAGCGGGGCATCCTGCGCCGGATGCGGCTCACCCCCGTACGGCCCTCCGCGCTGCTGTCCGCGCAGATGGTGGTGCAGGGCACGGTCGCCCTCGGCTCGGCGCTGCTGGCGCTCCTCGTCGGCCGGCTCGCCTTCGACGTACGGCTGCCGAAGCAGCCCGGCGGCTACCTGCTGGCCCTGCTGCTCGCGGCCGCGGCCGCCCTCGCCCTCGGCTCGGTCGTCTCGGCGCTGTCCCGCACCACGAAGATCGCGGGCGCGATCGGCTCGGCGGTGTTCTTCCCGATGATGTTCTGCGCGGGCGTGTGGATCCCGGTGCGGGAGATGCCGCACGCGATGGCCCGGGTGGTGCAGCTGACCCCGTTCGGCGCGGCGGCCCGCGCCCTGGACCGGGCCGCCGCCGGACAGTGGCCCGGCTGGGACCACCTGGGCGTGCTCGCGGCCTGGACGGTCCTGCTGACCGCGGGTGCCGCCCGCTGGTTCCGCTGGGAGTAGGGGGCGGACCGCCGTGCAGACTGAGGACATGACCGCGGACGACAACCGGCTCGACCGGCGCTGGGAGCAGCTGCACACCTGGGCGCCGTACGGGTTCCTCGGCATCAGCATCGTCCTCGGCATCGCCTCCGCCGACCCGCACGCGAGCGCGGCCACGTGGTACACCGGCTGGTCCCTGGTCGGCGTCGCGGTCGCGCTCCAGCTGTGGTGGCACGGCACCCGGTCCCGCCGTCCCGGCCGCGGCCGTACCCCCTCCCCGGCCGGGGGTCTGTACTACGTCGTCCGCTGGGCCCTCGGCTTCGCTCTCACCTGGCTCAACCCGTTCTTCGCGTTCTACGCCGCCTCCGGCTACATGGACGCCGACGAGCTGCTGCCGCGGCGGTGGCGGCGGCTCGGGCTGCTGGCGAGCGCGGTCACCGTGGCCGGTGCGCAGACGGGCGGGATGCCGTTCGAGAGCGTGGTCCAGTGGGTCCTCTTCGGTGTGCTGCTGGTCGTCAACTCCGGTCTCCAGGTGGGGATCGCCCACCTCGACGACCAGGAGAAACGGCGGTCCCACGAGCGCACCGAGACCATCGCCGCCCTGCGTCAGGCCCTGGACGAGAACGCGGCCCTGCACGCCCAGCTCCTCCTCCAGGCGCGGGAGGCCGGGGTCGCCGACGAGCGCCGCCGGCTCGCCGCCGAGATCCACGACACCATCGCCCAGGGGCTGGCCGGGATCATCGCCCAGCTCCAGGTCGTCATCAACACCCCCGATCCGGAGGCGGCCGAGGAGCACGTGGGCCGCGCCCTGGCCCTGGCCCGGCACAGCCTGGGCGAGGCACGGCGTTCCGTGCACAACCTGGCCCCGGTGGCCCTGGAGCACGACGGGCTGCCCGAGGCGCTGCAGAAGACGGTCGCCGAATGGGGCGAACGGACCGACATACGCGCCGAGTTCACCGTCACCGGCACCGCCGAGCAACTGCACGAGGAGGTCGCGGCCACCCTCCTGCGCATCGTCCAGGAGGCGCTGTCCAACGCCGCCCGGCACGCGCACGCCTCCCGGGTCGGCGTCACCCTCTCCTACCTGGGGGACGAGGTCATCCTCGACATCCGCGACGACGGCACCGGCTTCGACCTGCTCACCGTGCCCGCCCGCAGCCGGGCCGGCGGCTTCGGCCTGGACGGGATGCGCGCCCGCGCCGAGCGCATCGCGGGCTCCCTGACCGTGGAGTCCGAACCGGGGCTCGGCACCGCCCTGTCGGCGCGCGTACCGTTGGTCCGCCATGACAACTGAGCCCCCGATCACGCTGCTGATCGTCGACGACCACCCGGTCGTCCGCGACGGCCTGCGCGGCATGTTCGAGTCCGCCCCCGGCTTCACGGTCCTCGGCGAGGCGTCCAACGGCGCCGAGGCCGTCACGCTCGCCGCCGCCCTGGACCCCGACGTGATCCTCATGGACCTCCGCATGCCGGGCGGCGGCGGAGTCGACGCCATCCGCGAACTGACCCGGCGGGACGCCCGCGCGCAGGTCCTGGTCCTCACCACCTACGACACGGACTCCGACACGCTCCCCGCGATCGAGGCGGGCGCGACCGGCTACCTCCTCAAGGACGCCCCGCGCGAGGAGCTCTTCACCGCCGTCCGCGCCGCCGCCCAGGGCCGCACCGTCCTCTCCCCGGCCGTCGCCTCCCGCCTGGTCTCCGCCGTCCGCACCCCCGCCGCCCCCGGCAACGAACCGCTCTCCGCCCGCGAACGCGAGGTACTGGCCCTGGTCGCCCGGGGCACCTCCAACCGCGAGATCGCCCGCGAACTCTTCATCAGCGAGGCCACGGTCAAGACCCACCTCACCCACCTCTACGCCAAACTGGGCGTCAACGACCGCGCGGCGGCGGTCGCGACGGGGTACCAGCGGGGGATTCTGGGATAGCGCGGTGCTTCTCGGGCGGTCGTACAGGAATGAGGTCGGATGATTTCCCTTGCGCATTTGTTGGATCTGGCACGGCGATTCGAGGGTGATCTCTCCTTACCCGTCGCACCACTTCGAGTGGGGGACCGAGAAATCGATGTCGACACCACCCCCGCCGTCATGGGATGCGTCAACCTCTCTCAGGACTCCACCTATCGAGAGAGCGTCGCGACCTCGACCGAGTCCGCGGTCAGGAAAGGTCGCGTCCTAGCGGCACAAGGCGCCGATATCGTGGACATCGGTGCCGAGTCGAGCAATCCCCGCACTCGGCAGGTCTCCGTGCAGGAACAGGTGGCCGTGTTGGTGCCGGTCGTGAAGGGGCTCGCCGCGGAAGGCATCGCCGTGTCGATCGAGACCTACGAGCCTGCCGTCGCCCGGTCGTGCCTGGAGGCGGGGGCGCTCCTGCTCAACTACTCCGGCGGGCTGGCATCGGACGGTGAGATGTTCCCCATGCTGGCCGACCATGAAGCGACGGTTGTCCTGTGCCATGTCGAAGGGAAGAACTCCCGGGACGTGCGCGCCAAGGGCATCGACCAGGATCCCATCCCCGGGATGCTCGACTACTTCGGGAGGCGCGTGGATCACGCCCGCTCGGCCGGGGTCGATCGAATCGTCATCGACCCCGGGATCGGCTTCTCCCACGACGGGCACATATCCGCCGATGCCCGTGTTCACTATCAGGGCCGTGCCCTCTTGAACACGTTCCGGCTTCGACGGATGGGTCTTCCCATCTGCCACTCCCTGCCGCATGCCTTCAGCCTCTTCGAGGACGAGTTCCGTACCGCCGAAGGCTTCTTCACAGTGCTGGCGCATCTTGGGGGAACAGGTGTCTACCGTACCCACGAAGTTCCTCGGATACGGGCGGTACTGGCTGCTCTCCGAGCACTCGGCCCTCAATCCTTCGCTCCCGGAGCCCAACCAGGGTAGGGGAGGAGCCCTGAGGCGATCCGCTCCCGGGATGCCTTCGATTCTGCCTGCAAGTGCCGCGTCGATTTCATGCGCCTGAAACGTTGCCTCAGCCAACCACTCGCAGGAAGAGCACCGCCCGCCCCGGCACCGTGATCACCGTCCCCCCCTCGTGCACCACCCCCGGCTCCGCGTCCTGCTCCTCCAGTGAGGTGTCCACCAGCACCTCGTAGCGCTCCGCCCACGGCGGGCCCGGCAGGACGAACTCCGCCGGGCGGTCGCCGGCGTGGAGGATCGTCAGGAAGCTGTCGTCCACCACCGGGGCGCCGCGTTCGTCGCGGCCGGGTATGTCCCGGCCGGAGAGGTACATGCCGAGGGTCGCGGCGGGCGCGTACCAGTCGCCCGCGGTCATCTCCTCGCCGTGGGCCGTGAACCAGGCCAGGTCGCGCAGGCCGTCCGCCGAGTGCGCGCGGCCGGAGAAGAAGGCGCGGCGGCGCAGCACCGGGTGGCGGTGGCGGAGCCGGATGAGGCGGGAGGTGAGGTCGAACAGCGGCCGCCAGGCGGGGTCGTCCAGCAGGCTCCAGTCCAGCCAGCTGATGTCGTTGTCCTGGCAGTAGGCGTTGTTGTTGCCGCGCTGCGTGCGGCCCAGTTCGTCGCCGGCGACCAGCATCGGGACACCCGTCGAGAGGAGGAGGGTGGTGAGGAGGTTCCGCAACTGGCGCCTGCGCAGTGCCCGTACGTCCTCGTCGTCCGTCTCGCCCTCCGCGCCGCAGTTCCAGGAGCGGTTGTCGCCGGAGCCGTCCCGGTTGTTCTCGCCGTTGGCCTCGTTGTGCTTGCGCTCGTACGACACCAGGTCGCGCAGGGTGTAACCGTCGTGCGCGGTGATGAAGTTGACGGAGGCGTAGGGGCGGCGGCCGCCCCAGGCGTAGAGGTCGCTGGAGCCGGAGAGGCGGTAGCCGAGGTCGCGCACGTCCGGGAGGGCGCCGCGCCAGAAGTCGCGGACGGCGTCGCGGTAGTGGTCGTTCCATTCGGTCCACAGGGGTGGGAAGGCGCCTACCTGATAGCCGCCCGAGCCCACGTCCCACGGCTCGGCGATCAGCTTCACCCGGCGCAGCACCGGGTCCTGGGCGATGACGGCGAGGAAGGGGGAGAGCATGTCGACGTCGTGCATCGAGCGGGCCAGCGCGGCGGCGAGGTCGAAGCGGAAGCCGTCCGCGCCCATCTCCGTGACCCAGTAGCGGAGGGAGTCGGTGATCAGGCGCAGCACGTGCGGGCGGACCACGTGCAGGGTGTTGCCGCAGCCGGTGTAGTCGGCGAAGCGCCGGGCGTCGTGGTCCTGGAGGCGGTAGTAGCCCCGGTTGTCGATGCCCTTCAGGGACAGCGTCGGGCCCAGCTCGCCGGCCTCCGCGGTGTGGTTGTAGACCACGTCGAGGATGACCTCTATCCCGGCCGCGTGCAGCGCGCGCACCATCCGCTTGAACTCGCCGACCTGCTGTCCCCTCGTACCGGAGGCGGCGTAGGCCGCGTGCGGGGCGAAGTAGCCGATGGAGTTGTAGCCCCAGTAGTTCTTCAGGCCGCGCCTGAGCAGGTGGTCCTCGTGGGCGAACTGGTGGACGGGGAGCAGCTCCACGGCCGTCACGCCCAGGCCGACGAGGTGCTCGATCGCGGCCGGGTGGGCCAGTCCCGCGTAGGTGCCGCGGAGTTCCTCGGGTATCCCCGGGTGCAGTCTGGTGAAGCCGCGCACGTGCAGCTCGTAGATGACGGAGTCCGCCCACGGCGTCTTCGGGCGGTGGTCGTCGGACCAGTCGTCGTCATCGTGGACGACCACGCCCTTCGGGACGTACGGCGCCGAGTCGCGGTCGTCGCGGACGGTGTCGGCGACCTGCTGGTCCGGCCAGTCCCGGACGTGCCCGTACACCTCGGGCGGCAGCGCGAACTCGCCGTCCACCGCCCGCGCGTACGGGTCCAGGAGCAGCTTCGCCGGGTTCCAGCGGGCGCCCGTCCACGGGTCCCAGCGGCCGTCGACCCGGTAGCCGTACCGCTGTCCCGGCAGCACACCGGGGACGAACCCGTGCCAGATCTCGTGCGTGAGTTCGGTCAGCGGGATGCGGGTCTCCCGCCCCTGCTCGTCGAAGAGGCAGAGCCCGACCGCCTCCGCCCCGGCCGCCCACAGTGCGAAGTTGGTGCCCGCCACCCCGTCCGGACCGACCCGGAACCGGGCGCCGAGCGGTGTCGACGCCCCCGGCCACGCCGCCGGGACGGGGAGGGCCGTCCCGTTCACCGCGGGGGCGTGCACCGCGGTGCCGTCCGCCCTCGGGGCCCGCGCCGGTGCCCCCTGCTGCTCGGCTGCGCTCGTCACCTGTCGGCCCCTCTTTGTGTTCCGCGGTTCGCCGACCACCGGGGCGCGCCCACCCGTGTCCGAGCAGCCGACGGCGCCCGGACTCCCGGTCCCGGGCACGGTCGGCGGCTCGCTACGGACATGCCCGCGACGGCTCTCGCACGGGCATGGCGGCTCCCCAGCTCGTCGTCCTTCCCTCTGTTCTGCCCAGTGCCGGCGTCGCACTCACGTTTCCCAGGGGCATGCCCGCTCGTTGAGCCGCACGTGAGGCATCCACAAGGGCGCGCACGGCGCGCGGGGGCCGCGTTGGCCGCGGCACTGACATGGGCGGGGCTGCTGGCGGGCGCCGCCGGCTGCTCCTCGGACGGCACGGACGGGCTCGGCATCGACCGTGCCCTCGGCGGCAAACCCCCGGCCCCCGAGGACGTCATCCGCATCTCCCCGGACGACGGCACCAAGGCCGTACGGCCCGACGGACGGCTGACGGTGCGGGTGCCGGCCGGCCGCCTGGAGTCCGTCAGGGTCGTCAGGTCCCAGGACGCCCAGGACTCCCCGGTCCCCGGGCACATCGGCGCGGACGGCAGGACCTGGCGGCCGGACGACCCGAAACTCGCGCTCGCCGCCAAGTACACCGTCGACGCGGTCGCCCTGGACGGCGACGGCCACCGCTCGGCCCGCCACACCACCTTCACCACACTCGTCCCCGACGAACGCTTCATCGGGTACGTCACCCCGGAGAACCGGGCCACCGTCGGCACCGGCATGATCGTCTCCCTCGCCTTCAGCCGCGACATCGAGAACCGTGCCGCCGTCGAACGCGCGATCCAGGTCACCGCCAAGCCCGCGGTCGAGGTCCGCCCGCACTGGTTCGGCAAGAACCGCCTCGACTTCCGCCCCGAGCGCTACTGGCAACCCGGCACGGTCGTCACCGTCGGCCTGAACCTCCGCGACGTGGAGGGCGCCCGCGGTGTCTACGGCCTCCAGTCCAAGACGTTCACCTTCACCGTCGGCCGCAGCCAGGTCTCCCTCGTCGACGCGGCCGCCCACACGATGGAGGTCCGCCGGGACGGCGAGCTGCTCGCCACCGTGCCGATCACCGCGGGGGCGCCCGACCACACCACCTACAACGGGAAGATGGTGGTGATGGAGATGCACGACGTGACCCGCATGAACAGCCGCACGGTCGGCTTCGGCGGCGAGTACGACATCCCCGACGTCCCGCACGCCCTCAAACTCACCGACTCCGGCACCTTCCTGCACGGCAACTACTGGGCGCCGGACGCCCCGGGCCACGTCAACGTCAGCCACGGCTGCGTGGGCCTGCGCGACGTGAAGGGCGGCAGCTCGGACACGCCCGCGGGCTGGTTCTACGACCGCAGTCTCATCGGTGACGTGGTCGAAGTCGTCAACAGCGAGGACAAAACGGTCTCTCCCGACAATGGTCTCGGCGGGTGGAACATGGGGTGGAAGGAGTGGAAGGCGGGCAGCGCGGTCAAGTAACCAGGTGGGGGGCGGGTCGGTGGGGGCGAGAAGTTGCGACGCAACGGTGACATTCGCCCAACACCAAGCTCAAAACCCTGCGGTTACTATGCGCCAGAGCGCGCGCCTGACGCGCCGGGGTGGGCCTGACCAGGCCCTGGGAGGGGAGAACGACTTTGAACGAGCGGCCGATATCGGGGGCGTCGGTTCGGGGGGCGCGGAGGAAGCAGGGGATGGCGGTCGTCGCCGGAGTCCTGCTCATGGCCGTCACCGCCTGCGGCGGGGGCGGCTCTTCCGACAAGGGGGCGGACCAGGGCAAGGCCAAGGACTCCACCACCCAGGCGAGCAAGCAGTCCGTGGCCACGGTCAGCATCAGCCCCAAGTCCGGTGCGACCGGCGTGGACACCAGCGGTGCGCTCAAGGTCAGCGCCGCCAAGGGCAAGCTGACCGACGTCGAGGTCAAGGACGCCAAGGGCAAGGAGATAGCCGGGGCGATCGCGGCGGACGGCGCCAGCTGGACGCCCTCGACGCACCTCGCCAACTCCACGAAGTACACGGTGCACGCGGTCGCGAAGGACGCCGACGGCCGTGAGTCGGCGGAGGACTCCAGCTTCACGACGCTGACCCCGAAGAACACGTTCGTCGGTTACTTCACGCCGGAGGACGGTTCCACCGTCGGCGTCGGCATGCCGTTCTCCATCCACTTCACCCGGGGCATCACCGATCCGGACGCGGTGGAGAAGGCGATCACCATCAAGACCGAGCCCGCGGTCGACGTCGAGGGCCACTGGTTCGGCAACGACCGCCTCGACTTCCGCCCCGAGAACTACTGGAAGTCCGGCACGAAGGTCTCCGTCTCCCTCAACCTCAACGGTGTCGAGGGCCGGGACGGGGTGTACGGGGAGCAGGCCAAGACCGTGAAGTTCACGATCGGCCGCAACCAGGTGTCGATCGTCGACGCCAAGAAGCACACGATGAAGGTCATGCAGGACGGCAAGGTCGTGAAGACCCTCGCGGTCACGACCGGCAAGCCGGGCTACGACACGTGGAACGGCCAGATGGTCATCAGCGAGAAGCTGCGCGTGACCCGTATGAACGGCGAGACGGTCGGCTACGGCGGCGAGTACGACATCAAGGACGTGCCGGACGCGATGCGGCTGACCACGTCCGGGACGTTCATCCACGGCAACTACTGGGGCGGCGACGCGTTCGGCAACTACAACGCGAGCCACGGGTGCGTCGGCCTTCGGGACATCCGGGGTGGGGGTGACCGTGCGTTGCCCGCCGCCTGGTTCTTCGATCACTCGATCATCGGGGACGTGGTGACGGTGAAGCACTCCAACGACCAGACGGTTTCGCCCGACAACGGGCTCAATGGGTGGAACATGTCCTGGGCCGAGTGGACCAAGTAGTTCGTCTGCCGCGGGCGCGTGGGGGCTGGTCGCGCAGTTCCTCCCGCAGCCTTCGGCCGGGGTACCCCCAGCGCCCCTGAGGTAGGGGTGGTGAACGCCCGCTAACCTGCGAGGCATGACTGTAACCCTCGAAGTCTCGTCAGGTGTGGGCACGCTGCGTCTCGACCGGCCCCCCATGAACGCGCTGGACGTCGCCACCCAGGACCGGATCAAGGAGCTGGCCGCAGAGGCCACCCGTCGCGAAGACGTTCGTGCCGTCGTGATCTACGGCGGCGAGAAGGTCTTCGCGGCGGGAGCCGACATCAAGGAAATGCAGCACATGGACCACGCCGCCATGGTTCTGCGCTCCCGTGACCTCCAGGACTCCTTCAGCGCCGTCGCCCGGATTCCCAAGCCGGTCGTCGCCGCCGTCACCGGCTACGCGCTCGGCGGCGGTTGCGAACTCGCCCTCTGTGCGGACTACCGCATCGCCGCCGACAACGCCAAGCTCGGGCAGCCCGAGATCCTGCTCGGGCTCATCCCGGGGGCCGGCGGCACCCAGCGGCTGCCCCGGCTGGTCGGGCCGTCGAAGGCCAAGGACCTGATCTTCACGGGCCGTATGGTCAAGGCCGACGAGGCGCTCGCCATCGGCCTGGTCGACCGTGTCGTGCCCGCCGCCGACGTCTACACCGAGGCGCACGCCTGGGCTGCGAAGCTGGCGCAGGGGCCGGCGATCGCGCTGCGGGCCGCCAAGGAGGCGGTCGACACCGGTCTCGAGACCGACCTGGAGACCGGGCTCGCCGTCGAACGGAACTGGTTCGCCGGGCTGTTCGCGACCGAGGACCGGGAGCGCGGGATGCGGAGCTTCGTCGAGGAGGGGCCGGGCAAGGCCAAGTTCCTGTGATCTTCGCCCTGTTGTGAAAGCCCCGAACCGCTTGCAATTGACGCGATGTCTGATTCCGGGTCCCCCGATGGGGCGGATTATGGGAGCCTTAAGGCAACCCTAAGTCCGCCTTGTCGAGGGGGTCTGGCGATTGCCCGGAGATGGGACGTCTGCGCAGGTCGGACCGGCTGTCGAGGCGTGCGGAATGCCGATGGCATATGCCGATCACCCGGAAACCGGCAGAAGGTTTGCGGGGGCGTATTCCCCAGGAACGGCCACGGAGGGCGCTCCGGGCGGCCATGATGGGGGCATGGCGGGGCTGGAGGGCATCGAACAGCCGCGGGGACACAGCCGTGCGGCCGCGGCGCGCTGGTCGCCTGCGGTCGAGGACGAGCGGGCGCTCAAGGCGATCGAACTGTTCGGCAACCCGACGGACGCGGAGGTTCCGCTGCCGTCCCGCCCCGAGTCCGCGGCGACCGCCCGCCGGCTCGCCCAGGTCGTCGTCCTCCGCCAGTGGCGGCTCAGCCCCAAGATGACGGAGGACGCGGTCTTACTCGTCTCGGAACTGGTGGGCAACGCCGTACGGCACACCGGTGCCCGGGTTTTCGGCCTGCGGATGCGCCGCCGCCCCGGATGGATCCGGGTGGAGGTCCGCGATCCGTCGCGCGGACTGCCCTGCCTGATGCCGGTTCAGGAGACGGACATCAGCGGTCGGGGACTGTTCCTGGTGGACAAGCTGTCGGACCGGTGGGGTGTCGATCTGCTGCCCAGGGGCAAGACGACGTGGTTCGAGATGCGGGTGGCTGACAGATGAGGCCCGGTCGAGCGCGCCCCGAAGGGGTGCTGTACCGATGTGCGGCTGCCGCCGCGTGGGCGTGACCGGCCCCCACCGGCCGCAACGTGCAAGAACAACCCTTTTCGGGTCAATAGCCAATTTTCTTACCTGTGCACCCTTAAATAGTGCAGGTGACCCCCACCCACCGACGTGACCTCCTCCGCGCCGGCGCCGCCTTCACCGCCGTAGGCGCGCTCATCACCGGTTGTGGCAACACCGGTACGGCCACCGCAGCACCCCCCGCCACCACCCCCACGTCACCGTCGGCTTCCCTCACCCGGCTCCCCTTCCAGGTCACCCACGGCCCCCGCGCCACCGCATCCGTCGCCCTCACCTTCCACGGCCAGGGCGACCCCGCCCTCGCCGACCGGCTCCTCACCACCGCCGAGCAGCACGGCGCCCACCTCACCGTGCTGGCCGTCGGCAGCTGGCTCGACGCGTACCCCGCCATGGCCCGCCGCGTCCTCGACGGCGGCCACGACCTGGGCAACCACACCCAGCGGCACGTCTCCATCAACGCCATGGCGGAGGTGGACGCCCGCAAGGAGATCACCGACTGCGCACAGCGGCTCAGGCGGCTCACCGGATCGATCGGGAGCTGGTTCCGCCCCTCCAGGGCGCCGACCGCCTCCCCGCTCGTCGCCCGGCTCGCGGCCGAGGCCGGCTACCCGCACGTGCTGTCGTACGACGTCGACTCGCTCGACTACACCCGGCCCGGTGCGTCGGCCATCACCCGCAAGGTGCTCGCGGAGGTCACGGGCGGCTCGGTGGTGAGCATGCACTTCGGGTATCCGGACACGGTCGCCGCCCTCCCCGACGTCCTCCAAGAACTCCACCGCCGTGGACTGCGCGCGGTCACCACCACGGAGCTGCTCAGCTGATGCGAACCACGAACGCCGCCCGTCTGCTGTCCGCCGGTGCCGTCCTCGCCGCCCTGGCGCTGCTGCCCGCGTGCAGCGGCGGCTCCGAGAGCCCCGGGACACCGGCCGCCGGCACCACCGCGGCCGTGCAGCCGCCGGCGAAGAAGGCGGAGCAGGCCGTCGACGGACTGCCGGGGATGCCCCCGGTCCTCGACCCGAAGGACGTGTACGCCGCCGACCGCCCCGGCAACCTCTCACCCGTCGTCAAGGGCTTCCCGTCCCTGGTCTACGTCCCGAACACCAACTCCGACACCGTCTCGGTCATCGACCCGAAGACGTACCGGGTGATCGAGACCGTCCGGGTCGGCCGGCAGCCGCAGCACGTCGTGCCGTCCTGGGACCTGAAGACCCTGTGGGTCAACAACGACCTGGGCAACAGCCTCACCCCCATCGACCCCAGGACCGGCAGGGTCGGCAAGCCCGTCGCCGTGCACGACCCGTACAACCTGTACTTCACGCCCAACGGCAGGTACGCGATCGTGATGGCCTCCAACGACCGCCAGCTGGTCTTCCGGGACGCGCACACCATGCAGACCGTCAAGGCCGTCCCGGTCAGCTGCTACGGCGTCAACCACGCCGACTTCTCCCTCGACGGCCGGTACTTCATCGTCTCCTGCGAGTTCAGCGGCGAAGTGCTCAAGGTGGACACGGAGCAGATGAAGGTGCTCCGGCAGGAGAAACTGCCGTACCACGGCGCCATGCCGCAGGACGTCAAGGTCTCGCCGGACGGCAAGCGGTTCTACATCGCCGACATGATGGCCGACGGGGTGTGGGTCCTGGACGGCGACGCCTTCACCAGGCCGACCTTCATGGCCACCGGCAAGGGCGCACACGGGCTGTACGTCAGCCGGGACTCCCGCGTGATGTACATCTCCAACCGGGGCGAGGGCACCATCTCCCTCTTCGACTTCGCCCGGAACCGGCTGACCGGGAAGTGGCGGCTGCCGGGCGGCGGCAGCCCCGACATGGGCGGGGTCTCGGCGGACGGCAAGGTGCTCTGGCTGTCCGGCCGCTACAACTCCGAGGTGTACGCCATCGACACCCGCACCGGCACCGAACTGGCCCGCATCCACGTCGGCAGCGGCCCGCACGGCCTCGCCGTCTACCCGCAACCGGGCCGCTACTCGCTCGGCCACACCGGCATCTTCCGCTGAGGCCCGGCCTCAGGCCCTGAGCAGCAACGCCTCGGCGCCCACCGGCACATAGCCGGCCGCCTGGAACGCCCGGACGCTGCGGGCGTTCCCCGGGGCGACCTGCGCCCACAGGGGCTCGTCCGCGAGCTGCCGGGCGGCGGTCACCAGGGCCCGGCCCAGCCCCCGCCGCCGTACTTCCTCGTCCACCTCCACGGAGACCTCGAGGCGTCCCGCGACCCCGCGCCCCAGCGTCAGCACCCCGCCCGCCGCCGTCCAGGCGCGCACCTCGTCCCGGCGGGCCCGGGCGTAGGCGACCCGGGAGTGGTCGGGGCCGGTGAGCTCGGTCAGGGGGAGGTCCGGGCGGCCGGGCAGCGGACCGGCCACCAGCAGCGCGTCGATCGTCTCCTGCTCGCGGCCGGTGCGGTCCATCAGGGCGGTGAGGAAGCGCGAGTTCATCGTCGCGGCCAGCGGGTCGCTGGGGGTCGCGCGCAGGGTGTCGTACACCCACTGCGGGTCCTCGTCGACGAAGACGACCGAGTGGGCGGTGAAGGAGAGGACCCCGGCGTCCCGCGGGGAGGGCTGCGGTACGACCGTCGTACGGCCGTCGGGCGGCGGGAAGACACCCCGGGCCGCCGCGTCCAGAATGTCCCGCAGGGTCTCTGTCACCGTGCTCCTTGAGTCTCCACCCACTGGAAGGCCCACACTCGCAGACATGATCGAAGACGGCACCGGACTTTTCACCATCGGAGAGCTGGCGAAGGCCACCGGGCTGACCGTGCGCACCATCCGCTACTGGTCCGACGAGGGCGTGCTCGCCCCGGTGACCCGCTCCGCCGGCGGCTACCGGCTCTACGACGCCGAGTCGTTCGCCCGCCTGGAGCTGATCCGCACCCTGCGCGAGCTGGGGCTCGGCCTGGGGCATGTGCGCCAGGTGCTCTCCGGCGAGCGGACCGTGGCGGAGGTCGCCGAGACGCACGTGGCGGCGCTGGACGCGCAGATCCGGGCGCTGAAGGTGACCCGTGCGGTGCTGTCGACCGTGGCGCGACGCGGTTCGGACGCGGAGGAGATGACCCTGATGAACAGACTGGCGCGGCTGTCGGCCGCCGAGCGGCAGCGGATCGTAGACGACTTCGTGGAGGAGATCTTCGAGGGGCTGGACACGGCCGACCCGTGGATCCGGGAGCGCACCCGGACCCTTGGGGTGGCGCTGCCCGACGATCCCGGCCCCGCACAGGTGGACGCCTGGGTGGAGCTGGCCGAACTGCTGCGGAACCCGGACTTCCGGGCGGCGATGCGCAGGATGATCGAGTTCAACGCGGCGGACCGGGGGCCGGACACCCCGGCCGGTGCCTCGCAGTGGTTCTTCCGCAAGCTGGTCGACGTCGTCGGCGCGGCCCGGGAGCGCGGGGTGGCGCCCGAGGCGCCGGAGGCGGACGCCGTGCTGACCGAGGTGTTCGGGGCGGGCACCGACCGGGCGGCGGTGCTGCGCCGGATCGACCTGGGCAACGAGGTCGCCCGCTACCGGGAGTTGGTGAACATCATCAAGGGCGCTCCGGCGCCGCCGCAGTACCAGGAGGAGTTCGGCTGGGTGGTCGCTGCGCTGAAGGCCTGGCCGGGCCGTTAACCTGGCCTGCGGCAGTACGCCGGTACGGCAATGGAAACACGGACATAAAGGGGCGGATCGGTGGCGGACATCGACGAGGCACGCGCGCACTTCGAGCGGATCGACGCGGACGGTGACGGTTTCATCACCGCCGCCGAGTTCAAGTCCGCTCTCGCGCAGGGGGGCGACTGGAACGTCACCGAGGCGGTGGCCGAGGCCATCATCAAGACCCGCGACCTCAACGGCGACAAGGTCCTGTCGTTCGACGAGTACTGGGCCTACCTGAACAAGTAGGTCCCAGGAGCGGAGGGGCGCCCGGCTCCTGGAGCGCGGGCGCCCCTTTCTCATGCCCGGTTCACCGCCGACAGGACCGCCCCGACGGACGCGGCCGGCGGGGAGGGGCCCTTCGCCGCGCCCCAGACCGTCGTCGCGCCGTTCACCCGGCACTCGGCGAAGGCGTACGGACCGCGGCCGGTCGCCTCCAGGATCTCCCTGGCGTGTCCCGCGCCGGTCAGCGCGTCCGGCGACGGACCCGGACACCGGGGACGCGGCCCATGAGGCGCCGGCACGCGCGCTGTCCGAGGGCGCCGCGGCGGCGGAGGTGCCGCGGGCGGATCCGGCGGATCCGTTCGCGGGTCAGCCGGCGGGGTGGGCAGGGCGGGGGGTTCGGTTCGCGGGGCGGTCCGCGGTGCTGGCTGTGGGTTCGTCCGGGGTGCCGGTCGTCGGGCCGCCGGTGGCTCTGCGGTACTGGCCCGGTGCTGTGCCGTACTCCCGTTTGAAGGCCTTGGCGAAGGCGAACTCCGAGGTGTAGCCGGTGCGTTCGGCGATCTGGCGCAGGGTGAGGGTGTTGTCGCGCAGCAGCCGGCCGGCGCTGGTCATCCGCCACCAGGTCAGGTAGGCCAGGGGCGGTTCGCCCACGAGCGCGGTGAAGCGGCGGGCGAAGGCCGCCCGGGACAGGCCGCCCCGGGCGGCGAGCTCGGCCACCGTCCAGGGGCGGGCCGGGTCGCCGTGGACGGCACGCAGCGCCGCCGAGACCGCGGGGTCGGCCAGCGCGGCGGACCAGCCCCTGCCCTGCTCGCCGCCCCGCTCCCGCTGCCACCAGGCCCGCAGGATGTAGAGCAGCAGGGTGTCGAGCAGCGAGGTGACGATGGCGTCCGCGCCCGGCTGCCGCTCCTCCAGCTCCATTCCGAGCAGCTCCACCGCGGCCCGCAGCGAACGCTGGGCGCCCACCCGGGCGGGCAGATGGACCACCTCCGGCAGCTCGGAGAGCAGCCGGTGGGCACGGGAGCGGTCCAACTGGTAGGCGCCGCACAGCAGTACCGTGTCCGGCTCCGCCTCCCGTGTCGTACGCGGCGGTACGGGCCAGCGGCCGTCCGGTCCCGGGCGCACGTCCTGCAGCGGCACGTCCGGTCCGCTGGCCAGCGCGTGTCCGTGACCGTGGGCAAGGAACACCACGTCCCCTGGCCCCAGCGCCAGCGGCTCGCCGGCCGTCGGCAGCAGCCATGCCGACCCGCGCAGCACCACATGGAACCCGGCGCCCGCCGAGGCCGCGAACCGCATCCCCCAGGGCGCGTGCTTGTCCCGGCGGGAGGAGTGCGGCCGCCCGGTGCGCATCGCGGCGACCGCGTCGCTCAGTACGTCCATGTCCACACCGTAGCCCGGCGAGACGCTCGGACAGGAAAGCGAGACAGCAGGGCATGGATCGTCTCGCGGGCGCCGCCTAGCGTCGATGGCATGTCGAACACCGCACGCACCGTGCTCTTCCATGAGACCGGCGGACCCGACGTCCTGACCGTCGAGGACGTGCCGCTCCCGGACCCCGGCCCCGGCGAGGTCGTCGTACGCGTCGAGGCGCTGGGCCTCAACCGGGCCGAAGCCCTCTTCCGCTCGGGCACCTACTACTACCAGCCGACCCTGCCCGCCTCCCGGCTCGGCTACGAGGCCGCTGGGATCGTCGAGGCCGTCGGCGAGGGCGTCACCGAACCGGCCGTCGGCGACCCGGTGACCACCGGCCCCGGCATCGAGATGAGCGCGCGGGGCGTGTACGCCGAGCGCGTGGTGCTGCCCGCGTCCTCCGTCGTCCCGCGCCCCGACGGCGTGGACGCGGTCACCGGCGCCGCGGCCTGGCTGACGTACACGACGGCGTACGGCGGGCTGCTGGAGACCGCGGGGCTGCGGCCCGGAGACCACGTCCTGATCACCGGGGCGTCCAGCGGCGTCGGCACCGCGGCGATCCAGGTCGCCCGCCGCGTCGGCGCGGTCCCGCTCGCCACCACCCGCACCGAGGCCAAGCGCGAGCGGCTGCTGGAGCTGGGCGCGGCGGAGGTGATCGTCACCGGGGAGTCGACGGCGGAGGCGGTGGCGAAGGAGGTCAGGCGGCTCACCGGGGGCAGGGGTGCCGAGGTGATGTTCGACGCGATCGGCGGCCCGGACTTCCGCCCGCTGGCGGAGGGGCTGGCCGCGGGCGGCTCGGTGGTGGTCTACGGCTGGCTGGACCGCCGCCCCGCCGAGATCCCCTGGAACTGGCCCTTCACCATCCACACCTACGCCAACCAGGCCCTCACCTCGACCCCGGAGGGCCGGCGCCGTTCCACCGCCTTCCTCAACGCGGGCCTGGCCGACGGCGGCTTCCGCCCGGTCGTCGGCGAGGTGCTGGACGGCCTGGACCGCATCCGGGACGCGCACCGCCTGATGGAGTCCAACACGCACATCGGCAAGATCGTCGTACGGATCTGAGCGGCGGGACCCGGTGGCCGGAACCGGGTCTCACCCGCTCGGCCCAGCCGTGGAATAGGCCGCGCACGCCCGAGGTTGTCGCCGCACAGCAGCGTATGTATGCAGGCGCATGGACTCTCGAAAGGCGTGTCATGAAGATCGGCATCATCGGCGCGGGGAACATCGGCGGCAACCTCACCCGGCGGCTGACCGCCCTCGGGCACGACGTGTCCGTGGCGAACTCGCGGGGCCCCGAGACGCTCGCCGCCCTGGCCGAGGAGACGGGAGCGACGGCGGTACGGGCCGAGGAGGCCGCGCGGGGCGCGGAGGTCGTGGTGGTCACGGTCCCGGTGAAGGCGGTCCCGGACCTGCCGTCCGGGCTCCTGGACGGCGCCACGGAGAACGTCGCGGTGATCGACACCGGCAACTACTACCCGCGGGAGCGGGACGGCCGGATCGCCGGCATCGAGGACGAGGGCATCACGGAGAGCCGCTGGACCGAGCGGCAGATCGGCCACCCCGTGATCAAGGTCTTCAACGGCACCTTCGCCCAGGACATCCTGGACCGCGGCCGTCCCGCCGGGGACCCCGAGCGCCAGGCCGTCCCGGTCTCCGGCGACGACGAGGCCGCCAAGCGGGTCGTCCGCGCCCTGGTCGACGAGCTCGGCTTCGACACGGTCGACAACGGCGGCATCGACGACTCCTGGCGCCAGCAGCCGGGCACCCCGGTGTACGGCCTGCGCGCCGGCGTCGAGGGCGTACGCAAGGCCCTGGCGGAGGCGTCCCCGGAGCGTCAGGAGAACTTCCGGGGCTGACGGCCGGCCGGGTCCGCCGGGGTGGCCGGCGGTGGGATCGAACCGGGGAGCCCCGTCCCGCCGCCCCGGACGGGCGCCGCTGCTCAGTCCTCCTTCGACGCCCACGCCTTGAGGGCGGCCTTGCTGGCGAAGTCCGCCACGTCCTTGTCGTGGGGGTCGCTGGTGTACTGGTGGAAGCGCCAGTCGGCCTTGATGCGGGGGTGGCCGGCGCTGACGTAGTCGGCGATCCAGAGCCCGTCGCCGGCGTACGACGTGGTGTCGATGGTGAGCCAGAAGTTCCGGTTGGTGTAGAGCACGACCCGGTGGCTGGGCCGCAGGGCCTTCACCTTGCGGATGAAGGAGTCCTTCTCCGCGTTGCTCGCGTGGGTGCCGTCGCCGGTGGTCTCCCAGTCGACGGCGAGGATCTCGCCGGCCTTCTCGGGGGCGTGCTGGACGAAGTACTCGGCCTGGGCGGTGAGGTTGCCGGGCCAGAGGAAGTGGTAGTAGCCGACGACCAGTCCGGCGTCGCGGCCGGTCTTGGTCTGGGCGGCGAGCTTGGGGTTGACGTACGAACGCCCCTCCGTCGCCTTGATGAAGACGAAGGAGAGGCCGTCCGTGTCGTAGGCCGATGACTGGTACGCGCTCACGTCGATTCCGTGCAGCATGTGCGGGGGCTCCCTGGGTGCCAGTGGGGTGACACGAATTGCAACTGCGTAGGTCGTATGCCCCGACACGCCGAGAGGGATCCGCGAGGGCCCGTGAATTGTCAGCCGCGGGCCGCCACCTCGCCGAGCACGGCCGCCGACTTCGTCGACCAGTCGGAGGTGATGATGCCGGCGTGGTCCGAGGCGAGCAGCGCCAGCCGGGCGGCCACCTCGGCGTCCGTCGGAGCGGTCGAGGAGATCGCAGGTGAGACGTTGTAGGCGTCCGTCATGATCAGGATGTAGTGGTTCGTGGCGTAGAACGACGTGTCGTAGCCGTTGTTCACGTACGTCGCCGCGTCCCCGTCGAAGAACACGAACCAGGGCCGGATCGAGGCGTCGTACCTGCTGGTCCGGGGATCCCCGTTCGCGGCGCCCAGCACGGCGGGGAAGGCCTGGGCCTGGGAGATGTTCCCGGCCGCGTACAGGTCCCGCAGGTGGTCGCCGTACTCCTCGTCCGTCCAGTAGTGGTCGAACGGGTTGGCCTCCTCCACCGTGCCCGGGATCAGCTCGAAGATGAACTTGCCCTTGAGCTGGTCACGGGTGGGCCAGGCGTTGGCCTTGGCGGCGGCGTCGAGCGTCGAGTACGAGGAGCCGAGCAGGTCGGCCGGCCTGTACACGCTGCTGCCGAGCTTCTGCGAGACGAGCGTGTCGAACGCGGTGGGCCCGAGTCCGATGGTCTGGTTGAACCCGACCTTCATCTCGACCTTGACGACGACGGGCGCGTGGTCCGGGTGCAGTTGCTCCCAGGCCGCCATGTTGTCGAGGCAGCTGCCGAGGTCCTGGCTGGTGGCCTGGCTGTACAACTGGCCGGGCGTGTTGGCGTGTTCGCAGTTGTTGTCGTCGCCCCACGGGTTGCTGTGGCTGACCCGCCACCGCTTGCTGATGCTGTCGACGTACACGTCCAGCTCCAGCAGCGAGGCCCCGGAGTCCAGGGCCTGCGCCCAGTAGGTGTACTTGTCCTTCTCGTACGCGTTGTGCGTGCCGATGGTGGTGGTCTCGGAGAACTTCGCCGCGTTCAGGCCCGTGTCCGCGTGCGCGGCGGAGCCCGCCATCGCGAACAGGACCCCGGCACCCACGACGGCCGCCAGCCGTCTCAGTACACGCATGACCCAACTCCCTTGGGTTGTTGGTGAGTTGGCGGCAGCGTAGAAGCAGACGGTTACTGAGCGGTAGCCCCTGGAGGAACATCGGCCTCCGGGACTCCCTCGGGACTCCCTCGGGACTCGGGGGGCCGCACGTACGCTGACCGCATGCCGAGGCCGGAGGAGGCGCTGGTGGGGTCGGATCCGGTGGCGGGGCGGCGGCCCGCGGGGCTGTTCGTTGGGCTGTGCACCCTGGACGTCATCCAGCTGGTGGACCATGTGCCGGGGCGGGACGAGAAGCTGACGGCCCGTGACCAGGTGGTGGCCGCGGGCGGCCCGGCCACCGGCGCGGCGGTGGCCTTCGGCCGGCTGGGCGGTCTGCCCCGGCTGCTCACGGGCCTCGGCTCCCATCCGCTGGCGCTCGGCGTCCGGGCGGATCTCGACGCGCTCGGCGTGCGCGTCTCGGACCTCGCCGCCGGCCGTGCGGAGCCGCCCGCGGTGTCCTCGGTTCTGGTGACCGAGGCGACCGGAGAGCGCGCGGTCGCCTCGACCAACGCGACCGGGCACCGGCTGCGGGCCCCGGCCGATCTGGCGGAGCTGGTGGTGTCCTGCGACATCGCCGAGTTCGACGGGCATCACATGGAACTGGCCGTCGACGTCGCGCACGCCGCCCGCTCGGCCGGCCGGCCCACCGTCCTCGACGGGGGCAGCTGGAAGCACGGCACGGAGAGGCTGCTGGCGTCGACCGACATCGCCGTGTGCTCGGCGGATTTCCACCCGCCCGGCGCTGGCACGCCCGCCGAGACCCTGGAGTTCCTCCGGGACCACGGGGTGACCTGGGCGGCGGTCACCGGTGGCGGGGCGCCGATCGTGTGGGCGGGCCCCGGCGGCGGTGGGCTGGTCGACGTTCCCGAGACCCGCGTGGTGGACACGCTGGGCGCGGGTGACGTCCTGCACGGTGCCCTCGCCTACCACCTGGGCGCCCACGACCGCATCGACGGACCGGTCTTCACCGAAGCCCTGGCACGGGCCGCGGCGGTGGCCTCCCGCGCGTGCGCCTCGTTCGGCACGCGCGCGTGGCTGACGGCGGGCTGACCGGCGGCCGACGGCGAACGTCGCTTGCGCATCCGCTCACGGCGATTCGGCCGTGTTCCGTGGCCCGGGAAGCGCGCTGACCGGCGGTCGGTGAGACACGACTCCCGAAAACACGCGGCTGGGGATCCGGCTCAAACAGCGTGTTCGAGCCGGACCGTCGGGTCGTTGTCCCGGTCGGCACTCTGTGGGCTGCGGGTTCGTACGCTGAGATCTTCGAACGCTGCGCCGATCTTGGGCACGGCTGCCCCCGGATCGAGCATCCCGCCACCGCCCTCGACTTCAGCCTCTGCAGGGCGGGGCCGCACTGGCTGCTCGCCGTGACGGCGGGGGACAAGGTCGGAGCCGACGTCGAGCGGTGCGCCCCCCGACCAGGTGGCCGAGGCGGCATTGGCCGACGACGAGCTCGGCCTCATGCGGCGCGCGGATCTGCCCGAGCGGCGCCGGAGCTGTTCTGCCGGGCCTGGACGCGCAAGGAGGCGGTGCTCAAGGTCTGTGGCGTCGGCATCGTCGCGGAGCTCCGGGATCTGGAGACCCGGCCGGCCGAGGCCGGCCCCGTGACCGTCGAGTACGGCACTGGCCCAGGATGCCGGGCGGTCCGGCCCGTGGTGACCAGGCAGGCCGAGTCTCTGCCTGGCAGGTGCCAACTCTGATTGGTACCTGCTAACGTTTCTTGGCATGTGCTGGGTGTTGCTATGAAGGCGCCTCTGCCAAGCGGAGACGAGTTGGTGCTGACGCTGGCGACGCTGGCCAACCCACACCGTCTGCGGGTGGTGGCGATGCTGGCCGGCGGGCGAAAGTACGTGAGCCAGTTGGCTCGGGACATGGGGATCAGCCGCGCGCTTCTCCAGGTCCACCTGAAGAAGCTGGAGGCCGCGGGACTGGTGTCGGCGCAGCTGGAGATCTCACCTGATGGGAAAGCGATGAAGTTCTACGAGGTGACGCGGTTCTCGGTGCACCTGACACCGGAGGCGATCGCGGCCGTGGTACCGGAGCTGACCGGTGTCGACACGACCCGTGGGGACGGGGAGGGGACTGTCTGATGAAGGCCACCGACTATCAGACCGGTACCGACTGGCAGGAAGTGTTCGGCGTCATCGGCGTCTTCCTGCTGATCACCGTGGTACTCACGGTGATCGTCTGGCAGTTCGGCGCCAACTGGCGCGCGAAGGCCGTGCTGGCCCGCGAAGAGGAGTACCGCAAGCTGGCCGAGCAGTCGCTCGCGGCCCAGCAGGAGACGGAACGCCGCCTGGCCGACATGGACGGCCGCATGGCGTCGCTGGAGCGGATCCTCAAAGAAGTCGAGTAGACGCATAACTGGGTCGCCGAGCTGCAACTCGGCGACCCAGTGCCCGGAAGGCATGTCCCTCGCCGCTGGGCGAGTTTTCCCTGGATACGCTCCTCCTCGTTTAAGGAGAGCAGCTCATGCTGCGCAAAGGCAAGTCAGACCGCGGGCTGCCCGCAGAAGAAGAGCGGCCGGACGCATCGCGGGCCCTGGACCCGGTGGGACCTGCTCGCGGGGTCGTGGAGACCGTCGCCGGATGGTCGGTCCGGCACAAGGGCCTCGCCATTGCGGGCTGGCTCGCGCTGGTGATCGTCGCCATCCTCTCCAGCGCGCTGATCAGCGGCTCCGACGCCCGGTCCACCGATCCCGGTGAGGCGGGCCGGGCCCAGCAGATCGTGCGCACCGAGGACAGCGGTGACTCGATCCGCGAGAACGTGCTGTTCCAGTCGCGCGAGGCGGACGGCCCCAAGTTCACCGAGAGCAGCCGGCTGCAGAGCGCCGCCAAGGACCTGGTGTCCAAGCTGCGCGGCGCGGACGCCGGGGTGCGGGACATCGGCTCGCCGCTCGGCGACAACGGCGAGCGATGGCTGTCCGACGACGGCCGGTCGGGCCTGGTGACCTTCGAACTCGGCGGACCGCTGGAGAAACAGAAGGAGTACTACGCCAAGGTCGTCAGCCTGCTGAAGCAGGTACAGGACAGCAACCCGGACCTGCGGATCGTGCCGGCCGGCGACCGCAGCCTGAACGCCGTGGTCGACGACGCGATCAAGGACGACTTCAAGAAGTCCGAGGTCACCTCGCTGCCCCTCACCCTGGTGATCCTGCTCGTCGTGTTCGGTTCGCTGATCGCCGCCGGTATTCCGCTTCTGCTCTCCGCGACCGCGGTGATCGGCACCTTCGGACTGCTGCAGACCGTCGGGCACTTCGTACCGGTCAACAGCGCCGCCTCCTCCATCGTGCTGCTCATCGGCATGGCGGTCGGCATCGACTACTCGCTGTTCTACCTGCGCAGGGAGCGGGAGGAACGGCTGGCGGGACATGACACCCGGGACGCGCTCGCGATCACGGCCCGCACCTCGGGCCGCGCCGTGGTGGTCTCCGGCCTCACCGTGATGGTGTGCGTGCTCGGCCTGCTGTTCTCCGGACTCGATGTCTTCAAGGGCCTGACCGCCGGCACCGTGATCGTCGTGGGCATGACGGTGCTCGGCTCCGTCACCGTGCTGCCCGCGACGCTCGCCGCCCTGGGGCACCGGATTGACAAGGCCCGCATCCCCTGGCTCGGCCGGCGCCGGACCGCGGCGCGCGAGTCGCGCATCTGGTCCTCGGTGGCCCGCACCGTGGTACGGCGCCCCGCGCTGACGGGCGGCGTCGCCGCCCTGGTCCTGCTGCTCGTGGCGCTGCCCGCGTTCGGGATGCGGCTCCAGGACCCGGCCACGACCGACAGCCTGCCGCGCAGCGTCGCCCAGGTGGACTCCGCGGTACGCATGAACGACGCGTTCCCGGGTGCCGCGAGCCCGGCCCGGGTGGCGATCGCCGCCGACGACGGCTCGAGCGCCGACACCCCCGCCCTGCGTACGGCCATCGACGGCCTGCACCGGGAGGCCGCCACGGCCGGCAGCGGAATCGCCGAGCCGATCACCTGGGTTTCCGTCGGCGACGTGGTGGTGGTGCGCGTACCGCTCGTCGGCAAGGGCACCGACGACACCTCCAACGCGTCCCTGGAGAAGCTGAGGGACAAGGTGCTGCCCGCCACCCTCGGCCAGGTGCAGGGCATCGACTACGCGGTCGGCGGCAAGACGGCGACGCCGTACGACTTCGCCCACCAGCTCAACGGCCGCGCCCCGGTGATCTTCGTCTTCATCCTCGCCCTGGCCTTCGTCCTGATGGTGGTGGCCTTCCGCTCCTGGGCTATCCCGCTGGTGTCGATCCTGCTCAACCTGCTCTCGATCGGCGCGGCGTACGGCGTCCTCACCTGGGTGTTCCAGGACGGGCATCTGGGGTCGCTGCTCGGCTTCACCTCCTACGGAGGTGTGGTCGCCTGGCTGCCGTTGTTCATGTTCGTCATCCTCTTCGGGCTGAGCATGGACTACCACATCTTCATCCTCAGCCGGATCAAGGAGCGCTGGGTGGGCGGTGCCGACGCGCGTGCCGCGGTCATCGGCGGAATCAGCAGCAGCGCGGGTGTGGTGAGCAGCGCGGCCGTGATCATGATCGGTGTGTTCACGGTCTTCGTCAGTCTCTCCGCCATCGAGTACAAGATGATGGGCGTCGGCATGGCGGTCGCCATCCTCGTCGACGCCACCGTCGTCCGCGGCGTCCTCCTGCCGGCCGCCATGACCCTGCTCGGCGACCGCGCCTGGTCGCCCCGGCCCGGCAAGAACGGCAGCCACGAAGGCTCCGCGGCGACATCCGCCGAGGCACGGACCCCCGAACCAGTACGTCCCGTCTAGCCAATCCCCCGTGGTCTTCCACTACATGGCCTTCGACGCCCGCCTGTTCGGCAGCGAACTGGCGGCCCTTTACGAAGCCCGCATCGACCTGTTCCGCCGGCTGCACCGATACAACACGCGACGCCGCCACTCCAGCCTCGGACAACGCAGTCCCATTGCCTACGAGACGGCACTCAACGCAACATCAACTACCTTGGTCCAAGCCGCGTAACCCGTGTCCGAGATTCCGGGTCAAGCCCCATCGAATGGTGCCCACCAGGTGTGCTCAGGGGATCGATTTGATACGTCCAGTGGTGGGCGGGCACCGTGTACGGCGTTGGCCATGTGCCGCGATCCGCAGATCAAGCGCCCATTCCGTGGGGACATCCCGGGGACTTTCAAGCCTGTCTCAGGGACTTTCCGCGGACTTTCCGCCGCGGAAGCAGGGAAGGCTCCGACAGCGCCGAAAGGAACAAACGCGCTGGTCAGGGCCCATTCCCCTAGCACTTTGATGATGTTCACCGCGAGCCCCCCGTGCCGTCTCCTGGTACTTGACGGAGTAGGGGGCGGCGGACGCGACAAGCCCATTGGCATGCGGGTTTGCCGGGATTTTCTTGATCGAACCGATCAGTGGGGTTTTCTCGGGGGATTTTCGGCCGGTGGCGGTCGGGGCTCCGTCGTTCGCGCGGTCGGCCCGATGTCGTCGGTTGGGTCCGGCACCCCAAGTCTGCGGAGGCGGGCGGTTCGTGACGGCGGCGGATGCGCGTGCAGGCGCCCGAGAGCGGTCATCGGATCCGCCGACAAGTCCTTCGGGGCGGGGGCACGTCAATCCTCCGGATCCCCGAACCAGCCGCGTTCCTGGGCCAGCAGGGCTATCTGGAAGCGGGTCCGTGCGCCCAGTTGTCTACCCAGATCGCTGATGTGGGTCTGAACGGTCCGGCGACTGAGCCGCAAGGCGCGCGCGATGGCATCGTCCTTCATTCCGGCGGACATCAGGCGAAGAATGTCCCGCGTCCGACTGTGGAGAGCGCCATCCTGTCTCTCGGCGCTCGCGGTGGACGAGGCGGCCCGGTTTTCCAGCGAGAGGGGCACCGCACGCTCCCATACGCTCTCGAAGAGGGCGGTCAGTACGTCCAGCAGTGTCGAGGAGTGCACGACAAGTGACCCCGCGGCAGGATCGTCCCGCCGCAGCGGCATGATCGCCGCGACGCCGTCGAAGATGACGAGTTTCATGGGCAGTCCGGGCACGAGCCGCAGCTCCCCTTCCGTAGCCTTGCCCCGGAGGGCCGTCTCCAGGCATCCGTCGTCCGCGATTCCGTCGCTGTCGTACACGGACCGGAGCCGGACGCCGGGACGGACCGTGGCGCCCGCCGCGGTGGAAGCGTCGGTAGGGGCGATCCGCGAGGTCACATACGGCGGCTTCGCGAAGTGCAGGACCTCCTGCCGACTGCTCCTCAGAAGGTGTGCATAGCGGGCGCCGACCTGTTCATCGCTCTCGACCACCTCGAAGAGGTCCGAGGCGATCTGCCGGCCCGGGGCCGTGCGATAGACCTCGTGGAGCTGTTCCGCGTACAGCTCTGCCCTGGCCAACTCCTGTCGTTTACGGGCGAGTAGGGCGCCCAGCGAGGAGCGGGGCGGGCTGGCGCTCCAGCGCGTGGGCCGTTCCCTGACGCGTACGGCCAGGAGTTCGGCCTCCAGGGACCGCAGGGCGGTCCGGGCCGCCGGGACCGGCACGCCGATCCCTGCCGCGACCGCGTCCTCGTCCGCGTCCGGATGGCCGACCAGGTATTCCAGTGCCTGCCGGGCGAGGGCGCCCAGGCCGGTGCCTGGCCACAACGCATCTAGGGAGGACACGTCCACCAGCGACTCCTCGGAAGATCGGAACGAGGTTCAGGCCGATGCTACGCAAGTGTGCAACTGCGCGGGCCCGCAGGCGGCGGATCTTGTCAGGCGAGGCTGCCGAGATCAGGATGATCGCAGGTCACCGGTGCGGTGATCTCCGTTCTGACCACATGTCCGGACCGACAACTCCCGTGGCCGCCGCAGAGCGTGCGCCCCGGTCCCAGGCCGCCGCAGCCGACTGGAAATCACTACCGTGCAGAAATAGGCCCCACGCTTCTTTGATTTTAGCGGCGGGGTTCCTTTGGCATGGGAATTAATTTCCGACCCGGATCGCAGTCCCCTTGTGCGGATTCGATCCAACGACATGTACATGTAACACGGCGTTTATTGTCAATTGCCCTTCGGGGTACGCCAATTGATGGTGGCGAATGCGACTTCACGTATCCGCCGTCGACCGGGAATCGCACACGAGTCGACCCTTGCAATGCAGACTGAGGAGTAACGTTTTGCGCCTCTCACCGAGAACCGGTTCAGCTTTACGCCGAAGAGCCGCCGCCTGCCTGACGGTCCTGAGTGCCGCCGCAATGACGGTCCTGGGCATGCAGATCCCGGCCCACGCGGCGCCCCCGTCCGTTGCCTCGGCGTCCTCGGCCAAGAAGAAGGTCGCCCTCGAACCCTCCTGTTCCACGCCCAAGAAGGGCGAGGCCGCCTGTTTCGCCCTGCGCCGCACCGACACCAAGGCCGTCAAGGGCCTGCTGGCCGCCTCCGTCAGCCCCAGCGGCTACGGCGCCGGGGACCTGCAGAGCGCCTACAGCCTTCCCGCGGACGGCGGTGCGGGCCAGACGATCGCCATCGTCGACGCCTATGACGACCCCAGCGCCGAGGCCGACCTGGCCGTCTACCGCGAGCAGTACGGGCTGCCCGCCTGTACCACGGCAAACGGCTGCTTCACCAAGGTCGACGAGCGCGGCGGCACCGACTACCCCGCGCCCGACTCCGGCTGGGCCGGCGAGATCTCACTCGACCTGGACATGGTCTCCGCGGCCGCGCCGAACGCGCACATCCTGCTCGTCGAGGCGGACCAGCCGAGCTTCGAGGACCTCGGGGCGGCTGTCGACCAGGCGGTCGCGCTCGGTGCCAAGTACGTCTCCAACTCCTACGGCACCAACTACAACAGCACCCCGGGCAGCGGCGAGACCCCGGACGAGACGACGTACGACGCCCATTACAACCACCCCGGTGTC
Organism: Streptomyces sp. NPDC001714; assembly: GCF_042892755.1. Lineage (NCBI taxonomy): Bacteria > Bacillati > Actinomycetota > Actinomycetes > Kitasatosporales > Streptomycetaceae > Streptomyces > Streptomyces sp. NPDC001714. The sequence continues at coordinate 46,282 of NZ_JBIAUL010000019.1, forward strand.
GCTGTGGTCGCCTCCTCGGGTGACAGCGACTACGGGGTGGCCTACCCTGCCGTCTCCCCCTACGTGACCTCCGTCGGCGGCACCTCACTGGTCCGGGACTCCGGCACCGCACGCGGCTGGTCCGAGTCGGTCTGGAACCGCGATGGCCTGGGCCCGGGATCCGGCTGCTCCCTCTACGAGCCCAAGCCGGCCTTCCAGACGGACACCGGATGCGACAAGCGCACCGTCGCCGACGTCTCCGCCGTGGCCGACCCGGGCACCGGCGTCGCGGTCTACCAGACCTACGGCGGTGGCGGCTGGCAGGTGTACGGCGGCACCAGCGCCTCCTCACCGATCATCGCCGCTGTGTACGCGGACGCCGGGACCCCCGTCGCGGGTACGTACCCCAACTCCTACCCGTACGCCTCCGGTACCGGTCTCAATGACGTGACCACAGGCGACAACGGCACCTGCACCCCCGCGTACCTGTGCACCGCCGGTGCCGGCTACGACGGCCCGACCGGCCTGGGCACCCCCGACGGGCTGGCCGCGTTCCGCAGCGGCCCGCACGGGAAGCTCTCCGGCACCGTCACCGACGACAGCACCGGCAAGCCGGTCGCCGGAGCCACCGTCACCACCCAGGGCGGCGGCACCGCACACACCGCTGCCGACGGGACCTACTCGCTCGTCCTGCCGGTCGGCAGCTACGACATCACCGTCGAAGCCTACGGCTACGCCACCGGCACCGCCTCGGGCGTGTCCCTCGGTGACGGCGACGCCCTCACCAAGAACTTCGCCCTGACCCCGGTCCCCAGCCGGACGGTCTCCGGCAAGGTCACCGACGGCTCCGGCCACGGCTGGCCGCTCTACGCCAAGATCACCGCGGACGGCGTCCCCGGCGGCCCGGTGTGGACCGACCCGCTCACCGGCGCCTTCGACCTGAAGCTGCCCCAGGGCCACGACTACACCCTGCACGTAACCAGCGCCTATCCCGGCTACACGTCGCCCACCAAGAAGATCACCGTCGCGGACTCCGACCAGAGTCTGAACGTCGCGGTCCCGGTCGACCCGTGGGGGGCCACCGCGCCCACCGGTTACTCGGTGCACGACGAAGGCACCACCGAGACGTTCGACTCGACCGACTCCGCCCCGAAGGGCTGGAGCGTGGTCAACGCCGACGGGACGACCGGCGGCTGGGCCTTCGACGACCCGGGCTCACGCGGCAACACCACCGGCGGCGACGGCGGGTTCGCCGTCGTCGACAGCGACCACTACGGCAACGGCGCGCACCAGGACTCCCAACTGCTCAGCCCGGTATACGACTTCACCGACAACTCCGCACCCGAGATCGCCTTCGCCAATGACTACTCGGCCATCGGGGGCCAGAGCGCGGGCGTCGACGTGACCACCGACGGTGGTGCCACCTGGACCAGTCTCTGGTCCGCCACGGAGACCACCTTCGGCGCGCAGAAGGTCGAGCTCCCGCTGACCGACTACGCCGGCAAGGCATCGGTCCAGCTGCGCTTCCACTTCACCGGCTCGTTCGGCTGGTGGTGGAAGGTCGACAACGTTTTCGTCGGCGAGCGCCACGTCACGCCCCTGCCCGGCGGTCTGCTCACCGGCACCGTGACGGATGCCAACACCGCCACGGGCCTGGTCGGCGCCACCGTGACGAACAAGGACGACGACAAGCAGAGCACCGTCACCCTCGCCACTCCCGACGACCCCGCTCTGGGCGACGGTGTCTACGCCCTGTTCTCCTCCCTCGGCAGCCACGGCTTCACCGCGGCGAAGCCGCACTACACCGGCCTCGACAAGACGGTGAAGGTGGCGGCCGACAGTGCGGTCGGCGCGGACTTCGCACTCGGTGCCGGGCAGCTGACGCTCGACAAGACCTCGCTCACCGCGTCGGTCGGCTGGGGCCAGCAGACCACCCAGACCCTGACCGTCAAGAACACCGGCACGGCGGCCGCCACCGTCAAACTGGGGGAACAGTCCGGCGGGTTCAGCATCGAGTCCGCGGGCGGCGCCCCGCTGAAACTGGTCAAGGGCACCTACTCCCCGCTGTCGAGCAAGGCCGCCGCGACCGCCGCGGGCACCACCGCCAAGGTGGCTCCCGGAGCCGCCGGTGACGCCTGGCAGGCGGCCCCCGACCTGCCGGTCAAGCTGATGGACAACGCTGTCGCCACCAACGACGGGAAGGTCTACTCCGCCTTCGGTTTCAACGGCAGCGCCGACACCAAGGACATGTACGTCCTCGACCCGGTCGCCGGTACCTGGACCAAGCTGGCCGGCGCGGCGGACACCCGGGAGGATCCCGCCCACGGCTTCATCGACGGCAAGTTCTACGCCGTCGGCGGCTGGGGAGCCAGCGGCGACCCCGACTCCAAGTTGGAGATCTACGACCCGGCAAGCGACACCTGGACCACCGGCGCCGCCTCGCCCAAGCCCTACGCCGGCTCCGGCAACGCCGTGCTCGACGGCAAGCTCTACGTGGTCGGCGGCTGCGGGGCGGAATCCTGCGGCAGCACGGACGTCACCGTCTACGACCCGGCCGCCGACACCTGGTCCACGGTGGCCGACTACCCGGAGTCGATCTCCTGGAATTCCTGCGCCGGCATCAGCGGCAAGCTCTACTGCGCCGGCGGTCTGAACGGCAACAGCGAGGACAAGCACTCCTACGTCTACGACCCCGCCACCAACGCGTGGTCACAGGTCGCCGACCTGCCGATCACCCTCTGGGGCGCCGCCTACACCTCCGCCAACGGCCTGCTCGTCACCGCCAGTGGCGTCACCCAGAACAGCATCACCAACCAGGCCTTCGCCTTCGACCCGGAGGCCGGCACCTGGACCGCCCTCCCCAACACCGACACCGCCACCTACCGCGGTGGAGGCGCGCTCGGCTTCTTCAAGGTCGGGGGCGGCGTCGCGCTCGCGACCCCCGCAACGACGGTGGAGGTGCTGCCGGGCTACGACCAGGGAGGAACGGCCGACGTCAGCTGGCTCAGCGAGAGCGAGCAGCAGCTCACCCTCCAGCCCGGCAAGAGCTCGAAGGTGACGATCACCCTGGACGCCTCCGTGGCCGAGGTGACCCAGCCGGGAGCCTTCACCGCCCGGTTGACCGTCAGCTCCGACACCCCGTACGCCGTGCCCAGTCTCCCTGTGGAGATGGACGTCGCCCCGCCCAAAACCTGGGGCAAGATCACCGGCACCGTGCTGGGGGTCACCGCGAACGGCGGCACCGCGCCGATCGCCGGGGCCACCGTCCAGATCGACACCTGGGCCACGAGCTACACGCTGACGACGGACACCCACGGCGGGTACGCCCTGTGGCTCGACGTCCGCAACAACCCGCTCACCGTCATCGTCGCCAAGGACGGCTTCCAGCCGACCGTCGCGACGGTGAAGATCAAGAAGAAGTCCACCGTCACCAAGGACTTCACCCTCAAGAGAAAGTAGAGAACGACCGATAGCCGGGGTGGGACGCTCCCGAACAGGGGCGACCCACCCCGGCCTTCGGTACAGGGCCCGGCGCAAGGAGCGCGCTTCCGCGATGCGGTGCGCGGTCCTCAGCAAGCAGGGAAGGTCCCGACAGTACCGAAAGACAGGAACGTTCCGGTCAGGGCCCGTTTCCCTAACACTCGATGATGTCCACCGCGAGCCCCCCCGCGCGCCGTCTCCGAGTACTTGACGTACATGCGGACGGCTGTTGATCATGGTGTTGACCTCCAGTTTTGGCATGCTCGGAGTTGCCTTGGATCACGCCGGGGACTTTTTGGGACTTCCTGTCGAGAGCTGATTGCAACGTATCCCATGCCGCGCGAGACGCCTGCGGGTTCGAATCCCGAAGGCGGCTCTGAAAAAGCCCAGATCGCATAGCGGGTGACCTGGGATTTGGTCATTCTCTTGAATGGATTCTGGTCTAAACCACCTGCCCGTTCGGGCCTCCTGTGTGCTTTCAATATCTTTTTTCTTGTGTGTTCTACATGTAGCGATGAGGCCAAAGGGCGCAGACGCCTTCGTGGACGGCGTGCATCTCGGGCAGTACAAGTCTGGTAACGGTGGGTCTGGAAACGCGGAAACGTGTCAGAGTGGAGGAATGGGGCAGGAGAGGGTGCCTGTCATGTCCACATATTTCGAACCTTGCGGTTCGGTCACGGCACACTCCGTCTCCGTCGAGCGGCGGAGCGAGGAGTATGCGGACCTGTTTGACCAGGCCCCGGTGATCTTCGCTGCGCTCACTGGCCCCAGGCACCTGCTGGAGGCGGCGAACTCGGCGTTCTTCGAGACCGTCGGCTGCGACCGCGGCCGCGTCGGCGAGCCGCTCGCAGAGGTGGTTCCGGAACTGGTTCCGCAGGGCGTCCTCAACCGGCTCGATGAGGTCTACCGCACCGGCGTCGCGTACCGGGCCCGAGACGGGCGGCTCCTGCTGGGCGGGTCGGACAGACAGCGGGAAGGGTTCTTCGACTTCACCTACGAGCCCCGCCGCGACGCCGGCGGCCGGATAGACGGGGTCGTGGTGATCGCAGTCGAGACCACCGCGTACCACCACGCGCATCTCCTGGCGGCCGAGCAGCGAGTGCTGCTGGAGCAGATCGCACGCGACGCCCCGCTGCACGAGATCCTTGTCGGCATGACCACGGCGATCGAGGCGCTCTCCCCGGACGTGATCGTCTCGGTACTGCTCGTCGACGCCGACGGACAGCGCCTGCGGCACGGCGCCGCCCCGCGCCTGCCCGACTTCTACAACGAGGCGATCGACGGGACGCCCATCGCCGAGGGAGTCGGCTCGTGCGGCACGGCCGCCTACCGGCGTCGGCCGGTGATCGTCACCGACATCGCCACCGATCCCCTGTGGCAGGACTACCGCGAACTGGCGTCGCGGGCCGGGGTCGCGGCCTGCTGGTCCACTCCGATCCAGGACGCGGACGGCCGGGTGCTGGGCACCTTCGCGATGTACCACCGCACCCGAAGGGCTCCCACGGACAAGGACGTCGCGCTCAGCGCGGCGTTCACCCGCATTGCCGCGCTGGCCGTCGAACGCCACTCCGCGGTGGAGGCGAGTCACGCCGCTCAGGAGCGCGAGAGGGCAGCCCATGAGGATCTGGCCTTCCTGTTGGAAGCCAGTACCGCCATCGCGCACGAGAAACACTATGCCGACAGCCTGCAGCGCATGGCGCGGCTGACCGTTCCGGCTCTGGCGCCGTTGTGTTCCGTCCACGTCGTCGAGCGCGGCCAGGCGCAGCGCATCGCCGTCGCCGCGGCGGCCCGGGACGGAGAAGAGCTCCTCTCTTCCCGCGCACTGCGTGACGAGGTGGACGCCGTGGTTGCCCGCGTGCTGGCCTCCGGCACCACCGAGACCGCCCACACCGACGGCCGCTGCGCGCAGCTCGGTGTCACGGGTTATGTGTGCGTGCCACTGGCTACCCGGGGCCACGCCTTTGGCGCGCTGACCCTTCTGGCCACCGACCTTCCCCTGGACGACCGCACGATCGCCCTGGCGCAGGAACTCGGCCGCCGGGCCGCATCGAGTGCCGACAACGCTCACCAGTTCACCGACCGTGTCCGGCTGGCCCGCGATCTGCAGGCAGGTCTGCTGCCTCCCGAACTGCCGAGGATTCCCGGCGCCACCCTGGCGGCCTCGTACCGTCCGGCAGGTGAAGGACTCGACGTCGGTGGCGACTTCTACGACGTCTTCCCACTGGCCGACGACCGTTGGGTGCTCATGATCGGCGATGTGTCCGGGCGCGGCGCGCTGGCCGCCACGACCACCGGAATCGTCCGGCACACCGCACGCGCCGCCGCACGTCTTCTGAACGACCCGGCGGCGGTGGTCGCCGCCATCAACGACGCGTTGATGGCGAGCACCGCCGATGAGGACCAGTTCGTTTCGCTCACCTACGGTGAGCTGCGGCACACCTCGTCTCATCTCGCGCTGAATCTGATCCGAGCCGGCCACGTCCCGCCACTCGTGCGCCGCGCCGACGGCACGGTCGTGGAACTCGTCGAACCGGGCCTGCTGTTGGGCATCCGTCCCGACCCCGGAGTCTGTCCGTGCGGCATCGAACTGCACCCCGGCGACAGCCTGGTCCTGGTCACCGACGGCATTACCGAGGCTCGTTCGGCCGACGGTGAGTTCTTCGGCGAGGACCGCTTGGCCGACGGACTTGCCGCCGTCCGGACCACCACGCCCACCGCCGCCGTCCTCATGGAGTCCATCACCGCCGCAGTCACCGCGTTCGCGGGCGATGCCACCCTCGATGACGAGGCCGTACTGGTTGTCACCGCCACTTCATGATCCATGGGCGTCCGGGGCGACGTCGACGAGCTGCTTGTCTCCCCTGTCGTTGCTGGTCGAGGAGCCGTATCAGGTGCCGCTTGCGCTTCTGGCCGGACGCAGAGCATTGAGGTACGCGGTGTACTCGTCTTCGGTGCCCAGGCGGCGACAGCGGTCGCGCATACTCAGCAGCAGACGGGGCAGCTGCTCGTAGATGGCGTTGTCCATCTGTCTCATGAGCGGCTGGGCCGGGCGCGTAGGTAGACCGCAGGCACATCGGCAGGACGGACAGCGTGGGCCCGGTCGGCAAGGACGAGCACTGTCGGTCGTGGCCGCGCGTTTCGGTCGCGGCCTGCCGGGCAGCGTCGATGTCGCCGTCGTCGAGCAGGACATGACCAGGACCGGGCCGCCGTACCAGGACTGTTGTCGCTGCCCGGCGTCGGTGCGCAGCAGCACGAGCGCCAGCCTCCCCAACCCACCGGAACGGCGATGAACTGCCGTCCGTCGACGCTGTAGGCGGTTGGGCTGCTGTGGTGGCCGCTTCCTGTCTGGAACTGCCACAGCAGCTCCCCGGTGCGCGCGTCAAACGCGTCGAACTCTCCCGACGGTTCGCCGGTGAACACCAGGTCGCCGTGCGTGGCCAGCACCGACGCGCACATCGGCATCGCGCTCTGCCGCCGCCACACCTCCTCGCCCGTGGCGGCGGGGACGGCCTTCACGAATCCGGGCGATGTCCCGTCGGGTCGTCGAACGAGGCCGCCGTCAAGCGCAGAGATCGCCGGTGCCACAGGCGCATCGGCTGCCGGGAGCGGGGCAAGGGCATCCGGGCCACCCCGCTCGGCCGGAGGCTCGGCAAAGTCCGACGTTTCCTGGGCCGGGCGAGCTCGTGATCACACGCTTGGTGATGTAACTCACCGTGGTCGTCCGTGCGCCGACGGCTCCCCGGGGCTCTCTTGAGCGGCTACCGGGACCGTGCCCGGCGGAGCGGTACCGCCGGTTTCGCGAGGGCCTTCGGTCTCTGCGTCTTCCACCGCGATCCGCGCATAATGGGATTAACCACACAGTGGTTGGAGGGCATCCCTGAAGCGGCCCGAAAGGCGGCCCGCGACAGGGCCTCCAGGTGAGGGAAGTGAGCACGGTGTCGGTCGCCTGGGACGACATCGGCGGACTCGCCGATGCCCATGAGCGTTTTCTGGCCGGTGCACGAGTCGAGACGAACGTACGGGGCTCGGTCCTCGAATCCTGGATGCGGTCCAGGTCCGAAGGGGTCGAGCCGCACCGGGTGCAGCTTCCGTATGCCTCTGGCCTGACGCTGGACGACCGCCTCATGCGTGCGAGCGCCCCGGTGCTGAAAGACCTGACCGGGGCGCTCGCCAACGTGAGCATGGCGGTCGCGCTCTGCGACGCGCAGGCCCGCATGGTCCATCGGTACGGCAGTGGCCGGCAGCTGCTCGAACGCCTCGACGACATCAACTTCGCCCCCGGTTTCGACGCCTCGGAGCGGGTCGCTGGCACCAACGGTGTCGGCACGGCGCTGGCCGGGCGGGGCCCGATCTATCTCGCCGGTCGTGAGCACTTCGCCGACTGCCTGCAGCCGTTCACCTGTGCGGGCGCGCCCATCCGCGACCCCCTCAGCGGGCGTATCGAGGCCGTCCTCGACCTCACCTGCCTGCGTGGCGACGGCGACCCCGCCATGCTGGCACTGGTGCGGAAGGCTGCCCGCGACATCGAGGCGCGGCTGTTGGAACAGGCCACGGAACGGGAACGGGCGCTTCTCGCCGCGTACCGGCGGGCCCGTCGCGACACGTGCGGCGCCGGTGGCCTACCGCAGCAGCCCCCGCAGGCACTCCCGGGGCCTGGCCCCGAGGGCGGCGGCCTCGGGGCGATCGATCTGGCCGTGCTGCGGGAGAAAGCCGAAGAGCTCATCGCTTCACCGAAGCGCACCCTCGACGAGGTGGTCCTCTCGGGCGGGCGGGTCGCCACACTGCTGAGCCGCCAGGTCACGGGAGCGGCGGGTGAGACGGGTACGGTCGTGGAGGTCCGTGTCCTCGGCGGCCCGAACCTGCGTCATGTCAGACTCACCGCGCCGGCCGAGCCGACCCAGCCGGCGCCGGTGACCGTGCCGCCCCTGACCATCCCGCTGGGGCCGGTCTCCGCGGTATCGAGGCGGAGCGGAACATACCCGGCCTCCCCACATGCTGCCCGACCACCGCTCCCACAGACGGCAGCGGCGCCGCCCGTGGCCGGCACGCAACCCCGGATCCAGGCCGGAACCGACGGGAACGGCAGCGGCCCCGGCACAGCAGACGGCTGGGTGTTGCTCGTCGGCGAGCCCGGCGTCGGCAGGCTGGCCGTACTGGCCCGCAAGCGACTGGAACTGCTGCACGACGCCAGTGTGCGTATCGGCACCACCTTGGACGTCACCCGCACCGCGGAGGAACTGGTGGAGGTGGCAGTTCCCCGGTTCGCCGACCTCATGGTCGTCGATCTGCCCGACCCCGTGTTGCTCGGCGAGGAGCCCGGGCCGCTAGGTGGGGATACTTCGCTGCGCCGTGTCGCGATCGGCACCGTGCGTGCGGAGCTGCCCGTGTACGGCATCGGCGACTCCGTCCAGTACGTTCCCTCCACCCCGCAGGTCCGCTGCCTGGAGACCGGGCAGTCTGTGCTCGAACCCGTCCTGGCCGACGCCGAGGGCTGGGTCGCCCAGGATCCGGCACGGTTCGGGCAGGCCCTCGCGCAGGGCATCCACTCCCTGATCACGGTGCCCCTGCGGGCCCGCGGCACGATCCTCGGCGTGGCGAGCTTCTACCGCTCCGAGAAGCCCGCCCCCTTCGAAGACGACGACCTGTCCCTCGCCCAGGAGCTGGTCGGCCGCGCCGCGATCTGCATCGACAACGCCCGCCGCTACACGCGCGAGCACAACACCGCCCTGGCGCTGCAGCGCAGCCTGCTGCCCCGGGGTCGGCCCGAGCCGACGGCCGTCGAGGTCGCCTGCCGCTACCTGCCCGCGCAGGCCGGGGTGGGCGGCGACTGGTTTGACGTCATTCCGCTGTCCGGCGCCCGCGTGGCGCTCGTGGTCGGCGACGTGGTCGGGCACGGCCTGCACGCCGCGGCCACCATGGGCCGGCTGCGCACCGCCGTGCACAACTTCTCCTCCCTGGACCTGCAGCCCGACGAACTCCTCACGCAGCTGGACGACCTGGTCGGGGGGCTCGACCGGGGCGAGGGCTGGGCGGTGGAGCCCAGTTACGAGGACTCCGGAATCGTCGGTGCGACCTGCCTGTACGCCGTGTACGACCAGGTGTCCCGGCGCTGCACCCTCACTCGTGCCGGTCACCCGGCCCCGGCGGTGGTCACACCCGACGGCGCGGTGGACTTCGTCGATCTGCCGTCGGGACCTCCGCTCGGGCTGGGCGGGATGCCCTTCGAGACAGTCGAGTTGGAGCTGGCCGAGGGCAGTCAACTGGTGCTGTACACCGACGGCCTGACCGAGGACAGGGGCCGCGACATCGACATCGGCCTGGACAAGCTTCGCGCTGTCCTGGCCTGTGCCGACCGGGCGCCGGAAGACACCTGCGACGCGGTCCTGGACGCACTGCTCCCGTCCCGCCCGAGTGACGACGTGGCCTTGCTCGTCGCCCGTACGCACGCCCTGGGGCCGGAGCAGGTCGCCGAGTGGGAGTGGCCCAGCGACCCAGCGATCGTCTCCCGCTCCCGCGCGGCCGTCACCAAGCAGCTGGCCGCCTGGGGGCTGGACCAACTGGCCTTCACCACCGAACTCGTCGCCAGCGAACTGGTCACCAACGCCATCCGGCACGCGAGCGGCCCGATCCGGCTCCGGCTGCTCTGCGACCGCGCACTGATCTGTGAGGTCTCCGACGGCAGCAGCACGTCGCCCCGGCTGCGCCGCGCCCGGAACACGGACGAGGACGGACGAGGACTCTTCCTCATCGCCCAGTTCACCCAGCACTGGGGAACCCGCTACACCACGGATGGCAAGATCATCTGGACCGAACAACCCCTGCCGTGACGGGCAGGGATGGTTCGCCACGTGGCTGGACAGGATCGCCGCCGACGGCACCCTCACCCGTCTCGTACGCCGGGGGGACGCGCTGTTCCTCGACGCGGCGGTACGCGTGCTCGAAAGGCTGGCCGACGACTTGGAACGGATCCCCGGACACGCGGTCGACGCCCTGCCGCTGCGGGTCCTCGCCGAGTGTGGGCCACCGGTGGCACCAAGGCCCTCGTCCCCGGCACCCCGCTCGAAAAACTGCTCGCTGACGCCGCACGCGCGGGAGGCGGCCGAACTGGCGCGCCGACTTCGACTGGGCCGGCCTGCGCATCACCGCGGGCACCGTGGCCCGCCACGGTGCCCGCCCCTGGCGGATGACGGCCGCCGACTACACGGCGGCACTCGGCGAGGGCGAGTCCACACCGCTCGCGGCCAGCCCCTGGGATCCTGGACTGGCCCGCGCGATGGAGGCGTCGGGAAGCGCGGTCATGGAGGAACGCCTCCTGCTCGCGCTCCTGTCCGACCTCACCCGCACCTGACCCGGCGTCCGGTGGTGGTCGGATCGATCTGTCCACCACGGTGCGTCGTTCGGCATCCGCCGGCGAGTCGGTGGCGGTTCCCGAGCCCCCGGGGCCGACCGGAACGGGGCCCCGTCTTCTCAGCGAGCGTCGGCTTCCGGTTCCGGTACGGGGAGTTCGTCGAGGTCGAGGGTGAAGGTGCGGCCGTCGGCCAGGGGGATGGGGAGCCTGCCTGTGCCGTATGCGCGGGTGTGTGCGGTGCTGTAGCCGCTTGCGGTGGGCTCGGTGTGCAGGACGACCTCCCGGGCGTAGGGGTCCACGACGAGGTAGACGGGGATGCCGTACCGGCCGTACTTCGCGGTGCAGTCGTCGTAGTCCTTGCGGGCGGAGGACGTGGAGACGACCTCCGAGATCAGCAGGACGTCCTCGAAGCTGTAGCGCTTGCCTTCCTTGCGCGCGTCCTCGCGCAGGATGGCCAGGTCGGGGGCGGAGTTCTCGTCGGCGGGGAAGTCGATGTAGAGGTCGGAGGTGACCTTCGCATGACGGCCGAGGGCGGCGGCCGAGTCGATCTGCATCGACCTGATGGTGCTTGAGTGCTCCTCGCCTTTCGGGGTCAATGGCGACTTCGACGCGTACCGGGAAGTTCACGGTCAACTCGAACACGAACACAGCGCACCGCCCGCTACCCCGCGAACCCCCAGGTCAAGAGTCCCTTTCATGGGGACATCCTGGGGACTTTCCGGGGACTTTCAAGTCTGTCCCAGGGACTTTCCGGGGACTTTCCGCCGCGTAAGCAGGGAAGGCCCTGACAGCGCTGAAAGGCACGAACGTACTGGTCAGGGCCTGTTTCGCTAGCACTCGATGATGTTCACCGCGAGCCCTCCGCGCGCTGTCTCCTTGTACTTGACGTACATGTGGACGGCTGTCGATCATGGGGTTGACCTGCAGTTTTGGTATGCCGAGGCTAGCCTTGAATCACGGCGGGGACTTTTTGGGGACTTCTCGTCGTGAGCTGATTGCAACATATCCCATGCTGCGTGAGACGCCATGCGGGACTGGGCGGTTGATGCTCGGGCGTCATGCGATGGCTTCGGCCGGCGGAGGCCTCACCGGTGGTGGTCTTATTTGGACACTTTGTAGTATTCGGGGGAGGCGAGATCGAGTTTGAACACCATGCCGTACTGCTTGCGGATGGCGGCCACCGTCTCGGCGTCCGGCTCCCGCACACATCGGGTCAGCGGTGGATCGTCGGTCGGGCACTTGCCGGGTTCCTTGACCATCAGATCCGGTCGGCGGTCACGTACGGGGTCCCAGGACAGAGTGTGATCAGGAAGGGACAGCTCAGGTACTTCCCCATGACCGCCGTGACCGCGGTAGTACTCGACGAACTGCCCGTAGGTGTCATGGGTGAACGGGATGATGGACCCGGTCCGGTCGCCGGCGGTGAGTACGCCGTCGAGGACGGGGACGATTCGTTTCTGGTCGGCTCCGTAGTACGCGGTGACCCACATCGAACAGCGGATCTTGTACTGGTCGTCGCCGTTCGAGTCGAACCACTGTTTTCCTTTTCCTCCCAGGCACGTGTCGCGTACGACGACGATGGCGAGGGTGAGGGGGGTGTGCTCGTCGTACGCGCGGACCACGTCCCGTAGGCGACTCTCCGTCTTCTGCCGAGCCTGTACCGCCTCGGTGCTGCCCGCGAGTTTGCGGACTTCTTTCGGGCTCGCGGCGCGGCCCTGGGACGAGCAGGCGGAGAGGGCTAAGACGACGACGGTGGCGACCGTGCCCCACACGGTCTTGTGAGCTCTTGTCATGCTCTCCCCTTTTTTTGTATCCGTGGCCGCGCTGAGCGCTCGCTGCAACTGTCCGGCAGGACGGATGGACCGTGCATGAGTATCCGTACCTACATACGACCGTTCCGGGGCAGCCGTGCTTACGGCGGCCCCGGAACGAATGACCGACCGGACTACAGGCCCATGCCTGCCATGGTGCGCTCAAGCGAGTTGGCGTACAGGCGTGCTCCACCGACCTTGGGGTGGAACGACTGGGCGGACAATCCGTACTTGTTCAGGAGTGACCAGTCCAGGGCTGGGTTGTCTGAGGTGGTGAGGGTCTTGACGATGCCATGGACCTGTTCGGGGTTTCCGCACACCCCCTTGCCTGCGAAGTCGTTCGTCGGGTTCGAGAACCATGCCAGAACGCCTTGTTCGTTCACGTCATCGACGGCGCCCTTCATTGCCGCAGCCAGGGTGCCAGCGGTGTCGTTGAGCCAGTTCGCGGAGTCCGCTGAGAGTCCGAGCTGGGCGGTGCCGATGCCGACCCTCAAGCAGGATCCGCTGTCGGAGATGAGAGGCGGGTAGCCCATGAGGACGATCTTCGCGGACGACGCCTTGCTATGGATTGTCATCAATGTCTTGACGATGTCCGGGCGGACGAGTTCGTTGATGATGCCTGGGACAGCCGTCTTCAGGGTCTGACCGACGAACTTCTGATCTCGCCCGCTGACATTGCCGTCCGTGTCGCTGCTGTCGAATGTCTTGTCGCCGCAATTGCCCGCCCCGAAAGACAGCAGGCATTTCTGGATGATGTCGCCGAACCGGGCGTCGTTACCGCCGATGGAGATCGTGACCAGGGTCGTGTTCGTGTCCAGATAGCCTTGGTCGATCTGCGGTACCTCCCCGCCGTTGTTCTGTGGCACGCCTAGTACGTTGTAGGTGCGGGCTCCGGAGCAGGCGATGAGGTGATAATCCATCCGCGCGCTCCACGAGTCGTCCAGATCCGCCGTGGGCAGGGCCTCTCCGGGGATCGTCGCCTGCCGCGACCAAGCCTGACGAGAACGGTGACAGGCGTCCCGAACGTCTTTGTTGCGGTAATTGGTCTCCGGGTAGTAGTCCTGGTTTCCCTCCGACGCTCCCTCGCCGGACGAGTACGAGTCGCCCATGGCGACAACCATGTGGTTCGGCTTGCCGGGCAAGGGTTGGAAGGCGACGGCGTCCCAGGCGACGTCCTCGTCTGCAGTGCCGTCGTCGGTGGCGTTGGTGAGGGTGACGCTGGGGGTGCCGGTGAAGTGGAAGGCGCCAAGGCTGACCCAGCGGCTCGCGCGTTGCTCCACGATCCTGTGTGGTGAGGTGCTGTCGGAACCGCCGATCACATAGGCGGCCTGCCGTGACTGCGCCCCGGTGTCCGGTAGGTGCACCAGGACACGGGCCCACGACACGCTCTGGTCGAGTGTCCAGGTGCCTTTGACGGTCATCAAACCGCTGTCGCCGCCGAGATGGGCGGTATCGCGGGTGTGGGCGAACCAGAAGTGACCGTTGTAGCCACCGCCGACCTGGTGCAGATCGGCCTTCGCGTCGTACTGGCCGAGGCCTGGGCCGGTCGCGTTGGGGTCGGCGTAGAACGTGAACTGGAAGCTGCCCGCGTCGGTGCCGGTCGTTCCGCAGTCGCTGTAGGTGTTGGTGTTGTCGGGCATGGAGTTGACGATCAGTGCGGGCGACGGCAGCCCGGCGGTTGAGCAGACGGGGGCCCCGGTCTGGAGGCGGTATCCGCGTCCCGGCTCCGCGCGCAGGGTTGCGTACTTGATGCTCTCGTTGCCGCAGGCGTTTGCGGGGGCAGCGCAGTTCTTCCAGGTCGCGTTGGTCTCGTGCCACCAGTACTGGGCGTAGCAGGCCGCGTCAGGGCAGTGCGGCGGGTTGGCCGCGTTGCAGCTGTTGTGGGAGTTGCAGAAGGTGTCGAGGGGCGGTTTGAGTTCGCTACGCGCCACAGCGTGTCCGTGCGACCGAGACACAGCGGGACAGGCGGCAGGTTGGTGAGCCCGCCCGGCGCCTGAACGTCACGCGCCGCGTTGAGCAAACTCGGCCGACAGGAGGGTGACCGGGCCGGTGATCACCGTTCCGATGCGGTGGGCGGCGATGGACCCGGCCCCTGTCGCCTCGAAGGCGAAGTTCGTCACCTCGCGGGCCGCCGACTCCCGCCGCCGAGGATGGCAGCCGATTGGTCCCTGCTGCTTCCGGGCGTGACCCGTCCCGGAACAGACTGCCGCACCGACGACCTGCGGCGTGCACTCATCTCAGTCCCCCTCCTGGCCGGCCGGATGTCTCGCTCTCCAGCACGCAGCGTATGGCCGGTCCTCAATTCGCGTCAGTGGGGGCCGAGCTGCGGTGGCGGGCGGTGGCCTGGAGTCCGGGCCTTCGGCACTCACGCTATCGCCGATGCCGAGGCCGGCACGCTCCCTGTAGGAGTCAGTGGTCTCAGTACCGTTCAGCGGTCGGCGTTGCCTGGTGCCACGACCCACTCGGTGGGTTGGCCGGTGAGGGAGGCGATCATGTCGAAGTCGCCGTCGTAGTGGAGTACGGTCAGCCGGTTCAGCTCCGCTGTGGCGGCGATGAGAAGGTCGGGGAGTGACAGTGCCCGGTGGAAGCCTGCGTTGAGAGCGTGGCGCTGGACCTCCAGGGCGCGAGTGAAAGTGTGGTCGTCACTGTGCAGGTAGTCGAAGGCGCGCAGCCAGGTACTGATTCGCGTTGCCTCGGCGGTGTCCCGGGCCGAGTGGATCATCTCGTACTCGGTGGGTTGGCAGACTGAGAGCAAGTAGCGCTCGTGGAGGGGCTTGAGTACCTCTCTGACGCCGGGTTTTGTCCAGCGCGCCAGAGCGGACTTGTCGATCAGGTAGCGGTCCTGCATCAGGCGGCTCGGCCACCTTCGCGCTTGAGGGTTCCGTCGGCGTTCCGAGGGCCGGTGCTCTCGATGATCTCGCTGAAGTCGAAGTCGCCGGCGTCCATGGCGTCGAAGCCCTCCTGTCGCAGGTGCCGTTTGACGGCGTCCTCCATGGCGAGGCGTACGGCCTGGGCTTTCGTCTTGGTGCCGAAGATGCGCATGGCCTCGGCGACCATGGTCTCGTCGAGGTCGATTACTGTCCTCGCCATACTGGCCTCCTCGCGTGATCAGAACCACCAAATGATATCAGATTTGCACGAGAAGCGATATCGTATGGCGTGCCCTGGCTGGGTCCGTCGTCTCGGTCGTGGAACCTGGTCGGCCTCGTCCTCCTCGCGGATGGGGACCGTCTTGAGTGTCGTGGGACCGAATGCGACGCCGTCGTCGATCTGCGATGGCCGTGACCCTGCGGATGATTTCGGTTTCTGTGCCTGGGGACGAGCGGCCGAGGATGTCGATGTCGCGGGTCATTCGACGTGCGCCGAACTGGGCGAGCAGCAGGTCGCCCTTGAGGACGAAGTGCTCCCGGCCCAGGGGCGATGAACGCCTGCGATGTGCTGGAGTTCGCTGACCCCGCCGCGTTTGCTCCGGCGCAGGTAGCGGCCGAGCGCGGACAGGGCGAGGGTCTCGCCGAGGCGGCTGCGGTGGCGCATCGCGTCGACGACGCTGCGGGCTGCTTTGTACATGGGGATGGTCTCTCCTGGGGCTGCTTCGAACCGTTCGAGACCGAGGTCGAAGGTCTTTGCGGCGTGCTGCGCCACGACGGTCGGCGGGAAGGAAATCGTCGGGCGGCATGTACCGCGCGGCACGGCGATGTGTACTGCTGCGGGGATGTCGTCGATCAGCTCATGCAGGGCCAGGACGGATTCACCGCATACGACGGCGCGAGGGGCCCGTGCGCACGCGGCCAGCAGATCCGAGTGCGCCGTTTCCGGGGCGTCTGCCCGGCGGTACATCGCGCGGGACAGTTCGTCTGTCCGCGCTTCTGTGGCCAAGTGCGCCAGATCGCGGGGGAGGGCACGGTCCTGACGCGCCTGCCCCGTCGTGAATGTGGGGGAGAGGCCGGCCAGCCGCTGTTCCAGACGTGAGTTTTCCGCAGCATCTATCGAATGAGAACCCTCAGGCGGACTCAGGGGTTCGAGCTGATGCGTCCAGTGGTGGGTGGGCGGCGCATCCGGTATTGATCACGTGCCGCGAAACTGCAGGTCAAGAGCTACTTTTATGGGGACTTCCCGGGGACTTTCAAGCCTGTCCCAGGGACTTCTCGGGGACGTTCCGCCACGTAAGCAGGGAAGGCCCCGACAGCACCGAAAGTAACGAACGAGCTGCTCAGGGCCCGTTCCCTAGCACTCGATGATGTTCACCGCGAGCCCGCCCCGGGCCGTCTCCTTGTACTTGACGCTCATGTCGGCGCCGGTGTCCTTCATGGTCTTGATGACCTTGTCCAGGGACACCTTGTGGGAGCCGTCGCCGCGCATGGCCATGCGGGCCGCCGTGACCGCCTTGACCGCGGCCATGCCGTTGCGCTCGATGCAGGGGATCTGGACCAGGCCGCCGACCGGGTCGCAGGTGAGGCCGAGGTTGTGCTCCATGCCGATCTCGGCCGCGTTCTCCACCTGTTCGGGGGAGCCGCCGAGGACCTCGGCGAGCGCGCCCGCCGCCATCGAGCAGGCCGAGCCGACCTCGCCCTGGCAGCCGACCTCGGCGCCGGAGATGGACGCGTTCTCCTTGAAGAGCATGCCGATCGCGCCGGCGGCGAGGAGGAAGCGGACCACGCCGTCCTCGTCGGCGCCCGGGACGAAGTTGATGTAGTAGTGCAGGACCGCCGGGATGATGCCCGCGGCGCCGTTCGTGGGGGCGGTGACCACCCGGCCGCCCGCCGCGTTCTCCTCGTTCACGGCCATCGCGTAGAGCGTGATCCACTCCATCGCGTGCGCCAGCGGGTCGCCCTCGGCCCGCAGCTGGCGGGCGGTCACGGCGGCCCGGCGTTTCACCCGCAGCCCGCCCGGCAGGATGCCCTCCCGGGTCATACCGCGCGAGACGCACGCCTGCATCACCCGCCAGATGTCCAGCAGGCCCGCGCGGATCTCGTCCTCGGTGCGCCAGGCCCGCTCGTTCTCCAGCATCAGCGCGGAGATCGACAGACCCGTGTCCTTCGTCAGGCGCAGCAGCTCGTCGCCCGTGCGGAAGGGGTACTTCAGGACCGTGTCGTCCAGCACGATGCGATCCGCGCCGACCGCGTCCTCGTCGACGACGAACCCGCCGCCGACCGAGTAGTACGTCTTGGTGAGGAGTTCGGCGCCCTGCGCGTCGTACGCCCACAGGGTCATGCCGTTCGCGTGGTACGGGAGCGCCTTGCGGCGGTGGAGCTTCAGGTCGTCGTCGAAGGAGAACGCGATCTCGTGCTCGCCGAGCAGCGACAGGCGCTTCGTGGCCTTGATCGTCTCGATCCGGTCGTCGGCCGTCTCCACGTCCACCGTGCGCGGCGAGGCGCCCTCCAGGCCGAGCAGCACCGCCTTCGGGGTGCCGTGGCCGTGGCCGGTCGCGCCGAGGGAGCCGTACAGCTCGGAGCGTATCGACGCGACGGACTCCAGCAGGTCCTCGTTGCGCAGCCGGCGGGCGAACATACGGGCCGCGCGCATCGGGCCGACGGTGTGGGAGCTCGACGGGCCGATGCCGATCGAGAACAGGTCGAAGACCGAGATGGCCACGGGAACTCCTCCGAACAGGGTGGGGGCACACGCCATCGGGTGCCCCCACCGGGGAACTACTTGTCGAGACCGGGGTACAGCGGGTGCCTGTCGGTCAGGGCCACCACCCGGGCCCTGAGCGCCTGGGCGTCGTAGGACGGCTTCAGCGTCTCGGCGATCACGTCCGCGACCTCGGCGAAGTCCTCGGCCGTGAAGCCGCGGGTGGCCAGCGCCGGGGTGCCGATCCGCAGACCCGAGGTGACCATCGGCGGCCGCGGGTCGTTCGGGACGGCGTTGCGGTTGACCGTGATGCCGACCTCGTGGAGACGGTCCTCGGCCTGCTGCCCGTCCAGCTCGGACTCGCGCAGGTCGACGAGGATCAGGTGCACGTCCGTGCCGCCGGACAGGACGTTCACGCCGGCCTCCCGGGCGTCGGCGGCGGTGAGCCGCTCCGCCAGGATCCGCGCACCCTCCACCGTACGACGCTGGCGCTCCTTGAAGTCCTCGCTCGCCGCGACCTTGAAGGAGACCGCCTTCGCCGCGATCACGTGCTCCAGGGGACCGCCCTGGAAGCCCGGGAAGACGGACGAGTTCAGCTTCTTCGCGAAGTCCTTGCGGGCCAGGATGATGCCGCCGCGGGGACCGCCGAGGGTCTTGTGGGTGGTGGAGGTGACCACGTCGGCGTAGGGGACCGGGTTCGGGTGCAGCCCCGCCGCCACCAGGCCGGCGAAGTGGGCCATGTCGACCCACAGGTACGCCTCGACCTCGTCGGCGATCCGCCGGAACTCCGCGAAGTCCAGCTGCCGCGGGTACGCCGACCAGCCCGCGATGATCACCTTCGGCCGGTGCTCCTTGGCGAGCCGCTCCACCTCGGCCATGTCGACCAGACCGGAGTCGTCCACGTGGTAGGCGACCACGTCGAACTGCTTGCCGGAGAAGTTCAGCCGCATGCCGTGGGTCAGGTGGCCGCCGTGGGCGAGGTCCAGGCCCAGGATGGTGTCGCCGGGCTGGGCCAGCGCGAACAGGGCCGCCTGGTTGGCGGAGGCACCGGAGTGCGGCTGCACGTTGGCGTACTCGGCGCCGAACAGTTCCTTCACCCGGTCGATGGCGATCTGCTCGGTGACGTCGACGTGCTCGCAGCCGCCGTAGTAGCGGCGGCCCGGGTAGCCCTCGGCGTACTTGTTGGTGAGGACCGAGCCCTGCGCCTCCATGACCGCCAGCGGAGCGAAGTTCTCCGAGGCGATCATCTCCAGGGTGGACTGCTGGCGCACCAGCTCGGCGTCGACCGCGGCGGCTACCTCGGGGTCGAGCTCGTGCAGGGGCGTGTTCAGAACGGACATCTGTTTCTACGACTCCTAGGCCGGGGTCTGCGGCGGCTCTCAGCCGGCGGTGAAGGCGGTGTACTCGTCGGCGGAGAGCAGGTCGCCCGGCTCGTCCGTGACGCGCACCTTGAACAGCCAGCCGCCCTCGAAGGGGGCCGAGTTCACCAGGGACGGGTCGTCGACGACGTCCTCGTTGACCGCGGTGATCTCACCGGTGACCGGCGCGTACAGGTCGGACACCGACTTGGTCGACTCCAGCTCGCCGCAGGAGTCGCCCGCGGTCACCGTGTCGCCGACCGCCGGGAGCTGGACGAAGACGACGTCACCGAGCGCGTTGGCCGCGTGCTCCGTGATGCCGACCGTCGCCACGCCGTCCTCGGCGGCCGTCAGCCACTCGTGCTCCTTGCTGTAACGCAGCTGCTGGGGGTTGCTCATGGCCTGAATTCTCCTGTACGCGGGGGAGTGCTGGTGGAAGGGGGACTGCTGGGAACGTGCGTGACCAGCGGCGATGTGCGCCAGGTCACGCCCGGTGGCTGCTGCCGACGCCCGTGGGGGCGGTCACTTCCGGCGCTTGTAGAACGGCAGCGGCACGACCTCGTACGGCTCGTGACTGCCCCGGATGTCGACGCCGACGCCCGCCGTGCCCGGCGCCGAGTGCGCCGCGTCGACGTACGCCATGGCGATCGGCCTGCCCAGGGTCGGGGAGGGGGCGCCCGAGGTGACCTCGCCGATCACCTCGCCGCCGGCGACCACGGGGTATCCGGCGCGCGGGACCCGGCGGCCCTCGGCGACCAGGCCGACGAGCACCCGCGGCGGGTTCTGCTCCGCACGGGCGGCGGCCTCGGCGAGCGCCGCGCGGCCCACGAAGTCGCCCTCCTTCTCGAACTTCACCACCCGGCCGAGCCCGGCGTCGAAGGGGGTGAGGGAGGTGGTGAGCTCGTGCCCGTACAGCGGCATGCCCGCTTCGAGCCGCAGCGTGTCCCGGCAGGACAGCCCGCACGGCACCAGGCCGACGCCCTCGCCCGCCTTGGTCAGCGCCTGCCACAGCTCCACGGCGTGCTCCGGCTTCACGAACAGCTCGAAGCCGTCCTCACCGGTGTAGCCGGTGCGCGCGATCAGGGCCGGGACGCCGGCGACGGTGCCGGGCAGCCCGGCGTAGTACTTCAGCCCGTCCAGGTCGGCGTCGGTGAGCGACTTCAGGATCCCGGGCGACTCGGGCCCCTGGACGGCGATCAGCGCGTACGCGTCCCGGTCGTCGCGCACCTCGGCGTCGAACCCGGCGGAACGCTCCACGAGCGCGTCGAGGACGACCTGGGCGTTGGAGGCGTTGGCGACGACCAGGTACTCGGTCTCGGCCAGCCGGTAGACGATCAGGTCGTCCAGGATGCCGCCGTCGGCCCGGCAGATCATGGTGTAGCGGGCCCGGCCCACGCCCACGGAGGCGATGTTGCCGACCAGGGCGTGGTTGAGCAGGGCGGCGGCCTGGGGGCCGGTCACGGTGATCTCGCCCATGTGGGAGAGGTCGAAGAGCCCTGCCTTCGTCCGTACCGCGACGTGCTCGTCGCGCTCGGAGCCGTAGCGCAGGGGCATGTCCCAGCCGGCGAAGTCGGTCATGGTCGCGCCGAGCGAGCGGTGCAGGGCATCGAGCGCGGTACGGCGGGGTGCGGCGGAATCGGTACTGCTCATCGGTCGGTCGTCTCCCGAAGGTCCCAAGGGCATGACAGGCGAGGGCTGTCCTCCCCATCTGTCATCGGAACCTGAGAGGTTCGCCCTGACCACGGATGTGGTCACGGCTTGCACCTTGGGTGGAGCCACTGACACAGCGGCCCGCTTTTCAGATGTGCCTCGCCCGCGCGGTAACGGGGCCTGAGAGATTCAAGGGAGGGACTTGCTCCTTCGGCGCCCCAGCGAAGCTGGCTGGGGACTCTCCCGCGCGGATTCAAGCGGCCGGTATGCAGTTGGCGCGCACATCATTGCACGCCGCCCGGGGCCGTGGCAGGCCGGACCTGCCCCTCCGTTCTGTGACGGGCCTGTGGCAGGAAGCGGACCGAACCGCGAGACCTCGTGCATTACCTTCTCTTTACGTTAAGTGGGGAGAACCTTTCCTGAACCCCCAGGGAGGACGATCACGGTGACAAGGACCAGGGCATACGCGACGACGACGGGCCTCGCCCTGCCACGGCAGCCCGCGGCCCCGGCCCGCGAGCGGTGCGGCGAACTCCCAGCACCGGTCGTCCGCGACCTGCGCGACCGTGCCGGACACAGCCCGCACGGCCTCCTCTTCGGCCCCCGTGACCTGGTCGTGGTCACCGGGCTGCCCGGCAGCGGCAAGTCCACCCTGATGCACCGCACCGTCCAGGGCATCCGCATCGACTCCCAGGACACCCGCGACCGCTGGGACGCCCGGCTGGCCCGTCTCCTGCCGTACGCCGTCTACCGCCCGCTGGTCCGCCTCGCCCACTACGCGGGGCTGCGCCGGGCCCTGCGTTCCGGCGAGGGCGTGGTCGTGCACGACTGCGGGACCCAGGCCTGGGTGCGCGACTGGCTGGCCCGGGAGGCCCGCCGCCGCGGCGGCACCCTGCACCTGCTGCTCCTCGACGTCACGCCGGGCACGGCACGGGACGGCCAGCGCGAGCGCGGCCGGGGCGTCTCCCGGTACGCCTTCCTGCGCCACCGCAGGGCGGCCGGGCGGCTGCTGCGCGCGGCGGAGAGCGGGAAACTGCCCGAGGGCGTCGGCTCGGCGGTCCTCCTGGACCGGGAGGCGGCGGACGTCCTGCGCCGGATCGCCTTCGCGCGCTGAGACCGCGGTCGCCGGGACCGCGGTCGCCGGGGCCGCCTTTCGCGGCCCGAACCGGCTGGTGGGGTGGCTTTGTCGGTGTCACCCGCTAGCCTTTCCAGCCTCAGCAGCGGTTTCCAGCAGGCGGTAGGCAGATGGACTTCCCGGCGGACATTCCCGCGGACTTCCCGGCACAGGCGCACCCCCACCCGCACGGCGGGTGGCCCGGCAACGAACTGGAGGAGGTCCTTTCGGCCTCCCTCGGCGTGCCCGCGGCGGCGGGCCGGCTCATCGAGGTACTGGGCCGGAGTTTCCTGTGGATCCCGCTGCCCG
Organism: Streptomyces sp. NPDC001714; assembly: GCF_042892755.1. Classification (NCBI taxonomy): domain Bacteria; kingdom Bacillati; phylum Actinomycetota; class Actinomycetes; order Kitasatosporales; family Streptomycetaceae; genus Streptomyces; species Streptomyces sp. NPDC001714. The sequence goes on from NZ_JBIAUL010000019.1 coordinate 68,902, forward strand.
AGGGCGGCGGCCCGCACAGCGGCCCGCTGGACCTGCCCACGACGGAGATCGCGGGCCAGGTGTACGTGCCGGTCTTCAGCTCCGAGGAGCAGTTCCGCCTGGTGGCCGGCTCCCACCTGTCGTACACCATCGCCCCGGCGGTCGAGTTCGCCCGCGGGCTGCCCCCGCAGGTCGGCATCGCCGTGAACCCCGGGGGAGTGGTCGGGGTCCCGCTGCCTCCGGAGGCGGTGGCCCAGCTCTGCCGGGCCGGCCGCACCGAACTGGACGGCCCCGCCTCCGGCGGCCGGGTCCGCCTCTTCGAACCGGACTGGCAGGACGACCCGATGGACTTCCTGGCCGCGGCGTCGGCGGAGTTCGCGGCGATCGGCGTCGTCGCCACGGCCCGCCGCTGCCTCGCCGCGATCGAGATGGCGGACCCGGTGATGTTCGTGGGCGTCGAACTCTCCCAGTGGGAGGGCGACCTGCGCGCCCTGCCCCTGGAGGCCCTGGGCAAGGCGCTGGGCCGGGCCCCGGTGAGGTGGCCGGTGAACCTGGTCCTGCTGGACGTCGCGGACGACCCGGTCGGGCACTGGATGCGGGAGAACGTGCGCCCCTTCTATCAGTACGGTCACTAGAAACGCCCCCAGGGCAGCCGACCAAGGGGCGCTGGGGGTATACCCCGGCCGAAGGCTGGGGGAGGAACCGCGCGACCAGCCACCGACTACGCGCACCCGCCGACGGACAATCGGCCCCCGCCCCCCGGGCGCATAAGCTGTCTCCAAACGCGGGGCGCCCTCCAGACGCGGGGCACCAGATGAAGGGGCGGTAACACGTGAGCGCCAGCGGCACCGCGGCGACCGGACAGGTCGAGCACATGCTGCGCCAGGTAACCCCCGGGCGCTACGACGCCTACGAGGCACTCCTCCGCGCCCTCGCCACGCCCTCCTCCGGCCAGATCTGGATGCTGCTCTGGCACGGCCAGGCCGGCTCCCCCGACGCCCAGTACGGGAACATGGAGGTCGACGGCCACGGCTACGCCCCCTGCGTGACCTCGGCCCAGGAGCTCTCCGCGAGCGGCTGGAACCGCTCGTACGAGGTGGTCGACGGCATCGACGTGGCCCGCACGCTCTACCCCGACCACTTCGGCCTCTGGCTCAACCCGCACGCCCCGGGCGGCGGCGTCGGCATCCCCTGGCTGGACCTGCGCCGCATCGCCACCGGCCTGGACCGCCAGCCGGCCGGACCGCTGCGGCTGACCGAACCGGCCATCGAGATCCCCCAGTTCTACGCCCTGCTCACGCAGAACGCCCACCGCACCCCCGCGGTGCGCTCACTGCGCCGCGCCTGGGTGCAGCCGGCCCTCGGGGCGCCGTACCTCGCGATCGGCCTGGACGTCTACGACACCTCGCCGTCGGCCGTGGACTCGGTGCGGGGCATGATGCAGCAGTCGATCGGGGCGGTGCCGGACGGGCTGCCGGTGTCGACGGTCGCGATGACCGACGAGTACGACCCGGTCGTGATGTGGATGCGGGCGACGGCACGGCCGTTCTACGACCGCGAGGCCCACGCGGCACTGCCGCCCGCCCCGGCGACGGGGTACGGGTATCCGCCGGCCCAGGGTGGTTACTGACGCGACGGGGCGCTCTTGCCTCGGGCCGGTCGGTAGGGGTTCACAAGATTTACGTAACGAACACATTTCTCCGCGCGTAGATGACGCCGGAACGTTCCGTTCCGACCGAATTCGGCGTTATGTCCCAACTGACCCGCGTCCGAGGGGCGTTACCCACTGTTCGGATAACGGAATCCCTCGGACTGCATCACGGTTGCGCATACTTTCTTCGCCAGATCTGGCGGGTGATCGCGACGACGCTGAAGACTCGCCAGTCAGACATGAGGTTGGTTTAAACCTCGTGATCGAGCAAGTCGACAAAGCCGCAATCCGCGGCTGGCGTAGGCCGGTCACCGCCGGCGAGAGGGGTCGCTCACCGTGACCGCACCGATCGAGACCACCGGGGCGGCAGCCGAGGCACAGCCGGAGGCTGTGCTGGAGGGTGCCGGTAAGGGGCAGATCGAGGGTCGTTCCCTCGGGCAGATCGCCTGGACCCGGTTCAAGAAGGACAGGGTCGCCGTGGCCGGCGGCATCGTTGTCGTTCTGCTGATTCTCGTCGCGATCCTCGCCCGCCCCATCCAGGCCCTGCTCGGTCTCGACCCCAACGCCTTCCACCAGGAGCTGATCGACGCCAACACCTCGCTGCCCAACGGCGGCTGGGGCGGCATGAGCCTCGACCACCCGCTGGGCGTGGACCCGAAGTTCGGCCGTGACATCGCCACCCGCATCCTGGAGGGCTCCTGGGTGTCGCTGGTCGTCGCCTTCGGCTCGACGATCCTGTCCAACGTGATCGGCGCGATCATGGGCGTCGTCGCGGGCTACTACGGCGGCCGGGTCGACTCGGTCATCAGCCGCCTGATGGACACCTTCCTGGCCTTCCCCCTCCTGCTGTTCGCCATCGCCATCTCCGCCACCCTCCAGGGCGGCGCGTTCGGCCTCAACGGACTGCCGCTGCACCTGAGCGTGCTCATCTTCGTCATCGGCTTCTTCAACTGGCCCTACCTGGGCCGGATCGTGCGCGGCCAGACCCTGGCCCTGCGGGAGCGCGAGTTCGTCGACGCCTCCCGCGGCATGGGTGCCAAGGGCCCGTACATCCTGTTCCGCGAGCTGATGCCCAACCTGGTCGGCCCGATCATCGTCTACTCGACCCTGCTGATCCCGACCAACATCCTCTTCGAGGCGTCCCTCAGCTTCCTCGGCGTCGGCATCCAGCCCCCGCAGGCGTCCTGGGGCGGAATGCTCCGCGAAGCGGTGACGTACTACCAGGTCGATCCCGAGTACATGATCGTGCCCGGCCTTGCCATCTTCGTGACCGTGCTGGCGTTCAACCTGCTCGGTGACGGTCTCCGCGACGCTCTCGACCCGCGCAGCCGCTGACGCCTGCTGTCACCGAGAGCCCGAAAAGTTTCCGACAATGGAGGGGAACCCGCCCATCATGCGAAGGTCAGCGCTGGCCGCGATCGCGGCCATCGGCTCCGCCACCCTGCTGGTTGCAGGGTGCAGCAAGGCCGATGACAACAAGGACGGCAACGGCGGCGGTAGCTCCGCCGCGGCCAACGCCGCTACCAAGGGTGTCGTCAACGCGTCCGACAAGAAGGGCGGGACGGTCACCTACGAGCTGTCCGACGTCCCGGACTCGTTCGACCCCGGTAACACGTACTACGCGTACATGTACAACTTCAGCCGGCTCTACGCCCGCCCGCTGATGACGTTCCAGCCCGGCCCCGGTTCCAAGGGCAACACCCTGGTCCCGGACCTCGCCGCGAGCAAGGGCGTCCCGAGCGACGGCGGCAAGACCTGGACGTACAAGCTGCGTTCGGGCCTGAAGTACCAGGACGGCACGGCGATCACGTCCAAGGACGTCAAGTACGCCGTCGAGCGCTCCAACTTCGCGCGTGACGTGCTCTCCCTCGGCCCGAACTACTTCCAGCAGTTCCTGGTCGGCGGCGACAAGTACAAGGGTCCCTACAAGGACAAGAGCGCCAAGGGCCTCGCGTCCATCGAGACCCCGGACGACACCACGATCGTCTTCCACCTGAAGCAGGCCTTCCAGGAGTTCGACTACCTGGTCTCGGCCCCGCAGACGGCCCCGGTGCCGCAGGCCAAGGACAACGGCGTCGACTACGTCAAGAACATCGTGTCCTCGGGCTCGTACCAGTTCCAGAGCTACCAGGACGGCAAGCAGGTCGTGCTGGTCCGCAACAAGAACTGGGACCCGAAGACCGACCCGCTGCGCAAGCAGCTGCCGGACAAGATCGTCGTCAACCTGAAGGTCAACGCCGAGACGATCGACAAGGACGTCCAGGCCGGCGACGCGATCGACCTCGGCGGCACGGGTGTCCAGGCCGCCACGCAGGCCCAGGTGCTCACCGACGCCAGCAAGAAGGCCAACACGGACAACACCTACGGTGGCCGTCTGGTCTACATGGCGATCAACACCAAGCTGAAGCCGTTCGACAACGTCGCCTGCCGCAAGGCCGTCGAGTACGCGATCGACAAGGTTTCGGTGCAGACCGCCGAGGGCGGCCCGATCCGCGGTGACATCGCCTCCACCGTGCTGCCCCCGGACATCCCGGGCTACACGAAGGCGGACGTCTACGCCACCACCGGCAACAAGGGTGACGTCGCCAAGGCCAAGGAGCAGCTGAAGGCCTGCGGCAAGACGTCGATCAACACCAACCTCACGGCCCGCTCGGACCGCCCGCAGGAGATCGACGCCGCCACGGCGATCATCAACTCGCTGAAGAAGGTGGGCATCAACGCCACCCTCAAGCAGTACCCGTCGGGCAAGTACTTCACCGACTACGCCGGTGTGCCGAAGTTCGACAACAAGCAGAACGTCGGCCTGATCATGATGCAGTGGGGTGCCGACTGGCCGTCCGGCTACGGCTTCCTGCAGCAGATCCTGAACGGCCAGGCGATCAGCCAGTCCGGTAACACCAACCTGTCGCAGTACGACAACAAGACGGTCAACGCTCTGCTGGCCAAGGCGATCGGTACGCAGGACGACACCGAGCGCAACAGCATCTACACGCAGATCGACAAGCAGACCATGGACGACGCCGCCCTCGTGCCGTTGACCTACTTCAAGGTCCTGCTGGCCCGCCCGACCACCTTCACCAACCTGGTCTCCACGGCGGCCTTCAGCGGCCAGTACGACTACCTCAACATCGGCGTCGCGTCGAAGTAGCAGCCCCGGAAGGCAGGTGAAGGCATTGGTGCCCGCGGGCCGTGAGGCCCGCGGGCACCAGCGCCGATCCCCGTGATCTCGTACATCCTCCGTCGGACGGTCGCAGCGGTGATCCTGCTGCTGGTCGTCTCCGCGGTCACCTTCGCCATCTTCTTCGTGCTGCCGCGGCTGGCCGGGCAGACCGCTGATCAGCTGGCGCAGCAGTACATCGGCAAGAGCCCGTCGAAGGCGGACATCGCCGCGGTCAAGCACAACCTCGGTCTGGACCAGCCCGTCTACGTCCAGTACTGGCACTTCATCAAGGGGATCGTCTCCGGCGCCACCTACGACCTGGGCCCCACCACGGTGCACTGTGACGCACCGTGCTTCGGCTACTCCTTCAAGACCCACCAGGCCGTCTGGCCGCAGCTGACCTCCCGGATGCCGGTGACCCTGTCGCTGGCCCTCGGCGCGGCCGTGCTGTGGCTGGTCTCGGGCGTGGCGATCGGCGTGGTCTCCGCGCTGAAGCCCCGCTCCTTCTTCGACCGCACCTTCATGGGTGTGGCCCTCGCCGGCGTCTCGCTGCCCATGTTCTTCACGGGCAACCTGGCGATCCTGCTCTTCACCTACCAGTGGCCGATCTTCGGCAGAACGTACGTCCCGTTGACCGAGAACCCGGCGCAGTGGGCCAACACCCTCATCCCCGCCTGGTGCTCGCTCGCTCTTCTGTACTCGGCCATCTACGCGCGGCTCACCCGCTCGGGCATGCTGGAGACGATGAACGAGGACTACATCCGCACGGCCCGCGCGAAGGGCCTGCGCGAGCGCAAGGTCGTCGTCCGGCACGGACTGCGCGCCGCGCTCACCCCGATCATCACCGTCTTCGGCATGGACCTCGGTCTGCTGCTGGGCGGCGCGGTGATCACCGAGACCGTGTTCTCGCTGCACGGTGTCGGCCAGTACGCGGTGCAGGCCATCGACGACAACGACCTGCCCCCGATCCTCGGCGTGACCCTGCTCGCCGCCTTCTTCGTCGTGATCGCAAATCTCCTGGTGGACCTGCTCTACGCGGCCGCCGACCCGCGGGTGAGGCTCTCGTGACCGAACTCTCCAAGACCGGCGCCGCCGTGGGCGAGCCCACGCCGGCCGCGCCGTCCGACGCCTTCCTCGAAGTCCGCGACCTCAAGGTGCACTTCCCGACGGACGACGGCATCGTCAAGTCCGTCGACGGCCTCAGCTTCTCGCTGGAGAAGGGCAAGACCCTCTCCATCGTGGGTGAGTCGGGCTCCGGCAAGTCCGTGACCTCGCTCGCCATCATGGGCCTGCACCGGCTCGGCGCCCGCGGCAAGAACGTGCAGATGTCCGGCGAGATCTGGCTCGGCGGCAAGGAGCTGGTGAACGCGTCCCCGGACGAGGTGCGCCGGCTCCGTGGCCGCGAGATGGCGATGATCTTCCAGGACCCGTTGTCCGCGATGCACCCGTACTACAAGGTCGGCGACCAGATCGTCGAGGCGTACCGGGTGCACCACAACGTCAGCAAGAAGGTCGCCCGCACCCGCGCCATCGAGATGCTCGACCGGGTCGGCATCCCCGAGCCCGCCAAGCGTGTCGACGGCTACCCGCACGAGTTCTCCGGCGGTATGCGCCAGCGCGCCATGATCGCCATGGCCCTGGTCAACAACCCCGAGCTGCTCATCGCGGACGAGCCGACCACCGCGCTCGACGTCACCGTCCAGGCGCAGATCCTCGACCTGATCCGCGACCTGCAGAAGGAGTTCGGCTCCGCGGTCGTCCTCATCACCCACGACCTGGGTGTGGTGGCCGAGATCGCCGACGACGTCCTGGTGATGTACGGCGGCAGGTGCGTGGAGCGCGGCCCGGTCGACGAGATCTTCGAGAAGCCGCAGCACCCCTACACCTGGGGCCTGCTGGGTTCGATGCCGCGCATCGACCGGGAGACCTCCGACCGGCTCATCCCGGTCAAGGGCCAGCCGCCGAGCCTCATCAACGTCCCCTCGGGCTGCGCCTTCCACCCGCGCTGCCCGTACGCGGACCTCCCCAAGGGGAACGTCACCCGCACGGTCCGCCCCGAGCTGGAGCTGGTCGACGGCGGCCACTGGTCCGCCTGCCACCTCTCGGCCGAGGACCGCACGCGGATCTGGACCGAAGAGATTGCGCCGAAGCTGTGAGCGACACGAAGAAGACCGATGACGCCGTCATCCCGCAGCAGGTGTCGGCTCCCGAGAAGGCCTCCGGAGACCGGGAGGTGCTGCTGAAGGTCGAGGGCCTGGAGAAGCACTTCCCGATCAAGAAGGGCATCCTGCAGCGCCAGGTCGGCGCGGTGAAGGCCGTCGACGGCATCGACTTCGAGGTGCGCAAGGGCGAGACCCTGGGCGTGGTCGGCGAGTCGGGCTGCGGCAAGTCGACCATGGGCCGGGTCATCACCCGGCTCCAGGACCCGACCGGCGGCAAGGTCACCTTCGAGGGGCAGGACATCACGCACCTGTCCACCGCGAAGATGCGCCCGCTGCGCCGCGACATCCAGATGATCTTCCAGGACCCGTACGGCTCCCTGAACCCGCGGCACACCATCGGCTCGATCGTCTCCGCGCCGTTCCGGCTGCAGGGCGTGGAGCCGGAGGGCGGGGTCAAGAAGGAGGTCCAGCGCCTCCTGGAGCTGGTGGGTCTGAGCCCCGAGCACTACAACCGCTACCCGCACGAGTTCTCCGGCGGTCAGCGCCAGCGCATCGGCATCGCCCGCGCGCTCGCCCTGAAGCCGAAGCTGGTGGTGGCCGACGAGCCCGTCTCCGCCCTGGACGTCTCGATCCAGGCGCAGGTCGTCAACCTCATGGACGACCTCCAGGAGGAGCTGGGCCTGACCTACGTGATCATCGCCCACGACCTCTCCGTCGTCCGGCACGTCTCGGACCGGGTCGCGGTGATGTACCTCGGCAAGATCGTCGAACTCGCCGACAGCACCAAGCTGTACGAGTCGCCGATGCACCCGTACACCAAGGCGCTGATGTCGGCGGTGCCGGTCCCGGACCCGAAGCGGCGCGGGCAGAAGAGCGAGCGCATCCTGCTCCGCGGTGACGTGCCGTCGCCGATCGCCCCGCCGTCCGGTTGCCGCTTCCACACCCGGTGCTGGAAGGCGACGGAGATCTGCAGGACGACGGAGCCGCTGCTCCTCGAACTCCGTCCGGGCCAGCGGGTGGCGTGCCACCACCCGGAGAACTTCGCCGACCAGGCCCCGCAGGACACCGTTCTGCTGACCGCGGCGAAGGAGGCCTCGGAGCTGGTGGGCGAGGCGGTCCTGGAGGAGTCGGCGGAGCCGGCCGAGGCCACGGAGGCCGCGACCACGGACGCTGCCGAGGGCGAGGCAGAGGCCGAGGGCGAGGCAGAGACCGAGGCAGAGGCAGAGGCCGAAGCCGAAGCCGAGACCGAAGTCGACGCAGCGACCGAAGCCGAGGCCGAGGTTGCCGAGGAGCCGGTGGCCGAAGCCGAGGCCGTCGAGGAGCCGGTGGCCGAGGCCGCCGGGAAGTCCGCGGCCGGTGACGCCACCGCCGGGTCAGAGGCGTCACAGGAGTCAACCGACAAGTAGCCCATGACACGACTTTGCAAAGTCATGTACATGTCTTAACGGGAGAGCGCAGAGTCGACCGTGTCCGTCCACTGACCGGCACGCTCGAAAGGGACGACTCATGCGCCTCTCCCGTTCGGCACGTCTGGCGGCTGTCGCGACCGCGGCAGCCGCCTCCTTCGTCTTAGCCGCCGCCCCCGCCCCCACCCCGGGCGCCGACGGCATCGGCGACCCCTACTTCCCCCAGCTCGGCAACGGCGGCTTCGACGCCCGCCACTACGACCTCGACGTGGCCTACGCCCCGGACACCGGCCGCCTCGACGGCCGTACCACCCTCACCGCCCGCGCCACCCAGAACCTCTCCTCCTTCGACCTCGACCTCCAGAAGCTGGAGGTCACGAAGGTCGAAGTCGACGGCAGACGCGCCCAGTTCACGCGCACCGGCGACGAGATCACCGTCACCCCGCGGGACGCGCTCCGCAAGGGCCGTGACTTCACCGTCTCCGTCACCTACGGCGGGATACCCGTGCCCCTCAACGGCCCCATCGTGTTCGGCTCCGACTACGGCTGGATGAAGACCGCCGACGGCGTCTTCGTCGCCTGTGAACCCAACGCCGCCTCCACCTGGTTCCCGTCCAGCGACCATCCCTCGGACAAGGCCACCTACGACATCCGGATCAAGGCGCCCCAGGGCCTGACCGGCGTCTCCAACGGCCGGCTGGTCTCGACGTACGACAAGGGCGGCTCGACGTACACCCACTGGCACGAGGGCAGGCCCATGGCGACGTACCTCGCCACCGCCACCATCGGGAAGTTCGACGTGCGGACCGGGAAGACCCCCGCCGGCACCCCGATCTACGTCGCCATCGACCCGGTCCTCGCGAACAGCAACAACGTCGACGTCTACGCCGTCACCGCCGCCGCCACCGACTACTGGTCGCAGGTCTTCGGGCCGTACCCCTTCGAGGAGACCGGGGCCATCGTCGACGACATGCCGGAGGCGGGGTTCTCGCTGGAGGTGCAGAGCAAGCCGGCCTACTCGGCGGTGCGCAGCGAGACGACGATCGTGCACGAGCTGGCCCACCAGTGGTTCGGCGACTCGGTGAGCGTGGCGCAGTGGAAGGACATCTGGCTCAACGAGGGCTTCGCCACCTACGCGCAGTGGCTGTGGGCGGAGCACCAGGGCACCAGGTCCGCCCACGACTCGTTCCTCGCCGGCTACAACTCCCGGGCCGCCGACAACCCCTTCTGGCAGATCACCGTCGCCGACCCGCAGCGCGACACCATGTTCGCCTCGGCCGTCTACCAGCGTGGCGCGATGACCCTGCAGATGCTGCGCGAACGGATCGGCGACACGGCGTTCTTCAAGCTGCTCCCGGCCTGGACGAAGCTGCACCGCTACGGAAACGCCGACACCGCCGACTTCATCCGCCTCGCGGAGAAGGTCAGCGGGCAGCAGCTGGACGACCTCTTCCAGACCTGGCTGTTCACCACAGGGAAACCCGCCCTGTAGGCCTGGGTTTGTAAGGTTCATGCACCCTGACAGGACACAATGTCAGGGTGCAGCTCCAGCAACTCTTCTCTCCCTCCGTCCAGCACACGCTCGACGTCATCGGCATCTTCGTGTTCGCCATCTCCGGCGCGCTGCTGGCCGTCCGCAAGAACTTCGACGTCTTCGGCATCGGAGTGATGGCCGAGGTCACCGCGCTGGGCGGGGGGATCTTCCGGGACGTGATCATCGGGGCGGTGCCCCCGGCCGCCTTCACGGACCTGGGGTACTTCATGACCCCGCTCATCGCCGCGCTGGTGGTGTTCTTCCTGCACCCGCACGTCGAGCGCATCCAGTCGGCGGTCCTGGTCTTCGACGCGGCCGGCCTCGGCCTGTTCGCCGTCAGCGGCACCACCAAGGCGTACTCCTACGGCCTCAACCTCACCGCCTCCGCCGCCCTCGGGCTCGCCACCGCGGTCGGCGGTGGCGTGCTCCGGGACGTGCTCGCCAACGAGGTTCCCTCGCTGCTGCGCTGGGACCGCGACCTGTACGCGGTCCCGGCGATCGTCGGGGCAACGACGGTGGTGCTGTGCATCCGTTACGACGCGCTGAACCCGTTCACCAGCGGGCTCGCGGTCGTCACCGCTTTCGTACTGCGCCTGCTCGCGATGCGGTACCACTGGCGAGCGCCGCGTGCGTGGAACCGACGCTCGACGGTTCGAGAGGAGTAGTGGAACGGCCGCCGGCGTGGCTCTGGCCCATGTTCACCGTGAGCCACTCGAACACGGTCGTCACCTGGGGCCGCCACAGGGCCATGTTGTGGCCGCCGTCGCTGCGCGGCAGGTACACCACGTGCACGGTGGTCGGCGCCTTGGCGATCTGTTCGAGCGCCACCCCGGCCTGGTAGCCGTCGCCGGACTCGCCGGAGAGGTAGAGGGCGATCCGGGGCGGGCTGACCGCCTTCCGCAGCAGCAGGTAGGGGTTGTTCTGCTCGCGCAGGGGCACGCTCTGCGCGGCGAGCGAGTTGCGCTCGCCGATCGGGTCGTTGTAGCCGGACAGGCTCACCGCGGCCCGGTAGCGGTCCGGGTGGGCGACGGCCAGCTTCACCGCGCAGTGCGCGCCCGCCGAGTAGCCGGCGGTGGCCCAGTTCGCCGGGGCGGGGGCGGCCCGGAAGTTGTCGGTCACCATCTTCGGGACGTCGATGCTCAGCCAGCTGTCGGCGTTGACCGTCCCCGGGATGTTGGCGCAGCCGGTGTCCACGCCGGCCAGCAGATTGGTGCGCGGCGCGACCAGGATGAAGGGCGCGACCCTGCCGCTCCTCATCAGCGGTTCCAGCTGGGCGGTCACCTTCATCGAGCCGAACCAGGCCTTGGCCGAGCCGGGGTAGCCCGGCAGCAGCTCCACGACCGGGAACCTGTGGTTCCTGTACTTCGGCTCGTTGTACTGGGGCGGCAGCCACACGTAGACCTCGGCGTTCACCCCGGAGATCCGGCCCTTGAGCTGGGTGACCCGCACTCCGCGCATGCCCGGTCCGCTGGCTGCGGTGAAGGACTGCTTCACCTTGGGCAGCGTTTTCAGCGCTATACCGCCGGTACCGTCCTGGCCGAGGTTCGCGGCCTGCTGGACGTGGTTGCCGGTACCGAGGAGGTCGGCCCAGTTGTCGTACAGGTTGTTCTCGTTGTTGACCAGCACGAAGATCAGCGTCACCGCCGTGGCCTGGGCGAACAGCAGCATCAGGACCCGGGCCGCGGTACGCACGGCCTTGGGCCCCCGCATCCGCGACCACAGGAGGAGCGGCAGTATGAGGGCGACGACCGACAGGACGATGGTCGTGTAGAGGAACGGAGTCCCGGTGAGGCTCATGTCCCCATAGAGGGGAATCACGGGCCCCGGGTTACGGACGTGTCCGGACACTTACCTAGAAATTGCCGGAACCTCACTCGGTAGAGGGATCCCTTACTGGACGGGCCGCTGGTGCATGGATCACAAAAGCTACCGCTTAGTAATCACTTCTTGTACTGTTCAGGCATGCCAGAAGCAGCATCCACGCGGGCCGTGATCGGTGACAGCGAGTTCGACCGCGACACCGCGGTCACCCGGCGCGCTCCCGGCGTCTATGACATCGACCTCTCGGCCGGCTGGACCATCATCAGTGCCGTGAACGGCGGCTACCTCCTTGCCGTGCTCGGCCGGGCGCTCGCGGACACGCTGCCGCACCCGGACCCGTTCACCGTCTCCGCGCACTACCTGACCGCGTCCCAGCCGGGACCCGCGGTGATCCGCACGGACACCGTCCGCACCGGCCGCACCCTCTCCACCGGCCAGGCCTCGCTCTTCCAGTACGACGAGGAGGGCAACGAGGTCGAACGCATCCGCGTCCTCGCCTCCTACGGCGACCTCACCGCCCTCCCCGACGACGTCCGCACGACGGCGACCCCGCCCGCCTTCCCGCCCATGGAGCACTGCTTCGGCCCGGAAGACGGTCCGGCCCCGGTCGACGGCAGCTCCGCCATCACCGAGCGCCTGATGCTCAAGCTGGACCCGGCCACCCTCGGCTGGGCCCTCGGGGCGCCTTCCGGCAAGGGCGAGATGCGCTCATGGTTCGGCCTCGCGGACGGCCGTGACGCCGACCCGCTCTCCCTGCTGCTGGCGGTGGACGCGCTGCCGCCGACCGCGTTCGAGATCGGCCTCAAGGGCTGGGTCCCGACGGTCGAACTCACGGTCCACGTCCGGCACCGGCCCGCCCCGGGCCCGCTGCGCGTCTCCATCACCACCCGCAACCTGGCCGGCGGCTTCCTGGAGGAGGACGCCGAGGTCTGGGACAGTGCGGACCGCCTGGTCGCCCAGTCCCGCCAGCTGGCCCGGGTCCGGCTCGGCTGATCCCGGGCCCGAACCGGCGCGTCACCGTTTCGACAGCCGGAACCTCGTTCTGTCACGGGCGTGTACCGGCGAGTAGGCGCCGACTCGGAGCGAACTGCCAGGTCAGCGCTGTCTCTTGGGGAGCGCTTTACCTCGTTGACAGGCGGCGAACAGTGCGGGCCCAAGAAGGCCTTAAGCACCGTTGATTGAGTGCCACTCCTCAGGACTCCCTCATCCTCAATGGAGTTGTCTCTCATGAAGCGTGTACGTCTCGTCCCCGCCGTGGCCCTGCTCGCGCTGTCCCCGCTGCTGCTGACCGCGTGCGGCGGCTCGGACGACTCGTCGTCGTCCGGCAGCGGCAACTCCGGTCAGTCGCAGTCCTGTCAGGCTCCGTCCGGCATGCCCACCGGCAACGCGTCGGGCAGGCCCAGCGGCGCGCCGACCGGCAACTCCACCGTCAAGCCGACGGGCACCCCCACCGGCATGCCCAGCGGTGGTCCGGGCGCCGGCGGCCAGGGCGGGCAGGGCGGCCCCGGCGGCGGCATGGGCGGCTGCGGTGGGGGCCAGGGCGGTCCCGGCGGCGCGGCGCCCAGCGGCGCACCGACCGCGCAGGCGACGAAGAGCTGACCGCGGGGGTCGTACGACAGGGGCGGCGCGTCCGGGAGCGGATGCGCCGCCCCTGTGTGCTGCCTGCCGGCTAGTCCAGCCAGTGCTGCCGGCCGAGGCTGATCAGCCGCAGTTGCCGGGTGGCGACGTGGACGACGCGCTGCCGCTCCGCCTCCGAGGGCTCCGGGGACTCCAGGGTCTCCAGGAACAGGGAGGCGGTGATGAGCATCTGGTCCACGTAGAGGTGGGCGAGCATCAGCAGGTCGTCGTCGTTCCATCCCTCGGCCTCGGGGTCCTTGGCCAGCTCGGTCTTGACCTCCTCGGCGAACCGGGCGAGCTGGGCCCGGATCGCCTCCCGCACCGGCTGCACCCCGCCGTGCCGCTCCCTGGCGATGAACCGGACGTGCGCCGGGTGTGCGGCCACGTGGTCGGCGATCAGCTGCACGGCCCGGGTGATGCGCTCCGCGCCGGCCGTGGCGACCGTCGTGCGGACCATCGGATGCAGGCTGCCGAGCGCCTCGTCGACGAGGGCCACGCCGAGGTCGGCGGTGGAGCGGAAGTGCCGGTAGAAGGCGGTCGGGGCGACGCCGACGGCCCGGGTGACCTCGCGCAGTCCCAGGCTGCTCAGGCTCTGCTCCTCCAGCAGGGCGAGCGCCGCGTCCAGGAAGGCCTGGCGGGTCTTCTGCTTCTGGGCCTGTCGGATGCCGAGGGTGTGACTCATGTCATCCAGTTAACAACTGTTCTCCGGAATTGAAAAGCCGTGCGAGTTGCTAGACTCGAAGTCAGTGAACAACTGTTACTACAACCGTTCACCCAAATGTAACGGAGGGGGATCGAACCCATGCTGTTCCTCGTCGCCGCACTCATGCTGCTCGGCGTGGTGCTGGGCACCGTGGCCCACGCGCCGCTCGACGTCACCGCAGGCCTCGCCACCGTGATCGTCGTCTGGCTGGCCGTCTTCGCACTCCGCGAGCGCCTCGCCCGTCGCCGCCACACCTCGACCAACTGACCTCCCGTCCCCGCTCACTTGAGGAGCTGAGCATGATGCAACTCACCGCCCCCGCCACCCCCCGCCCGCAGACCCGCACCCGTGACGCCGACGGCATGGCAGTGGCGTCCTTCATCCTCGGCCTGCTCGGCCTCCTGGTCCTGAACCTGTTCCTGGGCCCGATCGCGATCATCCTGGCCCTGGTCTCCCTCTGGCGCGGCACGGCCCGCAAGGGCCGCGCATACCTGGGCCTGGCCCTGGGCGTGGCGGACCTGGCGGTCCTGGCGATCGCGATGGCGGCGTCGAACACAATCTCCTGGAGCCTGTAAGCGGGGTTCAGGACAGCGCGCCCCAAGGGGCGCGGGGAACTGCGCGACCAGCCACGGACCACCGGCACCCGCCCCCCGGCACAGGCCACCTACGGCGGCTAGGCGACCCTAACCCCGCCCCCCGTAGAATCGACCCCACCATGGCCTACCTCGACCACGCAGCCACGACCCCGATGCTCCCGGAAGCGGTGGAAGCACTCACCGCCGCCCTCCGCGTCACCGGCAACGCGTCCTCCCTGCACGCCTCCGGCCGCAAGGCCCGCCGCACGGTCGAGGAATCCCGGGAGACCCTCGCGGAAGCGCTCGGCGCCCGCCCCAGCGAGGTCGTCCTCACCTCCGGCGGCACCGAGGCCGACAACCTCGCGGTCAAGGGCCTCTACTGGTCCCGCCGCGACGCCGACCCGGCCCGCACCCGGGTCCTCGCCAGCCCCGTCGAACACCACGCGGTCCTGGACACCGTCCACTGGCTCGGCGAGCACGAGGGCGCGACGGTGGAGTACCTCCCCGTCGACACCTACGGCCGGGTCCACCCGGAGGCGCTGCGCGAGGCGATCGACCGCAACCCCGACGACGTGGCCCTCGCCACCGTCATGTGGGCCAACAACGAGATCGGCACGATCCTGCCGGTCCGCGAACTCGCCGCCGTGACGAACGAGTTCGGCATCCCGCTGCACGCCGACGCGGTCCAGGCCTTCGGCCAGGTCCCGGTGGACTTCGGCTCCTCCGGCCTCGCCGCGATGACCGTCTCAGGCCACAAGGTCGGCGGCCCGTACGGCATCGGCGCCCTGCTCCTCGGCCGTGAGTACACCCCCGTACCGGTCCTGCACGGCGGCGGCCAGGAGCGGCACGTCCGCTCCGGCACCCTCGACGTCCCGGCGATCGCCTCGTTCGCGGTGGCGGCACGGCTCGCCGCCGAGCGCCGCGAGTGGTTCGCCCGGGAGATCGGCGCCCTGCGCGACGCGCTGATCGACGCCGTCCGTACGGCCGTACCGAACGCGATCCTCGGCGGCGACCCGGTGGATCGCCTGCCCGCCAACGCGCACTTCACCTTCCCCGGCTGCGAGGGCGACTCGTTGCTCCTGCTGCTCGACGCCCAGGGCATCGAGTGCTCGACGGGCTCCGCGTGCACCGCCGGGGTCGCCCAGCCGAGCCATGTCCTGCTGGCCACCGGCACCGACCCGGACCTGGCCCGCGGCACCCTGCGCTTCTCGCTCGGTCACACCTCCACCCAGGCCGACGTCGAGGCGGTCGCCAAGGTGATCGGCCCGGCGGTGGAGCGGGGGCGCGCCGCCGGCCTGTCCTGACGACCGGTGCTCGCGGCAGCCCCGCCTCCGCACTGATCGCGGGGGCGACGGTCCGGGCGCTGCGCTCGGTGAAGGAGCGGATCCAGGAGCGACGGTCCGCCCGCCACGGCGAGCTGCCGGGTCAGGCCGAGCACCGCCGACCTGCCCGCGCAGTGCGCGACCGTGCCGAAGGTGCCGCTGCCCCGGAAGGCGGGGGACCTGCCGGTGACCGGAACCTCGAGAACGGCTGCCGCCGGCACTTCCACTGCCGGCGGCAGCCTGCTCAGGAGGCCCGGGCGGCCACTAGCTGTCCGTCACCATGAGGGACGCCATCATGCCCTCGTCCTCGTGCTGCAGCAGATGGCAGTGGAGCATGTACATGTACGTGTCGTCGGAGAAGTCCGTGAACTCCATGGCGATCTCGATGGAGCCGCCGCCGACCACCTCGTAGGTGTCGTACCAGCCGAGTTCGACGCCGGTCGGATCCTCGCCGTTGATGGAGATCAGCTGGTACGGCACGTCGTGCAGGTGGAACGAGTGCTCCAACTGCGTGCTGTTCTTGATCGTCCAGATCTCCTTGGACCCCAGCGTGGTGCTGATCATGGCCATCGAGGACATGCTCGTGCCGGCCGAGCCGTTGATCAGCATCGTCGCACCGGACTGGCCGAGGGTGATGGTCCGCGCGGTGAAGTCGCTGGTGTCGTACCGGTCGATGGTCCGCAGCGAGCTGGGCAGGTCGGACGGGGTGTCGGTGCCGCTCGCGGTGACAGCCAGGAAGTCGTACGTGCCGCTGCCGCCGCGCACCCAGCCGGTGGTGATGACCGCCTGGAGGGTGACGTCGTCCGACATATCCATGACCATCTCGGCGCGGGCGCCGGCCACCAGCCGGATCGTGGTCACGTCCGCCGCCTCGGACAGGTAACCCTGGTCGGTGGCGATCTGGGTCATCGTGCCGCCGTCGCTGCGCTGGATGGTGATGATGTCCGACGGCGAGGCGTTGAGCAGCCGGAACCGGGTCCGGGTCTTGGTCGCGGTGAAGGTGAGGGTGGTGTCGTCGACGTTGGTGCCGTTGACCAGCAGCGGGTAGCTCAGGCCGCTGCTGAGGTAGCCGGTGAGGTCGTACTTGATGTCGCCGGAGCTGTCCACGGCCAGGCACTGGAAGATCAGCGGGATGTCGTCCGTGCCGTAGGTGCTGGGCAGATCGGCGCTGGTGGTGTTGGAGCTGTCGTCGACGATGATCATGCCGGCCAGGCCGTGCACCGCCTGCTTCGCCGTGGTGCCCAGCGCGTGCGGGTGGTACCAGAGCGTCATCGGGTCGTCCTTGACCGTGAAGGTCGGCGACCAGGTCTCCCCGTCGGAGAAGGCGACCTGCGGACCGCCGTCCATCTTGGCCGGGACGTGCGCGCCGTGGAAGTGGACCGTGGTGTCCTCGCCCAGGCTGTTGGTGATGTTGAGTACGTTCGTGTTGCCCTTGGTCCACTTCATGGTCGGGCCGAGGAAGGACTGGTTGTAGCCCGCGGTGGTGCTGGTGACACCGCTGAGCACCTCGGCGCTGCCGGTCTTCGCCTCCAGGGTGAAGGTGGTGGTGCTGTCGGAGGTGGTGCCCTCCAGGAGGTCGGGGATGGACAGGGTCGCGGTGTTGGTCGCCGCGCCCGCCTTGTTGCCGTTCGCGTCGGTCAGCAGGGCGAAGGTGGAGCCGGCCGCCGCGACGGCGCCCAGACCGACGCCGGCCATGCCTCCGAGGAACTTCCGCCGGTGAACGCCCTTGCCGCGCTTGGCCGTTCCTTCCTTGGAGTGCTCGGCGTCCTTGGTGCGCTCGGCCTTGGTGTGCTCGCCCTTGGCGTGGTCCGCCCCCTTGGCGCGCCGCCGCCTGCCGCCAGTGACCTGCTCTTCGTTGCTGTCCGCCTCGAAGGCGGGATCTGTGGTGTGGGTCATGGCCCCGGATGTTTGACCTGGGGACTGTGTGAAATCTGAGGCGAAGTTAGGAGCGAACCTGGGCGACTGTGAGGCGGCCGTGGACGCTGGTAATACTTAACTCCCTTGAAAAAACGCCGAGTTGAGCAGGCGCAGCTCGCGGCCCGGGTGCGGGACGCAACGGACACAGACGGCGTGCAGCACAGGCACAGGATAACGATTGAGTCACAGGCGGAACCGGTGGTCAGGCCTGTCCGACGCGTCGAACAAGTCCCATGTAACGACCCCAGTCCCAGTGCTTCCCCGGGTCGGTGTGATCCGTCCCCGGCACCTCCACATGACCGATCACGTGCTCGCGGTCCACGGCCATGCCGTACCGCCGGCATATCGCGGCCGTCAGCCGCGCCGAAGCCGCGTACATCGCGGCGGTGAAGTCCTCCGGGCGGTCCACGAACCCCTCGTGCTCGATCCCGACGCTCCGCTCGTTGTACGACCTGTTCCCCGCGTGGAAGGCCACGTCCAGCTCGCGGACCAGCTGGGTGATCCGCCCGTCCTTGCGCACGATGTAGTGGGCCGCCGCCTCGTGCGCCGGGTCCTGGAAGGCCTTCACCGCGCTCGCGTAGCCGCCCTGGGTGACATGGATGACCACCCGGTCGATCGGGTAGTCGGACGGCCGGTCCGCCGTCCGGTAGTTCGCCGGGGACGCCGCCACCCAGCGCGCGCCCCTGAAGTCCACCGCGCCCGCCACCCGCGCCTTGCGCACCCCCGGCAGCCGCCAGTACAGCCGCGCCAGCTCGTCCCTGGTCAGCGCCACCGTGCCCGCGGCGGCCGCCGCCCCGCCGACCAGCAGTGCCCGCCGCCCGAGCCTGCGGTCACCGTCACCCGCCACGCTCTGATTCGCCCCCATGCGATCTCCAACGGATACTCGCGGGCCCCGGTTCCCGCGTCCCCTTACCCTGGAGGGGCTATGACTGACACCCCGCAGCGCTCCCGCCCCCTCCGCGTCCTCGCCGCCATGTCGGGCGGCGTGGACTCCGCCGTCGCCGCCGCCCGCGCGGCCGAGGCCGGCCACGACGTCACCGGCGTCCACCTCGCGCTCTCCGCGAACCCGCAGTCCTTCCGTACGGGCGCCCGGGGCTGTTGCACCATCGAGGACTCCCGCGACGCCCGCCGCGCCGCCGACGTCATCGGCATCCCGTTCTACGTCTGGGACCTCGCCGACCGCTTCCGCGAGGACGTCGTCGAGGACTTCGTCGCCGAGTACGAGGCAGGCCGCACCCCCAACCCGTGCCTGCGCTGCAACGAGAAGATCAAGTTCGCGGCCCTGCTCGACAAGGCCCTCGCGCTCGGCTTCGACGCCGTCTGCACCGGCCACTACGCGAAGATCGTGACGCTCCCCGACGGCTCCCGCGAGCTGCACCGCGCCTCCGACATGGCGAAGGACCAGTCGTACGTCCTCGGTGTCCTGGACGAGCGGCAGCTCGCCCACGCCCTCTTCCCGCTCGGCGACACCCTCACCACCAAGGACGAGATCCGCGCCGAGGCCGAGCGCCGGGGCCTCGCGGTCGCCAAGAAGCCCGACTCGCACGACATCTGCTTCATCGCCGACGGCGACACCCAGGGCTTCCTCGCGAAGCGGCTCGGCAAGGCCGAGGGCGACATCGTCGACGAGTCCGGCACCAAGGTCGGCACCCACGAGGGCGCGTACGGCTTCACCATCGGCCAGCGCAAGGGCCTGCGCATCGGCCACCCCGCCGCCGACGGCAAGCCCCGCTACGTCCTCGACATCTCACCGGTGGACAACACGGTCACGGTCGGCCCGGCCGCCGCCCTCGACGTCACCGGCCTCACCGCGATCAAGCCCCGCTGGTGCGGCACCGCCCCCACCGCCCCCGGCGTCTACACCGCCCAGCTCCGCGCCCACGGCGGCGAGACCGAGGTGAGCGCCGAGCTGGTCGACGGCGAACTGCACGTCACGTTCACCGAGCCGGTCCGCGGCGTCGCGCCCGGCCAGGCGATCGTCCTGTACGACGACACCCGCGTCGTCGGCTCGGCGACGATCGCCTCGACGGTCCGGCCTCAGCCGGTGACGTCCACCTCGTAGAAGCAGAGGTGGTCCTTGATCTGGGCGACGTCCGCCTTCGGCTCGGGATACGCCCAGACCAGGTCCGGCGCGTCCGGCAGGGACCAGTAGGAGGCGGTCCCCTTGAAGGGGCAGACGGTGTGCGTCTCGGAGGGTGTGAGGAGGTCCAGGCGGACGTCCTCGGCGGGGATGTAGTAGCGCACGGGTGATCCGGTCTCCCGCAGGACGAGGGGCCGGTCACTCTCGGCGAGGACCAGGTCCCCGTGCGTGACACGGACGTGCTGCTGGGACTGCTCGATGGTGATCGTGTGTCCAGAGGCCATACAGGGGTGACGCTCGCGGACGCCCACTTGTTCCCGACGCTCGGTGAAGCACCCCTACAGGGGCGCTGGGGGTACCCCCGGCCGAAGGCTGGGGGACGAACTGCGCGACCAGCCCCACGCACCCGCACCCGCCACACAACGCATGCATACCCTGACGTCATGCGAATCTGTGTCTTCCTCTCCGCGGCAGATCTCGACGACCGCTACACCCGCCCCGCCCGCGACTTCGCGAAACTCATCGGCAAGGGCGGCCACTCCCTCGTCTGGGGCGGCTCCAACGTCGGCCTCATGAAGGTCGTCGCCGACGGCGTCCAGGAAGCCGGCGGAAAGCTGATCGGCGTCTCCGTCGGCTTCCTCGCCAACAAGGCCCGCCCCGGCGCCGACGAGATGGTCGTCGCGGCCGACCTCGCCGAGCGCAAGCGACTGCTCCTGGAGAAGGCCGACGCCGTGGTCATCATGGTCGGCGGCACCGGCACGCTCGACGAGGCCACCGAGATCCTGGAGCTGAAGAAGCACGGCCGCACCGACAAGCCCGTCGTCCTGCTCAACACCGCCGGCTTCTACGACGGCCTGAAGGAACAGTTCCACCGCATGGAGGCGGAGGGCTTCCTGCCCCGCCCCCTGGCGGAGCTGATGTTCTTCGCGGACGAACCCGCCGAGGCCCTCGCCCACCTGGAGACGGAGCACGGCACCGGCTGATGCGAGCATGGCCCCCATGGCAACTCATGTGATCACCGGCGCCGGTTCCGGCATCGGCGCCGCCGTGGCCCGCCGGCTGCACGCGCGCGGGGACGACGTCGTACTGCACGCGCGCGACGCGGGCCGCGCGAAGGAACTGGCCGCCGGGTTCCCCGGCGCCCGCACCCTGGTCGGCGACCTGGCGGACCCGGACAAGCTCTCCTGGGCCTTCTCCCACCAGACCCTCCCGGACCGGGTGGACTCGCTGCTGCACATCGCGGGCGTCGTCGACCTGGGCGAGGTCGGCGAGCTGACCCCGAAGTCCTGGCGCCACCAGCTCAACGTCAACCTGATCGCACCCGCCGAGCTGACCCGGCACTTCCTGCCCCAACTCCGCGCCGCCCGCGGCCACGTGCTGTTCGTGAACTCCGGCGCGGGACTCAACGCGCACGCGGGCTGGTCGGCGTACGCGGCCTCCAAACACGGCCTGAAGGCCCTCGCCGACTCCCTGCGCGCAGAGGAGCACGGCAACGGCGTCCGCGTCACCTCGGTCTACCCGGGCCGCACGGCGAGCCCGATGCAGGCGAAGGTCCACCAGCAGGAGGGCAAGGAGTACGACCCGGCGCGCTGGATCGACCCGGAATCGGTGGCGATCACGATCCTCACCGCCCTGGACCTGCCGAGGGACGCGGAGATCAACGACCTCACGGTGCGCCCCGGCCCGTTCTCCGGCTGACACCGGCCGGACCGCTCACCGCAGCACCAGCCGCCCGTGAAAGTTCTCCGGCACCGGCGCGAACCGCAGGGCCATCGTGACCGCCTCCGGATCCGCCACGGTCAGCCGGTAGCGGGTGCACAGCAGGTGGCACAGGGCCATCAGCTGCACGACCGCGATGTTCGCGCCGATGCACTTCTTCGGCGCCCAGCCGAACGGCACGTAACAGCTCCGGTCGGCGGGCCCGTGCGGCGCGCCCGGCAGGAAGCGGTCCGGGTCGAAGACGTCGGGCTGCTTCCACACCCGCTCGTCACGGTGGATCAGGTGCGGGCTCAGCAGGTACCAGTGCCCCGGCTCCAGCCGGGTCGCCCCCAGGTCGAACGCGAACGTGGAGCGGCGCACCAGCAGCAGCGGCGGGCTCCACATCCGCAGCACCTCCTTCACGAACCGGTGGGTGACCGGGGCCGCCCTGGTGGGCGCCGCACGGAACTCCACCGGGTCCACCGCGCCCAGCTCCGCTTCGAGCCGGCGCCGCCACTCCGGCTGCCGGACGAACTCGTACAGCACGCTCGCGGCGGCGGTGCCGGGCGGACCGCCGATGGCGGTGAGGACGGTGGTCACGACGTCCAGCGCGCGGTCCATGCCGAGCTCCGGCAGCAGGTCCACGAACGGGTCGGCGAGGTCCGGCTCGCGGCCGCGCCGGCCACGGGCGCGCTGCCGAAGGACCCGGCGCACCACCAGCCCGGCCCGCACCTGGACGGCGATGTGCCGCAGGTGGTGCAGGACGCCGCCGGGCGCGGGCGACACCAGCCGTGCCAGCTTCATCTCCAGGTCCCGGCGCACCAGATCCGCCTCGGCGCCGGTGAGCCCGCCGAGCGCGACGGGCAGCAGCGACCGCAGTGCCACGTCCTGCATCAGCATGGTCAGGTCGGTGTCCTGCCCGGTCCGCGCGTCCAGCACCCGCTCCATGCGCTCGATCAGCAGACCGTGCTGCTCCGCTGTCGCGAGCGCGTGCAGCCGGGTCATCCACGCGGAGCGGATCCGGCTCCACCGCATCTCGGGGCTGCGCCGCCGGCGCACCATGTCGACCAGCCGGTCGTGCATGACGTACCGGTGCCAGTTGACGGCGCTGACCCGGCGGGCCGCCTCCGGCTCGAAGACCCCGAGCCGCTGGTCGTCGACCCAGAAGATCCCGTCCTCCTGGGCACTGCGCAGCCGCAGCGCGCTCAGGAAGTCCTCGGGGTGCTGCGGGGTGGTCATCGTGAGCGTTCCCCTCGTGGGAGCGCGGGGAGCCGACCGGCTGTCGCCTCCCCGCGCGGGCCGGTCAGATGTGGTGGTACAGGTACCAGAACTGCCCGTAGGTGCGTCGGACGTTGAGGACCGACTTCGTCTTGAGGTACAGCGCGCGCATGGTCGTTCACCTCCTCTCCAGGCAGCCGTCGGGACGGCTCAGCACCGCGGTGAACCGCGGCGGAGCCAGCGCCGGACCCACCTGGGGCCCGCCGCAGTCAGGGGTGACCGACACCCGCCAGTCACGGGTGAGGAGGCCGACGAGGTCCTCCAGCAGCCGTACGGTGACGGTCGCGCCGGCACAGGTGTGCGGACCGAGACCGAAGGGCAGGTACGCCCCGTCGGGCGCGCCCTCGGCCCAGCGCTCCGGGACGAACTCGTCGGGCCGCTCCCAGTACCCGGGGTGCCGGTGCACCAGGTAGCTGCACACCATCAGCCGGTCCCGGGGCGTGACCGGTGTGCCGCCCAGCTCCTGAGCGCGGCTCGGGGTGCGGGCGAACAGCCACGCCACCGGCCACAGCCGCAGTGCCTCGCGGACGGTCCGGCCCGGGTCCGCCGCGGCCCGGTCCGGGTGGGTGCCCAGCAACAGGACCGACCAGCCGAGCGCGAAACCGATCGAACCGGCCGTGGCGAACAGGAACGACAGGTAGACCTCCACGAGTTCGTCCGGAGCCGCCGCCGGGCCGCCCCCGCCGACGACGACGTCGAGGAGGTCGCGCGGCCCGGCCGGGTGGTCGAGCGGCCGTGCCGCCCGCTGCCTCGCCCGTACTTCCGTGTGCAGGGCGTGCAGCGCTCGGCGCCGGAACAGCAGCCGGGAGGGGGCGGAGCGGCGCTGCCTGGCGCCCGCGAGCACCGCGCGGGTGACGATCGCGTCCACCGTCCGGTGCAGGTGGGGCGGGGCGTCCGGGTGCAGCAGCACATCGCGCAGATGCCGCAGGACGAGCAGGTTGCCGGCGTCCGGCCACTCGCTGCGCGGTGCCAGCCGCTCGGCGATCAGCCCCGGCAGCTCGGCCCGGCGGTCGTGGAGATGACGTTGTATCAGGCTCCGGGCCGCGCGGCCGATCGTGACCTGTGCCGAGCGCGGCCCGAAGACGCCGTGCCGGTGGTGGTAGAAGTCGGAGGTCTCCGCGACGACGCCGTGCCGGTTGCCCATGACCGCCCGCACCACCTCGGGGTCGACCACGCACACCGCGCCGCCCAGCGCCGAGCGCCACACGTCCGACCCGCCCTCGAACTCCGCCTTCAGCAGCGACAGTTCGTCGGCGGGCGTGGGACGTTGCGGCGACGGCGTCATGGGTGTCCTCCCTGAGCGGTGGCGGGGCGTGGTCAGCGACGCGGGGTGTCTCGGCCGACGGACCCAGACTGCGGAGCGGGCCACGCCCTGTCGCCCGCTGTGCCGTTGAGCGGAACGTGCGGGGCGTCGGTCAGGGTGAGCGGTGGCGGCCGAGCCCCGCCGTGACGGCCGACGCCGCGCGACGGGCCGTGTCGGCGAGGCGCTCCAGGTGGTGGCCGGGGCCGGTCAGCACGCACAGCGCCGCCACCGGGACGCCGTCCGCCGCGGCCACCGGTACGGCGGCGCAGCACACCCCCTCCAGCACCTCCTCGTGGTCGTAGGCGGCCCCGGCCGCGCGGATCCGCGCGGCCTCGTCCGGCCAGCTCCGGGGCCCCGGGCCGGGCGCCGGACCGGGGCGGGCCCAGGCGGCCAGGACCTTGCCGGCCGCCGTGTACCAGGGCCAGACCGGCCGGTCGTCGGGCAGCGGGCACGGCGCGTCCGCGGGCACCGTCCAGTCCAGCACCAGCGTCTGCCCCCGGTGCAGCACGGCGAGGGCCGCCGTCGCCCCGGTGACGGCCGTCAGCCGCCGCAGCGGCCGCCGGGCGGCCGGCCGCAGCCCCGGGTACGGCTGCCAGCCGTGGCCCAGCCGGAACATGCCCGGTCCGATGCGGTAGCGGCCCGCACTGCGTTCCACGGCGCCCAGTTCCGCCAGCTGGTCCAGCAGCCGGTACGCGGTCGTCTTGGGCAGCCCGCACACCTCGGCCAGCGCGGTCACCCCGGCGTCCTGCTCCTGCTGCACGGCGTACAGCAACGCGAAGGCCCCTTCCAGGACGCCACGCCCGGCCGCCCCGGACAGCGGCCCGCCGGGGCCGGTCGGGGGCGCCGGGGCCGGCGGTCCCGTCCGTGGCGGTGCCGAGGCGGTCGCGGTCGCCCTCTCCGATCGGTGCACGTGTCTACCCCCGTGGTCACGTGTGGGCCCCGTCCGGTGCCGGACCGGGGCGCGGTGGCGGGCGCGACACGCCGACGAACCGGCGCGGCACCGCCCGGACCAGGGTGGGGCGCGCGCATGGGCCGATTCTTTGCCGAAAGGTTGTCGCCCAGCCCACGCATGTGAGGAGACTGTGAAAGCAGGGCGGACGGGGGTGCGCGCAATGCTGCGATTGTGTCTGTTCGGACCGGTGGAAGTGCTCGTGCGCGAGGCGCCGGCCGATCTCGGGCCGCCCCAACGCCGAGCGGTTCTCGCTGCGTTGGCCGTGGACGTCGGCCGGCCCGTACCGGTCGAGGCGCTCGTCGACCGGGTCTGGGGCGCCGATCCGCCGGCGGGCGCCCGCCGCGCCCTGTACGCGCACGTCGCCCGCATCCGGCGGCTGGCGGAACGCCTGGACGGCAGCGGCGAGGGGCGATTACCGGTGCTGCGCCGCGCCGGCGGTTACCAGCTGGACCTCGACCCCGACCGCGTCGACCTGCACCGCTTCCAGCGCCTGGCCGCGACCGCCCGCGACCGCCCGCGACGCCGCGCTGCCCGGCCGCACCCGTGCCGCGCACCTGCGCGAGGCGCTCGCCCTGTGGCGCGGCGAGCCCTTCGCGGGACTGCCCGGGACCTGGCCCGCCCGGATGCGCGAGACCTGGCGGCGGCAGCGCGTGGACGCCGCCGTACGGCTCGCTGACATCGAGATCGGCAGCGGTGATCCGGCGGCCGTCGTCGGCCAGTTGACCGACCTGCTCGGCGAGTACCCGCTGACGGAACCTCTGGCGGAGGCCCTCATGCGGGCCCTGCACGCGGCCGGTGACAGCGGCGAGGCGCTGCGCTGCTACGCCCGGACCCGCGAGCGTCTGGTGGAGGAGCTCGGCACGGAACCCGGCCGCCGGCTGTGGGAACTGCACCGGCGGATCCTCCGGGACCACCCCGCGGCCTCCGCCCCCTCGTCCGCCCGCGACCACCCGGCGGCCTCCGCCCCCTCGTCCGCCCGCGACCACCCGGCGGGCGCCGCCCCCGCGGCCGTACGACCGACCCCCGTCACCCCCGCCGACCGGGTCCCGGCCGGACACCTTGTGGCAGAACCGCGGCCCGCGCCCGCGGGTGACGGCACCCCGTACACCGCACCCGCCCAACTCCCGCCGGGCACGGCCGGTTTCGTCGGTCGCGTCGACGAACTCGCCCGACTGGACGCACTGCTGGCGGACCTGGGACGGCATCCGGCGACGGCCGGGGTGTCCGCGCTGTCGGGCATGGGCGGCGTCGGCAAGACCGCGCTGGCCGTGCACTGGGCCCGGCAGGCGCGCCCGGCCTTCCCCGACGGGCAGTTGTACGTGAACCTGCGCGGCTACGACCCGAGCGGCGCGCCGCTCCCTCCGGACCGTGCCCTGCGCGGATTCCTGGAGGCGCTCGGGGTGCCCGCCGCCCGGGTGCCGGAGTCGCCCGACGCCCAGGTCGGCCTGTACCGCAGCCTGCTGTCCGGCCGCCGGATCCTGGTGGTCCTCGACAACGCCCGCGACGCCGGCCAGGCACGGCCGCTGCTCCCCGGCGCGCCGGGCTGTCTGGCCCTGGTGACCAGCCGCGCCCCGCTGACCGGACTCGCGGCGGCGGAGGGCGCCCGGCTGCTCGCCCTCGACCTGCTCGGTGCCGAGGAGAGCCGCGAACTGCTCGCCGCCCGGCTGGGCGCCGCCCGGGTGGCCGCCGACGCCGCCGCGGTCGACGAGATCGTCGTACGGTGTGCCGGGCTGCCGCTCGCCCTCGCGGTCGTCGCCGCCCGCGTCGCCGCCCGCCCCGACGTGCCGGCGGCCGGTTTCGCCGAGGAGCTGCGCACCGCCGAGCGGATCCTGGACCCCCTGGACACCGGCGACCCGGCCACCGCGGTACGCACGGTCTTCGACTGGTCGTACCGCACGCTCGGCCCGGCGGCGGCCCGGCTCTTCCGGTTCCTCGGCCTGCATCCCGGTCCCGACGCCGACCTGGCCTCCCTCGCCGCCCTGGCCGGCACGGGGGTGGGCCGGGTGCGGGCGCCGGTGGCCGAACTGGCCGCGGCCCACCTGCTGACCGAGCACACCCCCGGCCGCTACACCTGCCACGACCTGCTGCGGGCCTACACCGCCGAACTGGCCGCCGAGCACGACGACGCACGCGCGGTACGGGCCGCGAGCCGCCGGGTCCGGGACCACTACCTGCACACGGCGTACGCGGCCGACGCCCTGCTGACCCGGCGCCGCCACCCGATGACCCTCGCCCCGGCCGAACCCGGGGCGCTGCCACGCCCGTTGGCCGGCTACGACGAGGCGCTGGCCTGGCTGATCGCCGAACAGTCCGTGCTGCTGTCGGCCGTGGAGCTCCCGGCCCCGGGCCCGGACGCCCACACCTGGCAGCTGGCCGCGACCCTGACCACGTTCCTCGAACGCCAGGCCAACTGGCAGGCCCTCACCGACGTCCACACCGTCGCCCTGCGCGCGGCCGAGCACCACGACGACCTGGCCGGGCAGGCCGCCGCCCACCGCGGCCTGGGCCTGGCCCGCTTCCAGCTCCGGGACGCCCTCGGCGCCCGGCACCACCTCACCCGTGCCCTCGGCCTCTTCCGGCGCCTGGACAACCACCCCGGCCAGGCGCGCACCTGCCAGAACCTGGCCAAGACGGCCTGGGCGCACGGCTCGGCCCGGGAGGCACTGCAGTACGCGCGCCGCTCGCTCGAACACTTCCGGCTCGCCCACGACCGCGGCGGCCAGGCGGTCGCCCTCAACGACATCGGCTGGTACCTCGCCGAACTCGGCGAGCTGGGCGAGGCACTCGAGCACTGCCGGCGGGCGCTGCCGCTCGTCCAGGCGACGGGCGACCTGAGCGGCCAGGCGCACACCTGGGACAGCCTCGGCTACATCCACCGGCACCTGGGCCGCCACACCACCGCCGTGGAGTGCTACGACCGGGCCCTCGCCCTCTTCCGCCAGACGGGCGACCTCCGCAGCGAGGCCGTCGGCCTCACCTATCTCGGCGACACCCACGAGGCGGCGGGCACCCCCGGCCCCGCGCTCGACGCCTGGCGCCGGGCCCTTGACCTGTTCGACGAGCTGGGCCTGCCGGAGGCCCAGGCACTGCGCACCAAGATCCGCACCCGCACCGCCGCACACGGCACCGCCCGCCCCGCTTAGGCTCCTCACGTGAACGCAATCTCCGACTTCGGCCCTGCCACAGGCGTCGGCTCGCTCCCCGGCACCGACGCCCGCGAGGCCGCCAAAACCGCGACCGGCAGCTTCGAGGACTTCCCCTTCCTGCCGGAGCTGCCCGCCCGCGGCCCCGGCGCCGACATGATCGGCCGCACCGCGGGCCTGCTCGTCGAGCTGTACGCGCGCGTGGAGCCCAGCGGCTGGCGGCTCGGCGACCGGCCGGGCCGGGACACCCGGCGGGCCAGGTCCTGGCTGGGCCAGGACCTGGACGCGCTGGAGGAGTTCACCCAGGACTACGCGGGCCCGCTGAAGGTCCAGGCGGTCGGTCCCTGGACGCTCGCCGCCGCCCTGGAGCTGCGCAACGGCGAGTCCGCCCTCTCCGACCCCGGTGCCTGCCGTGACCTGGCCGCCTCCCTCGCCGAGGGTCTGCGGCTGCATCTGGCCGAGATGCGGCACCGCATCCCCGGCGCCCGCCTGGTGCTCCAGCTCGACGAGCCGTCCCTCACCGCCGTACTGCGCGGCCAGGTGAAGACCGCCTCCGGTTACCGCACCCACCGCGCGGTCGACCGCCAGATCGTCGAGTCCACCCTGCGCGACGTGATCGGCGTGCACGCCGACGGCCCGGTCGCCGTCCACTCCTGCGCCCCCGACGTCCCCTTCGCCCTGCTGCGCCGCGCCGGAGCGGCCGCCGTCTCCTTCGACTTCTCGCTCCTCACCGAACGTGACGACGACGTGATCGGTGAGGCGGTGGAGGCGGGTACCCGGCTGTTCGCCGG
This sequence comes from Streptomyces sp. NPDC001714, assembly GCF_042892755.1. Taxonomy (NCBI): domain Bacteria; kingdom Bacillati; phylum Actinomycetota; class Actinomycetes; order Kitasatosporales; family Streptomycetaceae; genus Streptomyces; species Streptomyces sp. NPDC001714. The sequence goes on from NZ_JBIAUL010000019.1 coordinate 97,994, forward strand.
TGTCGTGCCGGGCACGGACACGGCATTGTCAGACCCTGCCGGTAGCGTCATGGGTGTCAGGACGCTGTGGCGCAGGCTGGGGCTGCGACCGGGGCTTCTCGCGGAGTCCGTCACGGTCACCCCGGCGTGCGGGCTGGCGGGCGCTTCCCCCGCGTACGCCCGGCAGGCGCTCGCCCACTGCGTCCGGGCGGCGAGATCACTCGCGGACAACCCAGAGTAACGGGAGGAACACGGTGGCCGGCGACAAGCAGCAGGCGGAGACGGCAGTGCCCGCCGAGGCACGGGAGAAGCACGCGCGGCTCGCTGAGCAGATCGAGGAGCACCGCTTCCGGTACTACGTGAAGGACGCTCCCGTCATCAGCGACGCGGAGTTCGACAAGCTCCTCAAGACGCTGGAGGCGCTGGAGGACGAGCACCCCGAGCTGCGCACGCCCGACTCGCCGACCCAGAAGGTCGCGGGGGCGTACGAGACGGAGTTCACGGCGGTCGAGCACCGCGAGCGGATGCTGTCGCTGGACAACACGTTCAACGACGACGACCTGGCCGCCTGGGCCGACCGGATCCACCGGGAACTGGGCGACCAGGAGTACCACTTCCTCTGCGAGCTCAAGGTCGACGGCCTCGCCGTCAACCTCACCTACGAGCACGGCCGCCTCACCCGCGCGGCCACCCGCGGCGACGGCCGCACCGGCGAGGACATCACGCCCAACGTCCGTACGATCGCGGAGATCCCGGACCGGTTGCAGGGCGAGCGCGTCCCCGACCTGGTCGAGATCCGCGGCGAGGTCTACTTCCCGATGGAGAAGTTCGCCGAGCTCAACGAACGCCTGGTCGCGGCCGGTGACAAGCCGTTCGCCAACCCGCGCAACGCGGCGGCCGGTTCACTGCGCCAGAAGGACCCGCGGGTCACCGCCACCCGCCCGCTGCACATGGTCGTCCACGGCATCGGCGCCCTGGCGGGCTTCGAGGGCCTGAACCGGCTCTCCGAGGCGTACGACCTGCTGAAGACCTGGGGCCTGCCGACCTCCCCGCACAACAGGGTGGTCGACGACCTCGACGGGGTACGGGAGTTCATCGCCTACTACGGCGAGAACCGGCACTCCGTGGCGCACGAGATCGACGGCGTCGTGGTCAAGCTGGACGAGATCCGGCTCCAGGGGCGCCTCGGCTCGACGGCCCGCGCCCCCCGGTGGGCGATCGCGTACAAGTACGCGCCGGAGGAGGTCAACACCAAGCTGATCGACATCAAGGTGGGCGTCGGCCGCACCGGTCGCGTCACGCCGTACGCCCAGGTCGAGCCGGTCACCGTGGCGGGCAGCGAGGTGGAGTTCGCCACCCTGCACAACCAGGAGGTCGTCAAGGCCAAGGGCGTGCTGATCGGCGACACCGTGGTGCTGCGCAAGGCCGGTGACGTCATCCCGGAGATCCTCGGCCCGGTCGTCGACCTGCGGGACGGCAGCGAGCGGGAGTTCGTGATGCCGGCCGAGTGCCCCGAGTGCGGGACGCCGCTGCGGGCCATGAAGGAGGGCGACATCGATCTGCGGTGCCCCAACGCCCGTACCTGCCCGGCCCAGTTGAGAGAGCGCGTCTCCTATCTCGCAGGCCGCGAGTGCCTGGACATCGAGAACTTCGGCGCGGTGGCGGCGGCCGCCCTCACCCGGCCGCTGGAGCCCGCCGACCCACCGCTGGTGGACGAGGGCGACGTGTTCGACCTCACCGTCGAGAAGCTGCTGCCCATCAAGGCGTACGTCCTGGACCCGGACAGCGGGCTGCCCAAGCGGGATCCCAAGACGGGCGAGGAGAAGGTCGTCACGGTCTTCGCCAACCAGAAGGGCGAGCCCAAGAAGAACACCCTCGCGCTGCTCCAGCACATCGAGGAGGCGAAGACCCGCCCGCTCGCCCGCTTCCTCAACGGCCTGTCCATCCGGCACGTCGGACCGGTCGCCGCCCAGGCACTGGCCCGAGAGTTCCGCTCCATCGACCGCATCGAGCAGGCCACCGAGGAGGAGCTGTCGAACATCGACGGCGTCGGCGGCATCATCGCGACCGCGCTCAAGGAGTGGTTCGCCGAGGAGTGGCACCGCGAGATCATCCGAAAGTGGAAGGCCGCTGGAGTCCCGCTGGAGGACGAGTCCACCGGAGAGGACGAGGGACCGCGTCCCCTGGAGGGCCTCACCGTCGTCGTGACCGGAACCCTGGAGCACTACACCCGGGACGGCGCCAAGGACGCACTGCAGAGCCGCGGAGCCAAGGTGACCGGCTCGGTGTCGAAGAAGACCGCGTTCGTGGTCGTGGGCGACAACCCCGGATCGAAGTACGACAAGGCGACGCAGTTGAAGGTTCCCGTTCTGAACGAGGACGGATTTGTCGTCCTTTTGGAGCAGGGACCGGACGCGGCGGCCGAAGTCGCCCTTCCGACCGGGGAGTAGCGGTTGAAGGCCACCCGTTCGGCGCATATCAGATGCATACGGGTGGCCGGGGCGCAATCGGGCAACCGTCGACGACCGCTGCCCGTGGAAGCCTTCTGCGGCCTACTGTTGAGACGTGCACCTGCCGTGCCCAGCTCGGTCGGAGCATTCCCGTGCTCCGGCAGGGCACGGACCGCATGGCGTGGGCACCGCCGGCTGTGAGAGGGACGGGAATGGAACCGACCGAGAGCGCCGCCACGGGCGCGCGGCTGCCGCTGCGCCGCCGGGCGGGCGCGTGGCGGGGGAGCCGGTGGACGGTGCGAGGCGAGCGGCGCCCCGGCGTGCCGGCGGTGAGCGTCGCGGCGGACGCGCGTGACCCGCTGCCGCTGGCCGCCGTCGAACCACCACCCGACCTGGCCGGCACCGATCACGAACGGCACCTGTCCTGGCCCGCGCTGCCCGCCGGAGTCGTCGCGGCCGCCGCGTTCGTCCTCGGCGCCGGTTTCTACCGCGCGTTCTCCGACGACCACGCCCTCTTCCCGTCCGGCACGGTCGGCTGGTCGATGGCGGTGCTGACCGGCATCATCGTCGGCCACCTCGTCCTGCTCGGCCGCGCCCGCTGGTGGGGCGGCACCGGTTCCGGCGCCGCCCTCACCCTCGCCGTCCTCCTGCTGTACGGCTGGGTGCCGGCCGGCATGGTCAGCCTCACCGTCGTCGTCCTGGTCGGCATAGCCAGGCGCCACCGCTGGCGGCAGGGTGTCCTGCACGGCGCGGTGGACATCCTCGGCATCGGGGCCGGTGCGCTGGTACTTCTCGTGTTCGGACGTGTCCCGACCGTCGAGTCGCCCTGGAACCCGGGCAGCTGGAGCGTCGCCACCGCCCCAGAGGTCGTGCTCGTCGCGGTCGCCTACCTCCTCGTCACCCGGGCCCTGCTCTGGTACCTGCACGCACCGCGCGGCGGCGGCCTGCCCACCGTCGCCCGCACCGCCCTGATGCGCCAGGGCCTGGTCGCCGTCGCCCTGCTCGGCATCGCCCCGCTGATCTGCGTGGTCGCCGTCGCCCAGCCGCTGCTGCTCCCGCTGTTCTCCATCCCGCTGGTCGCCCTCGACTCCACCCTGTGGATAGCCCGGGCCCGCGCCGAGGAGCAGCTGCGCGACCCGCTGACCGGACTGCCCAACCGGCAGTGGCTGCTCGAGCGGATCTGGACCGCCCTCGACGACGCCGAACGCATCGGCGCCCGCTCCGCCCTCATGCTGATCGACCTCGACCGGTTCCGTTCGGTCAATGACACACTCGGTCATCTCGCCGGTGACCGGCTGCTCCTCCAGATAGCCGACCGGCTGCGGGCCGCGCTGCCGCGCGGTGCGGAGGCGGCCCGGCTCGGCGGGGACGAGTTCGCGGTCTTACTCCCGGTCGCCGATTCCACGACCTCGGCCACCCGGGTGGCCCGCGGCCTCGTCACGGCCCTCTCCTCCCCGCTCGACCTCGACGGGCTCACCCTCGTCCTGGAGGCCAGCGCGGGTGTCGCCGTCTTCCCCGACCACGCGCTCGACGCGGAGGGGCTGCTGCGCCGGGCGGACGTGGCGATGTACCAGGCCAAACGGGACCGTACCGGCGTCGAGGTGTACGAGTCCAAGCGGGACTCCAACACTCCCGACCGGCTGGGCCTGCTGGGCGATCTGCGGCGCGCCCTGGACGCCCACGAGGTGCAGCTGCACTACCAGCCGAAGGTGCGCTTCGACGGCCAGGTGGCCGGTCTTGAGGCGCTGGTGCGGTGGGTGCACCCCGAGCGGGGGAAGGTGCCGCCGGACGAGTTCATAGCGATCGCCGAGTCCTCCGGGCTGATGCCCCATCTGACGGAGTACGTGCTGGAGACCGCGCTCGGGCAGGTCGCCGAGTGGCGGGCGCAGGGGTTGCGGGTGCCGGTGGCGGTCAACGTCTCGCCGCGGGACGTCCACACGCCGGGGTTCGCCGGCCTGGTGGCGGCGCGGCTGGCGCGGCACGGGGTGCCGGCCGGGGCGCTGCAGCTGGAGATAACCGAGCATGTGCTCCTCGAGGACCCGCAGCGGGCCGCCGACACCCTCGCGGGGCTGAACGGGCACGGCGTGAAGATGTCGCTCGACGACTTCGGCACCGGGTACTCGTCGCTCGTGCACCTGCGGCGGCTGCCGGTGAGCGAGCTCAAGATCGACCGGTCCTTCGTGGCCCGGCTGGCGGTCGACAACGAGGACGCGGAGATCGTGCGCTGCACGGTCGACCTCGCGCATTCGCTCGGGCTGCTGGTGGTCGCGGAGGGCGTGGAGGACGACGAGACGTGGGAGCGGCTGCGGGACCTCGGGTGTGACGCCGTGCAGGGGTGGCTGGTGGCGGCGGCGATGCCGCCGGAGGAGACCACGGCGTGGCTGCTGGCGCGGGGGTCGCGGGGGTGGCAGCGGCCGCGGGCGGCGTTGCCGGCCGCCGAATAGCCGCCCACCCGGCCGCCCGTTCACCGCTTCTCAAGAGGTGAGCGTCTGCCGTGGGGGTGCGGTCGTATGGCGGCTGCGGGTGCGTTGTGGCTGGTCGCGCAGTTCCTCGCCCAGCCTTCGGCCGGGGGTACCCCCAGCGCCCCTGAAAGCAAAAAGCAGAAGCAGGGGGCTGGCCCCTCACGGAGTGACGAAGTGGGCGACCAGTAGCGCCAGCCTCGTTTCGTGGGCCTCTTCCGGGAGGCGGCCGCTGCGCATCAGGGTCACCAGGCCGTGCAGGGCTGCCCAGAAGGTCTCGGTCAGGGCGCCCGCGTTCTCGCCGTCGCCGGTGATCGGCTCGACCGCCCGCAGGATCTCGCCGAAGGCCGCCTGCAGCGGCTCAGGGGCCTCGGGGGTGGCGAACGGGAGGTCCACCAGGTGGGTGAACATCGCGTCGTAGAGGGCCGGGCGGCGGCGCGCGAACGACGTGTACGTGGTCGCCACCGCGGCCAGTGCCTCCCGGGTGCCCGTCGCCGACGCGTGTGCCGCCCGTAGCTCCTCCGCCAGGTCCGCGCAGCCCTGGACGGCCACCGCCGCCATGATCGCGTCCTTGCCCTTGAAGTGGCTGTAGAGGACCGGCTGGCTGTACTCGATCTCGGCGGCCAGGCGACGGGTCGTCACCGCGTCCCAGCCCTCCGTCTCGGCGAGTTCGCGGGCGGCCGAGACGATCAGCTGCTCGCGCTCTGCCCGTTCGCGTTCCCGGCGGTTCTGAATCGACATGCTCCGGATTCTAGCAGTGCTAGCCAATCTGTCGATGCTCTGCTAGCTTCGCTATCAGTACTAGCGCTGCTAGAAAACAATCAACAGGGGGCCACGATGACCGTCACCGCCTACACGCTCGCCGTCCTGCTCGACCTGTTCTGCCTGTTCCTCGGCTACCGGTTCCTGTTCCAGCCGCGGCCCGCCGCCGCCGGCTACGGCGTCCCCGCCGACCCGACGGGCGACGCCGGCGCCTACCTCACGGTCAAGGGCCTCAGGGACGGCACGTTCGGGGTCGTGGGGCTCGCGCTGCTGGCCTTCGCCGGTGCGCACGCCGAGGCCTGGTTCATGCTGTGCGTGGCACTCATACCGTTCGGGGACACGGTGACCGTGCTCCGGAACGGCGGGGCGAAGGCGGTCGCCTACGGGATCCACTTCGCCACCGCGATCGTTGTACTGATCAGCGCCGCCCTGCTGTTCCTCGTCTGACCGCCCGCGACACGTCGTCATCAACAGGGGGTACTGAAATGTCGTTGTTCGTGCCGAAGTTCGACGAGTCCGTGATCGTGCGGGAGGCCGACGCCGAGGTCGTCGGCGGTGACCCGGTCGGCGTCAGGCTGCTCGCCGACAGCAGTGCCACCGGCGGTGCGCTCTCCACCGTGCGCGTCACGCTGGGGGAGGGCGCCGACGGCGCCGTGCCGCATCTGCACCGCAACTCCGCCGAGATGTTCTACCTGCTCGGCGGAGCCGCCGACGTGCTCTCCGGCGACGACGTCGTCACCGCCGGACCCGGTGACCTGGTCGTCGTCCCGCCCGGCAGACCGCACGCCTTCGCGGCGGTCCCCGGCAGTACCGCCGACATACTCATCGTCATCACACCCGGCGTGGAGCGCTTCGAGTACTTCCGCCACCTGCAGCGCCTGCGACTGGGCGAGGCCACCCTGGAGAGCCTCCTGGAGGTGCAGGAGCTGTACGACAACCACTACCTGCGGAGCGAGGCCTGGGACACCCGCCACTGAAACCGTTTAACGGGTACGCGGCCCCGCCCCATAGGATTGGGCACTGGCGTCACCTTTCCGCCTGCCTCGCGACGCCTGGCACGCGCGCTCGCCGCGTTGCCGAATCGCCCACGTGGCTCCGCCACGAGGGTGCTCCGGCGCCTTGCGATCGCACGCACCAGACGCCGCGAGGCCCGCCCGTCGGGCGGACGGCGGAAAGGTGACGCCAGCACCCCGCTCCAAACCACCCACACTCACCCCAGAGGAACGCTGCATGCCTGGCATCACGCGCGAGGAGGTCGCCCACCTCGCCCGGCTGGCGCGTCTGGAGCTGAAGCCCGAAGAACTCGAACACTTCGCCGGCCAGCTGGACGACATCATCGGCGCGGTCGCCCGCGTCAGCGAGGTCGCCGACCAAGACGTACCGCCGACCTCGCACCCGCTGCCGCTGACGAACGTCATGCGCGCGGACGAGGTCCGTCCCTCGCTCACCCCCGAGCAGGCGCTCTCCGGCGCCCCGGCCCAGGAGCAGCAGCGTTTCAAGGTGCCGCAGATCCTGGGGGAGGACTAGACAGCCATGACGGACATCATCAAGCTCGGCGCCGCCGAGATCGCCGAGAAGATCGCCGCCGGCGAGCTCACGGCCGTCGAGGTCACCGAGGCCCACCTGGCCCGGATCGAGGCCGTCGACGAGAAGGTGCACGCCTTCCTGCACGTCGACCGTGAGGGCGCCCTGGCGCAGGCCCGTGCCGTCGACGAGAAGAGGGCCCGGGGCGAGAAGCTCGGCCCGCTCGCCGGCGTACCGCTCGCGCTCAAGGACATCTTCACCACCGAGGGCATTCCCACGACCGTCGGTTCGAAGATCCTGGAGGGGTGGATCCCGCCGTACGACGCCACCCTCACCAAGCGGCTGAAGGCCGCCGACGTGGTCATCCTCGGCAAGACCAACATGGACGAGTTCGCCATGGGGTCGAGCACGGAGAACAGCGCGTACGGGCCCACCGGCAACCCGTGGGACCTGACCAAGATCCCCGGTGGCTCCGGAGGCGGCTCGTCCGCAGCCCTCGCCTCCTTCCAGGCGCCGCTCGCCATCGGCACCGACACCGGCGGCTCCATCCGTCAGCCGGCCGCCGTCACCGGCACGGTCGGCGTGAAGCCGACGTACGGCGCGGTGTCCCGGTACGGCATGGTCGCCTTCTCCAGCTCCCTGGACCAGGGCGGGCCGTGCGCCCGCACGGTCCTGGACGCGGCCCTCCTGCACGAGGTCATCGCCGGGCACGACCCGATGGACTCCACGTCCATCGACGCGCCCGTGCCGCCGGTCGTCGAGGCCGCCCGCAACGGCAGCGTCGAGGGCATGCGCGTCGGCGTGGTCAAGCAGTTCCGCGGCGAGGGCTACCAGGCCGGTGTCATCCAGCGGTTCGACGAGTCCGTCGCGCTGCTGAAGGAGCTGGGCGCCGAGATCGTCGAGCTGGACTGCCCGTCCTTCGACCTCGCGCTGTCGGCGTACTACCTCATCGCGCCCAGCGAGTGCTCGAGCAACCTCGCCCGCTTCGACGGCCTGCGCTACGGCCTGCGGACGGGTGACGACGGCTCGCACTCGGCCGAGGAGGTCACGTCGATCACCCGTGAGGCGGGCTTCGGGCCCGAGGTCAAGCGCCGCATCATGCTCGGCACCTACGCGCTGTCCAGCGGCTACTACGACGCGTACTACGGCTCCGCCCAGAAGGTCCGCACGCTCATCACGCGCGACTTCGAGAAGGCCTTCGAGCAGGTCGACGTGATCGTCTCCCCGACGACGCCGACCACCGCCTTCCCGATCGGCGAGCGCGCCGACGACCCGATGGCGATGTACCTGGCCGACCTGTGCACCATCCCGACGAACCTCGCGGGCAACGCGGCGATGTCGCTGCCCTGTGGTCTCGCCCCGGAGGACAACCTCCCGGTGGGCCTGCAGATCATCGCGCCGGCGCTGAAGGACGACCGCCTTTACAAGGTCGGCGCCGCCGTCGAGGCCGCCTTCGTGGAAAAGTGGGGCCACCCGCTCCTTGAGGAGGCACCGTCGCTGTGAGCAACGCACTGTCGAAGGCCAAGGGCTTCAAGAAGTCGAAGTCCGGTACGTACCTGTCCATGGCCACCACCGCGTTCGGCGCGGTCGGTGTCGCCAAGCAGATCAAGAAGGCCCGCGCCGAGCACGACACGCTCCGGCTCATCGACGCCACCGTGTCCGCCGTCGCGATCGTCACCGGCCTCGCCATCCTCTACCGCGAGCTGAAGCGGCTGGGCGACGACGACGTCCTGCTGGGCTGAGAGGGAAGTTTCACCGTGACCACCACGATCGACCTGGTGTCGTACGAGGACGCGCTGGCGTCCTACGACCCCGTCATGGGCCTCGAGGTCCATGTCGAACTCGGCACCAGGACCAAGATGTTCTGCGGCTGTTCGACCGAGCTGGGCGCCGAGCCCAACTCGCAGACCTGCCCGACCTGCCTCGGCCTGCCCGGCGCGCTCCCGGTCGTCAACGCGACCGGCGTCGAGTCCGCGATCAAGATCGGCCTCGCGCTGAACTGCGAGATCGCCGAGTGGTGCCGCTTCGCCCGGAAGAACTACTTCTATCCGGACATGCCGAAGAACTTCCAGACCTCCCAGTACGACGAGCCGATCGCCTTCAACGGCTACCTCGACGTGCAGCTGGAGGACGGGGAGTCCTTCCGCGTGGAGATCGAGCGCGCCCACATGGAGGAGGACACCGGCAAGTCGACGCACGTCGGCGGCGCCACCGGCCGTATCCACGGCGCGTCCCACTCCCTGCTCGACTACAACCGCGCGGGCATCCCGCTCATCGAGATCGTCACCAAGCCGATCGAGGGCGCGGGCGAGCGGGCCCCCGAGGTCGCGCGGGCGTACGTCCGTGAGCTGCGCGAGCTCATCCGGGCGCTGGGCGTGTCGGAAGCCCGCATGGAGATGGGGCAGATGCGCTGCGACGTGAACCTGTCGCTGCGCCCGAACGGCACGGACAAGTTCGGCACGCGTTCCGAGACCAAGAACGTGAACTCGCTGCGGTCCGTGGAGCGTGCGGCCCGCTTCGAGATCATGCGGCACGCGGCGGTGCTGTCCTCCGGCGGCACGATCGTCCAGGAGACCCGGCACTTCCACGAGGACACCGGGTCGACGACCTCGGGCCGCGTGAAGGAGGAGGCCGAGGACTACCGGTACTTCCCGGAGCCCGACCTGGTCCCCGTGGCGCCCTCGCGCGAATGGGTCGAGGAGATCCGCGCCGCGCTGCCGGAGATGCCGCTGGCGCGCCGCAACCGGCTGCTCGCCGAGTGGGGCGTCTCCGCGGTGGAGATGCAGGCGATCATCAACGCCGGCGCGCTGGACCTGATCGTCGCCACCATCGACGCCGGGGCCGACGCGGCCTCCGCCCGCAAGTGGTGGATGGGCGAACTGGCGCGCAGCGCCAACGAGTCGGGCACCTCGCTGGACGAGCTGGCGATCACCCCGGCGCAGGTCGCCCGGGTCACCGAGCTGGTCTCGAAGGGCGACCTGAACGACAAGCTGGCCCGGCAGGTCATCGAGGGCGTCCTCGCGGGCGAGGGCACCCCGGACGAGGTCGTCGACAAGCGCGGTCTGAAGGTCGTCTCCGACGAGGGCGCGCTGACCGCCGCCGTCGAGGAGGCCATCGCCGGCAACCCGGGCGTCGCCGACAAGATCCGCGGCGGCAAGGTGGCCGCGGCCGGTGCCCTGGTCGGCGCGGTCATGAAGGCGACCCGCGGCCAGGCCGACGCGGCCCGCGTCAAGGAGCTGATCCTGGAGAAGCTGGGCGTCAGCGAGGGCTGAGCGGCAGCACGCACCTGGTACGGCCCCGGAGGCAGCGCCTCCGGGGCCGTACCGCGTCAGCGGCGGCGGCCCACGATCCGGGCGAAGCCGAGCAGCTGCCCCTGGTCCGCCTTCACCAGCTCCACCGACTCCCGGGCCATCCGGGCCATCTCCGGGTCCGGGCTCTCCGCGGCGCACACCTCGCTCCACAGCAGCCAGTCGCGCCAGCCGTCCTCCAGCCAGTCGGCGGCCTCGACCTGCACGGCCCCGCTGCGGGTCCAGTGGCGGTGCCACCAGCCGACGGAGTGGAACGCCCAGAAACCGGGGTCCCAGTGCGCCTTCAGGTGCTCGGGCGGCTCGGCGCCGTCCAGCTCCTCGCGCACCGCGGGCACGACGATCCCGATCCGCCCGCCGGGCTTCAGCAGCCGGGTGAGCGTGGGCAGATAGAGGTCGGCGGTGCCGAAGTACTGGTACGCGTCGACCGAGACGATCGCGTCGAAGCCGCCCTCGGCGAAGGGCAGGTCGTGCGCTTCGACGTGCACGGGCTGCACCCGGTCGGCGAACCCCGCCTCGGCGATGCGCCGGGCGTTGTCGTCGGGCCTGATCCACAGGTCCGCGGCGGTGACCTGCGCGTGGAACTCCCTGGCCAGGAAGATCGAGGTCATCGCCCGGCCGCAGCCCAGGTCGAGCACGCGCGCGCAGGGGCGCAGGGTGTCCAGGCCGAGGGCGGGGACCAGCCATTCCAGCAGCCACAGGGCGTGCGGGCCCATCTGGTTCTCGACGGCCCAGCGGGCGTCGTAGGCGCTGCTGAGCGGGTACCGGGGGAGGGTCAGGCGGTCAGTGAGAGAGGCGTCCTTCGACGGTGCGGGAGAGATGGCGTCGGACATGGCTGAACGGGCTCCTTGTGATCTTCGTAGTGAAGGGCGATGCGTAGGAGCTCATTCGGACCGTCAAACAATGCACCCGCTTCGGTCGCCGGCGAGGGGCCGGTCAGGGCTGACCAGCGGAAGCTAGCAGTTGTCCACCTGGTCCGCAGCCGATTTCCTCAGGTGCGGGTACTACGCTCGCCCGCCATGACCGCACACGCCGAATCCGACGCCGAACCCGAGATAACCGGGGTGGAGTCCGCGGACGACGAGGACGAGGACCTCTACGAGGACGCCCGTCGGGCCCGCTGGACCGCCACCGTGACCGGGGTGCTGCTGGCCCTGATGGGGCTCACCGCCTCGCTGATGAGAGTGGGCGGGGGCGTGCCCGCCCTGGTGCCGTCCGCCTACGGCTCCGGATCCGCCGTGTGCGTGTTCGCGGCGGCGCTCGGGTCCCGGGGCCGTACCCGCTGGGCTCTCTGGCTGATGATCCTGGGGGTCATGGTCATGGCTCTCGGAGACCAGTTCGACTGACGCGCCCGCCCCGGACCGGTATCGAGCCGCGCCGAGTGGCGCGCCGCGCATGAGAGGGTCGACGGGCCCGGCCGAGAACGCGGTGGAAGTGGAGAGACACGATGTACGCGATATCCCTGGGTGACGACGGCGCCGAACTGCGCCCACTGGAGCCCTGGCACGCCGAGGAGTTCCTGGCCCACCTGGAACGCGGGCGGGAGTTCATCGGTCAGTTCATCTCCTTCGGCTCCAAGGAGACGGACGTGCCCGCCGCGCGGGCCATGCTCCAGCGGTACGCCGACATGCGCGCCGCCGACACCGGCTCCCTGCACGGCCTGTGGCTGGAGGGCACGCTCGTCGGCGGGGTGCTCTTCCTGAACTTCGACGCCGAACACGGGAACGCCGAGGTCGGCTGCTGGCTGGAGCCGGCCGGCACCGGGCGCGGACTCGTCACGCGCGCGATGCGGGTACTGCTCGACTTCGCGGTCGAGCAGCGCGGCATCCACCGGATCGAGTGGGTCGCCGCCTCGGGCAACGAGCCCAGCCTGAACGTCGCCCGGCGGCTGGGGATGACCCGCGATGGCGTACGCCGGCAGGCGCACCCCTATGGTGGCCTACGGCACGACCTGGAGGTGTGGTCGATCCTCGCCCCGGAATGGCGTGAAGCACGCGCGCGTGCCGTAGAGAACGATCATTAAGACGCCTCTCAGACAGGATCCGTACGGTGCCGGACATGGGAACCAAGACAGCTGACGAGACCGGTGCCGAGACGGGCGCCGAAGCCACGACCGACGAGGAGAAGGTGAGCGTCACCAAGAGCGCCGACGACGTGTCGGAGTCCGCCACCGAGGCCGGGGCCGAGCCGGAGGCGGCGGCCGCCGGTACCGAGGCCGCCGACAGCACGGACGCCGACCTCGACGCGGAGGACGCGCAGGACGCTGAGGACTTGGTGGACGACGCCGACCTCGCCGGGGACCTGGCCGAGGCCGAGGGGCCGTCCGGCGTCGGCCAGGGTGCCGGTGCCGTCGTCTCCGTCGCGCTCGGCCTGGTCTCCCTCACGGGCGGCTGGATCGGTACGGTGGCCGCCGCCCGCGAGACCCTCGTCGGCCAGCTCCAGACGTCGTCGACCGCGAGCGTCGCCAAGCAGGTCAAGGAGGTGTACGGCGACGCGTGGGCGACCACCGCGCTGTGGGCGGGTCTGTTCGCGCTGGCCGCGCTGCTCACCGGCGTCGTGGTGCTGGCCCGGCCCGCCTTCGGTGCCCCCGGCAAGCCGCAGGCGCCGTGGATCAAGTCGGTCGCCTGGGCGGGTGTCGCGCTCGGCGTCATCGGCCTGCTGCTGGCCGTCCTCAAGTACTCCGACGCACTCCTCGGACTGCCGTCGACCAGCTGAGCCGACTGCGACGGCCCAGGTCAGAAGGGGCCTTAGGGCGTCCGTAAGCACCTTACGGGCGGTCTGAGGCCCCTTACGCGCGTCCGGGGCCGGGCGGCCCCGCGAAGATGCGGAACTCTCCCGATGTGGCGCACCCCCCTGGGAGACGAAGGTGGAGGCATCGCGGAAAGCGAAGCCCAACCACCCACTCTCACAAGGGAACCCGACATGTTCGAGTACGAACTCCACCGGATCCGTTCCGCCGAACTGCGCCGGCAGGCCGAGGACGCCCGTCTCGTCCGCGAGGCCGTCCGCTCCCGCCGGGCCGCACGCCGCGACGCCCGGGACGGCGCGGTGACGGGAGACGCCACGACGGCACAGGAGGCCCATACCGGCCGCCGTGGCCGGCGCCGGCTCCCGCGCGCCGCGTGAACACGAGGCGGCCGGGCGGCACCGACCGCCCGGCGACCGGGAACGGGGAAGCCGGTGGCCCTACGGGGGTGGGCCACCGGCTTCCCGCGCTGCCGTCCACCGGTACGACAAGCGCACCGGAGCTGTGGAAAACCGCTGCCGTGGGCTCCGGGCCCCATGCGATGCTCTGGCCTGTGGAAACCAGGTCCGTGAGTCCCGTGTTCGTAGGCCGCAGCGACGAGTTGGACACACTCGACGACGCGCTCGAGCGTGCCTCGGCCGCCGAGCCGCAGGCGCTGCTGCTCGGCGGCGAGGCCGGCGTCGGCAAGACCCGGCTGGTCGAGGAGTTCGCCACGGCCGCCTGCCGCCGAGGCGCGGTCGTCGCCCTGGGCGGCTGCGTGGAGATCGGCGCCGACGGGCTGCCGTTCGCCCCCTTCTCCACCGCCCTGCGCGCGCTGCGGGCCGCCCTGCCCGACGAGCTGGCCGCGGCCGCCGCCGGCCAGGAGGACGAGCTGGCCCGGCTGCTGCCCGAACTCGGCGAGGCCACCTCCGGCCGCCACGACGAACAGGGCATGGCCCGCCTCTTCGAACTCACCGCCCGTCTCCTCGAGCGGGTCGCCGCCGAGCGCACGGTGGTCGTCGCCCTGGAGGACCTGCACTGGGCCGACGCCTCCACCCGCCACCTCCTCGCCTACCTGCTGCGCACCCTGCGCACCGGCAGGCTCGTCGTCCTCGCCACCTACCGCTCCGACGACATCCACCGTCGCCATCCGCTGCGCCCCCTGCTCGCCGAACTCGACCGGCTGCGCACCGTCCGCCGCCTCGAACTCGCCCGATTCAGCCACGAGGAGGTCGGCCGCCAGATCGCCGGCATCCTCGCCGCCGAACCCGATCCCGCCCAGGTCGACGAGATCTTCGAACGCTCCGACGGCAACGCCTTCTTCGTCGAGGAACTCGCGGTGGCCGCAGCCGAGGGCTGCTGCACCGGGCTCACGGACTCACTGCGCGACCTGCTCCTGGTCCGGGTCGAGGCGCTGCCCGAGAGCGCCCAGCGGGTGGCCCGGATCGTCGCAGAGGGCGGCTCCACCGTCGAGTACCGGCTGCTCGCCGCCGTCGCCCAGCTCGCCGAGGACGACCTCATCGAGGCGCTGCGGGCCGCCGTCGGCGCCAACCTCCTCACCGCCACTCCCGCCGGCGACGGCTACCGCTTCCGGCACTCCCTGGTCCGCGAGGCCGTCGCCGACGACCTGCTGCCCGGCGAGCGTTCCCGGCTCAACCGCCGCTACGCCGAGGCGCTGGAGGCCGACCCCCAGCTGGTGTCGGCCGACGCGCGCGTGACCCGTCTGGCCAGCTACTGGTACCAGGCCCACGACCCGGCCAAGGCCCTGCCGGCCGTCCTCGACGCCTCCGTCGTGGCCCGCCGCCGGCACGCCTACAGCGAGCAACTGCGGCTCCTGGAGCGGGCGATGGAGCTGTGGGACACCGCCCCCGAGGAGGTCCGCGCGGCCCTGCGCCCCGTCGACTACACCGACGTCTACCCTCCCTGCGGCTGCGATCCCGCCACCACCCCGCTGCGCTATCTCGACCTGATGGCGGAGGCGGCCGTCGCCGGCCGTTTCTGCGGGGAGCGCGAACGCGCCCTGAAGATCACCAAGAAGGCGCTGCGGATCCTCCAGGACGAGCACGACCCGCAGCGTGCCGCCTGGTTCTGGGTGCAGCGCTCCCGGCTGGTCCAGGGTCTCGCCCGCGGCGACGGCTGGCAGGAGCTCGCCACCGCCCAGGACCTGGTGCACGGCCTGCCGCCCTCCGAGGTGCACGCCGACGTGCTGGCCAACGCCGCCACCTGGTCGATGCTGCACCGACCGGGCCCCGAGGCCTTCGCCGCCGCCGAACGGGCCGTGCAGTACGCGCGGATGGTGGGTGCCCGGGAGATCGAGCTCAACGCGCGCGTCACCCTCGGCTGCCTCACGGTCGACGCGGGTGACGTCGAGAACGGCCTCGCGGAGCTGGAGCGCGTCAGGGACGCCGCGCTCCAGGAAGGCGTCGTCCATGTCGCGGGCCGTGTCTACACGAACCTCCCCTCCGAGCTTGATTCGGTCGGCCGCTCCCGCGAGGCCGTGCCGATCCAGCGCGAGGGCATCGCCTTCACCCGCAGATACGGCCTGCTCGACGCCGAGGGATGGGTCTGGGGCAACCTCTCCGAGTCGCTGTACGCGCTCGGCCGGTGGGACGAGGCCGCCGAAGCCGCCGCGGGCGCCCTCGGCTCCGCGGCCAGCGCCAAGCCCCGGGGCGCGGGTGCCCTGCACCTCGCCCACATCGCCCTCGCCCGGGGCGACACGGCCGAGGCCGCCCGCCGGCTGGCCATCGCGCGCGCCCACTACGGCACCCACGACCCGATGCCCCAGGCACAGCTGCCGGTCGCCCGGATCGCGATCGGTGTCGCCGCCGAGGAGGGCAGGCTCCTCGACGCCCGCGCCGAGCTGGACCGCGCCCTGGCGGCCGGTTTCCCGCCCGGCACCCACCGCTACGGCTGGCCCCTGCTGCTGGCCGCCGCCACCGCCGAGGCCGACGCCCGGGGGCTGCCCGCGGCGGCCGACGGCCGCGCCGAGACGCTCGACCGGCTCGCCGAGGCCGCCCGCACACTCACCACCGGCGCACCCCTCTGGCAGGCGTACGAGCGCTGGACCCGCGCCGAGTTGCACCGCGCCCGGGGCACCGCCACCGCCGCCGTCTGGTCGGACGTGGTCACCGACTTCGAGTGCCTGGACCGCCCCTACGACCTCGCCCGGGTCCGCCGCCGCCTCGCCCAGGCCCTGCTCGAAGAGGCCACCGGCGACGACGAACGCGACCGCGCGACGGAACTCCTCCGGCTGGCCGCGGCCGTCGCCGACCACCTGGGCGCCCGCCCGCTCGCCGAGGCCGTCGCCCTCCTCGCCCAGCGCGCCCGCCTCACCCTCACCACCCGCGCCGCCCCCCGGGCCCTCGATCCCGCCGAGAGCCTCGGCCTCACCAGCCGGGAGCGGGACGTCCTCCGCCTGGTCTCGGCCGGCCGCACCAACCGCCAGATAGCCGAGGAGCTCTTCATCTCCCCGAAGACCGCGAGCGTCCATGTCTCGAACATTCTGGGCAAGCTGGGCGTTGCAGGGAGGGGCGAGGCCGCGGCGGTGGCGCACAGACTGGGGATGTTCCCTGTCGAGGCCCTCGACCCGACCAGGTAAGGGGACCGGCACAGGAGGCACCGTGTTCAACATGTTCGAGGAACTGTTCGCACCCGGCCGCAAACACACCCACGAGGAGCAGAAACGGCTGGAGCTGACCCGGGAGGACGTGGGGGACACCGATCCCGGACGCGGACCGATAGACCTCGCGTCCGGCAAGGTCGTCATACGGCTTCCGCAGGAGGAGCCCGCGACCGGACTCGCGACCGAACCCGCGGCGGACTCCGGGGACGACGAGGAGTGAGCGGTGCCGCCGCCCCCTACTTCACCTCCAGCTCCAGGATCCGGTCGTCGCCCGTCTTCGGCTTGCCCCGCCCGTCGGTGTTGCTGGTCACCAGCCACACCTTGTCGCCGCCGGCCGCCACGACCGTGCGGAGGCGGCCGTACTCGCCGGTGAGGAAGGCCTGCGGAGCCGCGGCCGCGGTCGTGCCGTCCAGTGGGATGCGCCACAGCCGCTGCCCCTTCAGAGCGGCCATCCAGATGACGCCGTCGACGTAGGCGATGCCGCTCGGGGAGGCGTCGTCGGTGTGCCACTGGGCGATCGGATCCACGTACGTGGGGTCGGACGACTTCCCCTCCGCGTTCGGCCACCCGTAGTCCCCGCCGGGCTTGATGGCGTTCAGCTCGTCCCAGGTGTCCTGCCCGAACTCCGAGGCGAACAGCCGCTGCCTGTCGTCCCAGGCGAGGCCCTGCACGTTGCGGTGGCCGTAGGTGTAGACGGGGGAGTCCGGGAACGGGTTGCCGGGGGCCGGGTCGCCCTCCGGTGTCAGCCGCAGGATCTTCCCGCCGAGCGAGTCCTTGTCCTGCGCGAGGCCGCGCTGTCCGCTCTCCCCGGTGCCCGCGTAGAGCATGCCGTCCGGGCCGAAGGCGATCCGGCCGCCGTTGTGGATGACCCCCTTCGGAATGCCCTTGAAGATCGTGTCGGGGGCGCCCAGTTGCTCCTTGGCCGGCTTGCTCTCGTCCCAGAGCATGCGCACGATGCGGTTGTCGGAGGCCGACGTGAAGTACGCGTAGATCATGTGGTCCGAGGCGAAGTCGGCGGAGAGCGCGATCCCCAGCAGGCCCCCCTCGCCCGCCGCGGACACCCCGGAGACCACCCCGAGCTCCGTGGTCTTCCCGGTCTTCTCGTCGACCTTGCTGATCGTCCCGTCGTCCCGGTCGGACACCAGCAGCCCGGCCCCGTCCGGCAGCGGCGCCAGCCCCCAGGGCGACTTCAGCCCCTCGGCGACGGTGCGCACCACCTTGACCGTCCCCTTGGCGGGCGCGGCCGAGTCCGATGCCCCGACGGACGCGGAGGCCCCGGAGGAGTCCGCCGACGGCCCCCCGGCCCAGGACGGCGTGGGCAGGCCCCCACCACCACCGCCGGAGGAACAGCCCGCCACCAGCAGAACGCCGGCCATCGCCAACACCGCGGCCCCACCTCGACGTCGCACGATCACGATCCCTTCGAACAGGCCTCGGCTCCTCCGACCGACGGTAGTACAACGCGCCCCGTCAGGGGCGCGGGGCTGTCGGGCGGATCATGATGCGAACGCCCGCCCCCAGCCGAAGGCTGGGGGCGGAACTGCGCGAGCAACCACGACGCTGCCGCACCGAACCGACGGCGGAACTTGCGTGGCCGGTCAGTCCCAGGAGCCCTGCGCAGCAGGCAGCCCGCCCAGCTCCGCCAGATCCTCCGCGGTCAGCCGGACCTCCACCGAGCCGGCGTTCTCGGCCACCCACCGCCCCTGCTTCGTCCCCGGCACCGGCACCACCTGCCGCCCCTGCGCCAGCACCCACGCCAGCGCCACCTGAGCCGCGGTGACCCCCTCCCCCCGCCGGCCCGCCACCCTCCGCAACCCCGCCACGATCGGCTGGTTCGCCGCCATCATCTCCGCCGTGAAGCGAGGGTGCCGCGCCCGCAGGTCGTCCGGCTCGAACCCCTCACCCGGCGTGAGCGTGCCGGTCAGGAAGCCGTTGCCGAGCGGCATCGCCGCGAGGAACCCCACCCCCCGGGCCGCGCACCACGGCAGCAGCGACTCCAGCGCCTCCGGCGACCACACCGACAGCTCCGCCTCCACCGCGCTCACCGGAAACACCTGCTGGACCCGCCGAAGCTGTCGCAGGGTCGCGTCGTGCAGCCGCGCGCCGGACCTGCGCCCCCCGCGCGCCCCCACGGCGCACAGCCCCAGCGCCCGTACCTTCCCCGCCTGCACCAGTTCCGCCATCGCGCCCCAGGTCTCCTCGACGGGAACCTCGGGGTCGGCGCGGTGCAGCTGGTAGAGGTCTATGACATCGGTCTGCAGCCGGCGCAGCGACGCGTCGCACGCCCGCTTCACATAGCCGGGCCGACCGTTCGCCACGATGTGCTGATCGCCCACCAGCAGACCCACCTTCGTCGACACGAAGGCCTCCGCGCGCCGCTCCTTGAGCACCCGCCCCAGCAGCAGCTCATTGGTGAACGGGCCGTACATGTCGGCCGTGTCAAGGAGTGTCACACCCAAATCCAGGGCCTCGTGCACCGTTCTCAGCGACTCGTCACCCCGCTGCCGCGACCCGCTGTACGCCCAGCTCATCGGCATGCACCCGAGTCCGACGGCCCCCACCGCGAGCGCCCCCGCGCCGATCGTCCTGCGCTCCACCAGCCCGTGAACCTCCTTCTCCGGCCCCCAACCTAACCCGGCTGCCGCCGCACCCCTGACCTAGGGCCTGCCCGGCGGGCCCTGCCGGAGACGCGGGGCGTGGCACGCCTTCGGCCGGGAGGTGCCCCCACCGCGTCGACTCCCTCCTCCGCCTTCCAGCTTCCAGCTGCACGCTCCCCCACGCTCGAACAACCTCGCGCGGGAGGTGCCCCCACCACCCCGCTCACCTGCGCTGATCACTTGCTGACTTTTTTTCTACGGCCGGACCCGCCGGGCAGGCCCTAGCCTCCTGACCATGACCCAGGACGCATGGCTCCCCATCCCGCCCGACGAGTTCACGGACCTGCCCGAAGGGCTCAATTACCTCTTCTGGAACGGTGACCAGGAGTTCCCCGGTGACCCCGCCGACTGTGCCGTCTACGTCGTCCCCTACATGAAGCGGCAGGACGTGAAGGTGCGGCCGCTGGTGCGGATGCGGAACCTGCGGCTCGTCCAGACCCTCACGGCCGGTGTCGACGACATGATCGCGGCCGGTGACCGCATCGTCCCCGGCGTGCTGCTGTGCAACGCGCGCGGCGTCCACGAGGCGAGCACCGCCGAACTCGCGCTCGCGCTCACGCTGGCCTCCCTGCGCGGCATCCCGGGGTTCGTGCGAGCCCAGCAGCAGGAGCAGTGGGAGGGCGGGTTCCACCCCGCACTCGCCGACAGGTCCGTCCTCATCGTCGGCTACGGCGCCATCGGCGCGGCCATCGAGGACCGGCTCGTGCCCTTCGAGGTTGCGCGGGTGGCGCGCGTCGCGCGCTCCGGGCGCGCCTCGGCGCGCGGTCCCGTGCATCCGCTCACCGAACTGCCGACTCTGCTTCCCGAAGCCGATGTCGTCATCCTTTCCACGCCCCTCACGGACACCACGCGTGGCCTGGTCAACGCGGAGTTCCTCGCACGGATGAAGGACGGGGCACTGCTCGTGAACATCGCGCGCGGGCCCGTCGTGGACACCAAGGCCCTCCTCGCCGAGCTGGAGAGCGGCCGTCTCACCGCCGCGCTCGACGTCACCGACCCCGAGCCGCTGCCGGCCGGGCACCCCTTGTGGCAGGCGCCCGGAGTGCTGATCAGCCCTCATGTCGGCGGCCCCACCTCGGCCTTCCTGCCGCGTGCCAAGCGCCTCGTCACCGATCAGTTGAACCGTTTCGTGAACCGGGAGCCGTTGCGAAACGTGATTTTGACGACGGGATCCACCGACAACTGACCATCACGGCAATACGCGTGTAATCCGCTTCCGGTACGGTCCGCGACCTTCCGGGTGCGGTGCGTGCGCGCATAGCCGCTGGTCGTCACGGAGCGTAGAGAAGCTATGTCCCTGAGTGACGAGACTGGTGTATCGTCCCGGAAGGGGCTGCGCCGCGCACCGTTCGGCGCCGGGGATGGACATTTCAGATTTGTGAGGGGGGCGACGGGCGATGCACGGCCTATGGACGAACGATCCGACGCGGCGGAGCCGCCGGCGGCGACCCTGGCGCACAGCTGCGCGCAGACGCGGCCACCACACGAGCCATCACCACCACCGCAGGCACAGCGCACGCAGGAGGCACCCTCACCCAGCGCACCGGGACCCACGGGACCAGGGAGCGGCGCGGACCGGGAGCATCCGGTGACAGCGCCGACGCCTGTGACGACCACCCTCCCCGGAGCGCTGCGGGCACAGCCTCCGGCGGGGATGCCGCACCCCCGGCCGCCGGCCATCGGCGGCGGGACCGGCGTGGTCCGCCAACTCGTCCTGGCCCTGATCTGCGCGGGATACGCCGTCGGTTCCGCGTTCGACTGGGGCTCGAACCAGATCGCCCTGTTCATGGGCGACTTCGGTCTGACCGCGGCCGCCGGCACCGCCGCCGTGTCGTGCTTCTGCTACGCCCGCTCCCCGCGGGTCCGCTTTCGACCTGCCTGGCTGCTGTTCGCCCTCTCCTCGGCGATGGCGGCCCTGGGCAACGCCGTCTGGGGGTGGTACGAGGTCGTGCTCCACCGGCCCGTGCCCAGCCCCAGCTATGCCGACCTGTTCTTCCTGTGCTTCGCGCCGCCCGCGATCGTCGGTCTGCTGGTGCTGGCCAAGCGGCCGGTGACCAAGGCCGGCTGGATCTGCCTGGCGCTGGACGCCTGGCTGATCGGCGGCTCGCTGCTCACCCTGTCGTGGAGCCTCGCGCTCGCCCAGGCCGCCCGGTTCGACGGGCCCAGCGTCGCGCACACCGCGCTCTCGCTGGCCTACCCGCTGCTGGACATCGCCCTGGTCAGCATGGTGCTCGCGCTGCACTTCCGGCGCTCGCCGGGCAACCGCACCGCGGTGAACACCGCGATCGGCGCCCTCGCCCTGACCGTGATGTGCGACGCCCTGTTCACCTCGCCGCTGCTGCACAGCAGTTACCGCTCCGGCCAGCTGCTGGACGCGGGCTGGTTCGCCGGCTCGCTGCTGCTCGCGTACGCCCCCTGGGCCGCGCCCCGGCCGCAGGGCTCCCAGGATCCCGAGGGGCACACGCGCGTGGTCCACGAGCACGTGCCCGGCGGCCGTGCCCCGGCGCCCAAGCAGCCGCCGGCGCCCACCCCGGGAGGCGACCACAGCCGCTACCCGGCCGGCCGGCCGATCACCGGCTCCCTGGCCGCGCTCACCCCGTACCTGGCCGCCGCCGTGTGCACCCTGGGCATCCTCTACAACGTCCTCAACGGCCGCAGTCCGGACCACGTCGTCCTGATCACCGCCGGCTGCGTGGTCCTCGCGCTCGTCGTGCGCCAGGGCATCATGCTGCTCGACAACATCACCCTCACCCAGGAACTGGCGCAGCAGGAGAACCACTTCCGCTCCCTGGTGCAGGGCTCCAGCGACGTCATCATGATCGCCGCGCCGAACGGCATCCTCCGGTACGTCTCCCCGGCCGCCGCCGGGGTCTACGGGCGGTCCGCCGAGGACCTGGTCGGCTCGGAACTGGCCAGCCTCATCCACCCGGAGGACCTGGGCTGCGTGGTGCACGAGGTGCGCCGCTTCCTCGCCGCCAGCTCGCTGGAGGAACCCACGACCCGCATCGAGTGCCGGTTCCGGTCCGGCGAGGGCGGCTGGCTCAACGTCGAGTCCACCGTCAACCGCCACCACGGCGGCCTCATCTTCAACAGCCGGGACGTGACCGAAAGAGTGCGCCTGCAGGCGCAGCTCCAGCACAACGCCGAGCACGACCCGCTCACCGACCTGCCCAACCGCGCCCTGTTCACCCGGCGCGTGCAGCAGGCCCTGTCCGGCCGCCGCTCCTCCGACCGGGGCCCGGCCCTCAGGAACACGGCGGTGCTCTTCATCGACCTGGACGGGTTCAAGGCCGTCAACGACACGATCGGGCACCAGGCCGGGGACGAACTGCTCGTCCAGGCCGCGCGCAGACTCCAGGGCACGGTCCGCCAGGGCGACACCGCGTCCCGGCTGGGCGGCGACGAGTTCGCGGCGCTGATCGTCGGCGACGGCACCCGTGACCGCAGTGCCCGGGAGCGGCACATCCTGGAGCTCGCCGACCGCCTCAGGGTGACCCTCTCCCAGCCGTACGCCATTGACGGCAACGATGTCCGTGTCAACGCGTCCATCGGTGTCGCCTTCGCCGAACCGGGTCTCGGCGCGGGCGAGTTGCTGCGCAACGCCGACCTGGCGATGTACCGCGCCAAGTCGGCCGGAAAAGGCCGCGTCAAGCTGTACAAGCCGCAGATGCAGCAGGACGTCGTACGCAAGGCGGAACTGGCCACCCGGCTGCGGGCCGCCCTGCACGACGGCGAGTTCGCGCTGCTGCACCAGCCCGTGGTGTGCCTGG
This sequence comes from Streptomyces sp. NPDC001714, assembly GCF_042892755.1. NCBI lineage: Bacteria > Bacillati > Actinomycetota > Actinomycetes > Kitasatosporales > Streptomycetaceae > Streptomyces > Streptomyces sp. NPDC001714. The sequence continues at coordinate 121,247 of NZ_JBIAUL010000019.1, forward strand.
AGAACGGCCGGATCGAATCGGTCTCCGCGCAGGCACGCTGGCGTTCCTCGCAGGGAGTGCTGTTCACACCGGCCGAGTTCCTGCGGGTCGCCGAGGACAGCGACAAGACCGCCGAGCTGGACCGCTGGATCCTCCGGGAGGCGGTCGAGCAGGCCGCCGAGCGGGCCGCGAGCGGGCTCGTGGTGCCGGTCGCCGTCCGGACCTCCGCCCGGCGGCTGCTCGACCGGTCCTCGCCGCTCGGCTCCGTGGAGGCTCTGCTCACCCGGCACGGGCTGCCCTCGGGGGCGCTGCTCCTGGAGCTGTCCGACACCGACCCCAGGGTTCCGCTGGACGAGCTGGAGCGCCGGCTGACCGCGCTCAGCCGGCACGGTGTCCGGATCGCGCTGGACGGCTTCGGCAGCGGCTACGCGGCGATCACGGCCCTCCGCAAGCTCCCCGTCGACGTGCTCAAGCTCGACCGCAGTCTGGTCGAGGGGGTCGTCGAGTCGGCCCGGCTGCACAAGATCACCAGCGGGCTGCTGCGGATCGCCTGCGATCTCGGCCTGGAGTCCGTGGCCGAGGGCGTGGACCTGCCCGAGCAGGTCACGGCGTTGCGGGCGATGGGGTGCACGCACGGGATGGGTATGGCGTTCTCCGGCCCGGTGGACGAGTACCGCCTGCGCCGGGCGCTCGGTTCCGGCCATTATCCGGTTCCGCACGCACCGGCCGAGCCGGCGTTCGCCGGGGGCGGCTCGGGGGTGTACACCGGTGGTGTGCCCGCCGTACTCGGAGGCGGAAGTGCCCTACGCTCACATAATGAGACGCCTGTCCCACCCACTTGACACGTGGTGCGCGTCAGAGGGAGGGTCAGTTCCATGCGCACCCGAATTCTCGTACTTGGACAGCGCGTCGGCTGAGCTGGGACCCACCGGAGAAGGATCCGGAAACCCCAGCGACCACACCGGCGCGCTCCCCTCGCTTGCCTTTTGGCACGAGGGGTTTTTTGTTGCACCAGCACCAGACGTACGGCAGCAGAAAACCGTACGAACCTCGCAAAAACCCTCAGCATCGAGAAGAGAATGCCGATGACCGAGCAGGCCCCGGGGGCCCACCATCCGCAGCCGCGGCCCCGTTCCGGAGGACAGCAGTCCGCGCCCGTCGAGCACGTCACGGGTGCGAAGTCCCTCATCCGCTCCCTTGAGGAGGTCGGCGCCGACACGGTATTCGGTATCCCCGGTGGCGCGATCCTGCCGGCCTACGACCCGCTGATGGACTCCACCCGGGTGCGCCATGTCCTGTGCCGCCACGAGCAGGGTGCCGGGCACGCGGCCACCGGCTACGCGCAGGCCACCGGCAAGGTCGGTGTCTGCATGGCGACGAGCGGCCCGGGTGCGACGAACCTGGTGACGCCGATCGCGGACGCGCACATGGACTCGGTGCCGCTCGTGGCGATCACCGGGCAGGTCGCGTCCTCCTCGATCGGCACGGACGCCTTCCAGGAGGCGGACATCGTCGGCATCACCATGCCGATCACCAAGCACAACTTCCTGGTCACCAAGGCCGAGGACATCCCGCGGGTGATCGCGCAGGCGTTCCACATCGCGTCCACCGGCCGCCCCGGCCCGGTCCTGGTCGACATCGCCAAGGACGCCCTCCAGGCGAAGACCACCTTCTCCTGGCCGCCGGTCATGGACCTGCCCGGCTACCGCCCGGTGACCAAGCCGCACGCCAAGCAGATCCGCGAGGCCGCCAAGCTGATCACCTCCGCGAAGCGGCCCGTCCTCTACGTCGGTGGCGGTGTCATCAAGGCGCACGCCACCGCCGAGCTCAAGGTCCTCGCCGAGCTCACCGGAGCGCCCGTCACCACCACCCTGATGGCGCTCGGCGCGTTCCCCGACAGCCACCCGCTGCACGTGGGAATGCCGGGCATGCACGGTGCGGTCACCGCCGTCACCGCGCTGCAGAAGGCCGACCTGATCGTCGCCCTCGGAGCCCGCTTCGACGACCGCGTCACCGGCAAGCTGGACAGCTTCGCCCCGTACGCGAAGATCGTCCACGCCGACATCGACCCCGCGGAGATCGGCAAGAACCGCGCCGCCGACGTGCCGATCGTCGGTGACGCCCGCGAGGTCATCGCCGACCTGATCCAGGCGGTGCAGAAGGAGCACGGCGAGGGCCACCAGGGTGACTACGCCGCCTGGTGGAAGGACCTCAACCGCTGGCGCGAGACCTACCCGCTGGGCTACGACCTGCCCGACAACGGGTCGCTCTCGCCGCAGCAGGTCATCGAGCGCATCGGGCAGCTCGCCCCGCAGGACACGATCTTCGCGGCGGGCGTCGGTCAGCACCAGATGTGGGCCGCGCACTACGTGCAGTACGAGAAGCCCGCCACCTGGCTGAACTCCGGCGGCGCCGGAACCATGGGCTACGCGGTCCCGGCCGCCATGGGCGCCAAGGCCGGTCAGCCGGGCAGGACCGTCTGGGCGATCGACGGCGACGGCTGCTTCCAGATGACCAACCAGGAACTGACCACCTGCGCCCTGAACAACATCCCGATCAAGGTCGCCATCATCAACAACGGCGCCCTCGGGATGGTCCGCCAGTGGCAGACCCTCTTCTACAACCAGCGGTACTCCAACACGGTGCTGCACTCCGGGCCCGACGACGTCAACCCGGACGCCCGCGGCACCCGGGTCCCCGACTTCGTCAAGCTGTCGGAGGCCATGGGCTGCTACTCCATCCGCTGCGAGTCCCCGGACGACCTCGACAAGGTCATCGAAGAGGCGAACTCCATCAACGACCGCCCGGTCGTCGTCGACTTCATCGTCCACGAGGACGCCATGGTGTGGCCGATGGTCGCCGCCGGCACCTCCAACGACGAGATCCTGGCCGCCCGGGACGTCCGTCCCGACTTCGGCGACAACGAAGACGACTGAGCGAGAGAGACGAAGAAAAATGTCCAAGCACACGCTCTCCGTCCTGGTGGAGAACAAGCCGGGCATCCTGGCCCGGATCGCGGCCCTGTTCTCCCGCCGCGGCTTCAACATCGACTCGCTCGCCGTCGGGGTCACCGAGCACGCCGACATCTCCCGCATCACCATCGTGGTGAGCGTCGAGGCGCTGCCGCTGGAGCAGGTCACCAAGCAGCTCAACAAGCTCGTCGAGGTGCTCAAGATCGTCGAACTGGAGCCGGGTTCGGCCGTTCAGCGCGAACTCGTTCTGGTGAAGGTGCGCGCCGACAACGAGACGCGCTCCCAGATCGTCGAGATCGTCCAGCTGTTCCGGGCCAAGACCGTCGACGTCTCCCCGGAGGCCGTCACCATCGAGGCCACCGGCAGCAGCGAGAAGCTGACCGCCATGCTCAAGATGCTGGAGCCGTTCGGCATCAAGGAGCTGGTGCAGTCCGGCACCATCGCGATCGGACGCGGGGCCCGTTCGATCACCGACCGGTCGCTGCGCGCCCTCGACCGATCTGCGTAAGGCTTGAGCAAGGCTCGACACGGGCGGCCGGCGATCCGTCCCGGCCCGCCGGCCGCCCGTATGCCGAGACCCCAAAACTTCCCGTCCGCCCGCCGTCATACGGTGGGACGCAACACCTGCACACCAAGGAGAGAACCCAAAGTGGCCGAGCTGTTCTACGACGCCGACGCCGACCTGTCCATCATCCAGGGCCGCAAGGTCGCGGTCATCGGCTACGGCAGCCAGGGTCACGCCCACGCCCTGTCGCTGCGCGACTCGGGTGTCGACGTGCGTGTCGGTCTGCACGAGGGCTCCAAGTCCAAGGCGAAGGCCGAGGAGCAGGGCCTGCGTGTGGTGACCCCGGCCGAGGCCGCCGCCGAGGCCGACGTCATCATGATCCTGGTCCCGGACCCGATCCAGGCCCAGGTCTACGAGGAGTCCATCGCCCCGAACCTGAACGACGGCGACGCGCTGTTCTTCGGCCACGGCCTGAACATCCGCTTCGGCTTCATCAAGCCCCCGGCCGGCGTCGACGTCTGCATGGTCGCCCCGAAGGGCCCGGGCCACCTCGTCCGCCGTCAGTACGAGGAGGGCCGCGGCGTGCCCTGCATCGTGGCCGTCGAGCAGGACGCCACCGGCAACGGCTTCGCGCTGGCGCTGTCGTACGCGAAGGGCATCGGCGGCACCCGCGCCGGCGTCATCAAGACGACCTTCACCGAGGAGACCGAGACCGACCTGTTCGGTGAGCAGGCCGTCCTCTGCGGTGGTACGGCCGCCCTGGTCAAGGCCGGGTTCGAGACCCTGGTCGAGGCCGGCTACCAGCCGGAGATCGCGTACTTCGAGTGCCTGCACGAGCTGAAGCTCATCGTCGACCTGATGTACGAGGGCGGCCTGGAGAAGATGCGCTGGTCGGTCTCCGAGACCGCCGAGTGGGGCGACTACGTCACCGGCCCGCGGATCATCACCGACGCCACCAAGGCCGAGATGAAGCAGGTCCTCGCCGAGATCCAGGACGGCACCTTCGCCCGCAACTGGATGGACGAGTACCACGGCGGTCTGAAGAAGTACAACGAGTACAAGAAGCAGGACTCCGAGCACCTGCTGGAGACCACCGGCAAGCAGCTGCGCAAGCTGATGTCCTGGGTGAACGAAGACGCGTGAGCCCCAGGTGACAGGGCCGGGGCGAACCGCCCCGGCCCTGTTGTCCGCCCCGTCGAATCTCGGACGGGTGATCCTTCCGCAGAGGCGCAGGACGACCTCCGTCACGCCACTACACTGCCGTACTACATACGCGTCAGGCCCACAGCGTCGTGCGTCTCCACGCGGCTAGCCAACCTCCACCGCCTGCGGCCGTCGGGACGGCCGTCCGCATTGGACATGTGAGGACTCACGTGAGCTCGAAACCTGTCGTACTCATCGCTGAAGAGCTGTCGCCCGCCACCGTCGACGCGCTGGGCCCGGACTTCGAGATCCGGCACACCAACGGAGCAGACCGAGCCGAGCTGCTCCCCGCCATCGCCGACGTGGACGCGATCCTGATCCGCTCCGCCACCAAGGTCGACGCCGAGGCGATCGCCGCGGCCAAGAAGCTCAAGGTCGTCGCACGAGCCGGCGTCGGCCTGGACAACGTCGACGTCTCCGCCGCCACCAAGGCCGGCGTGATGGTCGTCAACGCCCCGACCTCCAACATCGTGACCGCCGCCGAGCTGGCCTGCGGTCTTCTCATCTCCAGCGCCCGCCACATCCCGCAGGCCAACGCCGCGCTGAAGAACGGCGAGTGGAAGCGCAGCAAGTACACCGGCGTCGAGCTCGCCGAGAAGACCCTCGGTGTCGTCGGCCTCGGCCGCATCGGCGCCCTGGTCGCGCAGCGCATGTCCGCCTTCGGCATGAAGGTCGTCGCCTACGACCCCTACATCCAGCCCGCCCGTGCCGCCCAGATGGGCGTCAAGGTGCTGTCCCTGGACGAGCTGCTCGAGGTCGCCGACTTCATCACCGTGCACCTCCCGAAGACCCCCGAGACGGTCGGTCTGATCGGCGACGAGGCGCTGCGCAAGGTCAAGCCGTCGGTGCGGATCGTCAACGCCGCGCGCGGTGGCATCGTCGACGAGGAGGCGCTGTACGCGGCACTCAAGGAGGGCCGGGTCGCCGGCGCCGGCCTCGACGTCTACTCCAAGGAGCCGTGCACCGACTCCCCGCTCTTCGAGCTCGACCAGGTCGTCTGCACCCCGCACCTCGGTGCCTCCACCGACGAGGCCCAGGAGAAGGCGGGCATCGCCGTCGCCCGGTCCGTCCGCCTCGCCCTCGCCGGTGAGCTGGTCCCGGACGCGGTCAACGTCCAGGGCGGTGTCATCGCCGAGGACGTCAAGCCGGGCCTGCCCCTCGCCGAGCGCCTCGGCCGCATCTTCACCGCGCTCGCCGGTGAGGTCGCGGTCCGCCTCGACGTCGAGGTCTACGGCGAGATCACCCAGCACGACGTGAAGGTGCTGGAGCTGTCCGCGCTCAAGGGCGTCTTCGAGGACGTCGTCGACGAGACGGTGTCGTACGTCAACGCCCCGCTGTTCGCGCAGGAGCGCGGTGTCGAGGTACGGCTGACGACCAGCTCGGAGTCGGCCGACCACCGCAACGTCGTCACCGTGCGCGGCACCCTCGGCAACGGCGAGGAGGTCTCGGTCTCCGGCACGCTGTCCGGCCCGAAGAACCTCCAGAAGATCGTCGCGGTCGGCGACTACGACGTCGACCTCGCGATCGCCGACCACCTGCTGGTGCTGCGGTACGAGGACCGGCCGGGCGTGGTCGGCACCGTCGGCCGCATCCTGGGAGAGGCCGGGATCAACATCGCCGGTATGCAGGTGTCCCGTGCGGTCGCGGGCGGCGAGGCGCTCGCCGTCCTCACCGTCGACGACACGGTGGCCGCCGGTGTGCTGGCCGAGGTCGAGGCGGAGATCGGGGCGACGTCGGCCCGATCGGTGAACCTGGTCTGATTTTTTCGCCCACCGGCCCATCCGACTCGGTGGGCTGGAAGGCTGGAGTCGTGCGTCCTCAAACGCCGGACGGGCTGAGTAGGTCAGCCCGTCCGGCGTTTGTATGGTCACCTCCTGCGCAGGCGTAGGGTCACCTCCTCCGCAGCGTCACCCCCGCCCCCACCGCGGCCCCCACCAGCAGCACCGCCCCCGCGATCGCCGCGCCCTGCATCCCGCTGGTGAACGCCTCCCGTGCGGTCCGGGTCAGGGCCTCTCCCGCGGGCCCCGGCAGCCGGCTCGCCGTGGCCAGCGCACCGCCCAGCGTCTCGCGGGCCCCGGCGGGAGCCGTGGCCGGCATGTCGTGGCGGTAGACCGCCGTGCCGATCGAGCCCAGCACGGCCATGCCGAGCGCACCGCCGAACTCCGCGGCCGTCTCCAGCAGCGAGGACGCCGTCCCGGCCCGTTCCACCGGCGCGCCGGTCATCGCGAGGTCGGTCAGCTGGGACACGATCGCGACCATCCCGCAGGCGAGGACGCCGGCCCCGGTCAGCACCAGCCACAGCGAGTCGGTGCCGATCAGGGCGAGCAGCACGAACCCGGCCGCCATGGCCGCGAAGCCGCCGGCGACGACGTACCCCCGGTCGGCGCCCCGCTGCACCAGCTGCGCCGTGAGCGGCCCCGCGGCCCCGATGAACACCGAGGGCAGCAGACTCCACAGCGCCGCCGCCAGCGGGCTCATCCCGAGGACCGACTGCAGGTACTGGGTGGTGAAGATCGCCGAGCCCATCATGGCGAGCGAGGCGACCAGGTTCAGGGCCAGCGCCGGGGTGAAGCCGTGGCCCTTCAGCAGGGCCGGCGGGATCAGCGGGGAGCCGGTGGTGCGCTGCCGGTGGACGAAGAGAGCGGCGAAGAGCAGGCCGACGGTGACCGAGACGACGTACAGCGGGTGCCAGCCCTCGGAGGGGATCTCCTTGACGCCGTAGACCACGGGCAGCACGGCGGCCATCGAGAGCGGGACGCTCAGCCAGTCGAAGGAACCGGGGGAGGGGTTCCGGGACTCGGGGAGCAGGAACGGGCCGACGATCAGGAGCAGGGCCATCGCCGGCAGGTTGACCAGGAAGACCGAGCCCCACCAGAAGTGCTCGACGAGGATCCCGCTCATCACCGAGCCGAGCGCGATCCCGCCCGTCATCACCCCGGACCACAGGCCGATCGCCTTCGCGCGCTGGCCCGGGTCGGTGAACATCGTGCGCAGCAGGGCCATCGTCGACGGCATCAGGGTCGCGCCGCCGATGCCGAGGATCGCGCGGGCGGCGATCAGGGTTCCGGCGCTGTCCGCGTACGCGGCGAGCAGCGAGGCCCCGCCGAAGGCCGCGGCGCCGAACAGCAGCAGGCGCCGACGGCCGATGCGGTCGCCGAGGGCGCCCATCGTCATCAGCAGACCGGCCAGGACGAAGCCGTAGACGTCGAGGATCCACAGCTGCTGGGTGCCGCTCGGCGCCAGGTCCGCGCCGATCGCCGGGAGGGCGAAGTAGAGGACCGAGACATCCATCGAGACCAGGAGCAGCGGAAGCATCAGCACGCCCAGCGCCGTCCATTCGCGGCGCCCCGCCAGGGCGTTGGGGCTCGGTGGAGTGGTTGCGTTCGTGCTCGTCGGGTTCGTCATGCCAAGGAATGTACGGGCGTCTTAAACGCTTGTCTAGAACGCTTGTATAATTCACGTGTCTAGGACGCGCGTATGGATTCCGGGTAGGGTGGTCCGCATGGGACACCGTGAGGATCTGCTGGAAGGCGCCAAGCGCTGCCTGCTCGAGAAGGGGTTTGCGCGGACGACGGCGCGCGACATCGTCCGGGAGTCGGGGACCAACCTCGCCTCGATCGGCTACCACTACGGCTCCAAGGACGCGCTGCTCGCACAGGCCTACATCGCCCTGGTGGAGGAGATGTCCTTCGAGGGCGGCGACGGGGGGCTGACCGGAGCGCCCGGCTCCCTCGAGCGGTTCCGGGAGGTGTGGTCGAACATCGTCGACAGCATGCGCGGGCCCGGCTCCATGTGGCGGCTCAGCGTGGAGATCGTGACGATGGGCGACCAGATGCCGGAGGTGCGCGACCAGTTGGCGCGCGCCCAGCGCGAGGGCGGCCGCGGGCTGACCTCGCTGCTGATGGGCGTACGGGAGGAGGAGGTCTCGGACGAGACCGCCGACACCCTGGGCCGCTTCTACATGACCCTGATGTCCGGCCTCATCTCGCAGTGGACCTTCGACCCGAAGACCGCCCCCGACGGCGACGCGCTCGCCGAGGGGCTGCGCCAGATCGTCGAGGCCGCGAACCGGAGTTGACGCGCCCGAGGAGTCGGCGCACGCGTGGCGCCGGTCAGCCGAGCGAGTACGTGATCACGGCGCGGGCCGGGAACCGGAGCGCGTCGCCGTACAGCGGCGAGCGCTCGACGGTGACCCGGACGCCGTCCTCGGGGTGGTAGTACCAGACGGGGCTCCGCAGTGCGGCTCCGCACAGGCCGTCCGGGAGCTTGTACGGCTCGCCGGCCACGCCGACGCCGCCGTGGCGCTCGTCGAACAGGTCCGCGCCGGCCGGCACGATGCCCGTGCTGCGCAGGAAGTACGGGAGCAGGCCGCTGCGGAAGGACAGGACGGCGCTGCCGTTCCGGGTGAAGTAGTGGACGTCGGAGGCGTCGGAGGGGATCGGCGTGCCGTGCACGAGAATCCGGTCCGGCAGCCGCTGCTCGCTTCCGGCGCAGGCCCGTTCGTCGCCGAGCGGGTGGGGCAGGTCGTCCCGGAAGAGCCAGACGGCTCCTGCGGCGCACCCCGCGAGGGCGAGCGCCCCGATCCCCAGCGCGGCCGACCGGCGGCCCGGCCGGGGCTGTCTGCGCGCCCCGCTCTCCGCCACGGCCTCCCGTGGCTCGGCCGCCTCGCCGTGCCGTATGTCCGGACCCGAATCACCCATGTCCGCCCCCGCCGACATCCTTGATGTGAACACGCGGAGCATACGCCGACCGGCATCCGCACACGGCACCGAAAGGCGCACCTCAGGCGAGCCGGGCCCCCTTCAACGCCATGTGCAGCAGCAGGCGGTCCTCGCCGTCGTCCAGGTCGAGGCCGGTGAGCTGCTCGACGCGGGACAGGCGGTAGTACAGGGTCTGCCGGTGGATGCCGAGCGCGGTGGCCGTGCGGCCCGCCTGGCCCGCGTGGTCGAGGTAGACCTCGGCGGTGCGGGCCAGTTCGTGGTGGGCCGGGGTGAGAAGCGGGGCCACGGCCGGATCCCGCGGGGCCGCCGGCGGCAGCGCGGTCAGCAGGCGGTACGGGCCGATGTCCGCCCACTGCGCGACCGGCCCGAACCGCGGCTCCGCCAGCGCGGCCCGGGCGGCCGCCGTGGCCTCCTGCCAGACCGCGCCCAGCTCGGCCAGCCCGGCCCGGGGCCCGCCCACCCCCGCGGCGCAGCCCTGCGCCGCCGTGACCGGCCCCGCGAACCCCGCGGCGACGGCCGCCGCCGTCCGCGCCCCGGCGCCGCGCGCCGCCGCCGACCGGCCCTCCTCCGCCTCCTTGAGCAGCCGGGCGGCGGCCGTCAGGGCGGGAGTGGCCGTGTCCGTGCTGCGCAGCCGGACCAGCACCGCGAGGCTGTGGCCGGTTGCTCCCCAGGGCAGGGCGCACAGCGCGGTGGCGTGCGGGACCGTGCGCGGGGACGGGGCGTCGTCCGGGTCGGCCGACGGCCAGGGGGCGACACAGACCAGGGTGTGCGGGACGTCCGCGCGGGCGCCCAGGGCGGTACGGAGTTCGGCCACCGCCATGTCCCGCTGCCAGCCGCCCTCCGCGACCAGCACCGCCCGCAGCTCCCGGCCAAGACCCGCCCCCGCCTGCGCCTCGTCCGCGAGCAGCGCCCCGATCCGCCCCGCCACCCCCATGGCGGCGGCCAGCTGGGCGTCCGTCGGACCCGGCTCGGAGTCGAGCAGCCACACATAGCCGAGGACGACACCCCGATGGCGTACCGGGAGGCAGATCCGCCCGCGGTACACCCCGGCCTCCGGGGTCGGCGGGATCCGGACCGGTCCGGTCGCCCGGGTGATGCCGAAGCCCTCGAACCAGGTACGCACCGCCGCCGTCGAACGCCGGGTCAGGATCGAGCGGGTGCGGACCGGGTCCAGCGCCGACGGGTCGAGGTCGCCCTCACTGTCGTACGCCCCGAAGGCGATCAGCTCGAAGTCGCGGTTCTCCAGGGTCGCCGGGACGCCGAGGAGCTCCGAGATCTCGTCGACCAGCTCCTGGTAGTCATCCCTGAATTCCGACGTCACCCGGGCATTCTCCCGCAATTCCCGACCGCCTTCATACATCTGTCTGAGATCCGCTGCACGGATGCGTGACAGCTGTCGATGGCCCACGATCGGAGGGATCCTTAACTTTCACGGTGGTTCCCCGTGCCGTATCCAAATCGTCGGATCGCGGCCTGTCTGGCATGTGTTGTGGAGGTGCCCCGTGCTGGGTCCCGTGATTCTCGCCGCGTCGCGCAGCGACCGGATGCGACGTCTGATCTCGGCGGCCCCGGTGACGAAGCAGGTCGTGGACCGCTTCATCCCCGGGGAGTCGGTCGCCGACATCGTCCCGATCATCGAGGAGCTCACGGGCCGCGGCCTGGAGCTGACGATGGACGTCGTCGGCGAGGACATCACGACCCCCGAGCAGGCCACCGCCGCCCGGGACGCCTACCTCGCGCTCGTCGAGCGGCTGAAGGACCTCGGCCTCGGCGAGCGGGTCGAGATGTCGGTCAAGCTGTCGATGTTCGGCCAGGCCCTCCCGGGAGGACACGAACTGGCCCTCGCCAACGTCCGCCCGGTCGTCGAGGCCGCCGCGGCCATCGGTACGACCGTCACCCTCGACGCCGAGGACCACACCACCCTCGACTCGATGTTCGCCATCCACGAGGAACTGCGCCGGGACTTCCCGCAGACCGGCTGCGTCATCCAGGCCTACCTCTTCCGCACCGAGGCCGACGCCCGCCGCCTCGCCGACAGCGGCAGCCGCGTCCGCCTGGTCAAGGGTGCCTACAAGGAGCCCGCCGAGGTCGCCTACCAGCAGAAGCACGAGATCGACAAGGCGTACGTGCGGGTCCTGCGGACTCTGATGGAGGGCGAGGGGTACCCGATGGTCGGCTCCCATGACCCGCGCCTGATCTCCATCGCCCAGGAACTCGCCCGGCGCGCCGGCCGCAAGCCCGACGAGTACGAGTTCCAGATGCTGTACGGCATCCGCAGCGACGAGCACCTGCGGCTGGCCGCCGAGGGCCACCGGATGCGCGTCTACACCGCGTACGGCACCGACTGGTACGGCTACTTCATGCGCCGTCTCGCGGAGAAGCCGGCCAACCTGCGCTTCTTCCTCCGCTCGATGGTCAGCAGGGGCTGAGCCCCGACAAGCCTCAACACCCGCTCACGTACAAGGAGTTACGGATCTCATGGACGCTGTGACCCAGGTCCCCACCCCCGTCAACGAGCCGGTGCACGGCTACGCCCCCGGCTCCGCCGAGCGCACCCGCCTGGAGGCCAAGCTCAAGGAGCTGGCCGAGAACCCGATCGAGCTGTCGATGACCATCGGCGGCGAGAAGCGGCTCGGCGGCGGCGAGCCCTTCCAGGTCGTGCAGCCGCACAACCACAAGGCCGTCATCGGCACCGGTCGGCACGCCACCCAGCAGGACGCCCAGGACGCGATCGACGCGGCCCTCGCCGCCGCGCCCGCCTGGCGCGCGATGTCCTTCGACGACCGCGCCGCCATCATCCTGCGCGCCGCCGAACTGCTCGCCGGCCCCTGGCGCGAGACGATCGCCGCCTCCACCATGCTCGGCCAGTCCAAGACCGCCCAGCAGGCCGAGATCGACTCGCCCTGCGAGCTGGTCGACTTCTGGCGGTTCAACGTCCACTACGCCCGCCAGATCCTGGCCGAGCAGCCCCCGGCCAACTCGCCGGGCGTCTGGAACCGCCTCGACCACCGCCCCCTGGAGGGCTTCGTCTACGCGATCACGCCGTTCAACTTCAGCGCGATCGCCGGCAACCTGCCGACGGCCCCGGCTCTCATGGGCAACGTGGTCGTGTGGAAGCCGTCCCCGACCCAGACCCACGCGGCGGTCCTCCTGATGCAGCTGCTGGAGGAGGCAGGCCTCCCGAAGGGCGTCATCAACCTCGTCACCGGCGACGGCATCGAGGTGTCCAAGGTCGCCCTCGAGCACCGGGACCTGGCCGGAATCCACTTCACCGGCTCCACCAAGACCTTCCAGTACCTGTGGAAGACGGTCGGCAACAACATCGAGAAGTACCGCTCGTACCCGCGTCTGGTCGGCGAGACCGGCGGCAAGGACTTCCTCGTCGCCCACCCGAGCGCCGACCGGGCCGTCCTCAAGACGGCGCTCACCCGCGGCGCCTTCGAGTACCAGGGCCAGAAGTGCTCGGCGACCTCCCGCGCCTACATCCCCGCGTCCATCTGGAACGACGGCTTCCGCGAGGAGTTCGCCGCCGAGGTCGACTACCTGACCATGGGTGACGTCACCGACCTGTCGAACTTCATCGGCGCCGTCATCGACGAGCGTGCCTTCGCCAAGAACAAGGCCGCGATCGACCGTGCGAAGACCGACCCGTCCTGCGAGATCGTCGCGGGCGGCTCCTACGACGACTCGGTCGGCTATTTCGTCCGCCCGACGGTCGTCGTGTGCAGCGACCCGGAGAACGAGGTCTTCCGCACCGAGTACTTCGGCCCGTTCCTCGCCGTGCACGTCTACGAGGACGACGAGTACGACGAGATGCTGACCCAGATGGAGTCGGTGTCCGACTACGCGCTCACCGGCTCGGTCATCTCCAACGACCGCGCGGCGGCGGCGTACACGATGGAGAAGCTGCGCTACGCGGCCGGCAACTTCTACATCAACGACAAGTCGACCGGTGCCGTCGTCGGCCAGCAGCCCTTCGGCGGCGGCCGCGCGTCCGGCACCAATGACAAGGCCGGCGCCCCGCAGAACCTGCTGCGCTGGACGCTGACCCGAGCGATCAAGGAGACGCTGGTCGCGCCGACCGACTACGCGTACCCGCACATGGGCTGACCCTCAGCCCCCCGAGCACGGGCCGGGAAGCCTGACCCACGAGCAGGCTTCCCGGCCCGTTCCCATGCCCCGCCCGGCTACAGCAGCGTGCGCAGCCGGGCCGCCCCCTCGGTGTCCGGCGCCGCCGAGAGGATCACGATCTTCAGCTCCGAGTCGCCGTCCGTCAGGACGTCGCAGTCCACCTCCACCGGACCCACCCCCGGATGCTCGACCGTCTTGCGGTCCGTGCGGTGGGCGGCGACCGTGCCGCTCGCCCAGAGCCGGGCGAACCGCTCGTTGCCCTCGGCCAGTTCGCGCACCAGCTCGGCCAGGCGGGCGTCGTGCGGGAAGCGGCCGGTGGCGCGGCGCAGGTCGGCCACGATCGCGAGGTCGGAGCCGTCGGCGTTCGCCACCCGTACCGGCCAGGACGAGAGACGGGCCCCCTCGGCGCCGACCGGGAACCGCTCGCGGGCGAGGTTGCGCAGCCCGGGCGGGGTGGCCGCCGGGTCGCCGAGCAGCGCCGCCCAGCCGGGATTCCACCACAGCAGCTGCCAGTGCGCGGTGAACACGCCGACCGCCACCCCGCCGAGCCGGTCCAGCACGCGGAGCACACCCGGCGGAAGGTGATCGGGGACCGGGCCGCCGTCCGGCGGGACCAGCCCGGCCATCCGGTAGAGGTGCTCGCGCTCGGCGGGCGTCAGCCGCAGGGCACGGCACAGGGCGGCGACCACCTGCCCGGACGGCGCCGTCGCCCGGCCCTGCTCCAGCCGCACGACGTAGTCGACCGACACCCCGGCCAGCTCGGCCAGTTCCTCGCGGCGCAGCCCGGTCGCCCGGCGGGTGCGGCCGGTCGCCGGCACCCCCACGGCCGCCGGTGACAGCCGCTCCCGCCAGGCACGGATCGTCGGGCCCAGACCGGCCGCCTCTTTCCTCGACATGCCCTCCATCCTGCCCCCTCCGTGATCCTGGTACCGCCGTTCCTACGGTCGAAGCGTCTCTGGCAGGGGTCCCGCGCCGGGCCGACGATCGATCCATGACCATCACCTTCATCACCGGGGCCAACAAGGGCCTCGGCCGCGAGACCGCCCGCCGCCTCGCCGGACTCGGCCACACCGTGCTCGTCGGCGCCCGCGACCCCGAGCAGGGCGCGGCGGCCGCCGACGCGCTCGGCGCGCGGTTCGTCCGGATCGACGTCACCGACGACGCCTCGGTCGCCGCCGCGGCCGCCGACGTCGCCGCCCACGAGGGCCGGATCGACGTGCTGGTCAACAACGCCGGCATCGCCGGCCCGCACGGCGACCCGGCGGAGCTGACCGGCGCGGACGCCCTCGGCGTCTTCGACGTCAACGTCTTCGGCGTCATCCGCACGACCACCGCCTTCCTCCCGCTCCTGCGCCGCTCGCCGGACCCGGTCGTCGTCAACGTCAGCAGCGGGATGGGGTCGTTCGCGGTCACGCACGACCCGGCCCGCGTCGAGTCCTCCGTCGTCTCGCCCCTCTACACCGCATCCAAGTCGGCCCTGACCATGCTCACCACCCAGTACGCCAAGGCCTTCAAGGACATCCGCGTCAACGCCGTCGACCCCGGCTACACGGCGACCGACCTCAACGGCCACAGCGGCCCGCAGACCGTCACCGAGGGCACCGACGCGATCGTCCGCCTCGCCACCGAGCCGTCCGGCGCGGGAACGGGCCGGTTCATCGACCGTAACGGCCCCGTCGCCTGGTAGTTCCGTACGACACTTGGGCCATGCCTCTCCGCATCGCCCACACCGCCGACCTCGGCCCCGACGACCTGCGTGCCGCCCGCGCCCTGCTCCACGAGGCGTTCGGCGGGGACTTCGGCGACAGCGACTGGGAGCACGGACTGGGCGGCCTGCACGCGCTCGTGCACGACGAGGCCGGGCTCGCCGCCCACGGCTCGGTCGTCATGCGCCGCGCCCGGCACCGGGGCCGCTGGCTGCGCGTCGGCTACGTCGAGGCGGTGGGCGTCCGGCCCGACGCCCGCCGCCGGGGGCACGGCGGGCAGGTGATGGCGGCGCTGGAACGGATCGTCGAGCGGGCGTACGACCTCGGCGCGCTCGGCGCGAGCGACGACGGCGCCCGGCTGTACACGGTCCGGGGCTGGCAGCGCTGGCCCGGCAGGATCTGCGCCCTGTCCCCGGACCGGGGAGTCGTGCGGCTCGCGGCGGAGGAGGGGGACGTGTTCGTGTGGCCCGCCCTCGCCGGTGCCCTCGACCCCGCCCACGAGCTGATCTTCGACTGGCGCGACGGAGACGTCATGTAACCCGTTCGCCCCAACCGTCCCAACCGTCAAAGCCACAGGTCACAGGCGGGTGACGCACCTCGCCGTCTCAGATAGTAGGAAGTCCGAGTAATTGTGCAGACAGAAGCGGGCCGCTCCCTTACTTTTGTAGGAGCCGAACGTCTCGCTCGATCAAGCGAATGGCGGTCGTGAGCCGGGCCCCGTGCAGGCAACCCCTGCGGCACCGCTCCCCGCCCCTTCCGGCGTCTCGTATCCCCCCTTGCCGTACTCCACGTATGTCGAAGGAGTCGATTCCCATGGCCGAGACGACCGTCCGCCGCCGAGTCCGCCACGTGTCCCGCACGAGCGACTCGGACCGCAAGAACGCCGCCGCCGCTCTCCAGCGCGCCCTCGACCGCCGCGACAACGGCGGCGAGACCGGCCACTGAGCCGCTGACGAGCCGTTGACGCACCGTCGGTAACACGTGTAGCAACCCCTCAACGGGAGCCGCACCCGCACGGGGTACGGCGCGGCCGGGACGGCCGCGCCGTACCCCGGGGAACTCCGGGGCTCAGCCGCCCCGGCGTATCTCGAAGTGGTCGATCCGCGCGCCGTTCTGCGCCAGCGCCGACACCTTCAGCCTCGGTGCCGTACCCGCCTCCGCCTCGACCCTGAGGAAGGAGAAGCCGGTGTACCGCACCCGCGACCACTCCACCGTCTCCGCCACGTTGTGCTGCCCCTTGGCCCAGTGGAAGCTGTCCACCGCGTCGTGCCGGGTGACGTGCCCCTCGTAGCTGTCCTTGACCCCGGACGGGAACGCGTACAGATTCCGCCCGCCGCCGCCCGCCGTGACGTACACGATCCCGTCCCGCGCCGGGTCGGTCGAGCCGCCGACCGGGACCGCGCGGCCGACCCCGCCGCCCTTCACCGCGTCGGTGCGCTCGTAGACGTGGTTGTGCCCGTTGACTACCAGGTCCACCTGGTACTTGGTGAACAACGGCAGCCAGGCCGCCCGGATCCCGCCGTCGGACGCGTGCGAGGACGTCGAGTACGCGCAGTGGTGGAAGAAGACGACGACGAAGTCCACGCCCTTCGCCGCCCGCAGCTCCTTCAGCTTCTGCTCCAGCCACTCGGTCTGCCTGCCGCCGCTGTAGCCGAGGTTGGCGGGGATCTCGTACGACACGTCGTTCGCGTCCAGCGCCACGAAGCCGACGTTGCCGTAGGTGAACGCGTACACGCCCGGTGAGCCGTGCGGGTCGAAGCCGTTGTCCGGGAGGGCGAAGCGGGCGTACTGGCCGCCGTAGCCGTCGGGGGAGTACCAGGCCTCCATGTCGTGGTTGCCGGTCGTCACCATCCACGGCACGGACCGCGCCACCGGGTCGTTCTGCTTCAGGAACCGGTCCCACTCCCGGGCGTCGTAGCCGTCCGAGGTCCTGCCCGCGCCGTTGCCGTCCGCGTAACAGATGTCGCCCGCGTGCAGGTGGAAGGCGGGGTTCTGCTTCAGCAGCGCGTTGTCACTGGCCTTCCCGGCCTGGCTGACGCCCTGGTCGCCGAAGGCCGTGAACACGAACCGCTCCGGGCTCGCGGGCGCGGTGCGGAACGGGGTGATGGCGGCGCGGTGGCCGGGGGCGGCCGGGTCCCAGCCGTCGTGGCCGACGCCGTAGTAGTACGTGGTGCCGGGCGTGAGGCCGGTCAGGGCCGCGTGGACGTAGTACTGCTCGACCACCGGGCGCACCCCCTGCACCCCGGGCGTGTGCAGGTGCCGGATCTCGGCGGCGACGCGCGTGCCCAGCTGGTCGGGACGCGTCCCGATCCGCACGAACGGCTTCTTCACCGCGGACGGCACCTGCCAGGAGATCCGCATCTGCGTCCGAGGGTCGGCGCCGAAGGCGAGATGGCGGCCGAACGGCACGACCGCCGCGCCGCGGACCGCGGAGGTGGCCGGAGCCGGCTTCCCCGACCTCGCCGTCTTCGCGCAACCGGTCGCCAGTGCGCCGCCCGCCACCGCGCCCGCCGTCACCAGGGTGCGACGGCTCACCAGCCGGGCGCGCAGATACTCGTACTGCTCCGCCATGCTCAGCCGGGCGGCGAGCCGCGGCGGGATGCCGAAGTCAGGGATGTCCGTGCCGGGGATGTCCATCCCGATACCGTGCCCAGCGCAGGTCAACACCTGCCACACGTACGGGTGAACGCCAGTCGACGGAACGACCCGCCGTGTCCGCATGCCGGACGCTCCATGTCATCCCATGGGACGAGGAGTAGGGTGCCGGGCATGTCTCGCAGCATCGATCTCGCAGTGATCCCCGGTGACGGCATCGGGCAGGAAGTCGTGGCCGAAGGCCTCAAGGTCCTCTCCGCCGTTCTCCCCGAGGACGTGAAGCTGGAGACCAAGGAGTACGACTTCGGCGCCAAGCGGTACCACGCCACCGGTGAGACCCTCACCGACGCCGACCTCGACGCGCTGAAGCAGCACGACGCCATCCTGCTGGGCGCCATCGGCGACCCGAGCGTCCCCTCCGGCGTCCTGGAGCGCGGCTTCCTGCTGAAGCTCCGCTTCGCCTTCGACCACCACGTCAACCTGCGTCCGTCGAAGCTCCTCCCGGGTGTCGCCACCCCGCTGGCAGGCGAGCCGCAGATCGACTTCGTCGTGGTCCGCGAGGGCACCGAGGGCCCGTACACCGGCAACGGCGGCACCATCCGCAAGGGCACCGAGCACGAGGTCGCCACCGAGGTGTCCGTCAACACGGCCTTCGGCGTCGAGCGCGTCGTCCGGGACGCCTTCGCCCGCGCCCAGGCCCGCCCGCGCAAGAAGCTCACGCTGGTCCACAAGAACAACGTGCTGACCTTCGCCGGGCACCTGTGGACGAACATCTTCAACCAGGTGGCCGCGGAGTTCCCCGAGGTCACCACGGACTACATCCACGTCGACGCGGCGACGATCTACCTCGTCACCGACCCCGGCCGCTTCGACGTCATCGTCACCGACAACCTCTTCGGTGACATCATCACCGACCTCGCCGCGGCCGTCTCCGGCGGCATCGGCGTCGCGGCGAGCGGGAACATCAACCCGTCCCGCGAGTTCCCGTCCATGTTCGAGCCGGTGCACGGGTCCGCGCCCGACATCGCCGGCCAGGGCAAGGCCGACCCCACCGCCACGGTCCTGTCCGTCGCCCTGCTGCTGCGCCACCTCGGCTACGAGGCCGAGGCCGCCCGTATCGACGAGGCCGTCACCGCCGACCTCACCGAACGCCAGGGCAAGCCCGCCCGCTCCACCTCGGAGATCGGCGACGCACTCGCCGTACGAGTAGCCGGCTGACCCGCCGAGCCTCTTCGCAGATCTTCGAAGCCGCCGGGTCGCACAAGCGCTCGGCGGCTTCCCCATGCCTGCCGCCGGGTGCCACCATCAACCCCGGGTCCGTATTCACCCCGATTCCTTCCACCCCGGCCCCCGCGCGATAATCGAACGCGGACCGCGCCATGAGGGAATGCTCGGACGTCCTAGGAGAGGGCACTCGCCCTGTTGTACGGGACACCGGCCGTAGGGGTGTGAGCGCGGCCCATCACTACAACCGGTGAAGGACTAACCACTCATGACGACGCCCACGATCGAGCTCAAGCCGTCCGCACACCCGCTCGCCGCCGCCGAGCGCGAGGCGATCCTGGCCAGCCCCGGATTCGGCCGCCACTTCACCGACCACATGGTGACGATCAAGTGGACCGAGGGCCGCGGCTGGCACGACGGCCAGCTCGTCCCGTACGCGCCGATCCCCCTCGACCCGGCCACCAATGTCCTGCACTACGCCCAGGAGATCTTCGAGGGCCTGAAGGCCTACCGCCGCCCCGACGGCTCGGTGGCCACCTTCCGCCCCGACCAGAACGCCAAGCGCTTCCAGCGTTCCGCCCGCCGCCTCGCCATGCCCGAGCTGCCGGTGGAGACCTTCATCGAGGCCTGCGACCTGCTGGTCCAGCAGGACAAGGCGTGGGTCCCGGCGCACGGCGGCGAGGAATCCCTCTACCTGCGCCCCTTCATGATCGCCACCGAGGTCGGCCTCGGCGTCAAGCCGGCCAACGAGTACCTCTTCCTGGTCATCGCCTCCCCGGCGGGCGCCTACTTCCCCGGCGGCGTGAAGCCGGTCTCCATCTGGGCCTCCGAGGACCGCGTCCGCGCCGTCCCCGGCGGCATGGGCGACGCCAAGACCGGCGGCAACTACGCGGCCTCCCTGCTCGCCCAGGCCGAGGCGGCGGCCCAGGGCTGCGACCAGGTCTGCTACCTCGACGCGGTCGAGCACAAGTGGGTCGAGGAGCTCGGCGGCATGAACCTGTACTTCGTGTACGGGGACAAGATCGTCACCCCGACCCTGACCGGCTCCATCCTCGAAGGCGTCACCCGCGACAGCCTCCTCACCGTCGCCCGCGACCTCGGCTACGAGTCCGAGGAGGCCCGGGTCTCCATCGACCAGTGGCAGCGCGACTCGGAGAACGGCACCCTCACCGAGGTCTTCGCCTGCGGCACCGCCGCCGTGATCACCCCGGTCGGCACGGTCAAGCGCGCGAACGCCGAGTGGCAGCAGTCGGGCGGCGAGCCCGGCGAGGTCACGCTCCGGCTCCGCGAGGCCCTCCTCGACATCCAGCGCGGCAAGGCCGAGGACAAGCACGGCTGGATGCACCAGCTCGGCTGACGCCGCTGCCCGCACCCGCCGACCTCGATCACCGGCACCCTGCTCGTCCCCCGGATCCCCGCCTCCGCAGCCGGAGCGCGGGGATCCGGGGGTTTCGACGGCGTGTAACGCCTCCTCGGTACGGGTATGCGCTGCACATCCGACGGATCGTCAAAAACGCGCTGCCGACTGTGGTTTGGGGCATGCAGCCGTATGGGGGGTGAGGGCGTGAGCGCGCCCGCCGCGGAGCAGATCGAGATCGTGCGCGCGACCCAGGAGCATGTCCCGAAGATCCTCGAACTGGCACGGTCCAGGAGCCTGGAGGGAGCCGATCCGGCTGTCGCGACCCGGGAGGGGTTCTTGGTCTCGGAGTACACCGAGGAGGTGTATCGCGCGCAGGTGGTGCGCGCCGAGCACTTCTACGCGGCGGTGAAGGGGGCCGACGTCCTCGGATTTCTGCTGGCGTACAGCGACGAGCGGATCGAACAGGGTGAGTGGCTGAATCACCGGATCAAGACCACGCTCGGCAGTTTTCTGGTGATCAAGCAGGTGTGCGTGGCCCGGGATGCGGCACGGCAGGGGGTCGCGTCGCTGCTGTACCACCATGTGCTGGAGCAGTGGACGTCCAGCCCGGTGATCGCGGCGGTGGTGAGCGAGCCGCCGAACCAGGCGTCAGCACGGTTTCATCGAAAGCTGGGGTTCGAGGAGTTGACGCGGCTGAGGCCGCCGGACGGCCGGTTGCGGGTGGTGTGGGTGTGGCGGAAGCCTCGCGAGTCGCTGCTGCAGGCGCAGTACGGGATCGCCGTGGATCTGTACAAACACGAGGACAACACCAACTGGAACAAGCTCACCAACTTCCTCTACATCACGGCGGGCCTCGCGGCCACGCTGGCGTTCATACTCGGCAAGGACGGCGCGACGTCGGAGGGGGTGGCTCTGGGCATCGGGGTGATCATCACAGTGGTCGGGTTCGCGTCGGCGGTGGCGTTCGCCGTCATGTTGCGCTTCGGGCGACGCTACCTGCAGGCCCGTAAGAGCGCGGTCGTGGACCTTGAGGAGTACATGGCCTGGCACGGCGGGCAGCGGATCGTGGGACGGCAGGTGGCCGAGCCGGGGGCAGCATGGCTGCATTCGTCTCCGACGGGGCTTGTGATGGTGCTGCTTCCGGCCTTTGTCGCCCTGTGCTGGCTGGCGATGCTGGCGGTGCTGATCGCCAACTAGACCTCCACCCGGTGGGCGCCCGAGGAGGTGGAGAGGTTGGTGGCGGTCCGGAGGGAGACCGGGGCCGGCGGGGCCGTGAACACCGTGCCGATCAGCGTGCCCGCCGCGATCGCGCTCACCGTCGCCCACCGGCCGAGCCCGAAGGACGGCGGCAGCCAGCCGAAGATGATCACGCCGAGGCAGAGACTGGAGCCGAGCAGGATCGAGGCCAGGTCCTTCGGCCCGCTGGTGCTCCCCCACGCTCTCAACAGCGTTCGAGCGCGGGCGGTACCCCCATCCCGTCCTGGATCGTGTCGACTCCGCGCAGTTCTATCGGCATGGCTGGTCTCCTTTGGCGGCCGCCCTACGCGTTAGAGCGACGTTCAATGTGGGTGACCTGGTGGTCTACGGTAATGGTTCCCTTCTCGTAATCCGGCGATTAGAGTGTTGCTCTAAGTCGGGCGAGGTTAGAGGAAGCGAAGGAGGTGCCGGGCGTGCGACTGACTCCCACGGAACGTGACCGGCTGCTGCTCTTCGGAGCCGCCGAGCTGGCCCGTGCCCGTCGCGCCCGGGGCCTCAGGCTCAACGTGCCGGAGGCCACCGCGCTGATCGCGGACACCGTCTGCGAGGCCGCCCGGGACGGCCGGCGGCTCGCCGAGGCGATCGAGGCGGCCCGCTCCGTCCTCGGCCCGGCCGACGTGCTGCCCGGCGTCGCCGACATCGTCACCGAGGTGCACGTCGAGGCCGTCTTCGACGACGGTTCGCGGCTCGCGGTGGTCACCGACCCGATCGGGGGCGGGGGACTGGACGAGGACGCGCCCGGTGCGCTGCTGCCGGGGCCCGAGCACGCCGACCCGGAGCCCGTCGTACGGCTCACGGTCACCAACACCGCTGCCGTCCCCGTCTCCGTCACCTCGCACTTCCACTTCTTCGAGGCCAACCCGCGCCTCGACTTCGACCGCGCCGCCGCCTACGGCCTGCGGCTCGCCGTGCCCGCCGGGTCGTCCGTGCGGTTCGGGCCGGGGGAGTCGCACGAGGTCGGTCTCGTCCCGATCGGCGGCGGCCGGGTCGCCATCGGCTTCGCCGGGCTCGTCGACGGGCCGCTGGACGCGCCCGGCGCCCGCGAGGAGGCGCTGCGCCGCGCCGCCGCCTGCGGATACCTGGGCATTCGAGAGCAGGAGGCCGGTCGATGAGCCGCCCCGGAGGGCATCCCGCCGAGGCCCGCCGCCTCACCCCGCACGAGTACGCGGCCACCCACGGCCCCCGCACCGGCGACCGCGTCCGCCTCGGGGACTCGGGCCTCGTGATCCGCGTCGAGGACGACTCCCAGCGCTACGGCGACGAGTTCCTGGCCGGCTTCGGCAAGACGGCCAGGGACGGGCTGCACCTCAAGGCCGCCGCCGTCCGCGAGACCTGTGACGTCGTGATCAGCAACGTCGTCGTCATCGACGCCGTCCTGGGGATCCGGAAGGTCTCCATCGGGATCCGCGAGGGGCGGATCCGCTCGATCGGGCGGGCCGGGAACCCCGACACCCTCGACGGGGTCGACGTCGTCGTCGGCACCGGCACCTCGATCGTGTCCGGCGAGGGGCTCATCGCCACCGCCGGGGCCGTCGACACGCACGTCCATCTGCTGTCGCCGCGCATCATGGAGGCCTCGCTGGCCTCCGGCGTGACCACGATCATCGGGCAGGAGTTCGGGCCGGTGTGGGGCGTCGGCGTCAACTCGCCCTGGGCGCTGAAGCACGCGTTCAGCGCCTTCGACGCCTGGCCGGTCAACATCGGCTTCCTCGGGCGCGGTTCGTCCTCGCACCGAGCCCCGTTGATCGAGGCCCTCGCCGAGGGGGGCGCCTCCGGCTTCAAGGTGCACGAGGACATGGGCGCCCATACGCGGGCGCTGGACACGGCCCTGCGGGTCGCCGAGGAGCACGACGTCCAGGTCGCCCTGCACAGCGACGGGCTGAACGAGTGCCTGTCGGTCGAGGACACCCTCCGGGTCCTCGAGGGCCGCACCATCCACGCCTTCCACATCGAGGGCTGCGGCGGCGGACACGTGCCCAACGTCCTGAAGATGGCCGGTGTCCCCAACGTCATCGGCTCCTCCACCAACCCCACCCTGCCCTTCGGCCGGGACGCGGTCGCCGAGCACTACGGGATGATCGTCTCCGTCCACGACCTGAAGACCGATCTGCCCGGCGACGCCGCCATGGCCCGCGACCGCATCCGCGCCGGGACCATGGGCGCCGAGGACGTGCTGCACGACCTGGGCGCGATCGGCATCACCTCCTCCGACGCGCAGGGCATGGGCCGGGCGGGCGAGACCGTCCGCCGTACCTTCGCCATGGCCGGCAAGATGAAGGCCGAGCTGGGCGCCCCGGACGACGGCCACGACAACGAGCGCGTGCTGCGGTACATGGCCAAGCTGACCATCAACCCGGCCATCGCCCACGGCCTCGCCCACGAGGTCGGCTCGATCGAGGTCGGCAAGCTCGCCGACATCGTGCTGTGGAGCCCGGAGTACTTCGGGGCCAAGCCGCAGCTGGTGCTGAAGGCCGGCTTCCCGGCGTTCGGCGTCACCGGCGACCCGAACGCGGCCACCGACACCTGTGAACCCCTCGTCCTCGGCCCCCAGTTCGGGGCGCACGGCGCCACCCCCGCCGACATCTCCGTCGCGTTCGTGGCCCAGGCCGCCCTCGACCAGGGACACGACACCATGCCCACCCGGCGCCGCCGGGTCGCCGTCCGCGGCACCCGCGGCATCGGTCCGGCCGACCTGCGGCGCAACTCCCGTACCGGAGCGGTCGACGTCGACCAGCGCACCGGCCTGGTCACCCTCGACGGCGAACCGCTGCGCTCGGAGCCCGCCGACTCCGTCTCCCTCAACCGCCTCTACTTCCTCTGAATGTCAAAGCCTCTAAGGACCCCCATGAACAAGGCTGCCTCCGACGGCTTCCGGGTGCCCGCCGAGTGGACCCCGCACGAGCGCACCTGGATGGCGTGGCCGGGCCCCAACCCCACCTTCGACGCCGCCGCCGACCTCATCGCCGCCCGGATGGCCTGGGCGTCGGTGGCCCGGGCCGTCCTCCGCTTCGAACCGGTGACCGTCGTGTGCGGCCCCGGCCAGTCGGCCGAGGCGCAGACGCTGCTCGGCCCGGGCGTCGACACGGTCGAGCGGGATCTCGACGACGCCTGGATGCGGGACATCGGGCCCACCTTCCTCACCAACGGGCGTGAACTGGCCGCCGTGGACTGGACGTTCAACGGCTGGGGCGCCCAGCACTGGGCCCGCTGGGAGCACGACGCGAAGATCGCCGCGTATGTCTCGGACCTCGCGGGCGCGCGGACGTACGCCTCGAAGCTGGTCAACGAGGGCGGTGCGATCCACGTCGACGGCGAGGGGACCGTCCTGCTGACCGAGACCGTGCAGCTCGGCCCCGAGCGCAACCCGGGCTGGACGAAGGAGGAGGTCGAGGCCGAGATCCACGGAATGCTCGGCACCCGCAAGGCGATATGGCTGCCCCGCGGCCTCACCGGCGACTACCCCCCGTACGGCTTCGGCACCCTCGGCCATGTCGACATCGTCGCCGCCTTCGCCCGCCCGGGAGTCGTGGTCGCGCACTCCCAGCCGGACCCCGCGCACCCGGACCACGAGGTGTCCAAGGAGGTCATCGGCCTGCTGCGGTCCCAGACCGACGCACGCGGCCGCACCCTGGAGGTGGTCGAGGTGCCGGCCCCGACCGTCCTGGAGGCCGACGGCCACTGGGCCGACTACTCCTACATCAACCACTACCTCTGCAACGGCGGGGTCGTGCTGTGCGGCTTCGACGACCCGCGCGACGAGATCGCCGCCGGGATCTTCCGCCGTCTCTTCCCCGAGCGGACGGTCACCCTGGTGGACGCCCGTACGATCTTCGCGGGGGGTGGAGGCATCCACTGCATCACCCAGCAGCAGCCGAAGATCTAGTTCTGGAAGATCCAGTTCCAGTCGCCGTTCGAGGAGCCGAAGATGGCCGGTGGGCGCAGGCAGGCCCCGCCCCGCGAGGACGTGCTCGCCGCCGCCATGACGATGATCGCCGGACGGGGCCTGGAGAAGCTCACCATGGCCGCGCTCGGCCGCGAGGTCGGCATGAGCAGCGGCCATCTCCTCTACTACTTCCACTCCAAGGACGAACTCCTGCTCCAGACCCTGGAGTGGAGCGAGGGCAGGCTCGGCGCCGAGCGAGGCCGGCTGCTCACCCGGCGCGGCACCGCCCGCGAACGCCTCGACGCCTACGTCGACCTGTACGTCCCCGACGGGCACCGGGATCCGCACTGGACGCTCTGGCTGGAGGTCTGGAACCGCTCGCAGAACGCCGACGAGGCCGCCCGCGACCGGCAGGCCGCCATCGAGGGCGCCTGGCACCGCGACCTGGTGGCGCTGGTCGCGGAGGGCATCTCGCGCGGCGAGTTCCGGCCCGTCGACCCCGACCGGTTCGCCGCCCGGCTGCGCGCCCTGCTCGACGGCTTCTCCATCCACGTGGCGATCGGCCTGCGCGGCACGGACCGGACACAGGTTCTCGGCCACGTACGCGAGTTCCTGGCAGCGGATCTCCTCGCGGACGCGTGACCTTCCGACCGGGCTGTATGCAATAAGGGCGATTGGACCGGGTTCGGTGGTGCGATCGGTCGCCCCGAAGGACACGTGGCCCCCGGCGGTTTCACCGCCGGCCGGGTCGCCTTCACCTCCTGCGACGGCACGCTCAACCCGCACGGCCACACCAACGGCGAACAGGACGCGTTCGTCAGGCATCTGCGGTCGGGAACCGTCACACCTGTGGTGTATGTCACCGTCCGTGACGACCGCATACTGAGACAGTGAGTGAGTCGGGGGCGGGGCTGTGCCAGACTGCCTCCGTGCTCTCGTTCGCCATGATTATTGGCAGCAGGCGCGCCGGTCCGCAGTGACCACCACGTACGACCAGGTACGGGTGGCCATCGTCGTCCTCGACCCGCGCGCAGACCTCTCGCACCCGCGAGGGGTTTTTTCGTTTTCCGGCCCACCTTCAGCCGGACGGCGAGCGCGAGGGACCATGGAGGGACGGTGGAGCCGGTCATTCCGGTACGACCGAGATAAGACATCAGGAGCCTAGGGACCATGACCGAGACGGAAACCAACGAGCTGGACGACTCGTTCCACGTCTTCGACACCACGCTGCGCGACGGCGCGCAGCGCGAGGGCATCAACCTCACCGTCGCGGACAAGCTGGCCATCGCACGGCACCTGGACGACTTCGGCGTGGGCTTCATCGAGGGCGGCTGGCCGGGCGCCAACCCCCGGGACACCGAGTTCTTCGCCCGCGCCCAGCAGGAGATCGACTTCAGGCACGCCCAGCTGGTCGCCTTCGGCGCCACCCGCCGGGCGAACGCCAAGGCCGCGGACGACCCCCAGGTCAAGGCGCTGCTGGACTCCGGCGCCCCGGTGATCACACTGGTCGCCAAGTCCCACGACCGGCATGTCGAGCTGGCGCTGCGCACCACCCTCGACGAGAACCTGGAGATGGTCCGCGACACGGTGTCCTTCCTGAAGGGCCAGGGCCGCCGGGTCTTCGTCGACTGCGAGCACTTCTTCGACGGCTACCGCGCCAACCCCGAGTACGCCAAGGCGGTCGTACGCGCCGCGTCCGAGGCCGGCGCCGACGTGGTCGTCCTGTGCGACACCAACGGCGGCATGCTCCCCGCCCAGGTCAACGCCGTCGTCTCCACCGTCCTCGCGGACACCGGCGCCCGGCTCGGCATCCACGCCCAGGACGACACGGGCTGCGCGGTCGCCAACACCCTGGCCGCCGTGGACGCCGGCGCCACCCATGTCCAGTGCACGGCGAACGGCTACGGCGAGCGGGTCGGCAACGCCAACCTGTTCCCGGTGGTCGCCGCCCTGCAGCTGAAGTACGGCAAGCAGGTACTGCCCGAGGGCCGGCTCCGTGAGATGACCCGGATCTCGCACGCCATCGCCGAGGTCGTCAACCTGACGCCCTCGACGCATCAGCCGTACGTGGGTGTCTCGGCCTTCGCGCACAAGGCCGGGCTGCACGCCTCCGCGATCAAGGTCGACCCCGACCTCTACCAGCACACCGACCCGGCCCTGGTCGGCAACACCATGCGCATGCTGGTCTCCGACATGGCCGGCCGTGCCTCGGTGGAGCTCAAGGGCAGGGAACTCGGCGTCGACCTCGGCGGCGACCGCGAACTGGTCGGCCGCGTCGTCGAGCGGGTCAAGGAGCGCGAGCTCCAGGGCTACACCTACGAGGCCGCGGACGCCTCCTTCGAACTCCTCCTGCGCGCCGAGGTCGAGGGCAAACCGCGTTCCTACTTCCGCGTCGAGTCCTGGCGGGCCATCGTCGAGGACCGCCCCGACGGCACCCACGCCAACGAGGCCACGGTCAAGCTCTGGGCCAAGAGCGAGCGCATCGTCGCCACGGCCGAGGGCAACGGCCCGGTCAACGCCCTCGACCGCGCCCTGCGCGTGGGCCTCGAGAAGATCTACCCGCAGCTCGCCAAGCTGGACCTGGTCGACTACAAGGTCCGCATCCTGGAGGGCAAGCACGGCACCGAGTCCACCACCCGCGTCCTGATCTCGACCTCCGACGGCAGCGCCGAATGGTCGACGGTGGGCGTCGGGGAGAACGTCATCGCCGCCTCCTGGCAGGCCCTGGAGGACGCGTACACGTACGGCCTGCTGCGCGCGGGAGTCGAGCCGGCCGAGTAGCCGGGAACCGGCCGCCGGGCTGCCCGCCCCCCCCGCGCTGTGCCGGAGGCCGGGCTGCCCGCCCCTGCCGTGGCGGGCGGCCGGGGGGCCCCCCCCCCCCCCGCCCCGCCCGCCGGGGGGGGGGCTCACCCATAACCCCACACCACTCAACCCACCCAGTCGGGGGGGGGTTGGGGGGAGGGGTTACAGGAG
>NZ_JBIAUL010000019.1:149765-212662 GCF_042892755.1 Streptomyces sp. NPDC001714
CCGGGGGCGGGGGGGGGCGCCCCCCGCCCCCCCCCCCCCCCCGCGCCGCGCGCCCCCCCCCCCCCCCCCCCCCCCCCCGCCCGACGCCGGGTGGGCCTCACCCTTCACCCCTCACCTCTCTCCCGACCGAGTCGGGTGGTGGATGGGCAAGGGTCTTACTGGAGGTGCCACTTCTGGTTGGAGGCCCCGGTGCAGGACCAGATCTGCGCCCGCGCCCCGTTCGCCGACGAGTTGTCCGTGACGTCCAGGCACTTGTTCGCCGCCGTGTTCACCACGTCGCCCGTGGACGAGTTGTACGACCACTGCTGCGCCCCGGTTCCGTTGCAGTCGTACAACTGCACCTTCGCGCCGTCCGCCGTCGACGCCGACGTCACGTCGAGGCACTTGCCGAGCGCCCGGATCGACCCGTCGGACTGCACGGTCCACTGCTGCGCGGTGGTGCCGTTGCAGTCGTAGAGCTGGACGGCCGTGCCGTTGGCGGTCGAACCGCCCGCCACGTCCAGGCACTTGTTCGCGAGCCCCACGAAGGCCCCGGTCTGGCTGCCGCCGCCCGACTGGGTGCCGGACCAGGTGAAGGTCGCCGAGGTCTTGCCGGGGAGCGAGTAGGTGGCGTGCTGCGAACCCCAGTTGATGGTCACGGTCTGCGCGCTCGACGAGTCGTTGTAGGCGATCAGCGCCTTCGAGCCGTCCGGGTTGCGCCAGGCCACGTTCGGCACGGCGGTGGACGAGGTGGAGGCGATCCGCTGCGCGCCGGGCCGGACGAACTTGGTCAGGTGGCCCATGTCGTAGTACTCGACGGTGTAGTCGACCGTCCCGCTCGCGCCGTCCCCGTTGTGCACGGTGACCAGGCCGGTGCAGGTGCCGCAGCCGCCGTTGTGCGGGCCCATGTTCTGGTCCACGGCCAGCGACCACTTCGTCACCGACTTCGCCCAGTTGCGGGTGTAGTCGATGATGTTGGACATGTCCTCCTTCTGCTGGTTGGCGACCCAGGTGCCACCGGAGTGCTCGGTGCCGAAGGCGTCCAGCGTCGGGTACTGGTTGTGCACGGTGGTCTGCTCGGAGACGTCACCGCCGTAGCCGTGCCAGGCGATCCCGCCGAAGTTGGGGTGGTTGCGGATCGTCGCGTCGTTGACGAGGGCGGCCGCGTAGGAGTCGTAGACGTCCCAGTTCCAGTCGTGCGCGAGGACCTTGGTGGACAGGCCGGCCGACTGGAGCTGCGGCAGCAGGTCGTTCTTGAGGAAGTACTGCAGCCCGGAGGCGTTCCAGCTCATCGACGGGTAGCCGGAACAGCAGGTGGGCTCGTTCTGCGGGGTCACGTAGGAGACCTTGACGCCCTGTGCCTGGTACGCCTGTATGTACTTCACGAAGTACGCCGCGTAGGCGGCGTAGTCCTCCGACTTGAGCCAGCCCCCGTTGAGCGAACCGCTGTCCTTCATCCAGGCCGGCGCCGTCCATGGCGAGGCCATGACAGTCAGAGAGGGGTTCAGCTGGAGCGCCTGCTTGGTGAGCGGGACGACGTCCGCGAGGTCGTGCGAGAGGGAGAAGCTGTTGAGGTTCGGGTCGGTCTGCCCGGCGGGTACGTCGTCGTACGTGTACCCGTACCGTGCCAGGTCCGAGGCGCCCATCGGATTGCGCAGGAACGAAAGTCCGATGCCGTCCGTGGGGGAGAACAGCTTCTTCATGGTGGCGTCCCGGGTGGCCTGGGACAGCGCCCCGCTGCTGTTCATCAGCCAGGCCGCGGTGTCCGTGAAGGACGCGCCGCCGCCGGTGAAGGTCTGGTAGCGGGTGTTCTCGTCGACGGTGATGTTCGTGCCGCCGCCCCCGGTCCCCGAGGAGAAGGCGAACGGCGTCTGTGCCTGGAGTCCGCGGGTGACGTGGCGTCCGGCGGAGTCGTCCGTGGTGGTGAGGTACGCGGTGACCTGCTCACCGGCCGCGTGCGCCGGCGGCACGACGGCGCTGAAGCCGGCCGCGGTGAGCAGCCCGGCCAGCAACAGGCGCAGAGTGTGGGGGGTTCTTCTCATGGGCACATCGCCCTTCCTGACGGGACGTCTTGACGGGGGTGCGAGCCGTTAGTTAACTCACGACGTGATCTAAGCCATGAGTGAACTGTGAGAGCCCCGAGTGAACCAGAGAGTCGAGGGAAGGTCCATGCCAAGAGCCGCCCTGCTCGTCTCCACCGCACTGCTCGCAGCCCTGATCCCCCTGTCCGCCGCCAGCGCCGCCGACGACCCGGCCCCCACCCCCGTCGACCGTTTCGAGGGCGAGGTCCCCTTCGCCTCCCAGCCCGCCGAGGGCATCTTCACCTGGGGAGGCGACAGCGACGACCCGCCCGCCCTCCGGTTCGCCGACCGCGCCGACGCCCCCGAGGGCGCCAAGGTCCTCGCCGGGACCTACGACATCAGCGGCTACGGCGGCTTCACCCACGACTTCGCCGCCACCGAGCCCGCCCACGACTGGTCCGCGCACAAGGGCATCCGTTTCTGGTGGGACGGCCAGGACAACGGCAAGAAGATCGCCTTCGAGATCAAGGACGGCGGCGCCAACGGCGAGGCCTCCGAGCTGTGGACGACGTCCTTCACCGACGACTTCACCGGCTGGAAGCAGATCGAGATCCCGTTCACCGACTTCGTCTACCGGACCGACTACCAGCCGGTCGGCGGCATCGACCACGTCCTCGGCCTGACCCAGATGTGGGGCTACGCGGTCACCCTCCCCGTCGGGGTCAAGGGTCAGTTCGCCATGGACGACGTGGAGCTGTACGGCAAGGCCGACCAGGCACTGCGCGCGTCGGTCACCACCGACGCGGCCGTCTACCCGGTGAAGGAGGGCTCCACGGCGACCGTGAAGGTCACCGTCGCCACCACCGGCTCCGCCCCGATCGACGACCCGGTCACCGTCGTGTACGAGACGACGGGCGGGACCGCCGAGGCCGGCAAGGACTACCAGGCGGTCTCCGGCACCCTCACCTTCCCGGCGGGCACGGCCTCCGGGGCCACGCAGACCATCAAGGTGCCGACGCTGAAGGACCGTTCGGCCGAGTCGGCCGAGACCGTCCCGCTGAAGCTCACGGTCACCGGCGCCAAGGCCCCCGCGGAGACCCCGCAGGTCGTCATCGACGCGCACGGACTGCCCTACCTGGACAGCAAGTTGCCCGTGAAGAAGCGGGTCGCCGATCTGCTCTCCCGGATGTCCCTGGAGGAGAAGGCCGGCCAGATGACCCAGGCCGAGCGCGGTGCGGTGGGGACCGGTGGTGACGTCGCCGCGTACGACCTCGGCTCGCTGCTCTCCGGCGGCGGCTCGACCCCCACGCCCAACACGGCCGCGGCCTGGGCGCAGATGATCGACGCCTTCCAGCTCCGGGCGCAGGCGACCCGGTTCCAGATCCCGCTGATCTACGGCGCCGACGCCGTCCACGGCCACAACAACCTGGCCGGCGCCACGATCTTCCCGCACAACATCGGCATCGGCGCGACCCGCGATCCCGGTCTCGCCGAGAAGGCCGGTGCGGTGGCCGCCTCCGAGGTCCGTGCCACCGGCGTCTCCTGGGACTTCGCCCCCTGCCTGTGCGTCACCCGTGACGAACGCTGGGGCCGCTCCTACGAGTCCTTCGGCGAGGACCCGGCGCTGGTGAAGTCCATGGAGACCGTCATCCAGGGTCTGCAAGGGCGCGCCGACGGACGGGACCTGAAGGACGACGACAAGGTACTGGCCACCGCCAAGCACTTCGTCGGCGACGGCGGCACCGCCTACGGCTCGTCCACGACCGGCACGTACACCATCGACCAGGGCGTCACCACCGTCACCCGGCAGCAGCTGGAGGCCATCCACCTGGCGCCGTACCAGACCGCCGTCGACCGGGGCGTCGGCACGGTCATGCCGTCGTACTCCTCGCTGGACATCATCGGCGACGGCCAGGGCCCGGTGAAGATGCACGCCCGCGCCGATATGATCAACGGGGTGCTCAAGGGCCGGATGGGCTTCCAGGGCTTCGTGATCAGCGACTGGAACGCCATCGACCAGCTTCCCGGCGACTATGCGTCCCACGTCAGCACGGCCGTCAACGCGGGCGTCGACATGATGATGGTGCCGTACGGCTACAAGGACTTCACGTCGACACTGATCGCCCAGGTGAAGGCGGGCACCGTCACCGAGCAGCGTATCGACGACGCGGTCTCCCGCATCCTCACCCAGAAGTTCAAGCTGGGCCTCTTCGAGCACCCCTACGCCGACACGTCCGGCGCCTCGAAGATCGGCTCCACCGGACACCGGGCCGTCGCCCGGCAGGCGGCCGCCGAGTCGCAGGTGCTGCTGAAGAACTCCGACGGCGTCCTGCCCCTGAAGCAGTCGGAGAAGGTCTACGTCGCCGGGTCCAACGCCGACGACCTCGGCAACCAGACCGGCGGCTGGACCATCACCTGGCAGGGCCAGTCCGGCACCCACACCACCGGCACCACCATCCTCCAGGGCATGAAGAACGCCGGCGGAGACGTCACCTACTCCCAGGACGCCTCGGCGCCGACGAGCGGTTACGACGTGGGCGTGGTCGTCGTCGGCGAGACCCCCTACGCCGAGGGCGTCGGTGACGTCGGCAACGGCAACGATCTCGTGTTGTCCGCCGCCGACCAGGCCGCCGTGGACAAGGTGTGCGCGGCGATGAAGTGCGCGGTGCTGGTCGTCTCCGGGCGCCCGCAGCTGATCGGCGACCGGCTCGGCGAGATCGACGCCCTGGTGGCGTCCTGGCTGCCGGGCACGGAGGGCGACGGCGTGGCCGACGTGCTCTACGGCAAGAAGGCCTTCACCGGTCAGCTCCCGGTCACCTGGCCGAAGTCCGAGGCGCAGCTGCCGATCAACGTGGGCGACGCGTCGTACGACCCGCAGTACCCCTACGGCTGGGGTCTGACCACGCTGACCAAGGCCCCCAAGGGCGGCGAGGCCACCCTGAAGGCGCTCGGCGCGGCGGCGAGGGCCGCCGAACGGGCCGGCTCCGACTCGGCAGGCCGGAAGCTGGTCGGCAAGGCCCGTCTGCTGGTCCAGGCGAAGATCGGGCAGTCCGTCACCGCGGCCGTCTCGAAGCCCTTCGCCGACGCGGACCACCTGCTGCTGACCGGCAGGTACGCGGCGGCGGTGGAGAAGCTGACGGAGGCCTACCGGGCGGCGTAGAAGCACAGCGCCCCTGGGGAGGCTTCGGGGTAGGTTCGAAGCATGAACGCGGTGCGACGGACCACCCGAAGCCTCCCGGGGCTGCTGTTCCTGGCGCTCGCGCTGGCGCTGGTCGCCCTGACCGCCTCCGCCCCGCGGGCCGGCGCGGCGACCGGCGTCTCGGCGATCGCCGACGCCCTGCGCAAGAACCCGGTGTACGTCGACCCCGCGGCCGCCGCCCAGCTCTCCACGGCCGACGCCGACGCGCTGACCCGGCAGATCAAGGACGCGGACAAACCCCTGTTCATCGCGGTCCTGCCCGCCGGTTACCCCACCGGGAACCTCTTCACGAACCTGCGCACCGCCACCGGCATCACCGGCCTCTACGCGATCCGCCTCGGCGACCGCTTCGACGCCCGCGCCGACTCCTCGGTCCTGCCGCGGACGGCCGTGCAGAACCTGGTCACCAGCGTCCAGGGCGAGAGCGCCAGGACCCAGCTGACCGACTTCACCGACCGCGCCCTGACCAACATGGGCGGCAAGGCCCCCTCGTCCTGGGGCGGCGGCACGAGCGGCTCGGGAGTCTCCAGTACGGCGCTGATCGCGCTCGGCGCCGTGGTGGTGGCCGGCGGGGCGGGCGCGTACGCCCTGGTCCGCCGCAACCGGCGACGGCACGAGGAGGAGCAGCGGGCCGCCCTGGACCGGCTCCGGGTGGTCGTGGACGAGGACATCACCGCGTTCGGCGAGGAACTGGACCGCCTCGACTTCCACCCGGCCGAGCCGCGCGCCGACGACGCGATGCGCGCGGACTACGAGCGCGCGCTGAACGCCTACGACCAGGCGAAGTCCGCGATGGCCGACGCCCGCAGACCCGAGGACGTCCGCGCGGTCACCCAGGCGCTGGAGGACGGCCGTTTCTCGCTCGCCCAGCTGGCCGCGCGCCGCGAGGGCCGCCCGCTCCCGGAGCGCCGCCCGCCCTGCTTCTTCGACCCCCGGCACGGCCCCTCGGTCACCGACGCGACCTGGACGCCGGCCGGCGGCGCGCCCCGCGAGGTCCCGGTCTGCGCGGCCGACGCCGCCCGCCTGGCCGACGGCCGCGATCCCGCGGTCCGCGAGGTCGACACCGACCACGGCCGCCGCCCCTACTGGGACGCGGGCCCGGCCTACGGCCCCTGGGCGGGCGGCTACTTCGGCGGCGGCATCCTCCCCGGCCTCCTCCTCGGCACCGCCCTGGGCGGCTGGATGTCCGCCCCTGCCTACGCGGCCGACTACGGCACCGGATACGGCGACTTCGGCGGCTTCGACACCGCCGGCTACCAGGGCGGCGACGTCTCGGGGGCGGACTTCGACCCCGGGGACTTCGGTGACTTCGGCGGGGGAGGCGGCGACTTCGGCGGCGGGGGCGGGGACAGCGGCGACTTCGGCGGCGGCTTCTGACCTAGTCCGCCTGCCCCAGCCGCTCCATCACGGCGGCGGCGAGCAACAGCACCCCGCGCTCGGTCTCGCTCAACGTCCCGAGGGCCTCCGCCAGCCAGGCGTCCCGCTGCGCCATGTCGTCCTCCAGCGCCCGCCGCCCGTCCTCGGTGATGCTCAGCACGGACTGCCGCCGGTCCGACGGGTCCGGCGCCCGCCCGACCAGCCCCTCCGCCTGCAACTCCGCGAAGACCCGGGTCAGCGACTGCGGCCGCTGCCGCTCGGCGGCCGCGACCTCGCCGGGCGTGGACGGCCCGTGCCGGTACAGATGGCCGAGCACCGACAGCTGATTGGGACTGAGGCTCCCGTCCCCCCGCTCCTGCCGCAGCCGACGGTTGAACCGCAGGACGGCACGACGGATACGGGCGGCTTCGGTGAGCTGGTCCATGACAGAGGATCGTACGCGAATACTTACTACTGACTGTCGGTCTGGCCCGGTACTCTCGGCTCGTGACCGTCAAACTCATACGCAACGCGTACGAAGCCGGGCTGACGATGACGGCCGTGCTGCTCTCCTGGGGAGCCGCGCTGGTACTGGAGGGGACGGCGGGGCTGCACACCGACGTGCTGGTCCTCGCGGTCGCCCTCACCCTGACCCTCGCCTCGACCCAGCGCACCGCCGACACCCGCCGACGGCTGTTCTCCCTGGTGCTGCTGCCCGCGACGGCCGCCGTCTCGATCTTCGTGGGCCGCCTGCTCGCCTCCCACTACGCGGCGGGCGCGGCCGTCTACACGGCCGGGATGGCGCTGGCCATCTGGATCCGCCGCTACGGCCCGGCCGCCACCAAGGCCGGCACGCTGATCGCCCTCCCGCTGGTCGCCCTGCTGGTGGTCCCCGGCCCCGCGCTGCCGCCCGAGGCACAGAGCGGGCTGGTGACCTGGGGCTGGTCGGCGCTGATCGGGGCGACGGCGTGCGGCTCGGTCTGGCTGGTGCAGTCCCTGGGCGACCGTTTCGGCCCCTGGCGCCCGGACCCGACCCCCGACCCGCCCGCACGCCGTTCCCGCCTCAACCCGCGCCCCAGCACCCGCATGGCACTCCAGATGGCGGCCGGGATCGCCACCGCCTTCGCCCTCGGCCACCTGCTCTTCGACGACCACTGGCCCTGGGTCGTGCTGACGGCCTACGTCGCCGCGAGCGGCAACCGTGGCCGGACCGACGTACTGCGCAAGGGAATCGAGCGGCTGGCCGGCGCCTGCGCGGGCACGCTCCTGGCGGCGGGCGTGGCGGCCGTCGGCGCCACCGGCCACACCGCGGTGGCCCTCATGTTCGCGACCCTCGCCGTCGCTCTCTGGCTGCGCCCCCTCAGCTACGCCTACTGGGCGGCCGGTATGACCTGCGCCCTCTCCCTCCTCCTCGGCTACTTCGGCCAGGACGCCGCGTCCCTGCTGCCGACCCGCCTGGCGGGCATCGCGGTGGGCGCGGTCCTGTCGGTGGTGTCGGCGTGGTGGCTGCTGCCGGTACCGAAACGCCGCGAGCCCGCCGCGACACGGCCGGCGTTGACCTAGTGGTGCCAGGCCTGGCCGCCCGTGTTGTGGATGAAGCGCTGCAGCACCTTGAGGGTGATGAGGTACTCCTCGTCAGGGATGCCCGCGTGCCGTTCATCCCGCAGCTCGTCCTGGACGGCCGCGGCCCTCTCGTAGAACGCCCTGCCGTCGGCCGTGAGGCTCAGGCGGCCCTCGGCGTCCTCGGTGATCCATCCCCGGGAGATGGTCGTATCGATCTCGGACTCCATGATCTCCGGTCCGGAGCCCAGGTAGTTCCGCAGGAGACGGGACACCTCGTCGCGGGTCTTGACCCGGTCGGCACTTGCGACCTGAGCGAGGACCCACCACTGCGGCTGGGTGGTGCCGATCCCGGAGAGGGAGGCGCGGATGCGGTCGACGACGGACTTGTAGGCGGCCCAGCTCCAGTAGCCGATGGGCTGCTGGATCAGTTCGGCGTCGGTGTGCGAGTACTCCATGCCGGTCCCTCCCTCTTGACCTGTCTGTTTCGAGGTGACCGACCGTAGAGACTCAACCTCGCTTGAGGTCAAGGACCTTCAGCGGGACCCCGCTGTCTCCCGATCCGGACGCGAGGTGGCATAACGCAGCCCGGCGGCATGCCACCAGGCGGGCGGGGAAGGCCCGTTGACGACGGACGACGGTTGATCCGGGTGCAGACCGAGCCGCCACAGGGCACGGGCGTCCACCGACAGACTGATCCACCCACGCCAGTGCCCGTCGCCCTCCCGCCGGCACCCGAGGTCCCACCGGAGCTCCTCATCAGCGAACGGCATCCAGTCGATGCCGCGTTCACGCAGTCAACCGCAGAGGGCGGCGAAGGGACGCGGACGCCCCGGCACGTTCTCGTACGAGGTGATGCGGACCCAGTCGGTCTGCTCAGTCGCGGGCGACGCGGTCAAGGAACTCACTCCAGATGGAGGGGGAGACGGTGAGTATGGGGCCGTCGGGCGTCTTCGAGTCACGGACGTGGACCTTCGCGGACATGGCGGCGACCTCCACGCAGTTGCCGCCTTCGCTGCTGCTGTAGCTGGACTTGCGCCAGTCGTGCGCAACTTCGACGCAGTCTCCGCCCTGGCTGCCGCTATAGCTGGACTTGAACCATGTCAGTGCTGCGGTCTTCATGACTCTCCAAGCAGTCCATTCAAGAGACGCACGCTCTCGTCGG
Organism: Streptomyces sp. NPDC001714; assembly: GCF_042892755.1. Lineage (NCBI taxonomy): Bacteria > Bacillati > Actinomycetota > Actinomycetes > Kitasatosporales > Streptomycetaceae > Streptomyces > Streptomyces sp. NPDC001714. Next base: position 159,046 of record NZ_JBIAUL010000019.1, read on the forward strand.
GAGAGAGGGCCTGTGACCGCAGCATTCCATACTGGAGGTGGTAATCGCTGACCTCGTCGGCGTCGGCTACCAGGAAGCTGGCGCGCTGCACCTCCAGATAGACCAGACGCTCGAACTCCGGCGTCTCCAATAGCACCATGGGGCCATCGAGGCAGGCATGCGGTGTCCGCTCCTCAGGCATGATCTGAAAGCTCATGTGGACCGGCTCGGTGTACTCCAGGATCTTTCGGATCTGCTCCCGCATCACCTCCGGGCCGCCGACCTCTCGCCGTAGCACACTCTCCTCCAGCACGAAATGGCCCACGGGCGGCCGGTCCCGCTGCCAGATCAACTGGCGCTCCATACGGGCGTTCACCCACTGCTCGGCGGTTTCACTGCCGATCGCCGGATACCGATAGCCGAACACCGCGCGGCAGTAGTCCCTGGTCTGAAGAAGCCCGGGAACCACTTGACTCTGGTACGAGAGAACACTGACCGCCTCCTGCTCGTGGTCGACCAGCCCCTGCGCGAACTGCACGATCCGCTCCCGTACCGGCATCTTCGCCACCAGCACGGCCAACGCCCCGCCGGTCCCCAGCAGTTCGTCGAACTGCTCCGCCCGGTCCGGCTGAAGGGCGAGCCGCCCCTGCTCGACAGAGCCCACCGTGTCGACGTGCAGGTTGGCGAGTTCGGCGAACTGCTCCTGCGTCAGACGCGCCTGTTTCCGGTAATGGGCGACGAGTGCTCCGACCGCCTGCCACGAACCGACCTTCTTCGGCTTCCTCGCCACCTGCATGCGTGTCCCTTTCCCCCGCGCGCGCCCGAACCGCTCGTAGTGGACTCGTAGAAGTCAGAACTACGACCTCACTCACTGATTCATGGTAGTCACTCACAGTGACACTCGCCTCATGAACCCGGAACCCCAAACCCCCCACACCCGCGAGGCGTTCTACCGCCGGGACCGCAGATCCGTCGGCGTGGCACGCGACTTCACGCGCACGGCCCTGACCTACTGGCAGGTCGGCCCGCGCGCCGACGACGTACTGCTCTGCGTGAGCGAACTGACCACCAACGCGGTGCTCCACGGCGTACCCCCGGGCCGCGGCTTCCGCCTCCGGCTGGCCCTGCACCCCGACGGATTCCTCCGCACCGAGGTCCACGACAGCGGCCCGGGTGAACTCCGCTACGGAGACATGTCACCGGAGTCGGAACACGGCCGGGGTCTGCTGCTGGTCAGCCTGCTCGCGGACAAGTGGGGGGTGGGGGAGCGGGAGCCGGGGAAGGTGGTGTGGTGTGAATTCGGAGTGCTGGGGTGATCTGCAACTCGGCGACTCGACGGGCTGCCGCAGCCTAAGGTGCCGGCGACATAAAACCGGTCTCCGGGCGCTTCGAAGAGTTCGAGCGCCCGCTTGAAGGCGTTCACGGCCTCCTCGTGGCGGACCAGAGCCAGAAGCGCGGACCCGAGGTCGAGCCATGCCGTTGCCTCTGTATGGCCGTCCTTCAGGGGCTGGTGCACCGCCCACCACGTCGCCCGGAACGCCGACTTCGTGATCGCCGCGGCCGCCGACCCGCCCACCCTCCGGCAGTACGGCCGCGACCGCGGCTGGCACCGGCTGCGGCTGCTCAGCTGTGGTGACAGCACGTTCAAGTACGACCTGGAGAGCGAGGACGAGGACGGCGCGCAGGACTCCACGGTCTCCGTCTTCACCCGCGACGGCGACGGCACGGTCCGGCTCACCTACTCCGCCCATCCGCGCATGGCCGACGACATCCAGGAGCGCGGCATCGACCTGCTGACACCCGTCTGGCACCTGCTCGATCCGACCCCACAGGGGCGGGGGGACTGGTACCCGGCCATCGACTACCAGTAGGCCCCGGATGCCCGGGCCCGGGCCGGGCAGCCCGCGAACCCGGCCCGCGCCTGTTTGGGCAAGCGCGGTGTCCGTAGGACGTTTCAGCCGTCTCGGCCCTGCCAAGTGGTGATGCAGGCTTCGTTCCCCTCCAGGTCGGCCAGCACCCAGAAGGCCGGGGCACGGGTCGCGGACACGAGCCGGCCGCCGGCCGCCAGCGCGGTCTCGAGCCGCCGGGACGCCTCGTCATGCGGAACACAGATGTCGAAGTGGATGCGGTTGCGCTGTGGGCGTGCCCGGTCCATCCGCTGGAACCAGATGGCCGGGCCCTGCCCGACCGGGTCGACGAGCGGATCCTCCGGTCCCTCGGCACCCGCCTCGCCCGTATAGCCCAGCACTGCCTTCCAGAACGGCCGGATCCCGGCGATGTTCAGTGCATCGATCGCGATCTCCACAAGCTGGACGGACCGGGGTGCCCCCGTTCCGATGTCGGGCTGCGTCAGCAGCCCGGACCTCTCAGCGGCGGCAGAGATCCGACGCGCGAGTTCGACATCCCTGGTGGTGACCGTTGCGCGGTCCGACGTCTGCAAGGTGAGGACGACCCGATCGGGGCGGACATCGACCCGAAGGTGCCGGTCGGCGTCGTCACCACAGACCGCGACAGCGTCCGCCGCCAGGCCGACCGCCTGAGCCAGCGACGCGACAGGGACCGACGTTCGAAAAGTACCCAGCAAGAAGCGCCACCCGTAGTCCTGGACCGCCTCGGACGCTTCCTGCCGATTCAATTTCTGCTCCATGGCCGCATCCTTGCAATCCCACTGCCGGTCCCGCCTGCGGCACTTCTGAGAAAGGCTCGGGGGCCCGGCACCCCCGGACATGGCCGAGCGCCGCCCTCGGGGAGTGGAGGGCGGCGCTCAGCGGGCGTGATCGGGGCCGGCGGTCCGGCGCCGCGGGCTCACGCGTTCTTGATCGCCGAGATGTCGAAGTTCAGCTTGATCTTGTCGGACACGAGGACGCCGCCGGTCTCCAGCGCCGCGTTCCAGGTGACGCCCCAGTCGGAGCGCTTGATCTCGGCCTTGCCCTCGAAGCCGACGCGCTCGTTGCCGAACGGGTCCTTGGCGGCGCCGTTGAACTCCAGGTCGATGGTGACCGGCCGGGTGACACCGAGGATCGTGAGGTCGCCGGTGATGCGGTAGTCCTCGCCGCCGAGGGCCTCCGCCTCGGTGGAGCGGAAGGTCATCGTCGGGAACTCGTCGATCTTGAAGAAGTCGGCCGACTTCAGGTGACCGTCGCGGTCGGGGCTGCCGGTGGTGATGCTGTCCATCTTGATGTCGAGCGAGGCCGTGGACTTGGACGGGTCCGCGCCGTCCAGGTGCAGGGTGCCCTCGAACTCCTGGAAGCTGCCCTTGACGTTGGTGACCATCGCGTGGCGAGCCACGAAGCCGAGCGTGGAGTGCGCCGGGTCGATCGTGTAGTCGCCGGTCAGCGCGGCCGTGTCGGCGGTGGCGCCGGCTGCGGTGGTCTGGTCGTTCTTACGGCCGAAGATACCCATGAGGTGCTCCTTGAGGGGACGGGTCGCGACTCCGAAGCGGGATGTGCGGAAGACGCGGTCTTGATGTTTAACGTTCAACGAACTCAACGAGAGACACCGTAGACCTATTCCGTTCAACCTTCAACATCATCCGCCCGCGTGTCGTGTCGTTACTCAACGTAGTGGTGTGTCGCCCGACAGGGCGGCGGGACCCGCTGGGGGGAGCGGCTAGGCTCTGTGTGGGTGAACCGCCGTCCGGAGGCGTCTGTTACTCCGCGGGTGGTATGGACCGCCGGTGAATGTGAGGCGCGTCTCAGCCCTGCCATTGTGGCACCCCTACAACGGCGAAGCCCTCTGAGCAGTCGGAACGGCTGCATGCGGTTCTGGTTCTGTTCGGTGGTTCCAGGAAAACGCGTCGGAGACTGTACGGAGTCGACGTCTCGCATTCCTTGGTGTCCTTCGTAAGGTCACTACATGACCGTTTTGGAAGAGACCACGGGCGAGCCCACCGGTGAACCGACGGACGCGCGCGGGCGGGTCGCCGAGCTGCACGAGATCCGTGCGGCGGCCGTGGCGGGCCCCAGCGAGAAGGCGACCGAGGCGCAGCGCGCCAAGGGCAAGCTGACGGCCCGGGAGCGCATCGAGCTGCTCCTGGACCCGGGTTCCTTCCAGGAGGTCGAGCAGCTGCGCCGGCACCGCGCGGTCGGCTTCGGCCTGGAGGCCAAGAAGCCGTACACCGACGGTGTCATCACCGGCTGGGGCACGGTCGAGGGCCGTACCGTCTTCGTCTACGCGCATGACTTCCGGATCTTCGGCGGCGCCCTGGGCGAGGCCCATGCCACCAAGATCCACAAGATCATGGACATGGCCATCGCGGCCGGCGCCCCGCTGGTCTCGCTCAACGACGGCGCCGGCGCCCGTATCCAGGAGGGTGTCTCCGCCCTCGCCGGCTACGGCGGCATCTTCCAGCGCAACACCAGGGCGAGCGGTGTCATCCCGCAGATCAGCGTGATGCTCGGCCCGTGCGCCGGTGGCGCGGCCTACTCGCCCGCCCTCACCGACTTCGTCTTCATGGTCCGCGAGACCTCGCAGATGTTCATCACGGGGCCGGACGTCGTCAAGGCGGTCACCGGCGAGGAGATCACCCAGAACGGCCTCGGCGGCGCCGACGTCCACGCGGAGACCTCCGGCGTCTGCCACTTCGCGTACGACGACGAGGAGACCTGCATCGCGGAGGTCCGCTACCTCCTCTCGCTCCTCCCGCAGAACAACCGCGAGAACCCGCCGCGCGTCGAGTCCACGGACCCCGTCGACCGCCGCAGCGACGCCCTCCTCGACCTGGTCCCGGCCGACGGCAACCGGCCGTACGACATGACCAAGGTCATCGAGGAGATCGTCGACGACGGCGAGTACCTGGAGGTCCACGAGCGCTGGGCGCGGAACATCATCTGCGCGCTGGCCCGGATCGACGGCCAGGTGGTCGGCATCATCGCCAACCAGCCGCAGGTCCTCGCGGGCGTCCTGGACATCGAGGCGAGTGAAAAAGCTGCGCGCTTTGTCCAGATGTGTGACGCTTTCAATGTTCCGATCGTCACCTTCCTGGACGTACCGGGCTTCCTCCCCGGTGTCGACCAGGAGCACGGCGGGATCATCCGCCACGGCGCGAAGCTCCTCTACGCCTACTGCAACGCGACCGTGCCCCGGATCTCCCTGATCCTGCGCAAGGCGTACGGAGGTGCCTACATCGTCATGGACTCCCAGTCGATCGGTGCCGACCTGACCTACGCCTGGCCGACGAACGAGATCGCGGTCATGGGCGCCGAGGGTGCGGCCAACGTGATCTTCCGCCGGCAGATCGCCTCCGCCGAGGACCCCGAGGCCATGCGGCAGAAGATGGTCAAGGAGTACAAGGCCGAGCTCATGCACCCCTACTACGCGGCCGAGCGCGGCCTGGTCGACGACGTCATCGACCCGGCCGAGACCCGCGAGGTGCTCGCCAAGTCGCTGGCGATGCTGCACACCAAGCACGCCGACCTGCCGTCCCGTAAGCACGGCAACCCCCCGCAGTAATCCTGCGGAAACCTCTCTCACGGAGACTGACACCCATGAACGTGCCTGACATCCGCGTCGAGAAGGGCAACGCCGACCCGGAGGAAGTCGCCGCCATAACGGCGGTCCTCCTGGCCCGCGCGGCCGCCCGGCCGACCGACGACACCGAGCAGACCCACCGCGGCCGCGCCAAGGCGGGCTGGCGCCGCCTGGAACGCGAGAACGGCTTCCGCGCCCCGCACAGCTGGCACTGAGCCCCGCAGCACGGAACCCGAGCACGACGACCGTCGGCCCCGCCACCCTTCTGGGCGGCGGGGCCGACGGCATGCGCGGCCGTCAGGCCCCGGGCGTCAGCAGTTGCCGCCGCCGTTGTCGCAGGCAATCTGGGCGACCGCCTGCACCAGGGCCTGCTCCGCCTGCTCCAGCCACCACGGTGTCTCGTTCTGCAGGTCCACCGCCTGGCCGAACGCCTCGTCCATCCAGTTGGGCTCCAGCCCGTCGTCACTGGCGCTGCAGTCCGAGACCCGTTCGTTGTCGCTCTGGGCAGCGCTGCTGAGCGCCTGGGCGAACGCGCTCGTCGAGTCGTAGAACGACTGCTCCATCTTGCTGAAGGCGTCGTCCACGCGCTGGTCGGTGGGGGCGGGCGCGGGGCTCACGCCCTGATTCTGCAGCTCCGTCGCCCACCGCTGGGCGTTGTTGCTGATCCAGTTCTTCATGAACTCCTTGAACGCCTCCTCGCTCGTGGTCGCCAGCCAGCACTGTTCCGCTGTGTAGCCGCCGATCTGCGCACCCCCGGAAGTCCCGGACCCCCCGGGGCAGTTGACCGAACCCGTGCCGCCGAGACCGACGGTGCCGGTGCCCGGGTCCACGACGGTGCCGGTGCCGGTGCCCGGCTGGCAGACGACGGCGTCGGCGACGGAGCTGATCTCCGCGTGGGCGGCGCGGTGGCCGGCGAGCTCGGGCAGGGCGCCGGAAGCCCTGAGGCCGAAGCCGGTGCCGACGATCGCCGTGGCGGTGAGGAGGGCGGCGGTGACGCGCAGGGAGGGGCGCCTGGACAGGAAGGACGGGCGCCGGGACAGGAAGTCGAACACGGTTTCTCCTTGGGGTGTCAGTACCAGTGGTGCGTCTGCCAGAAGGCCCAGGCGGCGCAGGCGCTGCCGTAGCGGGCGGTGACGTAGGAGCGCATCCAGCGGAGCTGGGTGGTGGGATCCGTGCGCCAGTCACCGCCGTAGCGGGCCATCTTCGAACCGGGCACGGCCTGTGCGAGGCCGTAGGCGCCGGACGTGGGATTGGCGGCGGTGGTACGCCAGCCGGACTCGCGGGTGATGATCTCGGCGGCGCAGCCGTACTGGCCGCCGAAGACGGCGGCCGCGGCGCGGCGGGCGGAGCCGCCCGTGGGCGCCGCGGCGGAGGCCGGTCTCGCGGTGGTGCGGGCGCCCGGCGTGCCGGCGGGGGCGTGGACGCGGACGTACGCGTCGACGGCGGCCGCGGCCGGCAGGGGCGCGTACCGGACCCGGGTGCCGGTGTGCGCGGCCTCGATGACCCGGCCGTCGCCCGCGTACAGCTGGACATGGCCGAAGGACGAGGTGAAGACCAGGTCACCGGGCCGGAGCCGGGTGCGACTCGTGCGGGAGCCGGTGCGGGCCTGGGCGGCGGCCGTGCGCGGCAGCCGGACACCGGCCTCCGCCCAGGCGGCCTGGACCAGCCCCGAGCAGTCGTAACCGCCGTTCCCGGTACCGCCCCAGCGGTACGGGACGCCGAGCCGGCCGCGGGCGAACGCCACTGCGAGGCTGCCTGCCGGGGCCGGGTTGGTGTGCGGCTTCGGGCGGTGGCTGCTGTCGGCCCCCGCCGCGGGGATCGTCAGGCGGTCGCCGGCCCGGATCAGGGTGGAGGTGCCCAGATGGTTGGCCCGCTGCAGGGCGGCGACCGTGGTGCCGTACCGGTGGGCCATGCCCCAGAGAGTGTCTCCGGGGCGCAACAGGACGGTGCGGGCGGTGCGTCGGGTGGGGGAGTGCCGTTGCGCGGGAGGACGCGGTGCAGGTTGGGCGGCGACATGGGCGGCGGTCGGCGCGTGCGTGACGCGTGCGCTTCGCGCGGCGGTGCCGTACGCGGTGGTGGAGGCGCCGGTCAGGGCGAGGACGAGGGCCAGCAGGACGGCGAGGACGGGGACACGGGTCGGACGGGCGGTGGTCATGGCGGGGCTCCCGGAGGGCGGGGGAACGGGGCGACGACTCCACTTGACGGCCCGCCGAATTGACGCACCAGCAGTTTTTGTTGACCGATTGGCGGCGAACGGGGCCCGGCTCGGCTGCCCGTGTTCGGAGTCAACCGGTCATCAAACAGAGCTGGTTGAGCGGCGAGCTCATGCGTGGACTGGAGGCCGGACACCGCAACGAAGAGAGGTCCCCATGCAGAGCTCGCATCTGCCGCCCGCGTTCCGCAGGGCCGTCAGGTACGGCGCCGGAGCCCTTGCGGCGGTACTGACCGGAGCGGCGCTCTACGCGCTGCCGGAACCCGCAGGCGCCCCGCACGCGGCCCGGATCGCCGACACGGCCGCCTCGGCGATCCCGTCCGCCGGCTTGCCGAGCCCGTCCACCGGTCCGGCGAGCCCGTCCGCCGGTTCCGCCCCCGGCTCAGGCTCCGGCACGGTTTCGGCGGCCTGCGGCGCATCATCGGCGCCGACGGCGGGAACGCCCTCGGCCAGCCCTCTGACCAACCCTCCGACCAGCCCGGACATCGACCCGGCCACACCCTCCGACGCCGCCTCCACCACGCCCCCCGCCCCTGCCCCCGCCTCCGCGACCCCCTCAGTCCCGCCGTCCGCCACGCCCTCGGCCGCCCCCTCCTTCCGCGGCATCTACGCCTTCAGCGGCGGCAACACCTCCGACCTCGCCACCGACCCGGACGTGGCCGGGCGGTCGTTGGTCTACTACTGGGCCCAACTGGAGCCGCAGCAGGGTCAGTACTGCTGGAACCTCATCGACCAGGACATGAAGCCCTGGGTGGCCGCCGGCAAGAAGGTCGTCCTGCGGGTCTCCGCGGCCGGCTGGGCGAAGTGGGACACCGCCGCGGACTCCGCGCACGGCACGCCGGCCTGGGTCTACGCCCAGGGCGTGAAGTCGGTGACCGAGCAGGACGGCGCGGTCATGCCGGAGTACTGGAACCAGACCTTCGAGAGCGACCTGGACACGTTTCTGGCCGCATTCGCCGCCCGCTACGACGGCAACGCCACCGTCTCCGCCGTGGACATCTCCATCGGCGTCGGCGGGGAGAGCAAGGCGGACAGCGAGAAGAACCCGGACCTGCTCCCGCTGTGGCAGTCCATCGGCTACACCGACGAACTGTGGTGGGCCTACGCCCAGCACACCATCACCACCTACACGAGCGTCTTCCACCGCACCCCGCTGGCGCTGATGCCGGACAAGACGTTCATCGGGGGCACCGACGGATACGACGAGAGCAGGATCGTCGACTACGCGGTGGCCAAGGGCATCTGGCTCCAGGACAACGGCGTCGTCCCGGGCCGCACCCTGTCCGCGCCGTGGGGCCGGACCCCCGTCATCGCCGAGATGCGCGGCGCCACCGGCGACACCGGCGACAACCTGGCCGACGACCTGCGGGCCGCCGTGGCCGAACACCCCGTCCTCATCCTCGTGTTCACCAGCGACATCACCGACGCCAACCGCGCCGTCCTGCACCAGGTCGCCGCGACCGCCGGTACCGGCGGCTGACCGCTCGTCATGGCCGGATCACGACGGCTACGACACCGGTCGAGCACTAATATGACCGGGCGGTGGTACCCGTGGGGCTGAGGGGCGAAGCGATGGGCAGACGGGAAGCTCCGGTTCCGGACGGTCCCCTGAAGGACTTCGCCGAGGGACTGCGGGAGCTGCGGTCGCAGGCGCCCGGCTCGCCCACCTACCGGGAACTCGCCGCCCGCGCCCGTTACTCGTCCTCCGCCCTGTCGGACGCCGCGTCCGGTCGCAGGCTGCCCTCGTGGGAGGTCACCGCGGCGTTCGTGACCGCCTGCGGCGGTGACGTGCGGCGCTGGCAGGAGCGCTGGCGGGAACTTGATGTGCGGCTGCGCCGCCACGACCCGGCGCTCCTGACGGACACCGCAGCTACGGACACCGCAGCGACGGACGCCGGGACGAGGGACACTGCAGCGACGGACGCCGGGACGAGGGACACCGGCACGGCGGACCCCGAGGAAGCCCGACCGGAGGACTCGGCACCACTCCCCGTGTCTGATCCGCCCATGGTCCCCCTCTCCCCCTCCGACCCCGTGACGGCCGGTCCGTACCGGCTGCTGGGGCGGCTGGGGGCCGGTTCGACGGGGGTGGTGTACCTGGGGGTGTCCCGGGCCGGGCGGCCGGTCGCCGTGAAGGTGGTGCGGGCGGACCTGGCCGAGGACCCGCACTTCCGGGAGCGGTTCGCCGCGGAGGTGGCGGCGGCCCGCCGGGTGTCGGGACCGTACACCGCTGCCGTGCTGGAGGCCGACACCGCGGCCGAACGGCCCTGGCTGGCCACCGAGTACCTGCCCGGCCCGACCGTGGCGGAGGCCGTGGAGTCCGCGGGCCCCCTGCCCGCCGCGGTCGTGCTGGGCCTGGCCGCAGGCATCGCCGAGGCCCTGGCCGCCATCCACGGCGCAGGCGTACTGCACCGCGACCTGACACCCGGCAACGTCGTCCTGGACGACGACGGCCCCAAGGTCGTCGACTTCGGGGTGGCCCGTGCCGCGGACGCCGCCCGGCTGACCCGGACCGGGGTCCGTGTGGGCACGGTGCCGTTCATGGCGCCCGAGCAGGCCGACGGGCGGGAGGTCACCGCGGCCTCGGACGTCTTCGCCCTCGGCTGTGTGCTCGCCTACGCGGCCACCGGGGTCCCGCCGTTCGGCGACGGCACCAGCGGTGAGGTGCTGTACCGCATCGCGCACGCCGATCCCGACCCCGCCGCCCTCGACTGCGGGGACGACCGGCTGCGGCAGCTCGTCGGGCGCTGCCTGGACAAGGATCCCGGACGCCGCCCGACGCCCGAGGAGATCGTCGCGCTGTGCGGGGCGGACCGTCCGGACGAGCTGGCCTGGCTGCCCACGGCCGCCGCCTCCCGGCTGGCCGCCCGGCGCAAGGAGGTCGACGACACCCTCGCCAGGGCCGCCACCCGCCGTACCGTGGTCCGCGTCCGGCTCACCGCCGTACCGCTCGTCCTGGCCACGGGCATCGCCGTCGCCGTGGCCCTGACCGTCGGCCGCTCCGGGACGTCCAAACTCACCCTCACCCCACCGGACACCGGCGCTCCCACCGCTTCGGCCTCGGCCTCGGTGACGACCGCCGTGAGCCCGTCCGGCACCCCGTCATCCGGCTCCCGGCACGCGGCCGCTCCCGGCCGCTCGCCCTCCGGGGCCGCCCCGTCGGGGCAGGGCGCCGCCGCTACCCGGACACAGTCGCCCTCCCCGAGCGCCGCCGGCGGCGGCGCCGGCCAGACCCCGAAGGTCACCTGGACCGGCTACGCGGGCACCGACTGCGCCTCCGCCGACGCGGCGAGAACCAGCTTCAACGCCAAGGACGGAACATGGAAGGAGACCACGGGCGGTGCCTATCTCGACGGCTGCGGCGCCGCCCGGTACATCAACCTCTACGACGACCACGACGACGGCTGGAACGCCAACGCCGACTGGGTCTTCACCCCCGGCACCAAGGTCGACGCGTGCAGCTTCCGCATCCACGTGGCGACGGGCACCTGGGCCACCGCGGCCCACTACAAGGTCTACGACGTGGACAGCACCGTCGAGGGCCAGGCCGACTACAAGTACGCCTTCACCGTCGACCAGCACTCCTACGACGCGGGCGGCTGGTACACCACCCGCGCCTTCCCCTTCCACACCGGCACCATCGACCTGACCCTGACCAACACGGGCCCCACAGGAGGCCGCGGAGTGGTCGCCGACATGGTGACGGCGAGCTGTTCCTGAAAAACCAAGGGCCCCTTCCCAGAAGGGGCCCCGAAAGCGCCCCGTAAGGGGCGCTGGGAACTGCGCGATCAACCACGATCCACCCGCAGTCGGCATACGACCGGCCGCGGCAGCCCAGTGGCCGGACCTACCGAAGCCGAGCCATCAGAGCGTGCTCCACGAGAGTGATCAGCGCCGACTTCGCATCGGCACGATGCCGCGCGTCGGTCGTGATGATCGGGGTGTCAGGCCCGATCTGCAGGGCCTCGCGGACCTCTTCGGGGTTGTAGGGCTGGTTGCCGTCGAAGCCGTTGAGGGCGATGACGAACGGCAGGCCCGAGTTCTCGAAGTAGTCGACCGCGGGGAAGCAGTCGGCGAGACGGCGGGTGTCGACCAGGACGATCGCGCCGATGGCGCCGCGTACCAGGTCGTCCCACATGAACCAGAAGCGGTCCTGACCGGGGGTGCCGAACAGGTACAGGATCAGGTCCTGGTCCAGGGTGATGCGGCCGAAGTCCATGGCGACCGTCGTGGTCGTCTTGTCCCCGGTGTGGGTGAGGTCGTCGATGCCGGCAGACGCGGACGTCATCACGGCCTCTGTGCGCAGCGGGTTGATCTCCGAGACGGCGCCGACGAACGTGGTCTTGCCCACGCCGAAGCCGCCCGCCACCACGATCTTCGCGGAGGTGGTGGAGCGGGAAGGACCGCCGCTAGAGCTTGCGAAGTCCACTGAGCACCCTTTCGAGCAGTGTCACGTCTGGCTGGCCACCGGCGTTCTCGTCGCCGCCGGGCTGATGGATGGCGACCAGGCCCGCCTCCGCCAAGTCGGCGACGAGGATCCTGGCCACGCCGAGAGGGATCGACAGCAGGGCCGAGACTTCGGCCACCGACTTGATCTCCCGGCAGAGGTTGCAGATCCGCTGATGCTCGGGCAGCTGGCCCTGCATCTGGTGCGGCTGCGCGGTGGTGTGCACCAGCGCCTCGATGGCGAGCTGGTACCGCGGGCGGGTCCGGCCGCCGGTCATGGCGTACGGACGAACCAGGGGGTTGCTGGACCCCGAGGCCGGCGCCGACTCGGGGCGGCGCTGCGGCTGCACCGGCTGGATGCGCGGCGCCGGCGGCTGGTCGTACGGCGAGGGACCGGGGCCCTGCGGAGCGTACGGCTGCCGGTGGCTCGGCGTGGAGGGGAAGTTGTACCGGTTCCCGGAACCGTCGCCCTGGCCCTGCGCAGGCCCGTACGACCAGTTGCCGTTATGAGAACCGCCTGGGGGTGTTGCCACTTTCTCTCCTCCTCCGACCGTGCCGGGCACCCAACCTTGTGGAGCCGCGTCCCGAAACCTTACGGCCCCGGGACGCGAAAACGCACCGTCTGACTATTAGTTGAGAAGGCTTCCCTGGAGTTCCGCACGCAGATCCGGGGTAAGTACCGTGCCCGCGCGGTCCACCAAAAGGGCCATCTCGTACCCAATCAGGCCGATGTCGGCCTCCGGGTGCGCCAGGACCGCGAGCGAGGAACCATCGGAAATGGACATGATGAACAGGAACCCCCGCTCCATCTCCACAACCGTCTGATTCACGCTGCCGCCCTCGAAAATCCGGGAGGCGCCTGCCGTCAGAGACGTCAGACCGGAGGCGACGGCCGCGAGCTGGTCGGCGCGGTCGCGGGGGAAGCCTTCGGACATCGCCAGAAGGAGTCCGTCGGCGGAGACCACCACCGTGTGGGACACCCCCGGGGTGTTGTCCACGAAGTTGGTGATCAACCAGTTCAGGTTCTGTGCCGCCTGGCTCATCGGGCTCACACTAACGCTCCTGGTTGTAGGTGCTGTCAGGACCGAAGCCCTGGCCGTTCGTTTCACTGCCTGCGCTGCGTCCGCGCTGGACGCCTCGACGCAGGTTGCTCAGCCTGCCCCGGACGTCCTCCGGGGCGCGGGAGACCTGTGGGCCTCCCTGGGGGGTGCTCGCGGCGGCTCCCTCGACCAGGTTGGCCTTGGGTACCCGCCTCGGCAGGCCGGAGGAGGTGACCCCGCCCGCCTTGGGCTTGCGCAGCGCCGAGGCCTGCTGCCAGCGCTCGTCGTTCTGCGAACGCCAGGAGGTGTCGCCGGCCGGCTCGGGAGCCGAGGCCGCCGGTGCCGGAGCCGCCGGTGCCGCGGCCGGAGCGTGCTGCACGGGACCCGCGCCGTTCGGGCCGCCGGAGCCGCCGCCTACGGAGCCCCGGCGGGGCAGCCCGGCGTCGGTCAGCTGGTGGCCGTTGGAGGGGGCCGTTCCCGGACGGTCGAAGCCTACGTGGTTCCGCTCGTCCACGTCACCGGCCTGAGCCGACTCCGCTTCGGGAGCGTACTGGGCCGGGTAGCCGTTCGTGTAACCGTCCTGCTGCGGCCAGTCGTCCTGGTAGGGCTGCTCGCCGAAGGCCCCGAACGCCTCCGCGGCGGCGGGCTCCTCCCGGACCGGCTCCTGATAAGCGGGTTCCGGGTAGCCGCCGTTGGCGGAGAACGCGTCGGGGGAGAACGTGTCGTTCTGCGGCAGGCCGCCGTTGGGCGCGTAGTACTGCTCGTCGTACGTGCCCTGCGGCTGCTCCTGGTACGCCGGCTGCCCGTCGTAGCCCGTGGGCTGCTCCTGGAAGCCCGTACCGCTCGGGTCGTAGCCCTGCCGGCCGCTGTCGAACTCGTCGACGTACGCCGGGTTCTCAGTGGTCTCCTGCGGGGCCTGTGCGGCCTGCGGGGGCTGCGCCTGGGCCTCCAGGGCCGCACGGCGCTCCTCGCGCATCAGGGAGCGGCCCACGGGGTCGAGGTCGCGGATGTCGTCGGGGACCTCGATGTAGCGGCTGTCGTCGAAGCCGAGTTCGGCCGCCGTACGCATCGGCTGGAGCTGCGGCTGGCCGAAGTTCTCGGGCTGGAACTGCTGCTCCGGGATGATCTGCGAGACCGTGAACTCGTCGCGGTCCAGCTGCTGTTCGCCGCCACCGCCGTGGGTGATCGCGTCCGGCAGCATGACCAGCGAGGTGGTGCCGGCCTGCTCGCCGGAGGGGCGCAGCTGGACCCGGATGCCGTGCCGGTCGGAGAGGCGGCCGACCACGAAGAGGCCCATGCGCTGGGAGATCGCGGCGTCCACGGTCGGCGGGTTGGCCAGCTTGTGGTTGATGTCCGCGAAGTCCTCGGCGGTGAGGCCGATGCCCTTGTCGTGGATCTCGATCATGATGCGGCCGTCGGGGAGACGGGTCGCGGTGACGCGGACCTTGGTCTGCGGCGAGGAGAACGTGGTGGCGTTCTCGAGGAGCTCGGCGAGCAGGTGCACGAGGTCGGTGACCGCACGGCCGTGGATCTCGGCCTCCGGGACGCCGGAGAGCTCGATGCGCTCGTACTGCTCCACCTCGGAGGAGGCGGCGCGCAGCACGTCGACCAGCGGGACCGGCTGGTCCCAGCGGCGGCCGGGCTCCTCGCCGGCGAGGACCAGGAGGTTCTCGCCGTTGCGGCGCATACGGGTCGCGAGGTGGTCCAGCCTGAAGAGGTTCTCCAGCTGGTCCGGGTCGGCCTCGTTGTTCTCCAGGTCGGTGATCAGGGTCAGCTGGCCCTCGATCAGCGACTGGTTGCGGCGCGACAGGTTGGTGAAGATCGCGTTGATGTTGCCCCGCAGCAGGGCCTGCTCGGCGGCGAGCCGCACGGCCTCGCGGTGGACCTGGTCGAAGGCGCGGGCGACTTCGCCGATCTCGTCGGTCGAGGTGATCGGGATCGGCGCCACCCTGGTGTCGACCCGGCCGGGGTCGGTGCGGGAGAGCTGGTCGACCAGCATCGGCAGGCGCTGCTCGGCGATGCCGAAGGCGGCGTTGCGCAGCTGGCGCATCGAGCGGGACATCTGGCGGGCCACCATGCCGGCCAGGATGAACGCGGCGAGCAGGGCGACCATGACCGCGGCACCGGTGATGAACGCGTCCGTCTTCGCGTTGTCGGCGATGTCGGAGGCCTCGCTCACCGCCTTGTCGGCCATGTCCGACTCGATCGTGCGGTAGGCGTTGTACTTGAGGGTGTTGACCGTCCACCAGTTCTCGGCGGTGATGCCCTGGGTGGCCAGCGCCTGGCGGGTGCCGGGGTCGGTGTCCTTGAGCGTCGCCAGCGCCGAGACCATCGTGGTGGAGCCGGACGGCGGGGCCACGTAGTTCGGGTCCTTGGCCTTGGCCTGCTGGACCAGGGCCGCGCCGTCGGTCTTGATCTTCTTCTCGAGATCGGTCAGCTTCTGCGCGTCGGCCTCGGTACCACCGCCGACGTACTCCTCGACGGCGATGCCCTCGAGGTAGGCGTACGAGGAGAGGGCGACCCGCTGGGTGGCCAGGTTGCCGGCGTCCGGACCGGGCTTGATCAGCAGGTGCATGCCGATCGACCGCTCCAGCGAAAGGGCCGCCTTGGTGAGCGAGATGGCGTAGACGGTACGGCCGTAAGAGGTGATGTTTCCGGTGCCCAGACCGAGCTCGTTCGCGAACTCCATCAGCGGGTGGGCGATCTGGGTGTAACCCTCTTCGGTCTTCACGCCGGTGAGCTTGGTGGTGTACGCGGCCGCGCGCAGGTTCGTGAGCTGCGGCTCGGCCTCGCGGAACAGCTTCAGACGGCGTTCCAGACCCGGCTTCTGCGGCATGTTCTGCGCGGCGGCGTCGAAGGCGTCGGCGGCCTTGTCGGTCGCCGCCCGCGCGTCCGTGACGGTCTTCTTGTCGTCCGCGTTCTGCAACTTGCCCTTGAGCAGGGGCGCCGCGGTGGAGTCACGCTCGTTGTAGAGGGCGTCGCCGTAGGTCAGGGCGGCCCGGACCAGGCGCGCGGTGTTCTCCGCGTCCTGGGCCTCCTGCCAGGTGTCGATGGAGCTCTTCACCTGGAAGCCGCCCATGATCAGGCCGACGACCACGGGTATGAGCAGGATCGCGTTCAGCCTGGTCGGCACTCGCCAGTTCCGCGGGGAGAAACGGCCGCCGCTCTTCGCGGGCGCGGCCGGTGGTTCCGCGGCTGGCACAGGGGTGGGCGCCGCAGCGCGCGGCGGCGGGGTGAAGTTGCCCCGTGCCGACGGCTCGGGACCGTTCTTGCTTCGCCTCACTCGACCAACAACCTCTCGGCGGCGGGCACCTATCGTCGTGCCGCAGTCTCTCAGAGCCCGGTGTGTCTCAGACCACTACTCAGTACGTCTTTGACTAATGGGCAGTTCAGGCATTCCAGCACGGGGGCCGGTGCACTTCCAAACAGTCCATTGGGGCAGAGCGCACGGATGTAAGCCCCAGATAAAACGGTCATAAAGAGCGAGCCCCGCCAAAAGGCGGGGCCATTGTGAGCGCAGCGGCACCGCGCGACCGCGACGCGTGGCGATACCACTGGATTCCTCTGCCGAAACGTTATGAACACCGGAGCCGACCGTGTCAAAGGCCACAGTCGGCTCCGGTTTCCTTACGACAACTGCCGTACACGACGACGGACTTGGCTACGGCGCCGTGGCTACCGCAGGCGCGCCATGAGGGCGTGCTCCACCAGCGTGATCAGCGCGCTCTTCGCATCGGCGCGGTGCCGGGCGTCGGTCGTGATGATCGGCGCGTCCGGTCCGATCTGCAGTGCCTCGCGCACCTCTTCGGGTGTGTAGGGCTGGTGTCCGTCGAAGCCGTTGAGGGCTATGACGAACGGCAGACCGCTGTTCTCGAAGTAGTCCACGGCCGGGAAGCAGTCGGCCAGACGCCGGGTGTCCACGAGCACCACCGCGCCGATCGCACCGCGTACCAGGTCGTCCCACATGAACCAGAAACGGTCCTGACCGGGCGTGCCGAACAGGTACAGGATCAGGTCCTGGTCGAGCGTGATGCGGCCGAAGTCCATGGCCACCGTGGTGGTGGTCTTGTCCCCGGTGTGGGTCAGGTCGTCGATGCCCGCCGAGGCGGACGTCATCACGGCCTCCGTGCGCAGCGGGTTGATCTCGGAGACCGCTCCCACGAACGTGGTCTTGCCGACGCCGAAGCCGCCCGCCACCACGATCTTCGCGGAGGTGGTGGCCCGCCCTCCGTCAGAGCTTGCGAAGTCCACTGAGCACCCTTTCGAGCAGCGTCACGTCAGGAGCGCCGCCGTTGTTCTCGTCGCCGCCCGGCTGGTGGATGGCGACCAGGCCGGCCTCGGCGAGGTCGGCCACCAGGATCCGGGCCACGCCGAGCGGCATGGCGAGCAGCGCCGACACCTCGGCCACCGACTTCACCTCACGGCACAGGTGGCAGATGCGCTGGTGCTCCGGGAGCAGCCCCATGAGCGCTGCCGGGTCGGCCGTCGTGCTGATCAGCGCCTCGATGGCGAGCTGGTAGCGCGGCCGGGTCCGGCCGCCGGTCATCGCGTAAGGACGTACCAGCGGCTGGTCGCCCTCGTCCCCGTACGGCTCCGCGTACGGATCATGAGAGGCGGTGGGCGGGGTCATCGTTCCTCCGGGCGGGACAGCAAGTCGGTCGGGCTAGCCGTCGGACGTGGCCGGTGGGGGGATTGTGGCGGCCGGACGGTGATTTGGTGAGGCGGGTTGGATCCGGGCTGTCAGTGGAGCAGACTGCCTTGCAGTTCGGCCCGCAGGTCGGGCGTGAGCACGGCGCCCGCGCGGTCGACCAGGAGCGCCATCTCGTAGCCGACGAGACCGATGTCGCACTCCGGGTGGGCAAGGACCGCGAGGGACGAGCCGTCGGAGATGGACATCAGGAAGAGAAAGCCGCGTTCCATCTCGACGACCGTCTGCGCCACGTTGCCGCCCTCGAAGATCCGGGAGGCCCCGGCCGTCAGCGAGGTGAGCCCGGACGCGACGGCCGCCAGCTGGTCGGCACGGTCGCGTGGGAAGCCTTCGGACATCGCCAGAAGGAGACCGTCGGCGGACACGACGACGGTGTGGGACACACCTGGGGTGTTGTCCACGAAGTTGGTGATCAACCAGTTCAGGTTCTGTGCCGCCTGGCTCATCGGACTCAACTAACGCTCCTGCTGGTGAGTGGGGCTCGGGAAAGTGCCGGTCTGCGGGCCGGTGCCGGCCTGTCGACCCTGTGCGATACCCCGACGGAGATTGGTCAGCCGGCCGCGAACGTCATCAGGCGAACGCGAGACCTGCGGACCCGCTTGGTGCTGTTGCTGCTGTGCCGTGCCCGGGACGAGGTTCGCCCGCGGGACCCGGCGCGGCAGACCGGAGGTGGTGACACCGCCCGCCGCCGGCTGCCGTACGCGCTCCGCCTGCCGGACGAGGTCGTCGTTCGGGGAGGTGCGCCAGGCTGCCTGGGCGGGACGCTGGGGGGCCGCGGCGACGGGGGCCGGCGGCTGGGCGGGCACCGGCGGGACCGGCGGAACCGGTGCCGAGCCGTTGCCGTTGCTCTGGGGGCGCTGCTGCTCCTGCTGGCCGCCGTGGAACCAGTTGGTCTCCAGCGTGTCGTACAGCGGGGTACGACCGTCGCCGGGGCCGGTGGCCGGCGGCAGCGCCTCCGGCTCCTGGCGGACCGGCGGGCGCTGCGGCGCACCGTAGTCGAGGCCGCGGCCGTTGGTCCCCGGACGCTCGAACTGGCCCGTGCCGTACTGGCCGTTGCCGTTCTGGCCGTTGCCCGCGTAGCCGTTCTGCCGGCCGGGAAGGGAGTGCTGCCCGGTGGAGCTGCCGTCGTAGGACGGCGTGGCGAACTGGCCGGCGGAGCCGTTGTCGTAGGCCTGCGGAGCGGCGAACTGCCCGGTGTTCTGGGAGCCGTTGCCGTTCTGCGGCCCGGTCGGCGTGCCGAAGACGTCGGAGCGCACGAACTGGCCGGAGTCCTGCTGGCCGTTCACGTTCGGCCGCGGGAACGAGCCGGTGTCGTGCTGGCCGTTCACGTTCGGCCGCGGGAACGAACCGGTGTCCTGCGGGCGGGTGGTGCCGGGCCGCGGGAACGAGCCCGTGTTCTGCGAGCCGTTCGGGGCGTTGAAGTCCGGGCGCGGGAACTCGCCGGTCGACGGGGCCTGCGGGATCGCCGGCATCTGCGAGGTGGCGCCGAGATCCTGCCGGTCGTCGATGCGGGGCATCGGCGCGGTGTGGCTCGGGTCCTGCTCGTCGTGGCCGCGCGGGGTGTCCAGCGAGGCACGGGAGAGCGGCGGCTGGGCGTTGTCGTCGCTCCAGCTGGGCCGGCCCGCCGGCGGGTTGGCACCGGGGAGTTCGGCCCGCGGCCCGCCGCGCGGCGGCAGCTGGGGCTGACGGCCCTGGTCGGAGGAGTTCGCGGAGCGCTGCGGAGGGACCGGGCCGCGGTTGCCGAAGGCGTCCTGGCCGCCGAAGTCCTGCGGGGTGCCGAACGCGTCCTGGTTGCCGAAGCCGCCGGCACCCGTGTTCGGTCGGCCCTGCGAGCCGCGTCCGCCACCCTGCGTACCGGGACGGCCGCCGTTGGGACCCGCGCCGGGCAGCGCGGCCCGGGGACCCTGGCCGGTGCCGACCTGGCCGCGCGGACCCGCACCGGCACCGAGCAGCCCGCCACCGGAGGGAGCGCCGGAACCGAGGGCACCACCGCGGCCACCGGCCGCGGCGGCACCGCCGCCGAGCGCCGGAGCGGGGGCACCCGCGCCGAGCGAGCCGCCGGCACCGCCCTGGCCGTTGCCGCGACGGGCGGCGGCCGCACCGGCCGCGGCCTGCGCGGCGGCCGGACCGCCGGACTGAGCCGGGGCACCGGGCTTGCCGGGAGCGGGCTTCTTGCCGCCCTGGGCGACGTCGACCGGGAGCATGACCAGCGCGGTCGTGCCACCGGAGTCGGACGGGCGCAGCTGGATGCGGATGCCGTGCCGCTGCGACAGACGACCGACCACGAACAGACCCATGCGGCGGGAGACCGAGACGTCCACGGTGGGCGGCGAGGCGAGCCGCTCGTTGATCGCCGCGAGGTCCTCGGGGGAGAGGCCGATACCGGTGTCGTGGATCTCGATCAGCACCCGGCCGTCGGGCAGCGCGTGACCGGTGACCTTGACCTTGGTCTGCGGGGAGGAGAACGAGGTGGCGTTCTCGAGGAGCTCGGCGAGCAGGTGCACGAGGTCGTTGACCACGCGGCCGGCCACTTCGGTGGTCGGCACGGCGGCCAGCTCGATGCGCTCGTACTGCTCCACCTCGGACGCGGCGGCGCGGAGCACGTCGACCAGCGGGACCGGGCGGGTCCAGCGGCGGCCGGGCTCTTCACCGGCGAGGACGAGGAGGTTCTCACCGTTACGGCGCATACGCGTCGCGAGGTGGTCGAGCTTGAAGAGGGAGGACAGCTGGTCCGGGTCGGCCTCGCGGGACTCCAGTTCGGAGATGAGCGAGAGCTGACGCTGGATGAGGCCCTGGGAGCGGCGCGAGAGGTTGGTGAACATCGCGTTGACGTTGCCCCGCAGGAGGGCCTGCTCGGCGGCGAGGCGGACCGCCTCGCGGTGCACGTCGTCGAAGGCCGCGGCCACCTGGCCGATCTCGTCCCGGGAGTGCACACCGACCGACTCCACGGACGTGTCGACGTCCTGCGGGTCGGACTCGGAGAGCTGCTTGACCAGCTCGGGCAGGCGGTCCTGGGCGACCTTGGTGGCGGTCTCCTGGAGGCGGCGCAGCGAGCGGATCATGGAGCGGGCCACGATGAAGGCGCCGACCAGCGAGACACCGAGGACGAGCAGGATCAGTGCACCGGAGATGATCGCCGACTGCTCGGAGGAGTTGCGCAGCTCGCGCGCCTTCTGCTCCATGTCCTCGAGCAGCGTGTGCTCGATCTTCTGCATCTGCTCGATCTTGGTCGAGCTGTCGTCGACCCAGTCGAGGTAGGAGCGCTTGCTGAGCTCGTTCAGACCGTTCTGGGCGCCGAGCGCACGCTTGGCGTAGGTGTCGGCGGCCTCGATCGTCGGGTTGTTCCCGTCGATCGGGCTGAGCAGGTCGGCCGCGTTGCCGGCGTAGATCTTCCGGAAGATCGTCAGCTCGGAGGTCTCGCTCTCCTGGGCGGACTCGCCGTACAGGCGGTCGTTCTCGGAGAGGTCGCCGGCGCTGGTGCCGTTGGCGGGCAGGGCCGCGGCGATGACGGCGCGCTGCACGGACGCGTACTCCTTGGCGGTGGAGAACGCCGCCAGGGCGCGGGTGCGCTGGATCATCTCCGGGTTGCTGGAGGCCTGCGCCATGTCCTGGGAGAGGTCGATCAGCTGGGTGATCAGCCGGTGGTAGGCCTCGACCGTCTGGGTCGAGTTCTCCTTCTGCTGATAGGCGTCCTTGCGGATCTTCGCCAGGTCGTCCAGCTGGCCGGCCAGACCGACGAGGCTGTCGCGGACGCCCTGGAGCTGACCGTTCTTGCTGGCGGTGTCGATTTCCTCGGAGGCGTTGAGGAAGTTCTCGCGGGCGCGGTCGGTGTCGTCCTCGAGGCCCTTGACCGCGGAGCTCGTGGGCGAGCCACCGTGCGCCAGCGGACCGGCCGTCTTGTCGCGCTCGGCCTGGAGCGCGGTGGCCAGCTCGGTCGCCTGCGTGGTCATGTCCGTCAGCAGCTGCATGTTGTCGAGCTGCTGGATGCTGTCGAGCGACTGGTTGATGCGCACCGCGCCCAGCGTCGTCGCCGCCACCACGGGGAGCGCGAGCAGCGACACCAGACGCGTGGAGATGCGCCAGTTGCGCAGGGCTATGCGCGAGCCGGGGTTGGACGGACCCTTCGCGGGCTTGACCGTCGGAGTCGGAGTAGCGGTCGGCTGGGGACCCGAGCCCGAAGACGCCGACACGGCGGGGCGCCCGGAGCGCTCACCGCCGTCACCGCCGGCCGGGGTCTGGCCCGGGTTCTGGGCGTGCTGGGGCGAGGAACCGCGGTCGGTCCCGCCGTGCGCCTCCGGCTCCGCCGAAGCGCTGCCATCCCTCTTGAAACGTCCCTGCACTAGCGTCGCAACCTCTGGACCAGGCGCCCTTCCGGGAACGGAAGGACACGGTGTCGGCGTTGAACGGGGAGCGCCCTGAATACGCACCCTGTTGGTCGGAGTGTGACCGGCGCTGGCTCCCCCTGTCTCGCCGCCACTCGGCGCTGCGTTGCGCCCCCTGCGCGCCGGCTCGTTCCTGCGGCGGTCCGTGGAATTCCAGCACAGTGCCGGATCTCCAACAAGGGCCGTGGACCGAGCTGTGACCTCCGTGACAGCGTGTGAGTGACACGTTACGAGATGTGGAA
This sequence comes from Streptomyces sp. NPDC001714, assembly GCF_042892755.1. Lineage (NCBI taxonomy): Bacteria > Bacillati > Actinomycetota > Actinomycetes > Kitasatosporales > Streptomycetaceae > Streptomyces > Streptomyces sp. NPDC001714. The sequence continues at coordinate 181,524 of NZ_JBIAUL010000019.1, forward strand.
GCCGATCGCGTACATAAAGGGCGTATCCCTGTCAGTTGCCGGTGCGCAGCCCGTGTCCCAGTCGCCATGATCAGGAGCGGAATGACAGGTTCAGTTCGCCAATGTCCGTTTCGTTGTGGTGAGTTGTCAGTCGGATATGACCGCTTTGCCCTCGAGGTCGTGAGCAAACTCACACGTAGATCCGGGCTTCTTCGCGACTTCGGCCGGGAATTCGATGTTTAGCCTGGCGCTTTACAAGAGGGAAGTCTCTGCCAACCCACACATGACAGGGTCCACTGCAACCGTGAAGACGACGATGATGTTCCGCAACATAGCCAACCCCCGGCGCACCACCCTCGCCCACCTCAAGGACGCCGAGGAACTTCAGACCCCCGAGCTGCCCGAGCACTCCCTCGATCTCCCCTCCCAGACCGCCAACCCCCGGCGCACGATCCTCATGGAGATCCCGGCCGGGATCTCGGTCGCGGAGTAGTACGGGACCCGGCCGCCGATCACTCACCCACTCGGTGACCGGGTTATTCTGCGGCGGCCACCCCTTACCGCGTTAGCCTGGAGCGTCAGACTCCAGCCGGCTCAGTGAGGGGCGCCAGGATCCCGTGCGCATCGCCAGGTTCTCCATCGACGGGAACGTCGCCTTCGGCGCCGTCGAGGGCGACAAGCAGGACGAACTCGTCCTCGACATCATCAAGGGCATTCCGTTCGCGGACTTCGAGCTCTCCGGTACGAAGGTCCCGCTGAGCAAGGTCCGCCTGCTCCCGCCGGTGCTCCCCAACAAGGTCGTCGCCTACGGCCGCAACTACGCGGAGCACGCGAAGGAGCTGGGCAACGAGGTCCCGGACGCCCCCTTCGCCTTCTTCAAGCCGTCCACCTCGGTGATCGGCTCCGGCGACGACATCCAGTACCCGTCCTTCTCCCAGGACCTCCACCACGAGGCCGAACTGGCCGTGGTCATCGGCCGCATGTGCCGCGAGGTCCCGCGCGAGCGCGCCGCGGACGTCATCCTCGGCTACACCTGCGCCAACGACGTCACCGCCCGCGACGTCCAGAAGCGCGAGAAGCAGTGGGCGCGAGCCAAGGGCTTCGACACCTCCTGCCCGCTCGGCCCCTGGGTCGAGACGGGCCTGGACCTCGCCACCGCGTCCGACCTGACGATCCAGCTCACGGTCAACGGCGAACAGCGCCAGCTCGGCCGTACGAGCGAGATGATCCACTCCATCGCGGACCTGATCGTCCACATCACCGAGGCCATGACGCTGCTCCCCGGCGACGTCATCCTCACCGGCACCCCGGCAGGGGTCGGCCCCCTCAGCGTCGGCGACGAGGTCGCCGTCACCATCGAAGGCATCGGCACTCTCACCAACAAGGTTGTCAAGCGTGGCTAGCGCACCCTCCCCCAGGCCCTCGACTTCGCTCGCGCTGGGGGTACCCCCACGCGTACGTTTCTGCCCCTCGCCCACCGGTAACCCCCATGTGGGCCTGGTCCGCACCGCCCTGTTCAACTGGGCGTTCGCCCGGCACCACAAGGGCACCCTGGTCTTCCGCATCGAGGACACCGACGCGGCCCGCGACTCCGAGGAGTCGTACCAGCAGCTGCTCGACGCGATGCGCTGGCTGGGCTTCGACTGGGACGAGGGCCCCGAGATCGGCGGCCCGCACGCGCCCTACCGCCAGTCGCAGCGCATGGACATCTACGCCGACGTCGCGCGGAAGCTCCTCGAGGCCGGCCACGCCTACCACTGCTACTGCTCCCAGGAGGAGCTGGACAGCCGCCGCGAGGCCGCCCGCGCCGCCGGCAAGCCGTCCGGCTACGACGGCCACTGCCGCGACCTCACCGCCGAGCAGGTCGAGGAGTACCGCGCCCAGGGCCGCACCCCGATCGTCCGCTTCCGGATGCCCGACGAGACGATCACCTTCACGGACCTGGTCCGCGGCGAGCTGACCTTCACCCCGGAGAACGTCCCGGACTACGGCATCGTCCGCGCCAACGGCGCCCCGCTGTACACGCTGGTCAACCCGGTCGACGACGCCCTCATGGAGATCACCCACGTCCTGCGCGGCGAGGACCTGCTCTCCTCCACCCCGCGCCAGATCGCCCTCTACAAGGCGCTGACCGAGCTGGGCATCGCCAAGCAGACCCCGGCCTTCGGCCACCTCCCGTACGTCATGGGCGAGGGCAACAAGAAGCTCTCCAAGCGCGACCCGCAGTCCTCCCTGAACCTCTACCGGGAGCGCGGCTTCCTGCCCGAGGGCCTGCTCAACTACCTCTCCCTGCTGGGCTGGTCGCTCTCCGCGGACCAGGACATCTTCTCGATCGACGAGATGGTCGCGGCCTTCGACATCTCCGACGTGAACCCCAACCCGGCCCGCTTCGACCTGAAGAAGTGCGAGGCGATCAACGCCGACCACATCCGGCTGCTGGACGTGAAGGACTTCACCGAGCGCTGCGCCCCCTGGCTGAAGGCTCCCTTCGCCCCCTGGGCCCCGGAGGACTTCGACGAGGCGAAGTGGGAGGCGATCGCCCCGCACGCCCAGACCCGCCTGAAGGTCCTCTCGGAGATCACCGAGAACGTCGACTTCCTGTTCCTTCCCGAGCCGGTCGAGGACGAGGCGTCCTGGACCAAGGCGATGAAGGAGGGCAGCGACGCCCTCCTGGCCACGGCCCGCGAGAAGCTCGAGTCGGCCGACTGGACCTCTCCCGAGTCCCTGAAGGAGGCCGTCCTGGCCGCCGGCGAGGCCCACGGTCTCAAGCTCGGCAAGGCCCAGGCCCCGGTCCGGGTGGCCGTCACCGGCCGCACGGTCGGCCTGCCGCTCTTCGAGTCCCTGGAGATCCTGGGCAAGGAGAAGACGCTGGCCCGGATCGACGCGGCGCTTGCGAAGCTGGCGGCGTAACACTCAGGCACGTGTGAGGGGCGGCACCCAGTGACTCCGGGTACCGCCCCTCAGCCGTTCGCGTCAGACCGCGTCGGCCTCGTCGACCAGGTAGGTGAACTCGTCGAAGATCTCCAGGACGACGACGACCATGATCGCGCCCGCGACCATGTATTCCAGCATCACGCCGGGGGCCACGTACGCCTTCCTGAGGTGTTCGTCGGGGCCGAGTTGCGCTGTCGCAGCCTTGCGGAAGGGATCACGCGCCAGTATCCGCACGGCCTTGTCCAGCTGGGCTCGACGCTCGCCGGGCAGACCGTCGTAGGCCGCACGGGCCTCGACGGTGAACTGGACTCGGTACTCGCTCATGTCCCCAGTGTGCCAGTCTGTGAGGGTGATCAGAGCCGTGGTGTGGGACGTCGACGACACCCTCTTCGACTACACGAGTGCCGACCGCGAGGGCATGCGGGCGCATCTTGCGGCGGAGGGGCTGCTGGCCGGCTGGGCGAGCGCGGAGGCGGCGCTGGTGCGGTGGCGGGAGATCACCGACCAGCAGTGGGCGCGGTTCTCGGCGGGCGAGCTCTCCTTCGAGGACCAGCGCCGCGACCGGGTGCGGGTGTTCCTGGAGACGGAGCTGACCGACGCCGAGGCCGACGACTGGTTCCGCCGGTACCTGACGCACTACGAGGCCGTCTGGGCCCTCTTCCCGGACGTCCTGCCCGCCCTGGACGCCCTCGCGGCCGGCTACCGGCACGCCGTGCTCTCCAACTCCAGCCTGCACGTCCAGGACCGCAAGCTGCGCACGCTCGGCGTCCACCACCGGTTCGAGGCCGTCCTCTGCGCCGCCGAACTGGGCGTCTCCAAGCCGGCGGCCGGCGCCTTCCTGGCGGCCTGCGAGGCGCTGGAACTCGCGCCGCACGAGGTCGCGTACGTCGGAGACCACCCGGAGATCGACGGGCGCGGCGCCGCCGACGCCGGACTGCTGTCGGTGTGGATCGACCGCTACGGACTCTCCGCGGGCCCGGCCACCAGGACCGACGCACCCCTCGGCCCGCACCGGATCGCCTCCCTCGCCGAACTGCCCGCGCTCCTCCGCGCCGATACCCGTTTTGGAGCCCCGTCCACCTTCAGGTAATGTTCTTCCTGCGCCGCCGGGGAGCGGGCCGAAAGGCCGGAACCGGAGGCGCGAAACTAGAACAAGATCCCCTCAGGGGCTTGCGTTCCAGTGGCCTATGGTGTAATTGGCAGCACGACTGATTCTGGTTCAGTTAGTCTTGGTTCGAGTCCAGGTAGGCCAGCTCGCAGAGCTCATCTGCAAAGCCCCCGTTGTGTAGCGGCCTAGCACGCTGCCCTCTCAAGGCAGTAGCGCCGGTTCGAATCCGGTCGGGGGTACGGAGATCTTCCACGGATGATCGCTAGGGCCCCCGTTGTGTAGCGGCCTAGCACGCCGCCCTCTCAAGGCGGTAGCGCCGGTTCGAATCCGGTCGGGGGTACGAACTGGTCTAAACCATCATTGGTCTATGGTGTAATTGGCAGCACGACTGATTCTGGTTCAGTTAGTCTTGGTTCGAGTCCAGGTAGACCAGCTGGGATCTGCGGCGTTGTACATTAAACGCTTGTAAGATCCACGCCCCCGTTGTGTAGCGGCCTAGCACGCCGCCCTCTCAAGGCGGTAGCGCCGGTTCGAATCCGGTCGGGGGTACGTGAAAGAAGGCCCTCCGCTTCGGCGGGGGGCCTTCTGCCTGTGCGTGCGGCGCCCTACTCGAAGCCGTAGCGCCGGGCCGACTCCTCCTCCTGGGCCAGCCGGTGCAGGGCCTGCAGCATCGGCTCCACCAGCACGGCGCTGGCCACCGCGGCCTCCGCCTTCTCCTCCTCCGACGGATGCGTCTCCAGGAAGTCCAGGTCGGCGACGGCCGCCTGGTACATCAACTTCGCGCGCGGTACGAGGAGTTCGGCGTCCCAGTCGTAGCCGAGCCGGCGGAAGGCGGCCAGTGCGACCACCAGCCGGCGGTACGCGGGGGAGATGGTCGTCAGCTGCCTGGCGTTCTCCCAGCCGAGCGTGTCCAGCAGGGCGTCGGCCTCCCGGTGCGCGGCCCGTACGTACTCGTCGTCCTCGTCCGGCTCCGGCACCTGCGGCAGCGCCCACAGGGCGGCGCCCACCCGGATCGTGCGGCCCAGCGAGTCGTCGTCGACGTGCCCGAGCACCTCGCGGACCGTCGCCACGGGGATCCGCCCTACCTGGATCATCGCCCGCACCAGCCGCAGCCGCCGCAGGTGCTCCTCGTCGTACTCCGCGGTGGTGGCGTTGACCTGGCGGCCGGGCGGCAACAGCCCCTCGCGCAGGTAGTACTTGATCGTCGCGGCGGACACCCCGCTGCGCTCGCTCAACCGGGCAAGCCGCATGTCTTGCGTGCCTCCTTGGTAAGTGCCACTATCCAAGCATCGGCAGAAGGATAGTGCCGCTATCCGACAGGTCTCCGGGGGTGCCGTTACTCATGTTCACCAAACCGATTCCGGGCCGTACGACCGCTGCCCGCGAGGGCGACGCGGTGGTCCTGCTCATCGGCATGCGCATCAACCACTTCTGGGCGGTCCACCAGTGGCTCCCGGTCATGCTGTCGATGTTCCGCATGCTGAAGGAGCTCGCCCGGGACCCCGGCCGGGGGCTGCTCGGCCGCATCCTGCTGACGGCGTCGCCGCGGACGTACTACGTCGTCCAGTACTGGGAGTCGAAGGAGAAGCTGTACGCGTACGCGAGTTCGCCGGAGATGCTCCACCACGGGATGTGGAGCATCGTGAACCGCAAGGAGCGCGCGGGGAAGGTCCGCGGCCACGTGGGCCTGTGGCACGAGACGTACGTGGCGCCCGAGGGCGGGTACGAGTCGATCTACTTCGACATGCCGGAGTTCGGCCTGGGCGCGGCGAGCGGGGTGCTGCCGCTGGAACGCCGGGGGCGCTACGGGAAGGACCGGCTCGCTCATAGAAGCGCCGGCAACAGCGCCCCGTAAGGCGCGCTGGGGGTACCCCCGGCGCCCCTGGGCGGGACATGTCCCCGTACCCGAGAGGTTCTGCTCTCCGTGGAAAGGGCCTGCCGCGGCGTTGAGGCCGGCCCTCTCCGACAGGAACATCCCTGTCGGCCTCAGCCCGTGCGGCGAAGTGCCTCGGAGAGGCGGCCGGCCGCGTCGATCACGGCCTGGGCGTGCATGCGTCCGGGGTGGCGGGTCAGGCGCTCGATGGGGCCGGAGACGGAGACGGCCGCCACCACGCGGTTGGAAGGGCCCCGCACCGGCGCCGACACCGACGCCACACCCGGCTCGCGCTCGCCGATGGACTGGGCCCAGCCGCGGCGGCGGACGCCCGACAGCGCCGTCGCCGTGAAGCGGGCCCCCTGGAGGCCACGGTGCAGCCGCTCCGGCTCCTCCCAGGCCATGAGGATCTGCGCCGAGGAACCGGCCTTCATCGTCAGCGTGGAGCCGACCGGGACCGTGTCCCGAAGCCCGGACAGGCGTTCCGCCGCGGCGACGCAGATGCGCATGTCGCCCTGGCGGCGATAGAGCTGAGCGCTCTCTCCGGTGATGTCACGGAGGTGCGTCAGCACCGGGCCGGCCGTCGCGAGCAGGCGGTCCTCGCCGGCCGCCGCGGCCAGTTCCGCGAGTCGCGGGCCGAGAATGAAACGGCCCTGCATGTCGCGTGCCACCATGCGGTGGTGTTCCAGGGCCACGGCCAGCCGGTGGGCCGTGGGTCGTGCCAGTCCGGTGGCCCCGACCAGACCCGCGAGGGTGGCCGGACCGGACTCCAGGGCGCTCAGGACAAGGGCCGCCTTGTCCAGAACGCCGACGCCGCTACTGTTGTCCATGCAACGATACTCACGTCTCACTCTGTGAAACGCAAGTTCAATTTTCCGTGGAACGCGCCACCCTGGAATCACACAGCGGCCCGCAGACCAACGGGCCCGGCGGCGGACGCCCGGAACCACGACTTCAGGGGCCCGGAACACGGGCAGCCGCTTCCTCAAGATCTCTAGTTGGGCCGGTGCACGTCTGCCGGCCGGAGGGAAAGCGATGGGTAGGACACTCGCGGAGAAGGTCTGGGACGACCACGTCGTCCGGCGCGCCGAGGGCGAGCCCGACCTCCTCTTCATCGATCTGCACCTGCTGCACGAGGTGACCAGCCCGCAGGCCTTCGACGGGCTGCGCCAGAACGGCCGCCAGGTGCGCCGCCTCGACCTCACCATCGCGACCGAGGACCACAACACCCCGACCCTCGACATCGACAAGCCCATCGCGGACCCCGTCTCCCGCGCCCAGCTGGAGACGCTGCGCAAGAACTGCGCCGAGTTCGGGGTGCGCCTGCACCCGCTGGGCGACGTCGAGCAGGGCGTCGTGCACGTCGTCGGCCCCCAGCTGGGCCTGACCCAGCCCGGCACGACCGTCGTCTGCGGCGACTCCCACACCTCCACGCACGGCGCCTTCGGCGCGCTGGCGTTCGGCATCGGCACCTCCCAGGTGGAGCACGTGCTGGCGACGCAGACGCTGCCGCTGGCCCGCCCCAAGACCATGGCCATCACGGTCGACGGCGAGCTGCCCGAGGGCGTCACCGCCAAGGACCTGATCCTGGCGATCATCGCCAAGATCGGTACCGGCGGGGGCCAGGGCTACATCCTGGAGTACCGCGGCTCCGCCATCGAGAAGCTCTCGATGGAGGCCCGCATGACCATCTGCAACATGTCGATCGAGGCCGGCGCCCGCGCGGGCATGATCGCCCCCGACGAGACCACCTTCGCCTACCTCAAGGGCCGTGCGCACGCCCCCGAGGGCGAGGAGTGGGACGCGGCGGTCGCGTACTGGAAGACCCTGAAGACGGACGCGGACGCGGAATTCGACGCCGAGGTGCACATCGACGCCGCCGCCCTCTCGCCGTTCGTCACCTGGGGCACCAACCCGGGGCAGGGCGCGCCGCTTTCGGCGGAGGTCCCCGACCCGGCTTCGTACGAAGACGCTTCGGAGCGCCTCGCCGCCGAAAAGGCCCTGGAGTACATGGGGTTGGAGGCCGGCCAGCCGCTGCGCTCGATCAACGTGGACACCGTCTTCGTAGGCTCCTGCACCAACGGCCGCATCGAGGACCTGCGCGCCGCCGCCGAGATCCTCAAGGACCGCAAAGTCGCCGACGGCGTACGGATGCTGGTCGTCCCCGGCTCCGCACGGGTCGGTCTGCAGGCCGTCTCCGAGGGCCTGGACGTGGTCTTCAAGGACGCCGGCGCCGAATGGCGGCACGCCGGCTGCTCGATGTGCCTCGGCATGAACCCCGACCAGCTGGCCCCCGGTGAGCGCTCCGCGTCCACCTCCAACCGCAACTTCGAGGGCCGGCAGGGCAAGGGCGGGCGTACCCACCTGGTGTCGCCGCAGGTCGCGGCCGCAACCGCCGTCCTGGGCCACCTGGCCTCCCCGGCCGACCTGTCCGACGCTCGTACGCCCGCTGGAGTCTGATCAGCCATGGAAGCATTCACCACGCACACCGGCCGGGCCGTCCCGCTGCGCCGCTCCAACGTCGACACCGACCAGATCATCCCTGCTCACTGGCTCAAGAAGGTCACCAGGGACGGTTTCGAGGACGGTCTGTTCGAGGCCTGGCGCAAGGACGAGAACTTCATCCTGAACCGCCCCGAGCGGCAGGGGGCCACGGTCCTGGTCGCGGGCCCCGACTTCGGCACCGGCTCCTCCCGTGAGCACGCCGTCTGGGCGCTGCAGAACTACGGCTTCAAGACCGTGATCTCCTCCCGCTTCGCCGACATCTTCCGGGGCAACTCGCTGAAGAACGGCCTGCTCACGGTGGTCCTGGACCAGAAGATCGTGGAGGCGCTGCAGGAGCTCTCCGAGAACGACCCGCAGGCCGAGATCACCGTCGACCTGGAGAACCGGGAGGTGCGCGCCGAGGGCATCACCGCCTCATTCGAGCTGGACGAGAACTCCCGCTGGCGGCTGCTGAACGGCCTGGACGACATCTCCATCACCCTCCGGAACGAGGCGGACATCGCCGCCTACGAGGCCAAGCGGCCGTCGTACAAGCCGCGGACGCTCCAGGTCTGAGCCGGAGCCCGCTTCGGCGGGATCGTCACATCTGAATACGGCTGGTTTCAGCCATCGCAACACTCCGCCTGTACCCCCGATCGCCACGATTGGGGGTACAGGCATGTCTGCACCCGAACGGGCGCTCGCGTTGTCGCAGGTCTTGCCAACTTCCCACGTTAGGGCGGATGTTGTCGGGGTACGTGAGTGCTGTGTCCGCGGCTTCCGCAAGTGCCCGGAAGGCCATTTGAGGCGCCAGTTGCACCCTGCGCAGGCGACAACTCGCCCCAGATGGCACAATCTGTGCATGGAACACGACGGCCAACTCCAGCTCTATGCGGCGGTCGCGGACCAACTCAAGGAAGCGCACACAAAAGTGCGCGCACTGCAAGTCCCGGAGGGCGTACGGATGGCGCTGACCCGGAAGCTGCTGGTCATTACGGCCGCGGCCAAGCACGATCTCGCCGACGCGGCAAGGCGGCTCGAACGGTTCAACGCGGACCTCGACGCGGGTCGAATCCCCGAAGAGGACCGCTGACCGGACCGTACGAGCAGGCCGAGTCCGTTGCGGCACAAGGGTGATAAGCCCGTTTCGTGTTTGATTTGCGGTATATATCTGCCTAACGTGCGAAAAAGCTTGAACACATTCGTTCTGGCGATGTCTCCGAAGGGGAAGACGTGAACAAGGCGCAGCTCGTAGAAGCGATTGCCGACAAGATGGGCGGCCGCCAGCAGGCCGCCGAGGCTGTCGACCATGTCCTGGACGCCATCGTCCGCGCGGTCGTCGCGGGTGAGCGGGTCTCGGTCACCGGCTTCGGGTCCTTCGAGAAGGTGGACCGTCCCGCCCGTTACGCCCGCAATCCCCAGACGGGCGAGCGGGTTCGGGTCAAGAAGACCTCCGTGCCGCGCTTCCGTGCCGGTCAGGGCTTCAAGGACCTGGTGAGCGGCTCCAAGAAGCTGCCGCGCGGCGGCGAGGTCGCGGTCAAGAAGGCGCCCAAGGGCAGCCTGACCGGCGGCGCTTCGGCGACGGTCAAGAAGGCGGCGGCGAAGAAGACCACCGCCAAGAAGGTGACCGCGAAGAAGGTCACCGCGAAGAAGACGACGGCCGCGGCGAAGAAGACGACGGCGGCCGCGAAGAAGACGACGGCCGCGGCGAAGAAGACGACCGCGAAGAAGACCACCGCCACGGCGAAGAAGGCCGCCGCGAAGAAGGCGCCGGCCAAGAAGGTCACCGCCAAGAAGGCGCCGGCCAAGAAGTCGACGGCCCGCAAGGCCACGGCGAAGAAGACGACCGCCGCACGCTGAGGCGGGGCCCGCTCGACAGCGGGGTTGGGATACTCACGCGACGGGCCGGATTCCCCTGGGGAGTCCGGCCCGCGGTGTGTTCGAGAGGCAGAGTTGCGTTGTTTTTCGGGTGCGAACCCGGTGGGGGCTGGTCGCGCAGTTCCTCCCCCAGCCTTCGGCCGGGGGTACCCCCAGCGCCCCTTACGGGGCGCCTGCGCTTCAGAACGTTTGCAGGGTCACCAGGGTTACGCGAAGACCTTCGCCCGTCCCCTCCGTCTCGATCCGCACCCGCTGCCCCGGCCTGAGCAGTCGCAGGCCGCCCGCGTCGAAGGCCTCACCGTCGAACGCCACCGGCGTTCCGTCGTCGAGGAGTACCTGACCGCTGCGGGTCTCGGGGTCGTACGTGTATGCGGTCGCCTGCATGAGCGCAGCCTACTGGTCCGGGATCAGCAGGCGGGCCGCCACCGCGGCCGTGCGGGGGCCCACGCCCAGGGCCAGGGCCGCTCGCAGGTCGGCGCCGGTGTCCACGTCCTGGCGTACCGAATCCACGTCCACCAGACGCAGTTCCGCGGCACCCGAGGCGGCGTGCCGGGCGCGGGAATCCGTGCCGAATGCGGGCGCCAATTCATGGCCGGCGGCCGCCGCCAGCAGGGTGGTGCCGATTGCCGCCGCGTCCGGGAGAAAAGCGCGCGGGAATTCCGCGGCCGCATCGAGCACCCGGGCCAATTCCAGTGGGCGGACGGCCGGGAGATCGGCGTTCAGGGCCGCCACGGGGGTTTCCGGACGCGATGCCCGGACGGCGGCCGCGCCGTGCCGCAGCGCCGCGTTCAGGCCGCTTCCCGGCGTGTCCGGGACGATGCGCGCGCCCAGTGCCGAAAGCTCGCGCCCGGCCACCGCGTCGTCCGTGACGACCGCCACATCCTTCACCGACTGGCAGGCCAGGGCCGCCGCGACCGTGTCCTGGGCGAAGGCGAGGGCCAGTGACGGACGCACACCGTCCGCCGCGGTGTCCGCGAGCCTGCTCTTGGCCCGCGCCAGAGGCTTGAGCGGGATGACCAAGGTCCACTGCACAGTCGTACCGTCCCTCCCTTGTTGCCTCATTGTCACCCGGGCTCACGGGGAGGTCGCGACACCGAGGCGTACGGTGTTCTCGACAGGCCGGCGGGCCGGGGCCACACTTCTTCCCGATCCCAGACCGGGAAGAAGTCCTAGAGGAAGGTGTCCGCGTGCCCCGCCGGAGAATCGGCTTCTGGTACCGCTTCGCTGCGGTGCTCTGCAAACCTCCGCTGGTGGTTCTGATCAAGCGGGACTGGCGTGGAATGGAGCACATTCCGGCCGAGGGCGGTTTTATCACCGCGGTGAACCACAATTCCCACATCGACCCCTTCGCCTACGCCCACTATCAGTACAACACCGGCCGTGTTCCGCGATTCCTCGCGAAGAGCGGGCTTTTCAAGAAGGGGTTCGTCGGCGCCGCCATGCGGGGCACCGGCCAGATCCCCGTCTACCGCGAGTCCACCGACGCGCTCAGCGCCTTCCGGGCCGCGATCGACGCCGTGGAGCGTGGCGAGTGCGTCGCGTTCTACCCCGAGGGAACGATCACCCGCGATCCGGACCAGTGGCCCATGACCGCCAAGACCGGTGCCGCCAGGGTCGCGCTGCAGACCAAGTGCCCGGTGATCCCCGTCGCCCAGTGGGGCGCCAACGAACTCCTCCCGCCGTACGCGAAGAAGCCCCGTCTGCTGCCGCGCAAGACGCACCACGTCCTCGCGGGCCCGCCGGTCGACCTCACGCGTTTCTACGGCAAGGAGATGACCCAGGACGTCCTCAAGGAGGCGACCGAGGTCATCATGGCGGCCATCACCCGCCAGCTGGAGGAGATCCGCGGCGAGAAGGCTCCCGAGACCCCCTACGATCCACGCCAGGTGCGGATCGAGCAGCGGCGCCGCACGCGGGCGCAGAGCGGTCTGGAAGAGGAGAGCGGCAAGTGAGCAAGCCTGCCAAGGCGGCGGTCTTCAGCGCGGGTTCGTGGGGTACGGCCTTCGGGATGGTGCTCGCCGACGCAGGGTGCGAGGTCACCCTGTGGGCGCGGCGCCCGGAGGTGGCGGAGGCCGTCAACTCCGGCCGTACCAACCCCGACTACCTGCCGGGCGTGGAACTCCCCGAGAACCTGCGGGCCACCACCGACCCAGCCGAGGCGGCCGCCGACGCCGACTTCACCATCCTGTCGGTGCCGTCCCAGACCATGCGGGCCAACCTCGCCGACTGGGCGCCGCTGCTCGCGCCCCGCACGATCCTGGTGTCCCTCATGAAGGGCATCGAACTCGGCACCACCATGCGGATGAGCGAGGTCATCGCGGACGTCGCCAAGGTCGACCCGAACCGCGTCGCCGTCGTCACCGGCCCCAACCTCGCCCGGGAGATCGCGGCCCGCATGCCGGCCGCCGCCGTGGTCGCCTGCACCGACGAGTCGGTCGCCCAGCGGCTCCAGGCGGCCTGCCACACGCCGTACTTCCGGCCGTACACCGAGACCGACGTGGTCGGGTGCGAGCTGGGCGGTGCGGTGAAGAACGTCATCGGCCTCGCCGTGGGCATCGCCGACGGCATGGGGCTCGGCGACAACGCCAAGGGCTCGCTCATCACGCGCGGTCTCGCGGAGACCGCGCGGCTCGGCTCCGCCCTCGGCGCCGACCCGCTGACCTTCTCGGGGCTCGCCGGGCTCGGTGACCTGGTGGCCACCTGCTCCTCCCCGCTCTCCCGCAACCACACCTTCGGCACCAACCTCGGCAAGGGCATGACCCTGGAGGAGACCATCGCGGTCACCAAGCAGACCGCCGAGGGCGTCAAGTCCTGCGAGTCCGTGGCCGATCTGGCCCGGCGGCACGGTGTGGAGATGCCGATCACCGAGACGGTCGTCGACATCGTGCACGAGGGCAAGCCCCCGGTGGTCGCCCTCAAGGAGCTGATGTCGCGCAGCGCGAAGCCCGAGCGACGCTGAGCGACCCCACGTCGCGGACGCTGTCTCGGGGCCCTACCACCGGGTACTCTCGACGCGATATGAGCACCGAGAACCTCCCCCAGAGCCCTGAGCAGCCCGCTCGCAAGCCGCGCGTGGCCGTCGTGTTCGGCGGCCGCAGCTCCGAGCACGGGATCTCCATGGTCACCGCCGGAGCCGTCCTGAGCGCCATCGACCGGACCAAGTACGACGTCCTGCCGATCGGCATCACCCGGGAAGGCCGCTGGGTGCTCACGGCCGACGAACCCGAACGCATGGCGATCACCGAACGCCGTACGCCCGAGGTCGCCGACCTCGCCGAGTCCGCCGAGGGCGGCGTGGTGCTCCCCGTCGACCCGGCCAACCGCGAGGTCGTCTACAGCGAGCCCGGCTCTGTGCCCAAGGCGCTCGGCGAGGTCGACGTGGTCTTCCCGATGCTGCACGGCCCGTACGGCGAGGACGGCACCCTGCAGGGCCTCCTGGAGCTGTCCGGCGTCCCGTACGTCGGCTCCGGCGTGCTCGCCTCGGCCGTCGGCCAGGACAAGGAGTACATGAAGCGGGTGTTCGCCTCCTTCGGGCTCGGCGTCGGCCCGTACCTGGTGATCCGCCCCCGCGAGTGGCAGCAGGAGGAGTCCGCCGCCCGCAAGCGGATCGTCGACTTCGCCGGCGAGCACGGCTGGCCGCTGTTCGTGAAGCCGGCGCGCGCGGGCTCGTCGATCGGCATCACGAAGGTCGACGACCTCTCCGGCCTGGACGAGGCGATCGCCGAGGCCCAGTCCCACGACCCGAAGATCCTCGTCGAGGCGGCCGTCCGCGGCCGCGAGATCGAGGTCGGCGTCCTGGAGTTCGAGGACGGCCCGCGCGCCTCGGTCCCGGCCGAGATCCCGCCGCCCTCGGAGCACGCGTACTACGACTTCGAGGCCAAGTACATCGACTCCACCCCCGGCATCGTCCCGGCCCCGCTGACGCCCGAGGAGACCAGCGAGGTCCAGAAGCTCGCGGTGGACGCCTTCGAGGCCGCCTCCTGCGAGGGCCTGGTCCGCGCCGACTTCTTCCTCACGGAGGACGGCGACTTCGTCATCAACGAGATCAACACGATGCCGGGCTTCACCCCGATCTCGATGTACCCCCAGATGTGGCAGGCCACCGGTGTCGCCTACCCCGAGCTGATCGACCGCCTGATCCAGGCAGCGCTCAACCGTTCAACGGGCCTGCGCTAGAAACCCCCCGCGCTGAAGCGCCCCGAAAGGGGCGCTGGGGGTACCCCCGGCCGAAGGCTGGGGGAGGAACTGCGCGACCAGCCGCGACGGCGCCGCAGTCGACTGACGACGTATCGCGGCACCTCCAGCGGAGCGTTCGGTCACCGTGACGTTCAAGGTCGCCTGTCGGCCGCGGGTCGTCTGTGGTTGCTTGAGCAGTTCCTACCCCCAGCGCCCCTACGGGGCGCCGGCTAGTCGGCGATTCCCTCAGGAATCGCCTTCTTGATGGCTGGCGCCAAGCTCACCAACGGCGCCATGCCATCGGCGGTCCGTCCCGCGGGGATCGTCACCTCGACATACGCCTTCCGCAACGTCGTGGTGAACCGAAACGATTTGTCGGACTCCTGTTCCAGCAGCCACCCGACCCCGTTCACCTCGACCCCGTCGGCCTCGGCGTCAGCCATCTTCGCAGGCCGCTCGACACCACAGCGCAGTATGATCGCCGGGTCGCCGCCCCACCCGGCGGTCAGCGGCGAGGCCGGTTCCGGATCCCGTCGGCCCAGCTTGTCGACCTTCGCCGGCAGTACCCGGTCCAGGCGATCGCAGAGCGTCGCAACCGCCCCGCCCGGACTGGGAACCGCCGCCGACGGGGCGTCGTCTGCTGATGAGCAGCCCGCTGCCGCGATCATCAGCGCGGCGAACGCGGGCAGACCGAATGGCCGGTGACGGAAGATGTTCACCGGCCAAGGGTAGACGGGGGCTACAGATGGACGACCGGGCAGGTCAGGGTACGCGTGATGCCGTCCACTTGCTGGACCTTCGCGACCACCAGCCGACCGAGTTCGTCGACGGTCTCCGCTTGCGCGCGCACGATGACGTCGTACGGTCCTGTCACATCCTCGGCCTGGATGACTCCAGGGATCTTGCTGATGACCTCTGCGACGGTCGACGCTTTGCCGACCTCCGTCTGGATCAGGATGTACGCCTGTACCACGGAACCTCCAGGGCGGCCACGAGGATCATGTGGGGAAAAGGAACGCCACGGTATCGCGTGACCGCTCACCGCGGGGAGACCTGCGCGGACAGGGGCTTGCGCGCCGGGGTGCAGGCACGACAGAAGTTGACGGTCACCTCGACCGTATCCAGGACGACGATGACGCGCGAGCGGGCACGGCAAGGCAGAGAAGGGGCGTAAGGGCAATGAAGGGCACTGTTGGTGAGCTCGGGGAGTTCGGGCTCATCAGGGAGCTCACCTCCCGTCTCACCACCACTCCGGCGGTCCGGGTCGGCCCCGGCGACGACGCCGCGGTGGTCGCCGCGCCCGACCGCCGGGTGGTGGCGAGCACCGACATCCTGCTGGAGGGCCGGCACTTCCGCCGCGACTGGTCCACGGCCTACGACGTGGGCCGCAAGGCGGCCGCGCAGAACCTCGCGGACATCGCCGCCATGGGCGCCGTGCCGACCGCCCTGCTGCTCGGCCTGGTCGTGCCCGCCGAACTGCCGGTGACCTGGCCCAGCGAGCTGATGGACGGCATCCGGGACGAGTGCCAGGTGGCCGGCGCCTCGGTGGTCGGCGGCGACGTGGTCCGCGGCGACACGATCATGGTGTCCATCACCGCGCTCGGCGACCTGCGCAACCAGGAGCCGGTCACCCGGGCCGGCGCCCAGCCCGGCGACCTGATCGCCGTCACGGGCTGGCTGGGCTGGTCCGCGGCCGGCTACGCGGTGCTCTCCCGGGGCTTCCGCTCGCCGCGGGCGTTCGTGGAGGCGCACCGCCGCCCCGAGCCGCCGTACCACGCGGGCCCGGCCGCCGCCGCCCTCGGCGCGACCGCGATGTGCGACGTGAGCGACGGGCTGATCGCCGACCTCGGGCACATCGCCGAGGCCAGCAAGGTGCGGATCGACATCCGCTCCGGCGCGATCGACATCCCGACCCAGATGAACGACATCGGCCAGGCCGTCGGCGTCGACCCCATCCAGTGGGTGCTGACCGGCGGCGAGGACCACGCGATCGTGGCCACCTTCCCGCCGGACGTGAAGCTGCCCGCCCGCTGGAAGGTCATCGGCGAGGTGCTGAACCCGTCCGCGCTGCCCCAGGTGACCGTCGACGGGGCACCCTGGACCAGCAAGGGCGGCTGGGACCACTTCGGGGACATCGAGTCATGAGCCTGCCGCGCGTGCTGACGGTCGCGGGCTCCGACTCCGGCGGCGGGGCCGGGATCCAGGCCGACCTGAAGACGATGCTCGCGCTGGGCGTGCACGGCATGAGCGTGCTCACGGCGGTGACCGCGCAGAACTCCGTGGGCGTGCAGGGCGCTTGGGAGCTGCCGGTGGCGGCCGTCCGCGCCCAGTACCGGAGCGTGGTCGACGACATCGGGGTCGACGCGGTGAAGACGGGGATGCTCGCCTCGGCCGAACTCGTGCAGACGGTCACGGAGTTGATCGCCGGCACCGACGCGCCCGTGGTGGTCGACCCGGTCGGCGTCTCCAAGCACGGCGACCCGCTCCTCGCCGCCTCCGCCCTGGACTCGGTCCGCACCGGGCTCCTCCCGCTGGCCACCGTCGCCACCCCCAATCTCGACGAGGTGGCCCAACTCACCGGCGTACACGTCGAGTCGGAGACCGATCTGCGCCGGGCCGCGGCGGCCGTGCTGTCGTACGGCCCGACCTGGGTGCTGATCAAGGGCGGACACCTGCCCGGCGAGGCCGTCGACCTGCTGACGGACGGCACGGACGAACACCTGCTGCGCGCTCCCCGGCTCGACAACCGGCACACCCACGGCACGGGCTGCACCCTCGCGTCCGCGATCGCGTCGCAGCTCGCGAAGGGGCAGTCCGTGCCGGAGGCGGTGGTGGCGGCCAAGGAGTACGTCACCGGGGCGATCGCGGCCGGGTTCGCGCTCGGCGCCGGGATCGGGCCCGTGGACCACGGCTGGGCCCTCAGGCCCGGGACAGGGCCGGGTACTCCCGCAGCCTGATGTCTGTGGCCGCCTTCTCGGTCATCCTCTTGAAGAACCGGGCCAGCGGACGGGAGGCGAGCACCCGGTACATCCGGTCCCGGCTGCGGATGCGCCGCTCGGTCGGCGGGGCGAAGAACGGGCCCGCGTTCCCGGAGATCTTCTGGCAGCCCTTGGCGAAGTCCCGGATCCGGGACTCGTACTCGGCGAAGGCGGTACGGAAGTCACCGCCCGCGAGGGCCAGTTCACCGGCGAGGACATACGCGCCGACGATCGCGACGCCCGTCCCCATCCCGCCCATCGTCGCCCCGTACCCGGCGTCCCCGAGCAGCGCCACCCGCCCCTTGACGAGCCGGTCGACATGGATCTGGGCGATCGCGTCGAAGTACACGTCGTCGGCCTCCTCCAGGGCTTTGAGGAGGGCCGGGCCCTCCCAGCCCATCCCGGCGAAGCGGTCCATGACGATCCGCTTGACCGCCGTGACGTCCCGACGGTCGTACGACAGCTCCTCGGACCGGAAGACCAGCAGCGCGCCGGCGCGGTCCGGGTCGCCGTCGTAGTTGCCGATGACGAACGCGCGGCCGGGCTCGCTGTAGACCCGGCCGGTGCGGTCCAGGCCCAGGTGGTTGGGGACGTCGAAGCCGGCCACGTAGTGGTCGAAGAAGCGCAGGTAGCGGGACTCGTCGCCGAAGACGAGACGACGGGTGTTGGAGTGCAGCCCGTCGGCACCGACGACCAGGTCGAAGCGGCGCGGCGCGCCGTTCTCGAAGGTGACGTCGACGCCCTGCGGGTCCTCCGCGAGGGACGTGATCGAGTCGCCGAAGACGTACTCGACGTCGTTCCTGGTGCGCTCGTACATGATCTGGGCGAGGTCGCCGCGGAAGATCTCCACGTCGCCGCTCATCAGCTCGGCGGGCAGGTCCACACGCGGGCTGCCGTCGGCGTCGACGACCGTCTGGCGGCCCATGCGGGTCTGGCGGGCGTGGATCTCGTCCCAGATGCCCATGGCGGTCAGGACCGTGCGGTGGACATGGCCGCGGAAGTCGACGGCGAAGCCGCCGCCGCGCAGTTCGGCCGCCTTCTCGACGACGGTGACGCGGGCGCCGAGCCGGGCGAGGTTGAGGGCGAGGGCGGGTCCGGCGACGCTGGCGCCGGAGATCAGGACGCTGAGGTGGGCCAGGTTCTGCGCCGTGTTCTGCGTGGTGTTCTCTGCCGTGTTCTTCGCTGTCGTGTTCTTCGTCATGCGATGAGCTTCGGCGGGGGCGCTGACCGTCCCCCTACCGTTCGCTGACCGCCGCTGACCGTTGCCGTCGGCCCTGCTCGAAGGCCTGGTCGTACGCCTCGGCGGAGAGTTTCGCCCGTGCCTGCCGCTCGACGCGTACGACGTCCGGGTCGCCCGCCGTCCGGCCGCCCCGCAGGCCCGTCGCCGCGCCCAGCAGCACCGCGGCCCGCTCGGCGGAGCCGGCGGCGGAGGCCAGCGCCTCGGCCGCGTCGGCGAGTTCCAGGTCGCCCGGCCCCTCCACGGCCAGCTCGGCGGCCTGCCGGAACCAGTCGCGGGCCTCCTCGGTGTGCCCCTCTGCGGCGGCCGCCCGGCCGAGCCCGATGAGGCTGCGGACGGTCTCGCCGACGCTGAACCAGTTGGCCGCGCACTCCTGGAGGGCGGTCTCGTAGTGCACGCGCGCGCGTGCCGGGTTCCCGGACAGCCGGGCCGCGTCACCGAGGCCGCGCCGGGCGGCCGCCACCTTGTCCGGGAGCCCGGCGCCCCGCGCGAGCGCCAGCGCCTGCTCGAAGTGGGTCTCGGCGGCGGCCGTGTCGCCCCGGTGCAGCAGCACGGTGGCCCGGGTGCGCAGCAGATCGGCGGTCTCCTCGGGGGCGGCCAGCGCGCGCACATGGGCCAGCCCCTCGTCCAGCAGCTCCAGAGCGCGCTCGGAGTCACCTCGGGCGTGGGCGATCATGCCGAGCGGGTCGAGGCAGTTGGCCATGCCCCAGCGGTCCCCGGTGGCCCGGTATCCGGCCAGCGCCCGGGCGAAGTACTCCTCGGACTCCCGCGGCCGTCCCGCGAACTGCGCCCGGAAGCCGAGGCCCACGTCGAGCAGGGCGCGCGCCCAGGGGGAGCCGCCGGCCAGGGTCAGCGCGTGCGCGTCGGTGGCGGGCCGCGGTCCGGCCGCCACCGCCCACAGCACGAGGATGTACGGCAGCCGCAGCGGCCCCCGGTACGCGTCCAGGACGGCGTCCACGCGCGCGACGAGCTCCGGTTCGTCGCCCCCGCCGGAGAGCGCGTTGATCGCGCACAGCACGTACTCCTCCTCCAGCCCGGGCGGCGGCGCGTCCCCGACGGCGGCCAGCAGGGCGCGTGCCGTCGCCACCCGTTCGCCGTGCACCCCGCGCAGCCGCCAGAACCAGGAGAGGGGGCCCATGAGGCGCAGCGCTCCGCCGGTGTCGCGGCGCACGAGGTGGCGGAGGGCCGCGTCCAGGTCGGCCTGTTCGGCGGCCAGCAGGTCCAGCCAGGGCAGCTGCCCGCCGCCGCGCAGGTGCGGCTCGGCCTCCTCGGCGAGCCGCAGGAAGTATCCGGCGTGGGCGTCCGCCAGATCCTCCGGTCCGGCCAGGCTCTCGGCGGCGAAGGCCCGGATCGTCTCCAGCATCCGGTAGCGGCCCTCGGACACCTCCAGGAACGACTTCTCGACCAGCGAGGCCAGCACGTCCTCCGGATACGGCAGCCCGCACACCGCCTCGACCGCCGCCAGGGTCGCGCCCCCGGAGAACACCGTCAGCCGCCGTGCCAGCTCCCGCTCCTCCTCGTCCAGCAGACCCCAGCTCCACTCCACGACCGCGCGCAGGGTGCGGTGCCGGGGTGCCTTGGAGCGGTCGCCGCGGGACAGGAGCCGGAAGCGGTCGTGGAGGCGGTCGGCGAGTTCGTCGGGGGTGAGGGTGCGCAGCCGGGCCGCGGCCAGCTCGATGGCCAGGGGCAGCCCGTCCAGGGCGGCGCAGATGTCGGCCACGCGCGTGTGCCCGTCGAATCCGGGGCGTACCGCGCGGGCCCGGTCCAGGAAGAGCCGCACCGCGGGTTCCGGCGGCAGCGGGGGCACCGGGATCAGGACCTCGCCGGTGATGCCGAGCGACTCCCGGCTGGTGGCGAGCACGCGCACCCCCGGGCAGGCGGCGAGGAGCAGGGCGGTGACCCTGGCGGCCTCCTCGACCAGGTGCTCGCAGTTGTCCAGGACCAGCAGCAGCTCGCGCTCCTCCAGGGCGGCCAGCAGCCGGTCCGTGGTGTCGGCGGCGGGGCTGCGCAGGCCCTCGCGGACGCCGAGTGCGGCCAGGACGGCGTACGGGATCCGGGAGCCGTCGGTGAGCGGCGCGAGTTCCACGAAGCAGGCGTCGGGGCGGTGCTGGGCCGCCTCGATCGCGAGCCGGGTCTTGCCGGCCCCGCCCGGGCCGGTCAGCGTGAGCAGCCTGGAGTCGGCGAGGCCGGCGGCGATCCGGGCGAGTTCGGGCTCGCGGCCCACGAAGCGGGTGAGCTGGACCGGGAGGCGGGGCCGCTCGGGCGCCTCGCCCCGCAGCAGCTCCAGATGGAGCGCGGACAGCTCCGGGGAGGGATCGGCGCCCAGCCGGTCGGCGAGCGTGCGGCGGACCTCCTCGTACACCGTGAGGGCCTCGGCGGGCCGCCCGGCCGCGTGCAGGGCCCGCATCAGCTGGCCGTACAGGCGCTCGCTCAGCGGGCGGTCGGCGAGCAGCGCCCGCAGCTCCGGCACCAGCTCCGCGCCGCCGCCGAGCGCCAGGTCCGCCTCGATGCGGTCCTGTACGGCGGCCAGCCGCAGCTCTTCCAGCCGTGCGGCCTCGGCCTCGGCGTCCGGGAGGTCGGGCAGCGCCGGGCCACGCCACAGGGCGAGGGCCTCGCGGAGCCGGGCCGCGGCAATCCCGTGGTCGCCCGCGACGAGGGCGGCGCGTCCGGCCGCCGACCAGGTCTCGAAGCGGTGTGAGTCCACGGTGTCGGGAGCGACGGCGGCACGGTACCCGGTGGCGGTGGCCTCGATCTCCGCGTGCGGAGCCAGCCGCCTGCGCAGCCGGGAGATCTGCGACTGGAGCGCGTTCGCGGCCCCGACGGGCGGCTCGGCGCCGTACAGGCCGTCGGTGAGGCGCCGGGTGGAGACCGACCGGCCGGCGTCCAGGAGCAGCAGGGTGAGCAGGGCGCGGGGGCGCGGGCCGCCGGGGTCCACGGGGGTGCCGTCGTCGGTGCGAACGTCCAGGGGGCCCAGGATGCCGAAGCGCATGGGATCAGCTTGTCAGGGCACGGTCCGCCGGGGTTCGGGATTTCCGGCACGGCGCCGGCCGGTCCGCCTCGGAGCGGGCACGGCAAAAAGCCGGCCCACCCGGAGGTGGACCGGCTCAGTGCAGCGAACCAGCGGTGGCCGCGCGCTCAGCGACAGTGCGTCAGCGCGAGACCTTGCCGGCCTTGATGCACGAGGTGCAGGCGTTCACGCGCTTCGGCGTCCCGCCGACCACGGTACGCACACGCTGGATGTTCGGGTTCCAGCGGCGGGACGTACGGCGGTGCGAGTGCGAGATGTTGTTGCCGAAGCCCGGCCCCTTGCCGCAGACGTCGCAGTTGGCAGCCACGGGTCACTCCAAAGACTTCAGATGCACTTACGGTTGAATCCCGGCACGCCGGGATCGAGATCCTACGGATCTGAGATCTTGAGTGGCATTGCCAGGGGAATGGCCCGATCAGATCGGGCAACCGGAGCAGCATACAACGGCTGCGTCCGTTAGACGAAACTAGCATGGCGGCTCGGGGGCCCGCCCCCGGCCCTCTTCCGGCGGACACCCTTCCGGGGTCTACGCTGCGTCCACGTCCAGCAGCTCAAGGAGGCGCAGGTGGCGCAGGTGCCGCAGACATTCTTCGATGCTCTCGCGGTACGCACCTGGTGCGGACTGTCGCTCGGCGCGCTCGGGCGGGCGCGCGAGGAGATCGACGCGATCAACGTCTACCCGGTGGCCGACGGCGACACCGGCACGAACCTGTACATGACGGTGGAGTCGGCCGCTGGGGCCGTGGAAGCCGTCTTCGCGGGCTATGAGCTGGGCGAGGAGGTGCCGACCCTGGCCGACGCCGTCCGCGCGATGGCGCACGGCGCCCTCATAGGCGCGCGCGGCAACTCCGGCACGATCCTGGCGCAGTTGCTGCGCGGCATGGCCCACGTCCTCACCGAGGGTGAGGCGGCTCACATCGACGCGGACGGGCTGCGGCTCGCCCTGCGGCACGCCGCCGACGCCGCCCGCCGGGCCGTCGCCCACCCCGTGGAGGGCACGGTGCTGTCGGTCGCGGCGGCCGCGGCGGACGCCGCCGACGCGGCCGAGGGCGACTGCGGGGCGGTCGCGCGGGCCGCCTACGAGGGCGCGTGCAAGGCGCTCGCGGCGACTCCCGGACAACTGGCCGCGCTGGAGCGGGCCGGGGTGGTGGACGCCGGCGGACGGGGTCTGGTCGCGGTGCTCGGGGCGCTGGTCGAGGCGTTCACGGGGGAGACGCCCACCGCTCTCGACCTGCCCGCGCGCGGAGAGGACCCTGCCGGGCACGCGCGCGTGGACGCCGTCTCCGACGCCCGGGCCGCGAGCTGCGCCGAACCGGCCGGCGGGCCCGCCTTCGAGGTCATCTACCTCCTGGAGGCCGAGGACGCCGCCGTGGACCGGCTGCGGGCCCGGCTCGACGCCCTCGGCGACTCCCTGGTGGTGGTCGGCGGCGACGGCCTGTGGAACGTCCATGTGCACGTCGACGACGCCGGCGCCGCGGTCGAGGCGGGTGTGGAGGCCGGCCGCCCTTACCGGATCCGGATCACGCACTTCGGCGCCGGTGACGTGCACACCGGCGGGGCGCGGCCGCCGCGCGAGCGGGTGCAGCGGGCCGTGGTGGCCGTCGTGCCGGGGGAGGGGCTGGCCGGGCTGTACACCGAGGCCGGCGCGACCACCGTGCTCGCGCGCCCCGGAGAGCCGCCCGCCAGCGGGGAGCTGGTGGACGCCGTACGGCGCGCCCACGCGCGCGAGGTGGTGCTGCTGCCCAACGACGCCGACCTGCGGCACACGGCGGCCGCGGCGGCCGAGCAGGTCCGCGCGGAGGGCATCCGGGTCGCCCTCATCCCGACCCGCTCGGCGGTCCAGGGCATCTCCGCGCTCGCGGTGCACCAGCCGGACCGCCGCTTCGACGAGGACGTCGTCCAGATGACCTCGGCGGCCGGCGCCACCCGCTACGCCGAGGTCGTGGTCGCGGAGCGGCAGTCCTGGACCATGGCCGGCATCTGCCAGGCCGGGGACGTGCTGGGCCTGATAGACGGCGACGTGGCGGTGATCGGCTCGGACGTGACGGCCACCGCCGAGACCGTCCTGGACCGCATGCTCCAGGCCGGCGGCGAACTGGTCACCCTCGTCCTCGGCGACGAGGCGCCCGACGGCGTCGCCGACCGCCTGGAGGCACGCGTGCGCGAGGCGTACCTCGCCGTCGACACGGTGGTCTACCGGGGCGGCCGGCAGGGGGCTCCGCTCCTCATCGGCGTCGAGTGAGCGGCCCCCTTCGCCACCCCTGTCTCACTCCTCCGTGGGCTCCAGCAGCTGCCGGGCCTCCGCCCGCCGGGCCCGGACCGTCTCGTCGGCCGGGTCGGCGCCCTCGTAGGCGTCCAGCACCGCACGGGCGCGTGCCGTCGCCGCGGCCGGCCGGCTGAGATCGGCCTCCAGCCAGCCCGCGGCCAGTTCCGCGGCGGTACGGCTGTGCAGCTCCTCATCGCCCAGTGAGGCGAACACCGAGATCGCCGCCGTCATCTGCGCGAGCGCCGCCTCGAACGCCTCCCGGATCGCCGGATCGTCGGCGTCCTCCGGCACGGAACGGGCCAGCAGGTCGCCGAACTGCCGGTGGGTGTGCCCCAGTTCGCCGGCCAGCCGCGCCGCCGCGGCCGGGTCCTCGACGGCCACCAGCGCCGACTCGCACTCCCGGACCGCGTCCGCCATCAGCTTCCGCGCGCCCTCCGTCCCCGCCTCCGTCCGCAGCGCCAGCCAGGCGCGGGCCCGCAGCGAACGCACCAGGAAGTGCACGTTGCCCAGCGCCCGCCACAACTCGCCCGCACGCGTGTACGCCTGGTCCGCCTCCGCGGGCAGCCCCGCGTTGCCCAGCGACTCGGCCGCCAGGTGGGCGAGGGTGGCATGGTCGTGCTGCTCCGGCCAGTGCCGGGCGATCTCCGCCGCCTGCAGCCGCCGCTCCGCCGCCGCGTGGTGCTCGCCGAGCTCGCTCAGGCAGTCCCCGAGCCACCACTGCGTCTGGACGACCGCGCCGTCGCCGTGCGTCTCGGCGCTCAGGTCGGCCAGCGCCGACTCCAGCACCTCGGCGGCCTCCGCGAACCGCCCCTGCCGCAGCAGGAAGCCGCCCAGCTGGTGCCGCGCCCACGCGCCCAGCGTGCCGCTCTGCCCGGCCTCGTCGGCCCAGTGCGCCGCCTCCAGGGCGTGCTCGGCGGCCTCCTCGGCCGCACCCCGGCCGCCGACCACCTCGGCGAGCTGGAGATGCAGCTGCGCCCGCCCGACCGGCTCCACGTACGGCCCGCCGTGCTCCAGCGCCGCGCGCAGCGCCCGCTCCGCCTCGGCCAGGTCGCCCTGCTCATGGGCGAGCGCGGCCACCCGCACCTCGTACTCGACCGCGAACCACGGCAGCTCCGCGCCCACGAACTGCGCCGTCGCCTGCCGGAACAGCTCGCCCGCCCGCTCCCCGTCCCCGGCGTGCTCGGCCAGCTCGGCCAGCATCGCCCGGCCCTCGGCCGCCCGGGACACCAGCCGCACGTCGGACCCGCCGCGCCCGCCGACCAGCGCCAGCAGCTCCCGTACGGCCTGCTCGGCCTCCCCGGCGCCCGCGGACCGCTCGTGCACCCGACGCATCAGGATCCGCGCCCGGCTCATCAGCACGGACGCGGTCTGCCGCACCCCGGTCGCGTCGTCGGCGTAGAGGGCGAGGATCCGGTCGTACGGCTCGTCGATCGCGGCCAGCGCCTCGTCCAGTTCCCCGGACAGCGCGCGTACGTAGGCGGCACGCGCGCGTGCGGCGATCGCCTCGCCCTCGTCGCCCGCCGCCGCGTACAGGTCCGCCGCCCGCTCGAACAGCTCGACACCCTCGGGACCGCGCCCCATCGCCATGTGGTCGGCGATCTCCGCGCGGATGTACGTGTCCACCTCGGTCTCCTCGGCGGCCCGCGCGACCGCCGACCAGGCCTCCAGGGCGTGCGGCTGAAGCGTGTCCGAGAGCCGGCGCGCCTCGGCCAGGAGCGTGGGAAGCGACGGCTGCTCCGCCTGCTCCGGCGCGGGCGCCTGGACAAGGGGCGCATGCGGTCCCGCGGGCGCCGTCCGCACCGCCCGCACGCCCAGCGGCAGCCGGTCCACCAGCGGCCGCTGCGCCATCCGCTCGCGTAGCTGGTCGCCGACGTAGGAGGTGCCGTTGCGGGCGTCGAACCGCGCGGCCAGCTCCAGGGCCTCCGCGCGCGCGTGCCCGGCGAGTTCCCCGGCGGTCCACGCCCGCCCGGCGGGCCCCGGCACCCGCTGCCCGCCGAGCCCCAGCCCGGTCAGCCGGTCCATCAGCAGCGCCACCACCGCCAGGAAGTCCATCCGGCTGCGCGGCTGCCCGGTGTCCGTGAAGTAGGCGGGACGTTCCGCCAGCAGCTCGAGACCGCGCGCCTCGTTGCCGGTCAGCGCACAGAACTCGACATGGTCCGCGTAGGCGCCCCGCATGCTCTCCATGGGACGGACGAGCCGGAAACCGCGCAGGTGGTGCGCGCGGGCCTCGTCGACGCGGCCGAGCCGCAGCAGCGGGGCCAGGGAGGAGGCGAGCACGGTGTGCGGCTCATGGGCGCAGCTGTACTCGCCGTCCAGCACCGGCCCCCACAGCTCCAGCGCCTCCGCGTCCCGGCCGTTCTTCAGCTGCCAGCCGCCCTGCCCGTGCAGCTCGCACGCGTGGCAGTCGGCCATCCGGTCCCGGTCCGCCGCCAGCCAGGCCGCGTACGCCCGCTCCGCGCGCGGGAGGTCACCGATGTGCGCGGCGACGCTGAACTCGGCGCTGCGCACCGCCCGCTCCGAATGCCCGGCCAGCCGGTAGCGGTGCTCCATCTCGCCCAGCCACTTCTCGATCGAGGCGAGCGGGACGTGCGGCTGGTCGAGCATGCCGGCGGTCATCCACTTGAAGACCCAGTGCAGCGAATGCGCCTCGTACTCGTCGAAGTCCTCGGGCCGCTCGTCCCACATCCGCAGCAGCCGCGCGAACGGGACGAACATCTTGTCCTTCTCGGAGCTGTAGTTGTAGACCTTCAGCTGATGCCCGAGCGCCTCGATCACGGCGAGCGGGATGTTCAGCTTCTCGGCCTCCGCCAGCAGCCGCTCCGCGCGCGCGTTGCGGGCGGGACCCTCCGGCTCCTCGGAGTTCTCCGCCATCGCCCGGCGCAGCGAGTCGAAGTCAGCAATCTCCATCAGCGATCGCCTTCCCCATGAGTGGCCCACTCCAGGAGGCCGATGAACGAGCGGTTGAGCAGCGCCGAGTCGGCCGGGCGCAGCGGACGCTGGGCCATCAGCAGCGCCTGACCGTAGAGCGACTCGGTCGCGGTGCCGATCAGCTCCGGGTCCTTGAGGGCACTGATCCGCCGGATCAGCGGGTTGAGGTGGTTGAGCACCAGACGGGCCCGGGGCGCGCTGCCGCGCAGCGAACCCAGGATGCCCGCCCACAGGTCGTCGGCCTGCTCCTCGGCCTCCGCGCGGGCCTGTTCGTGGCGGGCGGCGCGGTCGTCGAGGTGGAGGGCGGGGACCGAGAGGGGGTGGAAGGCCCTCAGTACAATGTCACATTGCAGTGGGTCCAGCTTCGCCCGCGCCACCGCGAGGAACCCCGCCACCGCCAGCTCCTCGGCCGGATCCACCGCGTCCAGATGCGCGGTCACGGTGTCCGCGTCCAGCTCCGCGACCACCGTCCCGGGCCGCACCGACGGCAGCGCCTCGACCAGCTCGCTGTCGTACGTGTAACCGCCGTTGATCACTCCGACGCCCTGCGCGGAGGCGATCGGCGCGACCTGCCGGTACTCCTCGACCGTCCGCGTGAAGTGCACTACCGGGTGCCGCTGCGCGAACTCCTCCAGGGACAGCTGCCCGTCGGTGGTCTCGAAGGGCAGCCACGGCAGCATCGTCCGCAGCATCTCCGGGTCGTGCCGCGCCAGTGACTTCACCCCGAGGTGATGCACGGCCAGGAACGCGGAAAGCCGTTCCGGATCACCGGCCGCAAGACCGGTCAGCCAGGACCGAATCCTTCCGCCGAGCGCCTCCCGTACGGCGGCCAGCGTCTCGTCCTCGTACAGCGACTCACGCGAGGCGGTCGGCCGCAGGCTGTCCGTGTCCAGGACACAGCGCACGAAGAACGCCCAGTCCGGCAGCAGCTGTTCGGCCCGCTCGGTGAGCAGCATGCCCTTGAGGTGCACGCGGTGCGTGGCCCGCTGCGCCGGACTCACCGCCGACGGGAGCACGTACGCCACCCCCCGGATCCCGGCCAGCGGCACGTCCAGCGCGATCGAGTCCAACGGCGTGAACCCGAACAGCTCGTGACAGTGCCGGGCCAGCGCCACCCGCCGGGTGCCGGGGGAGGGGTACGGCCGGTCCCAGGGCGCCGGCAGGTCGGTGACCGCCTCGTCGCCCACCCGGACGTCGTACGGCAGCAGCGAACCGAAGTCCCGCGCCAGCGCGAGCACCCGCCGCTCGTCCAGCCACTCCGCCGCACCGGCCCGCGCCACCAGATGCACCGTGGTCCCGGGCTCGGGCCGCGCCTCGGGCGCCAACGTCCGTACGGTGTACGACCCGTCGTCCCGGGCCGTCCACTCCACGGGCGGCGCGTCCGGCGTCCGGGCACTGCGGCTGACCACCCGGATCCGCTCGGCGACCACGAAACAGGCCAGCAGCCCGATGCCGAACTGGCCCAGGAAGTCGGAGCGGGCCTCCTGCAGCCCGTCTCCCCGCTTGGAACTGCGCCCGATGGTGGCGAGCAGGCTGTGCACGTCCGACTCGGTGAGCCCGACGCCGCTGTCCTCCACCCGGAGGGCGCTGCCGTCGGCGTGGAGCCGCACCCGCGCCGGGGCGTCGGGCTGCTCGGCCCGTCTCGCGGTGATCGCGTCCACGGCGTTCTGCAACAGCTCGCGCAGGTAGACCTTCGGGCTGGAGTACAGGTGATGGGAGAGCAGGTCCACCAGACCACGCAGGTCGACCTGGAACGTATGAGGTGGCTGTGGTGCCTGGGATGACTGTGAGGTCTGGGAGTCCATCGTCGCTGCGCCGGAGGGGGGAAGACGTGGTCGGCGCGGGGTCGGGCGGTCCCTGGTGGGGCGGTGACCGCGGAAGGATGGCCGGAGCGCGCCATCCTATGACTCAAAACGGCCGTCTGACCAGGGGTTTCCCGAGACATATACGGCATTGTCAGTGGTGTGGTGTGCAATGGATCTCGTGCCCGCACTGGAAGAACCACTGAAGAAGGTGCTCGGCCCAGCCACCGCAAAGGTGATGGCCGAGCATCTCGGCCTGCACACCGTCGGCGACCTCCTGCACCACTATCCCCGCAGATACGAGGAGCGCGGCCAGCTCACCCACCTCGCCGACCTGCCCATGGACGAACACGTCACGGTGGTCGCCATGGTCGCCGACGCCCGCCTGCACACGTTCGCGTCCGCCAAGGCGCCCCGCGGCAAGGGCCAGCGCCTGGAGGTCACGATCACCGACGGCAGCGGCCGGCTCCAACTGGTCTTCTTCGGCAACGGCGTGCACAAACCCCACAAGGAACTCCTGCCGGGCACCCGCGCGATGTTCGCCGGCAAGGTCTCGGTCTTCAACCGCCGCCTCCAACTGGCGCACCCGGCCTACGAGTTGCTACGCGGTGACGACCCGGCCGAATCCGTGGAGACCTGGGCGGGAGCCCTGATCCCGCTCTACCCGGCCACCGCCAAACTGGAGTCCTGGAAGATCGGCAAGGCCGTCCAGACGGTCCTCCCCAGCGCCCAGGAGGCCCTGGACCCCCTCCCCCCGACCCTCCGCGAGGGCCGCGGCCTGGTCCCGCTCCCCGAAGCCCTCCTCAAGATCCACCGCCCGCACACCAAGGCGGACATCGCGGCGGCCCGCGACCGCCTCAAGTGGGACGAGGCCTTCGTCCTCCAGGTCGCCCTGGCCCGCCGCCGCCACACGGACTCCCTGCTCCCGGCGGTGGCCCGCAGACCGACCCCCGACGGCCTCCTGACGGCCTTCGACGACCGCCTCCCGTTCACCCTCACGGACGGCCAGCAGAAGGTCTCCAAGGAGATCTTCGACGACCTGGCGACGGAGCACCCGATGCACCGTCTCCTCCAGGGCGAGGTCGGCAGCGGCAAGACGATGGTCGCCCTGCGCGCCATGCTCGCCGTCGTCGACGCGGGCGGTCAGGCCGCCATGCTCGCCCCCACCGAGGTGCTGGCCCAGCAGCACCACCGCTCGATCACCGAGATGATGGGCGAGCTGGCCGAGGGCGGCATGCTCGGCGGTGCGGAGCACGCCACCAAGGTCGTCCTCCTCACCGGCTCGATGGGCACGGCGGCCCGCCGCCAGGCGATGCTGGACCTGGTCACGGGCGAGGCGGGGATCGTGATCGGCACGCACGCCCTGATCGAGGACAAGGTCCAGTTCCACGACCTGGGGCTGGTGGTCGTGGACGAACAGCACCGCTTCGGCGTCGAGCAGCGAGACGCGCTCCGCGGCAAGGGCAAGCAGCCCCCGCACCTCCTCGTCATGACCGCGACCCCCATCCCCCGCACGGTCGCGATGACGGTCTTCGGCGACCTGGAGACCTCGGTCCTGGACCAGCTCCCGGCCGGCCGCTCCCCGATCGCCACCCATGTCGTCCCGGCCGCCGACAAACCCCACTTCCTGGCCCGCGCCTGGGAACGGGTCAGGGAGGAGGTCGCCAACGGCCACCAGGGGTACGTCGTCTGCCCCCGCATCGGCGACGAGGAGGACGACCCCAGGAAGGCGAAGAAGTCCGCCGAGGACGAGGCGGAGAAGCGCCCCCCGCTCGCCGTCCTGGACGTGGCCGACCACCTGGCCAAGGGACCGCTCGACGGCCTGCGCGTCGAGGTCCTGCACGGCCGCATGCACCCCGACGACAAGGACGCGGTGATGCGCCGCTTCGCCGCGGGCGACACGGACGTCCTGGTGGCCACCACGGTCATCGAGGTCGGCGTGAACGTCCCCAACGCCACCGCCATGGTCATCATGGACGCCGACCGCTTCGGCGTCTCCCAGCTCCACCAGCTGCGCGGCCGGGTGGGCCGAGGCTCCGCCCCCGGCCTCTGCCTCCTGGTCACGGAGATGCCGGAGGCGAGCCCGGCCCGCCAGCGCCTCACGGCGGTCGCCTCGACCCTGGACGGCTTCGAGCTCTCCCGTATCGACCTCGAACAGCGCAGAGAGGGCGACGTCCTGGGCCAGGCCCAGTCCGGCGCCCGCTCCAGCCTCCGCGTCCTCGCGGTGATCGAGGACGAGGAGATCATCGCCGAGGCGAGGGAGGAGGCGACGGCCCTGGTGGCGAAGGACCCTGACCTGGCCGACCTCCCGGGCCTCCGGACGGCCCTGGACGCCCTGTTGGACGAGGAGAGGGAGCAGTACTTGGAAAAGGGCTAGGCTGTTTCGTTTGGATCAGGGGGCGGACCACAGGAAGATGCCGGCGATATGGAGTCCGGCCAGGTAGATGGTCGCGGTCTTCTCGTAGCGG
>NZ_JBIAUL010000020.1:0-21701 GCF_042892755.1 Streptomyces sp. NPDC001714
CCGCTACGAACGCAAGGCCGACCACTTCCTGGCATTCACCGCCATCGCCTGCAGCCTCATCTGCTACCGCAGACTCGCCAAATGAGACTGCGTCTAAAGCGGTGTTCAGGATCGCGACGCACCACGCGTCAGTCTTCTCCGACTTGGAGCAAGGCCACCACAAACCCGTTGCCCGTGCCTGCGACCACTCCGTCGAAGGTGAACCGGGTTACCGGGTTCCACCCATGGCCCGCGTCCGATAGTTCGATGTTCGTCCACCACGTGGAGTCCCGTCCCAGCAGCTTCACCACTCGCTGTGCCGATCGATGGGCGTGCTCACGATCACGACGCAGCCGGCTGGCATCGGCGATGTCAGCCGGGTGGGTCGGTCCCCCAGAACCGTCGATCGCGAGGAACCGCTTCCTGGCACAGCACCGCTCCCGCACCACCACCGCACCAGATCGAGCGGGGAACAGCGGGGAATCACGGGGAAAGCAGTCGGGCCCGAGGAGGCCGCGCACCAGCCATACGCCCAGGTCAACGCCGGAGCCGCCCTACAATGCCCGCAGCTTCCCAAGCTGAGAGTCCGAGTTCGATTCTCGTCACCCGCTCCACTTCGAACCCCCAGGTCGAAGACCCGAGGGTTCCTATCTGGACCAGTGGACGAACAGGCGGTCGTGAGGGTGATGGCGGCGAATTCCACACCCGAGTCCGACGCAGGCGACGCCGACGCCGGCCAGCGGCGGTGCCCGCGGCCAATGCCGGAACGGTGCGGCGGTCCGGCTGGGGGGACGGCTCCGGCGGTCTGTACAGGCAAGCCTCGCCGCATCGGCGTCTTGGCCGTGTCACCGGCGCTCACGGTCTCTTGATGGACCACCCGCGGCTCCTGTTGAATCCACTGGATCCACGCGGGTGGAGCGGACCGGGTTGGCGGTCGAACGATCGGGGGATGTCCCATGGACGACACCGGGAGAAGTGACGGCCCGGCGGGCGTGAACACGAAGCTGTACCTCTCCTCACTCGGTCTGGCCGCCGCGCTGCTGGTCGTCATCAGGCTGTTCGCGTTGCCGCACCTGGGCGGGGCGACGAAGGTGAGTCTCAGCGACACGATCATCTCGATCGTCGACTCGCTCACCGGGGCCGCGGTGGCCTCCTTGTGCGTCTCCCTGCTCGTGGTGTTCTTCTACGGCCTGAAGCGGCAGGGACCGATGGAGGTTCAGGTCACCGCCCCTGGATCGATCTCCGCCGAGTTGGACAACGCAGCAGGTGCCACCAACTCCTGGGATTACCGGGGGCATACGGCTCGGTATTTCAGATCGGCGGTCCTGCCGACCCTTCTCCAGCGCGCCGAGAGACAGGGGCACTATCTCTCGGTGAACGTGCAGGTGCTCGATCCGGACAACGTCGAACTCATGGACTTCTTCGCCGAGTACCGGAGGAACGCGAACCCCGACCGGCGGGACTACTGGACCCGGCAGCGCGCGCAGGCGGAGATCGCCGCGACCATCATCAGGCTCCAGCTCCTTAGTTACCAGTTCTCCCGGCTCAACTGCCGGGTGTATCTGGCGTCCACCGTGTCACCGTTCACGATCGACCTGTCCGACACCTGCGTGATCGTGACCCGCGAGAAGGCCGGCACGGCCGCGTTGAAATACCCGGTCGGCTCGTCCTTCTACGACTCGACCAAAGAGGACATGCGGCTGAGCAACCGCCAGAGCACGGAGCTGCCTCTCCCTCGGTCCGCCACCGAGCTGGATCCTGGTTCCGTCGCGGAGGTCAGAGAAGTCCTCTCCCTGCTAGACATACTCCAAGGGGCGGACGACGAACTCCTGAGCCTGACGCTGGACGCGTACCGGAGGCCGGTGAACCCCTATGCCAACGCGTGAGGCGATCGGCTCGTGGATGACCCGTCAAGGGTGGCCGGACCTGCGGACGTTCCTGGACGAGTCGCCCTCCTACCTGCACCCCTACGGATTCCTTGTGTTCCGCCTGCCTTTGGACATGTTCCGGGAGTGGGGCATCCGCGTGCATCTGTGGCCGCCCGCCGGAGAACGGAGAACGGACTCCGACCCCTTCATCGTGCATAGCCACGGCTGGGACCTGCTGACACGTTCCGTCGTGGGCTGTGTTCGGCACGCGATGTACGAGGTGGATGACGGCGCGACGGCCGCCTGGTACGACTCGTTCACGGTCGAGAGCTCGCCCGGCGCCGGAGTCAGCGTTCTCTCGCCGGAAGGAAGGTCCACGAGTGTCCGCATGGTCTCGGAATGGGACGCCACACCACAGGAGAGCCCGCTCCACATTCCTTCCGGGAGGTTCCACACCACGACAAGCCCGCCTGAAGCCGTATGGGACTCCTGGTCCGTGACCCTGGTCGCCACCGAGCACGTGGCCGGCAACGACTCAAGGGTGCTCGGCCCCTCCAATGGCAGTGACGTGGTCAACGAACGAGCCGCGATCACGGATCCCGGTGTTCCGCTCTCCGCCGTCGACCACGCGTACGAGCAGCGGGCCAACGGATCCAACCGGTGGACGTCCTTCGTCTTCCTGATCGACTCGGGAAGGATCCTGCTCGCGCGGACTCGCCGCTATCCCGGGTACTGGCATCCCGTCGGGGGCCAGATGGAGGCCTGGGACGACACTCCCTTGGACACCGCTCGCCGCGAAGTGCAGGAAGAGCTGGGCATCGACCTCGACGCGAGGGAGATGATCTCGCTCGGGTGCCTCCCCAGGGACGAAGGGCCCGGGAAGATCCACGCATGGGTCTGCGTCGGACACTTTCCCGCGCGTCCCGACGTACAGGAGGAGGAGATCTACGAGGTCCGGTGGACGACGCTGAGTGAGATTGTTTCATCTTGAACTTGCAGGTCGGGCCGCTGGTGTGGGTGGAGATTGACACGCTCGTGCTGGTCTCGGACGTGATCATTAGCAGGTGATCGTCTGCCAGGGGCCGGTTCGCGGGTTCCGGGGTGGTCCGATCGAGGCGTCTCGTAGGGTCCGCAACGGGAGGGAGGCGCATGGTGGACGTGCTGACATGGACGATCGAGCGGCGGATGCGACTGACTGAGCGGGCCGAGCTGCTGCGCAAGGAGCTGGCGGAGATTGACGCCGAGTTGGGCCGGCTGGAGGCGGCCGAGGTGGTGTTCGGGCAGTGGGCCGAGGCGACCGACGGGGGACGTCGCCCGTCGGGCATCGTGGAGCCGGAGCCGGAGCCGGAGCGCGTCGCGGCTGGGCCGGGTGCGGGCGGGATGCGGTTGGTGCCGGACCGTGTCGAGGGGATGGGGCTGGAGGCCCTGACCTCGGAGTATCAGCGGATCATGGAGATCGTGGCCGGGGCGGACGGTCCGGTGATGGCCAAGGACGTCGCGATGGCGCTGGGCCGGGAACTCACCCCGGGCAAGGTCGAGCCGGTCCGCGGCCAGCTGCGCAAACTCGCCGACCGGGGCTGGCTGAAGCGGACCGGATCGGGGCGCTACCTGCCGCGCTGACCGACGGGGGAGGCAGCGGACCGGCCGGTTCCTGCCATAACGCGAGGGCCCCCGGCGGGAGTTGGTTCGCGTGTGAAGACTCACCGCCCCGCCGAGGGCACTCGCAATGCTGTCTACCAGGTTCGGCTTCCGGTGTCGAAGCGGACCGTCGAACTCGTCGCCGGCCTGATACGCGGGCGGCGCAAGCAGCTCGGCACCCGCTGGCGCAAGGTCACCCCGGGGACCCAGGCGATCGTCGTGCTCGCTGTGCTCCGTCACGACCAGCGTCTGGCCGACATGGCCGGCGGCAACAACGTCTCCGCCTCCACCGTGCGCCGGTGGGTCCTGGAAGTCCTCGGCCTGCTCGCTGCCCGCGCCCCGCGTCTGGACCGCGCACTGAAGAAGATCGCCCGTCGGGGCGGTGCGGTGGTCCTGCTGGACGGCACCCTCGTGCGCACCCGCCGCCGCACCGGAGGGGACAACCGCAAGAACTACAGCGGGAAACACAAGGCCCATGGCCTGCTCTTCCTCGCACTGACCGACGAGCAGGGAAACCTGATCTGGATCTCCTCCGCACGTCCTGGCCGGGCCAGCGAGATCACCGCCGCCCGCCACGACCACATCACCAGGCATTTACGCGAGGCCGGCCTCGGCGCCCTGGCCGACCTCGGCTTCGTCGGCCTCGACGACGACACCGACAACGCTCCGGTCATCATCACCGGCCGCAAAGCAACCCGCTCCCACCGCCTCACCAACGCCGAGAAGGAGACGAACCGGCTGGTCAGCCGTGAACGCGCCGCCGTCGAGCACGGCTTTGCGAACCTGAAGAACTGGCGCATTCTGACCAAGGTCCGCATGAACGTCCATCACGCCACCACGCTGCTACGGGCCCTGCTCGTACTGGCGAACTGCGAAGTCCAGCGGTGACAGACGATCACCCGACGGCGATCACTCCGCCTGCCAGCACGAGGACCGCATCACGGGCTCACGCCAGTACCGCGACCTGCGAGTTCAAGATGAAACAATCTCAGTGAGGCACTTCGGGCGGACTCACTGGCCGCGTCACAGGGCTTTCTCAACACCATCTCGGACCGGCGGCGCGAGTTCGGCCTGGAGATCTGACCCCGGTACCGGAGACGCCGCCGGGCCCACGGGAACGCCCCACGAACCTGGCGACAGCCACCGCTACTGCCCGTCGGCTATCCGGGAGTGACCCTGGCAGTCCCCTCGCACGTGCGGTGAGGTTGACAGGAGCCTTCGGTGCGAAGACTCGGGGCGTCTGACGGCCCCGTATAGCCGATATGGCATACGCGTTCGCCCACCGTCAGACGTATGGACAGCCTCAGACGACGCAGAGACCGGATGAGACGGAAGGCGAGTTGATGGCGGAGAAGGAAGCGGTGGCCCGCGTCGTGGCGCAGTTCGCTGACCATGTGCAGTGGGTGCAGGCGTGGCCGGACAAGCCGACCTGGCGTGACCGACTCCGCCGATGGGCATCCCCCGAGTCCTACCGCTTCGACCCATCCGCCACCCCGCCGAAACCCTGGGTCGATCGGCCCGCCGGGCACTATGAGCGGACAGGATGGCGCATCCGGGCGGCCTACTACCGATCCGACCTGGCTTTCGAGGTCGAGTACGTGGTCTGTGATCAGTGCAAGATCGGCTGGGTCGAATCGCCCTACACCTACGACGGCTACAAACGCTGCGGCCTGGCCTCGGCCGCTCTTCGGTCTCTGCGCAGCGCCTATCCCGGGCTCCAGTGGTACACGGGTGGTGGCCACTTTCGCGAGTCCGAGCCCTTCTGGGATTCCGTCAGCGTCGATGTTCCCGGGGGCTACACCCGGCGGGAAAGGTGTCATCACGTGGAACCGCGCCGAGCGCGGTGAACCCTCTCGGCACAAGCCACGGGGCGATCACCCACTCGTCTCCTGCCCCCGGCACTCTGACCCCGCTCCCCGCCCGTCGGTCCAGGGCGACTCCGCCACGTCCGCCGGGTCGATCTCCAGCCCAGCCCCGGCGAAGGAACTTAGGTCCACCTGGGCAGGGGGCGGGCAATCGCTCGGCCGCCACCGTCTCAGTTTCCGTCTCATTCACCACCGTTCGTTGACGTTCAGGCGAGACCACAGCCCCACTCCCTCACCCCGACCAGCCGTCCACGAACGGAGGTGAACGCCCCCGAACGACGCCCACCACCCCACCACAGTTGGAAAGCGTGCACCCTGCCATCGGCCGGGCCAGATGTGGTGCGCGGTCGGCGCTGGCAGGTCACTGCTTGGCCATCGACGAAGCCCAGCCGCCGGTTAGGTCCCGGACGAGTCTCCGGGCCGCCCCCAGACAGGCCAGGGATGCAACCATTCCTTTCGGAGCTGGAACCCCCGGAAGCCGACCGCGCGCTGGAGAACATAGCCGCCGGCACTGACAACGGACCCGACGGTGATCGACTGTCAGTTGTGGCCAGTTGTCCCCGCACCACAACCGCACCAGAACGAGGGGAATGACGGGGAACCACGGTGATAGCAGCCGAGCGCGCGAGGACCGCTCCCCGGCCGTTCGCGCAGGTCAGTGCCAGACCTGTTCCAAACGCTCGCAGCCTCCCAAGGCTGAGAGCTCTGTCGGCCGACGATGGTGCTTCAATCGCATTTGCTGACCCGCTGCGAGACGCCCAACCGGGCTTCCCAGCTCACTGTCCGGGTGGCAGGACGCGCACGCGAGGTGCCAAAAACCCGAGTGGGGAATGTCCCACCGGTGCCACAGTGGCAATCGGGGTGAAGTGACCAGCCCGATGAAGTCACTTCACGTTGCAGTTCTCGCCGACGCATTGCGCAAACTGGGGTGATCGTGACAAGTTCCGAGAGTTCCGCCTGGCAGCCCTTGTCGCGCCGTCACATCTCGACGCGGGATGAGGCTCTGTTCGAAGGCGTCCCGGATCATCTGGTCCGCCCGCTAGGCGTTTGGATCACTGCCTACCTGGACGGCCGTCCAGAGCTCACCGAACGGGTTGCTCTACAGCTAAGGGTTACTCTCGACGCCCCGAATCCCGAGCAGCTTGTCGAGGCCGTGTCCATCAGTGATCCCTCAACACTCCTCGATGTTGTCGACGTGGCGCTGCACCTCGACAAGCGGCTGTGGTGGGACCTTGATGTCGCAGGGCCTGAAGCCAAGATGGAAGCTGGCCTGGCTGATTGGATCCCGGCCTTTGGCTGGCCGGAGGGGAGCAGGGCGGCAGCGGTTGAGGGACTCGACGAGATGCTGACGGACGCTGGTTCAGCCTTTGAGGTCGATTGGCGTCAGCGACGCTTGCAGCGCCGAGTCAACGCCACGGTGACCACCGCAGCCGCAGAGGCCATGGGCATGGATAGCGGAGGGCATCTTCAGGCGTCATGGGCCGCCACGTACGGCCGACACCCCGATCCGGCTAAGGCTTACGACGAGGCGATCCGAGCCGTTGAGGCAGCGGCCATC
This sequence comes from Streptomyces sp. NPDC001714, assembly GCF_042892755.1. NCBI lineage: Bacteria > Bacillati > Actinomycetota > Actinomycetes > Kitasatosporales > Streptomycetaceae > Streptomyces > Streptomyces sp. NPDC001714. The sequence goes on from NZ_JBIAUL010000020.1 coordinate 6,909, forward strand.
CCAGTCGTGCTGCCAAACGGGACGAAAGAGACCCTCGGCAAAGTTCTTGCGCACCTCACGCAAGCCACCGACAAATGGGAACTGGCAATCGGAGGGCAGAATCGCGGTGCAATTGGCCCTCTGACTGAGATGATCAGGCTGCTTTGGCAAGGCCATGTTGCCCGGCACGCCGGCGGCCCCACCTTCCGCCTGCAGCATCAAGATGAAGCGCAGATGGCGGTCCACCTCGCTGCAACATTGGTGCACTGGTTTACCACCGGTGCGGTCCGGAAGCGCAGGTCAGTGTGAACGCGAAGCCTCGTGCAGCCAGTCGTTCGTGGACGAACAGGCCGTGCCGCCGACCGGGTAAGGCTCGCTTTCCGGGGCCGTCCCTGGGCCGTCCAAGGTCCCTCAACAGTGGCCAAAGACGACCAACGACGACCACCAGGCGCACGAGCCCACCGTCCCTGAACAGGGAAAACTCAGCTCACCAAGATGCCCGACAAGACCCAGGGCAAGAAGACACATTTGACGAGCCCATTGAGACTCCGCCGCCCTCGAATGTCGACTGCCGCTCACTGGCATAGAGGCTCGCTGCTTCGGCAACCGCTACCAGACGTCATCTTCCACCACCCACATAGGATCATCAGGGGTATCCGTGCGCGCCTGGGAAGGTGACATGGCGACCTGGACATCCGCTGGCGCGCTATGCACCATTCTGGCGCCCCGCATATCCACGCTCGTCATGACGGCCCCACGTAGATTAATCCCGCTGATGCAGGCCCCTCTCATGTCTGCGCTGACAAGAACGGCGGCTTCGAAGTTCGCGTCCCTGAGGTCCGCCAGCCGCAGGTCGGCACTCGTGAGATTGGCCCCAGTCAAATTCGCCCCCCTAAGATCCGCCATTCGCAGATCCGCACTTTCCATGTTTGCCCCCTTCAGATTCGCCCGTCGAAGATCTGCCTGTTGCAGCGTTGCACTCGTCAGATCCGCTCCCTCGAAGTTCGCGGGGGGGACGTCCATATCCTTGTGCTCGAGCGGTCTAACCCGTTCAGCCTTAACGTCCCTAACAGCCCCAAAGGCAGGAGACTGACGCGCCAGGGCCATCTGTACTTGATGGATCAAGGTGTTTCCTACGGCCGTTGGACCAGGCACCGTGTGTTCCGGGCGGGCCAGCGCCACTCGTAGGTGGTGAAGGAAGGACTGGCTACCCACTGAGTCCTCCTTGTACTTCACTCTTCTGCGGTGGTACAGGGAGTTGGGCCTGCTGAGCTTGCGACTGAGCCGTGTCGGGAGCAAGCTCTTCCGACTGCGGTGGTACGGGTAGTTGAGTCTGCTGAGCTGGCCAAGAAGCCGCGTCCGGAGCAGGCTCAACCAACGAGTGCCCGAGCCCCCGCCGCGCCAACTGTTCGATGATCTTCGGCGCAGCAATCCCGGCCGCCAGACCTCCGATCGGTCCCGCAATCTGTCCGGAGGACGCAAGTGCCGCTGCCAGCCCAGCGCCGACCCCCAGCCGGATGACGATCGATAGCAAGTACGGGCCGAACGGCACCTCTCCCTCGAACTTCCAGGGGTAGCCCTTGATACGGCGAATTGCACCGTACAGATCGAGCGCCTCGATAAAGGTCGCGCCCGTTAACCCCCAGAGCAGCCCCTGCCACCACAGCATGCCGGTCACCGCGCTGCCTCCAATGGTCACCCCAGGATGGCTTGGTAGGCGCTGGCGATGCTTCAGCCATCACGCAGCTCACCTTAGCGATCTGGTTCGAGCCTCTGAGACAACTTCGATCGATTCCCCTCTGCCTGGAGAGAGGCGGGAGCGGAACTGACCGACCCCGTGCGCTCGCTCTGCCCCAACAGTCCGTCACGCACCACAGGCGCACCAGATGAGGTGGGGAACAGCGGGGAATCACGGTGAAAGCGACTCCGCCCGACGAGGCCACGAACCGTCCGTTGGCCCAGGTGAGTACCCGAACCGCCCTCGAATGATCTCAGCTTCCCAAGCTGATGGCCCGACAGCTCAGTAGGGTCGCGGAATATCGTGCTCGGTCAACGCAGCCTCGTACCGCGTCAGCAGAGCGTCCAGGTTCGCAAGAAGAAGGCCGGCCGACTCCCGCGCTTCATCCAGGTCGCCTCGCTCGCACGCCTCCAGCACCTCGGCGACGTCGCCGCGGAGGATGTGAAGGAAGTCGCCCTGTACCAGGACCCCGGGAAACCGTCTGCCGGGCATGCGCACCACGGCGTTGTTGCCACCGTCGGTGAACAGTTCGGCCTCAATGCGCTCCATCGGGCCATCCAACCTGACATCACCAGCTGCATCAACGACGTGCGGGCCGTGCCGGGGCACCAGCACACGCACCCCGGACGCATAAGAGCCGACCAGGGTACTCCGGGGCGTCGGCCCCTTGACCGTGATCACCCGTGGGAGGAGGATCCTCCTCCTGATAAGGGAGTTGTGATGCTGCGGTTCATGGACTGGTCCATAGTCGCGATGGGGTGCGCACTGGTCCTCATGAGTCTCGGCGGCCAGTCGTGGGAGCGGACCAGGGTTCGGAAGGGAAAGAGTCCCGATCAGGACATGCGTTTCTATTGGGCATGGTTCCCTCTCCTCGTTGGCCTGGGGTTGATCAGCGCCAAGGTGCCGAGCCTGCTGCTCGCGCCCCACCCCATCGTCATGATCATGGACACTCTCGACGGCGCGCTCTGGGTCACGGCGGTGATCTTGGCCCTCCGGGCGGGGCATCGAGTCTCCCGTGCGCGGAGTCCCCGCACCTGATTGACGGCAGCGCTGACGCAACGAGCGCGAAGCGTGAGTGTTTAACTGCGTGACAACGCCGACGCACACCGGCGGACTAGCGCGGACGCGTACGGACCTTCGGCGCAGGCGAAGAGCACACCAACCCAGGGCAGAGCGCCAGCCCAAGGTGCTTCGGGACGAAGAGGTCGTGGGTTCAAATCCCGCCACCCCGACGCTGAAGTACCAGGTCAGGGGCCTGATCCAGTTGATGGATCGGGCCCCTGAGTGGTTCCTGGAGATCGCTTGGGAGAACTCCGGGAGAAGATCTTGGTCGGCTTCTCCCAGGAGCAGTCTCCAGTGCCGCAGGAAGAGCGGTGCCCGTGCGCCCTCGGACCTGCGTGTTCGCGAATCCAGGGCCCGTGGCCGACCAGGAGCGTTCGTGCGGGCCACGCCAACGGTCGTCAGGAACACCGCACATGGCAGGTCACCGCTCGACGCCTCCCCACGACCACGCCCGTGCGCTCGCCCAGCGGGTACGGGCGTTACGGGAGGACCGCGGGCGCTGTGTGCCATCAGAAGAGACCAGCAGGCGCATGGGATTTCCCTCGGCGTCTTCCGGCCTCGTGAAGTCGGCTTTCGGCTGACGGCCGCGGAGCCGTGGTCCGAGTCCAAGGCTGCGCCGGCCGACCAACTCGTCCTTTTCGAGCAGGACCTGGCTCCGCTGGAGTGGGTGCCGCTGGACTTCCGGTACCGCTTCCGTTGCTCGGACGAGGACTGTCCCACGCACGACATGGGCCTGAAGGACCGGGAGGCCGGCGCGTCGTACCGCAAGTTCCTGCGCAAGTACGGCGATCACGCGGTGCGCGACAAGCTGCGGGAGCGCTGGTACGACTCGGTCTTCGCCCCCGACCGCGCCGTCCACTTCTTCGTCGGCAACATCGCGGCTCACCCCCGGACCTTCATGCTGCTGGGCCTGTTCTATCCGAAGGCGAACGTCGTGCAGTACGTACAGGACAGCTTGTTCGGTGAGTGACGTGGTGCCCATGAGGGTCGCTAGGAAGGTGTGAGCGGCAGGTCGTCCGTAAAGGCGTTGACCGGTTGAGCGACCTGCTCGGTGCGCCTCACGTCGAGGGCTGCTGTTGCGGACTTCGTACCGAGTCTGCCCTGGGGATGCCACGTTCCGGTGACGGCCACCCAGGTGTTCGCGGGGAGGGCGTCGGTGCCGTACATCCGGACCTTGACCGACTGGGCGTCCGCCGCGCAGCAGGTGAAGATGATCCGGGTCAGGTACCAGCCGCCGCCCTGGCCGGCCGGGGTGACGAAGCCGGTCATCCGGACCGTACGGCCCTTCATGCCCAGCTTGCGGTCCTGCTGGACCCGGGCGGTGAATTCGCTGAGCGTCATGGGCAGGGGCGAGGTCCCAGCGGGCAGCGGGTCGAACTCCTTCTGCTTCTTCACCACCTTGTCCGTGGCACGCGAGGCCGAGTAGGCGCCGAGGGCGGGTGGGGCGTAGAGGAGGAGGCTGAGCGCGGGGAGGAACAGCAGCCAGGCGATGCGTGGGGCGGTGGAGTGGTCGTGGCCGTGCGCGTTCTCGTGGACATGGCCGTGATCGTGGTCGCGATCGTTCCGGTCCAGGGCCGCGCCCGCCAGGGCGAGCAGCAGCAGGAGTACGCCGGACGCGATCAGCAGCGGGCGCAGGCCCTCTTTGACGTAGCGCAGGTAGAGGTCGGTGAAGAGGGCGGCGTGCAGCAGACCCAGGCCGGTCAGGGCCAGCAGGACGACTTGGACCGGGCGCTTCACAGCAGTGCGCCTCCGATCAGGACGCTGGTGGCCACGGCCACGACCGTGGTCGCGGTGGAGAAGCGGAGTGCGAACGCCCGGCCGAAGGTGCCGGCCTGGAGGGCGATCAGTTTCAGGTCGACCATCGGGCCGACCACCAGGAAGGCCAGCCGGGCGATGGGCGAGAAGCCGGTGAGGGAGGCGGCGACGAAGGCGTCGGCCTCCGAGCAGACCGCGAGCAGCACGGCGAGCGCCGTCAGGAAGAGGACGGACAGCCAGGGTGAGCCGGAGAAGGTGTCGAGGACGGAACGGGGCACGGTCACGTTGAAGGTGGCCGCCGCCATCGCACCGAGCACCAGGAAGCCACCCGCGTGCAGGAAGTCGTGCTGGAAGCCACGGCGGAACTCCGTCCAGCGTTGGTGACCGGGCTGGTGGCCGGTGTGGCGGACGGTGGGCCGCAGCCACTCGTCCCGCCCCAGCCAGAGCCATAGCCAGCCCATGGCTGCCGCGGTGGTGAGCGAGGCGAGCAGGCGGCCCACGACCATGGCTGGGCTACCGGGAAAGGCGACCGCCGTGGCGGTGAGCACGACGGGGTTGATCGCGGGTGCCGAGAGGAGGAAGGCGAAGGCCGCGGCCGGGGTGACGCCGCGGCGGATCAGGCTGTTCGCGACGGGGACCGAGGCGCATTCGCAGCCCGGCAGGACGACGCCGGCGGCACCGGCGACCGGGACGGCGAGCGCGGGGCGTCTGGGCAGGATCTTGGTGAACAGGTTGGCCGGTACGAAGGCGTTGATCGCGCCGGACAGGACCGTGCCGAGCAGGAGGAACGGCAGCGCCTGGACGGTGATGGCCAGACAGACGGTGCGCCAGGCCGAGACGGCGGGACCGTTCAGCCACTGAGTGCCGGTGAACACGAGGGCGGACGCCAGTCCGGCGGCCGTGACAACGCCGACGATCCACGGCCACGGGACGGCACGTGGGCCGGGCAGCGGGGCGGGCGCGGTCGCCACTCCGCCCCCCACATCAAGCATTTCATCCGCTTTTGGCATTTTTACTCCGGATGTCGGATGTCGTGGCCGAAGATAAGCCAGGAAGGCGCCCCGCACGGCGCCCACACGCCGCCGCAGATGAATGATGAAATCCAAATAAACCGTCTCTTTAGGGATCAGTCCTCCGGACGGCGAACGACATGACGGCCAGGGAGAGGGCGGCCAGCAGGATGCCCGGCAGGGAGCGGGTGGCCTCGCCGGTACCGGTCAGGGCCCGTACGGCATCGACGGCGACGTAAGCCGCGAGCACGAAGAACGACAGCGCGATGCTCCGCAGCGCGGTCCTCTCCCGGGCGTCGCGCACCGCGTGATCGCGGGCGGAGAACTGCCAGGCGACAGCGGCGGCGGACGAGACCTCGATGACGGAGTCGAGGCCGAAGCCCACCAGCGCGGTGGACGAAGCCGTGGTCCCGGCCGTGAGGGCGACAGCCGCCTCGACGGCGTTGTAGGTGATGGTCGCGGCGACCAACAGCCGTATCCGCTTGGCAAGGACGCCACGCCTGGCCGGGCCGGGGCCGAGAGACAGGGAGTCACCGCGCTCATGGTCAGCAGCACCCCTTCTCGTCGGCATCGGCACACGTCCGGTCGCCCTCGACGGCGACCACGGCGGTGCGCAGTTCGTCGGGCGCGTGAGCGAGGTGTTCGTCGGCGAGTTCGTAGCGGGTGCGGCGGCCATCGGGGACGGTGACGAGCAGGCCGCAGTCGCGCAGGCAGTTCGTTACGGGCCATGGACAGCACCCCTCGTCGACTCCGCCGTGACACAACTCGGGTACCGGGCCTCAGTGGCGTGCCTACTTGCTGACGGCGAAACGCATCAGAGCGTGTTCGTCCCCCTGCTTGATCTTTCCCGTCACGTTGATCACCTCGAGCTTCCAACCGGCACCGACCCGCTGCGCCTTGGCCACGGCGCATCCGTTGTCCTGGGTGAGCAGGCTCGGCCAGATGTCGGCGACCTGCTGGGAACTGCCGCCCGTCGCGTCGTAGACCTTGAAGCTGATGTTGCGCGCCTTCTGGAAGGAACTGCCCTTCTTGTACGCGGCGGCCACGAACACTATCGACGTGATGTTGGGCGGGATCCGGGCGAACTCGACGGTCACCGTCTCGTCGTCGCCGTCCCCGCGCCCGGTCTGGTTGTCGCCGCTGTGGACCAACGAGCCGTTGCCCATGGGGTCGAGTGAGTCGAGACCCGCCAGGCGCACCGGGTCACCGCCCTGCATGGCGATGGCGATCAGATCGAGGTCGGTGCCGCTCTGGCGGCGCAGCCTGCCCAGCACCCCGCCACTGCTGCCGGCGGTGGGATCCCACGAGACCCCGATGGCCAGGTGCGTCACCCCGTCCAGGTCCGCCGGGCCGTCTTCCTTGGTGAGCGTGATCACGTGTGGCTCATTCCTTCGCGTCAAAGGGACTTCAACACGCAAAGTGTGCCCGGCCCCTTCGTGGTTCCACGTGACGGGTCCACGAGACGCCTCAACACCGGTAAGAAGGGACAGAGGGAAGGCCGACGGCCCGGCCACCCGCTCGTCTCCCCGCCCCGGGGCACCCGCGATCAGTCCAGTAGAGGGAAGCTCCGCGCTCTCGCCGTCCTGGCGGATCTCCCCTCAGTCACACCCACATTGCCGCGAGTGCGGTGAGGCCGAGCAGCAGAAACAGGACGGGAGCCAGCGGTCGGCCGTGGTCGGCCGGTCGGCTGGGCTCGACGGGCCGCAGTTCCGGGTGGTTGCGCAGCGCAGTGACCTCGTCGGCCATGCGGAGGTACGACGGCCGTATACGGAGCCGCCGCTCTCCGGCCGGCCAGCCGAGCACGGTCAGCTGCCGGATGGTCCCGTCCGACAGCCGGATCTCGATGTTCCCTTCATCCGTGTACTCGACCGATCGCAGCCGCTCCCACGACACGTGCCGCACTTTCCAGGCTCTGGCCAGCCACAGACCTGTGCTGTCGGCGGTGACTCTCCAGTTGAGCAGCGTCGCTGCCGGACCGGTCAGCGACAGCAGGCCGAGCAGAGGGACGAGGGACCAACTGAACCCCTCCGTCAGCAGCAACCTGACGAAGAACCAGACGCCGGCCCCGGCACCTACCGTGAACACCAGACCGAGGGCCCGGGCCGCCGCACCCGGTCCCCAGCGCATCGGCAGCCCGGTGGGGACGATGGTCTCGGCAACGCTGTCCGCACGGTCCATACGGTCCTGGAGCCGAGACTCCGCCCGGTCGGACGATGCACTCCTGATCGCAGCGTCCTTCGGTACCGGGTCCTCGTCCGGCTGTGGCAGACGGACCGGCGCGACCGTTCGTATCACCAGCGGATTCGCGTCCTCGTCCGTCGTGACGAAGACCAGCTCGCCCCCTTCGTACGGGGCGCCGAACATCACCGCTTCCCGCAGTCGCGCGTCCTCGACGAGGAACTCCTCGTCTTCGACCACCTCACCGTCCACTCCGTAGGGCGGAACCGAGCCGGCAAGCACCGGCACGCAGTAGCACTCCAGCAACGGGGTACGGCCCGACGTGTCGTCGGCCGCATAGACCCAGGTTCCGACATCACGGACCGAGCGCTCCAGGACACGCAGGACCGGCACCGGTGAGCGACGCAGCGCCCCGGCACGTCGACGGGCCAGAGCACCGGCGGTGAGCAGCGAAAGGCCCGGCAGTGCGGCGGCCAGGGTCAGCACCTGCCAGCCGAAGGCGTCGTACGGCTCGGCGGCGAGCCGTCGCCAGGTTCCGTCCTCCAGGACGGTCACCGTGCTGCCGGTGCCGTAATCCTCCGGGTAGACCGAGCTGATGGTGATGTGGCGGGCGTCGGCCGTGCGAAGACGTAGGGATTCGTCCCCGTGGCCGACTACACGACCGGTGACACGTACGGCACGGGCCGCGTGGTCTTCGTCCTCGTGGATGCCGCGGAGCCCCAGGGCTGTGAACCCCGCGGCTGCGGCGCCCAGGATCAGCGCGGCAACGAGGGGAACCGTCCCTCGTACCAGCGGACCGACGGGTTCCGGCAGGCGGTGCCGCCCGCCCGAGCTCCGCTCGGCGAGTCGCCGCTGCTCGCGCCGCACGGCCAGCCGTGCCCGAGCTGCGGCCCAGCCGAATGCCAGGGCCGCGATGACAGCGATGTTCGCGACCCGGGACACCCAGCCGGCGCCCGGCAACTCCACCCACGCCACGACGGCTGCGAGGACAGGCGCGGCGACAAGGACCAGTTCCGGCAGTTTGGCCAGCCAGAACAACAGGCCGAGGGCCAGACCCATCTGGATCATGCCCTCCCAGTCCGGGCCACAAGGGGCCACCGCACTGCACGGAGGCTCCGGCTCCACCGCGATCGCCCACACCACGGTCCCGATCAGAGCCGGCACCGACCACTTCGGACGCGCCCAGGACCCGGTCCGGAGCCTCGCCCACCGCTCGGCGTCGGCGGACAGCCAGGCAGGCACACCTGCGGGCACGGATCCCGAAGGTATCGGGACAGGGGTCTCGGACACGCGAGGATTATGCGGCAGGCGCACGTCACTCCGGTCGGCCCGGCTGCGGATTCCCGATCGCGGTCGGCCGCCGTCGGCCCGCCGGTAGGGTGGGGAAGCTGCGGCATCCCACCAACACCCGTTCTCCCAAGGGGACATGACCGTCAGCGGTCATGTCGTCTCACTGTGTAAGGATGAAGCAACAGGTGCTGATAGCGGGCCGGTACCGGCTGGAGACCGTCATCGGGCGAGGCGCGATGGGGGAGGTCTGGCAGGCGCACGACGAGATGCTCGGCAGACCGGTGGCGGTCAAGCTCCTGCTCGCCCAGAACACCGATCCCACCGCCGCCGCCCGCTTCCGCCTGGAGGCCCAGACCGCGGGCCGGCTCCGGCACCCGCACGTGGTCGGCGTCGTCGACTTCGGTGAGCAGGAGGGCCGTCTGTTCCTGGTGATGGAGCTGGTCCAGGGCGACAGTCTGCACCGCGTGCTCGCCCAGGCGGGATCCCTGCCGGCCGACGAGGTCGCCCGCATCGCCGCCCAGGCGGCCGCCGGGCTCGCCGTTGCCCACGAACAGGGCATCGTGCACCGGGACATCAAACCCGGCAACCTTCTGCTCGACGCCGCCGGATCCGTGAAGATCGGCGACTTCGGCATCGCCCGCTTCATGGACGACCCGGGCGGCGGGCTCACCGCGACCGGTCAGATCGTCGGGACCAGCCTGTACATCGCCCCCGAGCGCGCCCTCGGCCAGCCCGCCGGACCGCCGTCCGACGTCTACTCGCTGGGCTGCGTGCTCTACCAACTCCTCACCGGACAGGCGCCGTTCAACGCCAAAAGCGCCATCGCCGTCCTCCACCACCACCTCGACACGCCCCCCGTGCCCCCGCGAGAGCTGGGCGTCAGGCTGCCGCCCGCCTTCGAGAACTACCTGCTCGGTCTCCTCGCCAAGCGGCCCGAGGACCGCCCCACCGCGCGCCAGACGGCCGCATGGTTCGCCGCGGGCTCCTGGAGAGGGCGCCCCGAGCCCCTCCCGGCCGCCGCACCGCGCCCCGAGCCGGAGCCGTACGCGGCCACCTCGGGGGTACCCGCGGGGACACGGTCCGCAACGAACGTGCCATCCGGCTCCGTGACCACGTACGCGTTCCCGTCCGCCGTCGCCGCTACCGCTCCGGCCCACCGGACGCGGCAGCGTCGGCGTTCGGGAGGCCGGGCCTCCGGGAGCGTACGGCGATCGAGGACGGTGGGTGCCGTCGCCGCGGTGGTGATCTTCCTCGGGGCGCTGCTGCTCGGCATCGCGTGGTTCTCCCCCGACCACAGCTCGGCCGACACACCACCGACGGATCAGCCGCACAGCACGAGCCCGGCGCCGGCCTCCCCCTCGGCCCTGAACCCGCCGCCGACCGATGGCGCGGAGCCCCGGATCAGCAGGGGCGACGGCTCGGGCAAACTACCGGACGCCCCGAAGGGGAAGAACAAGCGCAGCGATGACGACAAGCACTGAACCCGCGTCACAGCACTCACCGAAAACCGGAGAGCTACCACGACTACGTGGACGTGCGCTGAGCAGCCGTCTCTGACCACCACCGCGAAGGGCGCGCCGGGGACCTCCGGAGCGCCCTTCGCGGTGGTGGCCGCTCAGCCACGTGCCGCATGGTCGCGGCGTGCCGAGCGGGCGGCGGCGTGAGGGCCGTCGCCCGCTCGGAGGTGTGCTGACCCGCCCTACCCCGCGCAGACGAGCCGGGCGTCGGCCCAGTCCGCGTGGTCGTGGGCGTTGCCGTCGCCGCCGTCCGAGACCACGAGGTGCAGCTGCTGGGCGCCGGACACGTCGAGGTCCAAGGGCAGGGGCTGTGAAGTGCCGGTGAGGACGGGGGTCGTGGTCAGCGTCCGGCCGTCCGCGGTCACGGAGAAGGTGACCGAGCCGTTCGGGGCGACCTCGTCGTCGATGCCGGCGGTGGCGGTGAACCGGCTGCAGTTGCCGCCGAGGAAGAACGCCACGTCACTGTCGGCGTGGGCACCGAGACCCTTGTCGTGGACGGTGCCGCGGATCGTGATCGCCTGTCCGTCGCCTGCCGCCTGCTCGCCGTTGGAGGTGTCCCGTTCCACCGGGCCCCAGCCGTTGCTGCTGGAGACGAACGACAGGTCGCTCAGGTAGGGGCTTCCGGTGGGCGGCGGGATCGGTACCTCCGTCTTCGTGGTGCCGTACGTCCAGTGCTTCACACCGCCGCGCGTGTAGTCGGCGAGTGGGGAGAAGGTGGCGGACACCGGGGTGTCGGCGGCCGTGGGGGCGGTGACGGTCCAGCTCGCCGTGACCGAGTGGCCCGGTGCGACCTTCGAGAAGGTGGTCGGTGTGGTGGCGGTGACCGTCCAGCCGGCCGGGGCACCGGGTTGCAGGGTGAGGTGGGTGGCCGCGTCCGCCGATGCCGGGACGGCGAAGGTGGCCTTGAGGGTGGCCGACTCGCCCCGGTGGATGGTCGACGGCAGGTCCGCGGCGAGTGTGGCCGCGGGCTCGGCCGGGTGCCGTACGGGGGTGACGCTGAGGTTGTCGAACTCGTCGGTCCGGTAGCCGGCCACGCCGATGCCGACCTGCCCGGAGGCGTACGAGGAGTCGTCCACCGCGCCGACCGGTCTGCCGTCGACGCTCGCCGTGATCGTGGTGCCGCTGAAGCTCAGGCCGAGCCTGTGCCAGCGGTGGGTGCCGAGCGCCTTGGTGGTGCCGCTCGCGAGCGTGGTCAGCCGGCCGCCGGTGTCGCTCTTGACCACCGACCAGGTGCCGGTGTCGCCGACCCGCAGGAAGTAGCCCGCCTGGTGGGACTGCGGCCGCTGCTGTTCGCCGGCCCGGCCGAGGAGTTCGGCCGTGCCGGGCTGTTCCAGGTAGACGTCCGAGCCGACCGTGTAGTTCTTCCAGTCGGTGTCCCCGAGGAGGGCGAACGCGTCGCTGTCGTCCTGCCACTCGATGGGCTGCTGCGCGGCCATCTGCCGGACGCACCGGCCCTTGCGGCCCGCGCACCGCACGGTCTCGAAGGCACCCTGCATGTCGGAGAGGTACTTCGCCTCCCGCCCCGGGGTGCGCTGCTCGAAGGAGTCGCGGTAGGGGAGCGCGAGGTGGCCCTGCGGTGGGCTGACGGCGCTGCCCCTGCCCTGGCCGGTGGTGGTGGTCAGGGAGTACACGTAGCCGGGCTGGAGGGTGACGGAGAAGTGCCCGTCCTCGGGGGTCACCTCACCGGTGTGCACGAAACCGCCGGAGGTGCTGCCGGACTTGAGGTCGGTGGCCCAGATGTGCACCGTGCCGGTCGGGAGTCCACCGGTCACGGTGAAGTCGGCGGTCTGGGCGCTGCTCGCGGTGGAGGTCTCCAGGATGGTGCTGTACGCCGAGCCGTCCGGCGACTTCAGCGTGACGTAGCTGCCGTTCGTCCGGTTCCCGTCGAGGTAGCCGCTCGCCTTGTCGACGAACTTCCACCCCGGTTGCGTGACCTGGGTGACCTGCGCCGTCGTCCACAGGCTGGTGCCGATGTCGTACGCCCCGGACCACGGCTGGTTCGCCACCGCGAGGCCGACCGTGTCGTAGGGCAGGTTGGGGTAGATCGCCGCCAGCAGCGGCCAGTTGAGGTAGGCGGTGAACCTGCCGTCGAGGTAACCGCGGGTGATGGAGCGGATCAGGGCACCGGCACCGGTGTTCTCGTCCAGGGAGCCGTTCTCGCTGGCCCACAGGGGCTTGCCGCTGTTCTGGGCGTTGGCCGAGCTGTAGCAGCTGTTCGCCGTGCCGCCGTCGCCGCCCTCGCAGGGGTAGTGGGCGCCGACGACGTCGACGGACTTGGCGAAGTCCGGGTCGGAGACGATGTCGTCCGCGACGTCCAGGCCCGAGTCGGCGGCGACGATCTTTGTCGGGAGATGCTTGGCGGCGAGCGCCGCGTGCAGCTTCTCGTACCAGGCGATGTCGTAGCCGCGCTCGTTCCAGCCGCCCAGGTAGTCGATGTCGAGACCGTGCTGCCGGGCACAGCCCAGCCAGGCGGTCAGGTAGTCGATCATGTCCTGGGACCAGAAGTGGCCGCCGCCCGCGGAGTTGTCGGTGTTGCCGATCCAGCCGGGGGCGCCCCAGGCGAGGCCGTAGAGCTCGATGTTCGGGTTGCGCTTCTTGGCCTGCTCCATCAGCCACCACTCGTAGCCGCTGTCGCAGTGCACGGTCCCTCGGGTGTGCTCGATGCTGGGCTCGGACCCGTCGGTGGAGTTGGTGTCGCCGCCGATCTCCACCTTGAGCAGCTGCAGGGAGGCGCCGTAGCCCGGCTTGAAGAGGTAGTCGAGGATCTGGCTGCGCTGCGGCTCGGGGTAGTTGATGAGCAGCCGTGAGTTGCCCCCGCCGCCGCTGATGGCGCCGATGCCGTCGAAGGTGCGCCCGGTGCCGGAGCCGTCCACCGTGATGTCGGTCCTGCCCGGGACGGGTGCCTCACCGACGAAGTCGATCCGGTCGACGGTCACCGCGGTCCCGCTGGAGGCCTCGTTCTTCCGGCCGGTCGACGTGAGCGTGAAGGTGTGCGGGCCGTCGGGCAGCGTGGGGCTGGTCCACAGGGCGACGTCGCCGGTACGGGTGGCGCTGTAGAGGTCCACGTCGACGGGGGTGCCGCCGTCGACGGACACGGCGGCGATGCCATGGCCCGGGTCGGTGACCGCGCGGAAGGTGAGCTGTGTGCCGGTGAAGGCGAAGTCGACCGAGTCGCCGGTGTGCTCGGTCCAGCTGTTGGTGCCCTCGTAGGGATGGGCGGGCGCGCCTTCGCCGCTCGCATGACCCCAGCCGGAGCCTTGGTAGTCGAACTGGTCCCGACCGCTGCCCTGGACGGAGTCGTCCACGGTGACGGTGGTGGCGGTGGTGTCGGTGACCTCGGCGCCCGCACTGTCCGCCCCGGCCGTTGCCGTGGCGGACAGCAACAGTGCGAGTGCGGTGAGGAGCACGCCACCCAGTCTGGGCGCATGGCTCCGCACGGATTTGGACATACGTTCTCCCGGTGGGTCAGGGCGGCGGAAGGAACAGATCCGCGCACAGTGCTACAGGAACCCACCCAGCCGGACAACGTTCCGGACAGGATTCACCAGAAGATTGCACAGCATGCGTCCCCTCAGGACTTGTCCCGCCGACGCCCTCGGGGATGCGGCGGCGGCCCCTTCCGGTCCACCTCTTCAGCCACGCCCGTACCGGAGTGCAGACGAGCCGCGTCATCGCCTGCGCACCGGCAGTCACCGCACGGGCGCGGCGTCGTGCGCAGCCTCCGCCGGCGTCCGGCCACCCGTCGCCCCCGAGGGCACGTTTCCCCAGGTCACCACCGCTTTTGACACGGGGCCGGTTGCGGACGCTGCGACCCGGCACCCGACGGCGCTGTCACCCGAATGGCGCAACCTGACGCGCCACCCACATGGGTGAAGATCAAACTGGCTAGTGCCCCGACCGAGGCAACCCGTGAAAGGGGAACCACATGCGCCCTCGACGAATCCTCGCCGCCGTCATCGCCACGGCAGCCCTCGCCGGAGTCGGCCTCACAGGCGCCGCCACCGCCACCGCACAGGGTGCCCCCTCCTACGTCACCCCTTCTCAGTGCAAGCAGGGCGGCGGAACGCCCGCGATCAATGAGGCGGGCAACTACTGCAAGGGCGGCACGTACAACGGGGAGCAGGTCGACTAGGCCGGCCGAACCCCACAAGGCGCCCCACGGCCGTGTGCCGCGGGGCGCTGCCGCGGGGGCGTGGCCGGGAGAGCCACGGGGACTGTGCCGACGCGTCGGGCACGCCAGGTCCGAGTCGGCCCGGAAGCACGC
>NZ_JBIAUL010000020.1:21796-204785 GCF_042892755.1 Streptomyces sp. NPDC001714
ACGCGCGGGCGGGCGATCGGCGGCGCGTCGGATCTCCGAATGCCAGGTCGTGCCCCACGCGCCCCTTCCGTGCCCGACGGGCCGGGCAACCACGCGCCGGAAGCACGCGCGGGCGGGCGATCGGCGGCGCGTCGGATCTCCGAATGCCAGGTCGTGCCCCACGCGCCCCTTCCGTGCCCGACGGGCCGGGCAACCACGCGCCCCCGGAGCAGCCGGCCTGCGCCGCCGGGCGGGACGCGGGCGGCCTGCCCGCGCGACGTGGTCGCGGAGTGGGGCCAGGCCCGTCCGCAGCCGTCGGCGGTCGGGCCGGCCGACGGCGTCCGCGTCGGTCAGCGCATGCGTCAGCGGATGTGTCCTCGGATGCGTCAGGGGATGCGGAGACTGCCGGTGTACACGTCCGTACGGTTCTGTGGTGCGCCGGAGTTGGTCTCCGTGAGCACCGCCCGTACTCCCTTGCCGTCTGCCGCCAGGCCCTGGTAGTCGCCGAGGAAGGAGCCCCCGGCGAACGGCGCCCGCAGCCAGTCGAAGACCCGCGAGATCCGTCGTTCGGTCCGGAGCTTCGGGTTTCCGTGCTGCAGCGTGACCAGTTGGTAGGCGGTGGGCAGGGTGGTGGTGTTGCCGGGCTCGAGGAAGCGCAGGTCGTAGTAGGTGAGCGCGACCGTGCCACCCCGCTCGGCGACCGCGATCGACGGCGAGAAGGCCGGAACGCCCTCGGGGCTGATCAGCTCCGGGGTCCCCCAGGTGCGTCCGCCGTCGGTGGACCGCACTAGCTGGACGGAGTCGAACTCCCCACCGGAGAAGTCCGATCCCTCGTAGGCCATGTACAGCGTGCCTGTCCTGGGGTCGACGGCCGGGCTCGGCAGGGTGGTGCCGTCGCGCAGCAGTCGGGTGGGGTCGTTCGGGTCGACCTCGGGTACGGAGGTGTCCCGGGCCACGGTGACCGGGGCGCTCCAGGTCTCTCCCGCGTCGGTCGACGTCACCACCTCGTAGCGGGCTTCGACGACGGTGCTCAGGTCGTCGGAGTAGGTGATCCGGTCGAAGAAGTCGTACAGGGTGCCGGTGCGCCGGTCGACGACGATCAGATGGCCGATGGTCTGGGTGTCGGGCACGGTGCTGGTGTCGACGAACCGCCGGGCCTTGCTCCAGGTGCGCCCGCCGTCGCGGGTGAGCGAGATGTAGCCGGGACCGTCGAGGGAGCTGGGTCCGGGTGGGTCGTTGTCGAGGCGGTTCCAGACCTGGTAGGCGGTGCCCTTGCGGATCGGGTCGGCGGTCAGTGTGGGCTTGTCGTTGAAGAACGGCTCTTCGTCGACGTGCGTGGTGGTGAGGTTCTGCCAGGTGCGGCCGCCGTCGCGGGACGTGACGGCCAGAAGGGCGCTGCGCGTGCTCTTCGTGAAGTCGACGCCCTCCCCGCCGGCGTAGACCGTGCCGTCCGGTCCGGTGCTCACCCAGGGGTCGGTGGCCCGTTCGTAGTCCGCGCCGCCGGGGGCGCACAGGCTGAACGGCAGCGTGCTCCGGTGGAAGGTGTGGCCGTCCGTGGTCCAGCCGGCCGCCAGGCCACGGGCGCCGCCGTCGTTCCAGCGGTCCTGCTGGAACACGGTGACCACGCGCTCGGGGTCGCGCGGATCGACGGACAGGTACGGCTCGACCTCGGTGCCCGGGTAGACGACGCTGTCGGGGGACCTCGCTCCGATGGTGCACTCCGCGTAGGGGTCGCCGTGGGACACCTTGACCAGTGGTGTGCCGTCGGGGTTCCGGTCTGCTGCGGCGGGAGGCGCGCCGGTGACCGTGACGAGCAGGAGTGCGGCGGTGGCGACGGCGGTCATGGACAGGAAGACGCGCATGCGGGATTTCCTCCGGGGCCTGTCGGCCGGGGTGCGGGACCGCAGTCATCGGGGCGGCCTGGGGCACGGAGGCGTACCGGAACGCGAGGGTGGGGCGACTCCGCTCGGTCCTCTTCGGCGTCGCAGCCGGTGCCCTTGATGGGCCGAACGACGGAGTCGTCCCCGGGGTGGTCGAGGAGCACGGGGGAGCCGGCCGGCGGGTGCACCGTGCCGGTCGGCGATGCGGGCACCTCGATGCGGACAGCGGCGCGATCACCTGCGCGGCTGTCCTGTTCAGGACCTGCCAAGCGTCGACGACGCTCGTGATCAATACGGCTGGGAAATCCGAACCAGTTCAGCCAGGAAAGAATCAATACAGCAAGAAAGAATCAATGCAGCTGGAAAACGCGAACGACCTCGCCGCTCGCTGTACTACGCCATGGGCGAGGCCGTTCAGGACGGCGCGGACCGGCCGCCATCGCGAGTGCCGCGGTGTCGAGACGGCCGCGGGCGATCCGCCCGACGGTGGACCGGGTGCCGTCACTCCCTGCCCACCGCGCCGGGCGCACCGGGCGCACCGGACGGTCAAGTGATCGCCTGCGTGGTCCCGTCAGGCAGCGCGCAGACGTAGCCGTCGTAGGGGCGTGGAACGAGCTGTCCGCCGGCGGCCGTGCAGTCGTCTCTGGAGATGTTCGGAGACGAGGCGGCCCCGGCGCTGACAGCGCCGACGACGCTCATGCCGGCAAGGGTTGCCGCGGCCAGGGCGAGGCCCAGGATTCTTCGCAGGCGCATGGCTTCCTCCTCCTCTCAGGCGCCTTCGTTGGCCTTCGGGAAGGACAAGTCTCAAGACGACGGCGCCCTCTTGCTCAGCATGGGCGCTCCGCATGAGGCTCGCGAGGCGCGACTGCCCACCGGGGCCGCGTTGTGTGCGGGCGGGCCGGTGGTCGTGGAGGAGACGGGCCGTACCACCTCGGACCGGTGCCGGCGGGCGGCTGCCGCGAGCGGTCCGCTATCGCGGTTCCTGGGCCGCCGTCCGGCAGGCGGCGGTCGCGGCGCCGCCCGCCACTCCGGCCCCGGTCAGTCCGGTCACACAACTCTGCAGGTCTCCGACCACGCCACGGCCGCAGGCCGCTGTGACCGAGTCGGAAGCGGTGGCACCGGCCAGTTCGGCCATCTTCGTGCAGGCGGGGATGTCCGCCCGGACCGCGGGAGCGGCGAGGACCGCACCACCGAGGGCGAGGGTCAGGCCGGTGAGGGCACCGGCGATACGGGTCGACGTGCGCATGGGACGCACCTGCCTTCCGGGGTGGTCGCGCGGTCCTGGTCCCGGCGGGCCGGATCCACGCGGTAAGGCCGCCTGGCGACGCTCGGTGAGTGGTGCCCCGGCCGGCCGGCGCACAGACTGACCGCACGATTGCGTGTCGCATCCATCGAGCCGCACCGGGACATGGTCGCCAGGCCGAAGGAGACGGCCCCGGGCCGGATGGGACACACTCGGACCTCCACTCGCGGGCCCCTCACTCCAGCGTCGCATCCTCTCCCCCGCCCGTCCTGGGCATCCGCGGGCGGCCGCGCTGAGTAACCGCGACTACGCGAAGCGCGGTAGCCGGCCCGTCCGGCCGACCAGGTGGATCGGACGGCAGAGAACGAAGCCCGGCAGGGGCGTGAGCGCGGTGCCGGTGTCGGTGTCGCCTGCTCTACTTGTGCCCAGGACCCGGTGAACGACGGAGACCGACATGGGTGTGCTGTACGACTACTTCCACGCGACCGACCACACCACGGCCGTGAACCAGGCCATCGGACCCGACGGCGACTGGCTCCGCGGGACGTCGCTGAAGGAGACGGGTGCGGACTGGATCGACGCAAAGGGCCTGGACCCGAACGTCGTCCTGGGCCGGCTGGTCGCCTACGCCGAGGGCATCCCCTTCGCCGATCAGCAGGACGCGCCGGAACTGGTCTGGCCCGAACCACCGTACCCCCAGCACGAGCCCACTGACCCCGACTCCCCCTGGGGGACGGGCCTGGTCCTCCAGCAACTCCCCGATCGTTGGCGGGACATCCTTGCCGGCCTCCCCGAGGACGCCGTCCCGATGGTGGCGGCCCAGTGGTACGAGATCGAGGAGGCCGACTTCGCGGACTACCTCGATGCCAAGGACACGGTGGGCACGTTCACGGCACTGGCGTTCCGGGCGCGGTCGGCGGGCGCCCGTCTTTACTGCCGGTGCAGCCTGTGAACACTTGAGTGGGCGCGTCGCGCCGGAGGACGAGCGCTTCCTCGCCGTCGCCGGTGTCGGCCCCCAACACGCTCTCCAGCCCTGGCCAGTCGGTACCCGGCGGCGTCGGAAGACGGTGGGCACCAAGACCGGGCAGAGCGCGGGCCGGGCACGTGAAAAGGGCGCCTGAGGTGTTGTGTTCATGCGGTGCGGCGTACGCTGGCAGGTCGCTGTCGCGGTGCGCGGGGGAGGATACGGGAGTTGGCTACCGGTAGAGCGGGCTCGGGTGTGTCTGTTTCGTCCGAGGACGGTTCGTGGGGGCGGTTGCTGGAGGATGTGGCCAGGAGCGGGCGGCGGTTGCGGCGGGCGGAGCTGGAGTCGCTGCGTGAGTACGGCGACCGGGCCGCCGAGGAGGGGCGGGGGCTTGCCGAGTTGGTGGATGAGCGGCTTGCCGCCACCGGCCGGGTCTGGGAGGGGCAGGTCGTCGACGCCGCTTCGCTGGCCGCGTTGCGGGCCGCGGTGGCCGCGCTCGCCGCGGGGCACGGGCGGGCCTACCGGGAACGGCTGCGGCAGGAGGAGGCCGGGCGGCGGGAGTTCGTGGCGGATCTGCTGAGCAGTCGCAGTGACGTGGGGCGGCTGGCCGAGCATGCCGAGCGGTTCGGGCTGAATCTGGCGTGTGCGCATGTCGTCGCGGTCGCCGAGGGCGATGGTTACGACCTGGAGGATCCCCAGGTGCGGGCGCTGGAGCGGCAGTTGCTCGGCCGCTTCGGGGAGGAAGAGGTCCTGCTGGCGGTCAAGCACGGGCGACTGGTGTGCATCGTGCCCGCCGGCCCCGGTGAGGCTTCGGCAGTCAGGGCGTTCGCGGAGCTGACGCAGGGGCGGCGGGTCGTGGTGGGCCGGCCGCACAGCGGGCCCGGCGGAGTCGTCCACTCCTACGAGGAGGCGCGGAACGCGTTGGAGCAGGCGGTCCAGCTGGGGCTGGACGGGAAGTTGCTGAACGCGGCCGATCTGCTGGTCCTGCCGGTGCTGCTGCGGGACCGGGAGGCCCTGGAGGATCTGGTGCGCGGGGTGCTGGGCCCGTTGCGGAAGGCGCGTGGCGGGGCTCAGTTGCTGCTGGAGACGCTGACCGCCTACGCGGAGTCGCGCTACGTCGCGGCGGAGGCGGCCCGGCGGCTCGGGGTGAGCGTGCGCGCCCTGGCGTACCGCCTCGCGCACGTCGTCCGGCTGACGGGATTGGATCCGGACGACGCGCTGCAGCGGTACACCCTGGAGACGGCGGTGTTCGGTGCGCGGCTGCTGGGATGGCCGGATCAGACGGTGGACGGGCGGGCGGGGGGCGGGTAGGCGGCGCACAGCTCGTGCCAGCGGGCCTTCTGTTCGGGGGCGGAGCGGCCGCGGAGAGCGGCGAGTCTGAGGAGGTTGGCCTCGGCGGCGCTGCCCAGGGTCCTGGCCTCGGCGAGGTAGTGGTCGTCGAGCAGGGCCTCGACCTCGGTGTCGCTCTGGACGGGGTCGACCCGGGCGGCGAGCTGGGCCATGGTGCGGTAGGAACCCTGGAGCAGGAACGGCGGTTCGCGGCGGTCGGTGTCCTCCTGGGCGGCGGAGGCGATGTAGGCACCGTTGACGGCCAGGACGGTCCGCTGGACGCGGCGCAGCCGGGAGAGAGTCGCCAGCACCCGGTCCAGGTCCTGCACGGGGTGGGTGAGCTGGTCGGCCTGTGCGCCGGGGTCGCCGTCGGCGAGGGCGGCCAGCAGGGCGAGGTCGGCGGGGTCGGTTCCGGCGAGGGGGGCCAGCACCGGGTTGGCGGCGAGGGCGTTCTCCAGGAAGGAGAGGGCGAACAGTTCCCGGTGGCCGGTGAGCACCTCGCCGAGGTTCCAGACGTCGGCGCGGTTGGCGAGCATGTCGGGGATCTGGAAGCGCTGCCCGTTCGCGGTGTGGGGGTTGCCCGCGAGGCAGACGGCGAAACGGCGCCCGCGCAGGTCGAAGCTGCGGGCCACGCCGTCGCTGACGGCCTCGATGCGGCGCTGCGCGTCGCACAGCGGGATGAACTTCTGGAGCAGTTCGGCCGAGACGTGCTGGATGTCGTCCAGGTGGAGGAGGACGTTGCTGCCCGTCTCCAGGGCGAAGACGATCTTCTCGACCTCTCGGCGGGCGGCCGCGTCGGGGGCACGGTCGGGGTCGAGCGAGGTGGTGCCGGCGCCGAGCGCGGGGCCGTCGACGCGGACCATCAGCAGGCCGAGGCGGTCGGCGACGTACTCCAGCAGGGTGGTCTTGCCGTAGCCGGGCGGGGACAGCAGGAGCAGCAGGCCGCTGCGGTCGGCGGGGCCCGCCGGGCCGGTGGTGTCGAGGGTGCCGAGTTGCTTGGCCAGGTTGTCGCCGACCAGCGGCAGATAGACCTGGTCGATGAGCTGGTTGCGGACGAAGCCGGCGAGCGGGCGGGGGCGGTGGTCGTCCAGGCGCAGCCGGGCCCGCTCGGCGGCCAGGACGTCCGCCCGCCGGCGCTGGAAGGCCCGGAAGGCCGGGGCTCGTTCTTCCCTGAACACCCGTGCCCGGTACGGGAGTTCGTCGATGCGTACGGTCAGCCGGCCGTCGCGGACGCGGGGGTGGCTGCCGAGGAGGCCGTCGACCGTCTCGCCGACGGGCGCGGTGATCTCGTACCGCGGCAGGTCGGGTGCGCACAGGTGCGCCACGGCCTCCGGCACGCCCTCACGGTCGGTGCCGTCCGCATGCATGGCCGCGTACGACCCCAGCCAGGCACCGGCGAGTTGGTACCGCGCGGGCAGGTCGGTGTCGAGCGCGGCCAGGTCCGAGACGAGGAGGGGGGCGGCGTCGGTGTGGCGGAAGCCGTCCAGGAGGGTGCGCGCGGCGACGCCGGTGGCGAATCCGTCGTGCGGGTCGGCGAGTTCCTCCTGGAGGTAGTCGCCCGCGCGCGGCACCGGGGGCAGCCCGGTGGCGGCGGTGAACTCGGCGACCGCGTCCGTGAGTTCGGCCGCCAGCTCGGACGAGGCGGTCCCCGGCGCCGCGCCGCCGGATCCGAGGCGGCCGCCGTATCCGAAAGGGCTGTCGGATCCGAAGCGGCTGTCGGATCCGTGGTGGCCGTCGGATCCGAGGCGGCCGTCGGACCCGAAGCGGCCGCCGGACCCGAAGCGGCCGCCGGACCCGAAGTGGCCGCCGGACCCGAAGTGGCCGTCGGACCCGAAGTGGACGTCGGATCCGAAGTGGACGCGGGCCAGCGCCAAGGAGCGGGCGCGGCGCTGCCAGGCGGCCCGCTGGGCGTCGGTCGCGCCGTGGGCCCAGAACAGCTGGGCGGTGGCGCGCACCTCGGCAGGGTGCCGCAACAGCCCGGCACCGGCCCGCAGCCGCAGCAGCGCGGCGAGGATGGCCGCGGCGTCGTGGTCGTGGACGCCGCGCTCGTACCCCTCGTCGTAGCCCCGCTCGGCCGCGCGGCGGACCTGGTCGAGCAGCGGTTCACCGGGGTCGCCGGTGGCCGTGGACAGCAGTGCGGCGGCCAGGTACTCGGCGCGGTAGAGCGTCGGTGACTCGCTGACCAGGGGCTGTGTCCAGAACTCGCGGCCGGCCAGCAGTTCGGGGAGGGCGGCGGACCTGCGGTAGCCGGTTCCGGTGACGACGAAGGCCAGGCCGTCGCCGTCCGGCTGGAGGGTGAGTTCCACCGGCTCGCGGCGGACGGCGAAGCGGTGGCGGCCGAGGCGGACGGTGGCACCGCCGTCCTCGGAGAGGTCGGCCCGGTCACGCAGCTCGCGCAGGGCGGAGCGGACGGCACCGAGCAGGCCGTCCTCCAGCTCCTGGGCGCGTACCTGGTCGTCGAGGTCGCGCAGTTCCCCGGCGGCGGCGCGGATGCGCAACGCCATCGGGTCGGCGGCCTGCGCGGCGTGCACGTCGGCCGCCGAACCGAGCCCGGCGAGCCGGCGGCTCAGCGCCTGAAGGGCCCGCCGGGCGGAGGCGGCGACCCGGTCGGCGTGCGCGGTGGCCTCGTCCAGCAGGGTCTGGCGCCGGGCGGCGAACGCCTGCCGGATCTCCTCCCGGCGCAGGGCCAGGTCGGCGGCGAGGTCCTCGGCCTCGGCGAAGCGGGCCTCGAGCGCGTCCACCCGCAGCAGCAGGCGGGCGAGCTGGTCGTCGCAGGCGGCCGGGCTGTCGGCGGCGGACAGCCCGGCGGTCGTCGCCTGGGCGAGCAGCGCCGACTCGGCGGCGTGCGCGGCGCGGTGCTCGGCGTCGAGCAGGGCGCGGCGGCGGGTGGTCAGCACCGCCCGGGCCCGGTTGACGGCCGCCAGGACCTCGCCGATCGCCAGCAGTACGGCCGTTCCGGCGCTCGGGTCGGCATCGGCCGCGCCGGTGACCAGGTCGGTGACGGTGGCCAGGGCGTCCGCCTGCTCGGTGAGGCGGTCGGCGAGCCGCGCGGCCTCGGCGGCGGTGGCGACCGAGGCGGCTTCCTCGCCGACGAGCCGGGCCGCGGCGAGGGGGGCGGCGAAGGCGTCGGGACCGGCGAAGAAGGCGAAGGCGCGCTCGGTCGCCGCCGCGAGTTCGGCGGCCAGGTCCGCCTCGACCTCCTCCAGGGCGGCCAGGTCGAGCTGGGGCAGTTCGCGCAGGGTGCGGGTACGGCCCTGGGCCCGGCGCAGTTCTGCGAGGAGTACGGTCCAGGCGTCCGCGTCGGTGGGCGGTTCGCCGTGGGACCGGCGGACCAACGCGGCGGCCTCCGCGGCTGCCTGGTCCAGCGCCTGCGCGGCGCGGGCGGCGAGCCGGCGGACCCTGGCCTGCTCGGCGAGCAGTTGCTCGGCGGCGGCCCGCAGTTCGGTGAGCGGTTCGAGCAGGCCGGTGTCGGCCAGCCAGTAGTGGCGGTCCGCGGCCTTGGTGCAGGCGTCGAGGATCAGCTCCGGGGCGGCCGTCGCCGGGTTCTCCTGGACGGCGGCGGTCGCGCCGCGGACCACGTCGAGGCAGTCGGCGATGCCCGCGACCAGGTCGGCGTTGCCGATCCGGGCCAGCGGCCCGTCCCCGACGGGCTGGGCGGCGGCGTGGTCCGCGGACTGGAAAGGGGTCTGCCACAGCTGGAGTTCGTGCGTGCGCACGGGCTCGTGGTCCGGTCTGAGCAGGATGAGGGTGCCGTCCGGCAGCAGGGTGAACGCCGCGCCGTGCAGGGCGCTCGCGGCCTCACGGCGGACGGTGTTCCACGGCAGCAGCAGGACCTGGGCGCGGCCCGGCCGGCACAGGACGTAGAGCAGGTCCTCGCCGTTGGGCGAGGGGAGCACCGCGTCGAAGCGCAGCTCGTCCGCGGCGGACGCGGCGGACATGCCGGATGTGCCGGACGTGCCGGACCCGGCGGACCCACCGCCCGCGGAACCGGCGCCCACACCGACCGCGCCGACCGCCCCGCCGCCGATCCGGAACGCCCGATGGCTCCCGTCCGCCAGCTCGTAGCCGCCGGGGAAGATCAGCCCCTGTTCGGCGGGCAGCAGCCGCGCACCGCGGCCGAGGGAGTCCTGGCGACGCACCGAACCGGTACGGGTGTTGACGACGAGGTAGCGGTCCGCGGGTTCGTTGTAGGGGCGGATCCGCAGGAGCAGCAGGGGGCCGGTCGCCGAGTAGGCGACCGTGGCGTCGGCGAGACTCTGCAGCGGCTCGTCGACCGCTTCCTGGAACAGCAGCCGGTCGCCGGGGTGCGCCCGGACCGTGAGGCTGCCGCCGGTGGTGGCGACCGAGACCGCGCCCTCGCCGCCTTCGATCAGGATCCTTCCGTCCGCGTGGTACTCGCGTCCGGTCGTCGTCCACGGCAGTTCTGAGACGGGCGGCTGCGGCAGGTCGCGTTCACCGTGGTTGCCCAGGTACTCGACCCGGTCGGCCAGGTCCGCCGGCAACTGCCAGCTCAGGACCCGCAGATCACCCTCGTTCTCGCCGGTGCGGAACACCGCGAGCAGCCGCCCCGACGCCGTACGTCTCAGGTCGGTGAGGCGGGCGTCGCGGTAGTAGCGCAGCAGTTCGGCAAGGTCGCGGTGGAACCGTTCGTCGTCGAGCAGGCCGGGGACGTGCCCGGGCCGCAGGGGCGAGCCGTCCAGGGCGTGCAGCGACAGCAGGCCGGCGGCGAGGTCGGGCGCCGAGGTCCCCAGCAGGAGGACGTCGGGCCGTACGGCGACCACGCCGCACCCGATGCCCTCGCCGCCGGTGCGGGGGCGGGCCGAGCCCGCGAGCTCCAGCGGGCGGGAGCCGAAGGCGTCCTGCCGGCGGGAGTTCAACGAGGCCGCCCGTCGGCCGAGTTCCGCGGCGCGGTCGGTGAGCCTTGCCCGCAGGATCTGGTAGGTGCCGTCCTCGACGCCCATGGTTGCTTTCCGTTTCTCCTGGCCTGAGCGCTGAAAGCGCCGCGTTGCGCCGTCGGTCGTCTGCGGCGCCGTCGTGGCTGGTCGCGCAGTTCCTCCCCCAGCCTTCGGCCGGGGGTACCCCCAGCGCCCCTTCGGGGGCGCTAGTTCGGGAGCCGCTGCTTCGGGAGCCGCTGCTTCGGGAGCCGCTGCTTCGGGAGCCGCTGCTTCGGGAGCCGCTGCTTCGGGAGCCGCTGCTTCGAGGGCGCCCCCTCGGGGGCGCCCTCGTCGTCGCGCTACTTGGCTGAACCGTTGGCCAGCTGCACGGGGTCGACCGTCGTGGTGCCGTCGGCCGCCTGGCCCCCGAGCAGCTTCATCAGCAGGGCCAGGTTCCACGGCCCGCCGGCCGCCAGCGAGCGCAGTACCTCCGTCGCGTCGCCGCTGAAGCTCTTCTCGCCGCTCAGCCAGTCCGCCCCGAGGGTCTGCACCGTCTCGGAGCCCTGCACCGCGCCGTCGACGGCCTTGCCGAAGGACACCGCGCCGACCAGCCGCTCCAGGAACACGCTGTCCCCGCCGACGATGTCGATGTCCGCGCTCTCCAGTCCGGCGGCCAGCACTGCGGCCTGGGCCTCGGCCACCTTGCTCTGGACCTCCAGCGCGGCCATCCGGACCTCCTTGTCCGCGGCCAGGCGCAGCCGGAACTCCTCGTGGGTCCGGGAGGCCTCGTCCAGCGCGGCCATCGCCGCCGCCTTCTCCTTGAGACCGGCGGCCTCGCCGAGCAGCCGCTCCCGGATGCCCGCCGCCTCCGCGTTCGCCTTGCTCTGCGCGACCGCGGCCTCGGCGAGGCCGACCTTCTCGACGGCCGCCGCCTTCTCCTTCAGGCCCGCGGCCTCGCCCTCCAGCCGGGCCCGCACGCCGGCCGCCTCGGCCATGGCCTGCCGCTCCGCCACCTCGGCCTGGGCCAGGCCGGCCGCGCCGGCCAGGGCGCGCTCGCCCTCCGCCCGGCGCACGTTGGCGGCGGCCTCCAGTTCCGCGCGCTTCTGCCCGGCCTCGGCCAGCACCAGCTGCTCCTTGGCCCGCAGGTGCGCGGCCTGCTCGGCGGCCTCGGCCGCCTTGATGTCCTTGACCAGCTGCTCCTGCGCCTCCGCCTCGGCGGCGATGATCACGGTCTGCCGGGTACGTTCGGCCTCCTGCACGACCCGGACCCGCTTGATCTCCTCTTCCTGTTCCGCGACCGTGCGATCCACCGCGACGCGCTCGCGCACCACGTCGGCCACGCTCCGGCGCTCCACCTCGACCTGCTTGTCCTTCTCCGCCCGGGCGAGCTCCACCTCCCGCTCCCGGTTGACGACCTCCAGCAGCCGGTCCTTCTCGATGCGCTCGCTCTCCACCGCGAGGACCCGCTCCCGGTTCTTCTCGGCGACCGCGATCTCCCGGACCTGGTTCTCCCGCTGGACGCCGAGCAGTTCCTCGGTCCGCAGCAGCGCGCTGTGCGCCTTGAGCCGCTCCTCCTCCTGGACCTGCGCGGTGGCCGCCTCCTCCTGGGCACGCAGGGTCTCGATCCCCTTGCGCTGCCGGATCTCCGCCTCCGCGCGCCGCCGTTCCAGCTCGAGGACGGCCTCGCGCGCGTCCACGTTCTGGCGGGTGATCTCCATCTCCTCGTTGCGCTGGAAGTCGTTGGTCCGGATGTGCTCCAGCGCCGTCAGTTCGGTGATCTTCCGGATGCCCTGGGCGTCCAGGATGTTGGAGGCGTCGAGCTGCTCCAGCGGGGTCTGTTCGAGGTGGTCGATCGCGGCGTCCTCGAGGTGGTAGCCGTTCAGGTCGGTGCCGATGGCCGCGACGATGCGGTCCCGGAACTCCTCGCGCTTGGTGTAGAGGTCGGCGAAGTCGAGCTGCTTGCCCACCGTCCGCAGCGCCTCGGCGAACTTCGCGCTGAACAGGTTCTGCAGGGTCTCCTGGTGGCTGGCCCGCTCCGTGCCGATCGCCTGGGCCACCTTGACGACGTCCTCCACCGTCTTGTTGACCCGGACGAAGAACGTGATCTGGATGTCGGCGCGGATGTTGTCCTTGCAGATCATGCCCTCCCGGCCGGTGCGGACGATCTCGATGGTCTTCACCGAGATGTCCATGACCTCCGCCCGGTGCAGCATCGGCAGCACCAGGGCCCCGGTGAAGGTGACGTCGACGCTCTTGGGCCGGGAGACGATCAGCGCCTCGCCCTGGACCACCTTGCGGAACAGCCGGCCGAAGAGCAGCAGTGTGCCCAGACCGATGAGCAGCAGGACGGCGACGAGCACGCCGATTCCGATAGTGACGACAGACATGGCTGTTCCCTTGGACGACCTTGCCGTGGATGGATGAGTGGACGACGGGCGTGCCGAACGCCCCGGCGAGCGCGGGGTGTTGTCGGCTCAGCCGGTGGTCGGCACGGCGGGCATGACCCAGAAGTACTCGCCCGCGTCGTCGTAGTCGTAGATGAGTGCCGACGCCCCGGCGCGGAGCACGCCGCCGGACCCTGCCGCGTCGTCGAGGCTCTGCCGGACCTGTACGACCGCGGAGGAGCCGTCGGCCGCGCGGACCTCGGCCTGTCCGAAGTCGGGGCCGACCCGGCCGGTGCGGATCACGCAGCCGAGGCCGACGAAGTCCCGGCGGGACGGCGGCGGGGCAGGGGCCGGCATCAGCCGCCCCAGCGGCCACGCGAGCACCCGCGCTCCCGCCCACCCGCAGACCAGGGCGGCCGGCAGCAGGACTCCCCCGTGTCCGCTGCCGAACACGACCCGGCCGCTGAGCGCGCTGAACCAGGCGAAGGCGACCACCAGCGACACCGCCACGGTGATCGGCACCCCGCCCAGGCCCAGCACCTTCTGCAGTCCCCCGTGGCCATGGCGTCCCCCACCATGCCCGTGGCCGTGGCCGTGGCCGTGCACGTGCCCGTGCCCGTGATGCCCTCCACGCGCCCCGTGGAAGTGAGCGCCCCCCAGGAGCACCAGCAGCCAGTAGACCGCCACCACGGCCAGCGCGAAGGTGAAGACCACGGTCGGAAACGCCGTGACCGCCCCCAGAAAGTCCCCCACTGCGCTCGCCCCGCCTCTGCAGATCCCCCGACGGCCACGCTTCGTGTGCCGCACGCGCAAGGGTGACACCGTGGTAACGACGGCGCAGTGCATGATCCCGGAAGTCTCGGCGGCCCTTTCGCGTCCCGGATCAGCTCACAGCTCCCGATGCCGGGGCGCTGGTCACAGGGCCGGTGGTCCCGCGGCGGCGACTGCCGGTTCCGGTCGGCGCCCGCGGACCGGGTGGTGCCGCAGCAGGGGCCGCTCGACGAGTACGTACGAGGCGAGGGCGGCGGCGAGCGTCGCCGCGAGCCCGGCGGCGAGCAGGCGGCCGCCGTGCACACCGAGGTCGGAGAGCAGCCGGATGACGGGGTAGTGCCACAGGTACATCCCGTAGCTGAGGTTGCGCCCGACCCACACCGGCACGGCCGGCGACAGCAGACGGGAGGGCCACGCCCGCGGGCACAGCTCGAGTGCGGCCACCACGCAGGCCGACAGCACGGCGGCGGCCAGGAATCCGACCGTGTACCAGAGGGGATTCCACCTGTTCGTCTCGGTGATCGGGATCTGCCAGGCGATCAGTGCCAGCAGCGTGAGCGCGAGAGGGCAGAGCCGTCCCGCCCAGCGGCGCAGCAGTGCCAGACGAGGGTCCTCGGCACGCAGCCGGGCCAGGACGAGGGCCAGCAGGGCGCCGACGAGGAGCTGGTCGGCGCGGGTGTCGGGGCCGTTGTAGATACGGTGTGCCGCGGCGGGATCCCAGAGCACCGTCCGCCAGAGCACCGGCAGGACGCAGAGCACCGCGGCCCCGCCCAGCACCGCCCGCGCCGTCGCGTGCCGCAGCAGGACCAGCAGGAGAAGCGGCCAGGCCAGGTAGAACTGCTCCTCCACACCCAGGGACCAGGTGTGGCCGAGCGGCGCGGTGAGATCCGAGTACGTCCCCGGGTCCGCCGCCCGTACGAGATTGACCACCGACCCCGCGGCCAGCACCGCCGCCGCCCACGCCCCGTCGAACAGGGGCAACGCGAACCGCGCGGACAGCAGGGCGGCGACCGCGCACATCACCAGCAGGGCCGGCATCAGCCGCAGCCACCGCCGCCGGTAGAACGACCACAGCCTGATCCGGCCGGTACGGGCGTACTCGGCGACCAGCAGCCGGGTGATGACGAAGCCGCTGATCGTGAAGAACACGTCCACGCCCACCGAGCCGCCGGGCACCAGGTCCGGCTCGACGTGGTAGACGATCACCAGCACCACCGCGACCGTGCGCAGTCCGTCCAGCCCCGCCACCCGCCCACCACCGCGCCGTGCCGACGGGAAGCCGCGCCCGCCGCCGCTGCCGCCTTCGGGCGGCGAGGGGACGGGCGGTGGAGTCGCCCGCACCACAGCGCTCCGCCGCGTGGCCTCGTCCGCCGTGCTCCGCTGGAGGGTGCTCATGACCGCGTCGTCTGCCCAGGCGCGGCGGGATCACACCCGTTTCTCCCGCTCGGGGCGCCGCCCGTAGGCGAGCGGGGACCACGGGCCGAGGCCCGGGGCGTCCCTCCGTCAGTGGTCGTGCGGGCCCGGCCGGTGCACGGGCCCGTGGGCGTCGTCGCAGTGCTCGGCCGGTTCCGGTTCGGCCGACGAGGCGGCGATCTGCAGCAGTTCCTCGCCGTCCCCGCCCTCACCGAGGTGGTCGACCTGGAGGGTGGCGTGGGTGATGCCGTGCTCGTCGCGGAGCAGGTGCTGGAGGTTGCGTCGTACGGCGTGGCAGTCGCCGCCGGGTTCGACCAGGACATGGGCGGAGAGGGCGGGTTCGCCTGAGGTGATGGTCCACAGGTGCAGGTCGTGGATCTCGACGACCTGGGGCCGCCCGGCCAGTTCGTCGCCGATCGCGTCCGGGTCCAGGCCGACCGGGGCGGCTTCCAGGAAGATCCGGCCGGAGTCGCGGACCAGGCCGTAGCCGGCCTTGACCATCAGGGCGACCACGACGAGCGTCGCGATGGCGTCGGCGCGGGCGAAGCCCGTGAGGACGACGATCAGCGCGGCGACGGCGGTGCCGATGAAGGCGAACAGGTCGTTGAGGATGTGCTGGTAGGCGCCCTCGACGTTCAGGGAGTCGCGGTTGGCCTTGGAGATGCACCAGGTGGCCACCACGTTGACGACGATGCCGGCGAGCGCGGTGGCGAGCATCAGGCCGCCCTCGACCTCGGGCGGACTGATCAGCCGTCGTACCGCCTCGTACGCGAGCCAGGTCCCGAGCAGGAGCAGGGTGAGGCCGTTGGCCTGGGCGGAGAGGATCTCGGCGCGCTTGAGGCCGTAGGTGAAGCCGCCGCGGGCGGGGCGGGCCGACAGCCGCATCGCGACGAGCGCGAGCACGATGGAGGCGGCGTCGGTGAGCATGTGCGCCGCGTCGGAGATCAGGGCCAGGGAGCTCGCGACGACGCCGACGACGACCTCGGCCGCCATGAACACCGTGATGAGGGTCAGCGCCATGGCCAGCCAGCGGCGGTCCGCGTCCGCCGAGACGCCGTGGGAGTGCCCGGCGTGGCCGCCCGCGCCGTGGCCGTGCTCGTGACTCCCGTGGCGGTGCTCGTGGTCGCCCATGGCGTTCGTCCTCCCCCTCGCGTCAGGTGTCCGGCTCGCAGTGAAACGCATGGTCGGGGTTATTGCCAAAGGCTGCATCGGTGTCCGTTGTCATCTCCGATAGTACGCCTCTGACCTGCGAATACGCGGATGCCCGGGACGGCGACGGGGCCGGTCTCCGGTCCCGGCGGTCACCCGCCCCGCCGGGTGCCGGGTGCCAGGTACGCGCGGAGAACGCCGACCTTCTCCTCGGGCCAGGTGCGCGCGTACGTGGGCGGACGGCCGTGCGGCCGCGTAAGGACGGCGAAGGACGTGCGGTGGGCGGCGCGCTTCAGCTCGGCCACGGTGGTGCGGGCGTCATGCCCCTTCGTCTGGGCGGAGCCGCAGCCGGCGTAGAAGGCGACGGGGACGGCCTCGTAGCCGCTGAGCAGGCACGGCGGCCGTACGCCACGTGCGTGCAGGGCGGCGGCGGTGCGGGCCCATTCGGCGCGGGAGGCTGCGGAGCTGTGGACGGTGTGCTCCAGGACGACGTACTGCACGGCCAGATGGCCTGCCAGGCCGACCGCCAGGAGGCCGACGGCCAGGATGCGCCCGGCCCGGTGCGCCGGGGCGGTGACCAGGTGGACGAGGCCGTGGGCGACGGGGAGGGCGAGCAGGGCGTAGGCGGGCAGCAGGAAGCGGGGGGCCGCGTAGCCGATGAGGAACAGGTAGGGGACCGCGGCCGTGACGGCGCAGGCCAGGGGAAGCAGCACGGGCAGCGCGCGCCGGGCGCGGACGGCGACCACCGCGCCGAGGACGGCGAGGACCGGCAGCGCGAACCACCACAGGGTCACCGCCGGGTGGGGAGCCGCTCCGGTGCACGGGCGGCACAGGGTGCGCCCGCCGAGGCTGCGCAGCTGGTCGGCCACGGCGAGATGCCAGCCGAGACCGCCCTGGATCGCGGAGGCGGCGGACAGGCGCTGTGCGAGGCCGCCGTAGCTCGTGTACGCCTCGATCACCCACTCGCCGGCCCCCGCCACCAGCCCCGCGGCCAGCACGGCGAGAAGACGCGGGCGGCGCAGGGAGAGGGCGAGCAGCGGCAGCACGACGTAGACCGCGTCCGTCGGGCGCATCCCCGCCATCAGCGCCGCGCCCGCGAACACCCCCCACCGGGCCGCCCGGTCCCGGGCGTTCGCGCGGGCGCGCAGGAAGCAGCCGGCGCAGGCCAGGGCGCCGATGGCGACCCAGTAGTTGGGCATGGCCTCGGGGCCGTAGAACAGCGTCACCCACAGCGAGGCGAACAGGCCGCCGGCCAGGGCCAGGGCACCGGGTCCGAAGTGGCCCCGCCAGACGCGCAGGGCGAGGTAGAGGGCCAGTCCGGAGAGGACGGCCAGGTAGGTCCGGAGCAGGACGGTGGAGTCGGACCACGACGCGATCGGGGCGACGAGGAGCGAGATGCCGCGGGAGCGGGGCGCGCTGAAGTAGGCGGCGGGCACGTGACCGCTGACCTGGCTGACGTAGACGGTCTCGTCCCAGCCGAGGCCGAGATCGGGCCGTACGAGGACGAGCTGGGCGAGCGTGAACGCGGCCGCGACCGCTCCGAGCCGGGGGTCGCCTCGCGGGCGCCGGGGCCGGACGGCCTGCGCGGGAAGGCCGGTGCGCGGGGCACCGGTCGTCGTGGCGTTCGAGCCGTCGGCCATTTCGCACCTCTCGTCGTCGTACGCCACGGGGCCGGCTCCTCCTACGGCTTGTAGGAGAACATCCCACCCTACGGCTCACATGGTGAGAGGGAGGCAAGAAAGCGCCGGTTCCCGTCAGCCGGCACCGGGGCGGGCGATTCCCTGGTCGTAGGCGAAGATCACGGCCTGGACGCGGTCCCGGGCGCCGATCTTGGCCAGGACGCGGCCGACATGCGTCTTCACGGTGGACTCGGCCACGACGAAGCGGGCGGCGATCTCACCGTTGGTCCAGCCCTTGCCGATGGCGACGAGGATCTCGCGCTCGCGTTCGGTGAGGGCGGCCAGCCGCGGGTCCTCGTCCTGGCCGCCTCTTCCGGCGGGCACGTGCCGGGCGTACTCGTCCAGGATGCGGCGGGTGAGGGCCGGCGCGATCACCGCGTCGCCCCCGGCGACCGCGCGGATCCCGGCGAGGAGCTCCTCGGGGCGCGCGTCCTTGAGGAGGAAGCCGCTGGCTCCGGCCCGCAGGGCGGCGTGCACGTACTCGTCGACGTCGAAGGTGGTCAGCACGAGGACCCGGGACCGCCCCCCGGCCTCGGCGATCCGGCGGGTGGCCTCGATGCCGTCCATGCCGGGCATCCGTACGTCCATCAGCACGACGTCGGGACGCAGTTCGGCGGTCCTGCGGACGGCCTCGACGCCGTTCGCGGCCTCACCGACCACCTCCGTCTCGGGCATGGAGTCGAGCAGCACCCGGAAGCCGTAGCGCTGCAGCTGCTGGTCGTCGACGACGAGCACCGTGGTCACCGGGTGCCTCCCCGCGGTGTGAGGTCGAGGGCGGCCTCCACGGCCCACCCCCCGTCGGCCGCGGGTCCGGCGCTCACGGTCCCTCCGTACAGCGCCGCTCGTTCACGCATGCCCACGAGTCCGTGTCCTTCCTCGTTCCATGGTCCGGGGTCCCCGGCCGGGCCGTTGTCCCGGATCCGGATGACGAGCCGTTCGTCCCCGACGACGACCGACAGGTTCACCTGGGTGCCGGCACCGGCGTGCTTCAAGGCGTTCGTCAGGGCTTCCTGGACGATGCGGTAGACCGTCAGCTGCATTCCCCGGTCCAGGGCGTCCACCTCGCCGACGGTCCGGTAGACGATCTCCAGTCCGGCGGTGCGTACGCCGTCGCACAGCGCCTCGATGTCCGCGAGGCCGGGCTGGGGGCTGAGTTCGGGTGCCTGGCGGGCGCCGTCCGAGGCCTCGCGCAGGACGCCGAGCACCCGGCGCAGCTCACCGAGGGCCGTCCGGCCGGTGTCGCCGATGAGCTGGAGGGCCTCCTTGCCGCGTTCGGGAGCGGTGTCGGTGGCGTACGCGCCCGCGTCGGCGAGGGTGATGATGACGGACAGGTTGTGGCCGACGATGTCGTGCATCTCACGGGCCACCCGGGCGCGTTCCGTGGCGGTCGCGAGCCTGATGCGCTGGTCGCGTTCCGTCTCCAGCCGCGCCGCCCGCTCCCGCAGCCCGGCGAGCTGCGCCCGCCGGGTCCGCACCATCAGGCCGACGGCCAGGGCCGCGGTCGCCGTGCTCAGCAGGAAGAACAGGGCGTCCCAGACGGACATGGCCGACGACACCCGCACCGCGACCAGCACCATCCCCGCGGCCATGACGGCGCAGGCCCACGGCAGGCGGCGCAGCCGCCCGTGCAGGGCCAGGCTGTACAGGGCGACGAACAGGGCGACGTCCGCGCGCAGCACGGCATCCAGCGACCACTGCAGGACGAAGACCGCGGCGATGGTGACGAAGGCCGCCATGGGCCGGCGCCGCCGCCACAGCAGCGGCAGCACCAGACCGGCCTGCAGGGCCAGCATCGCCGCCAGGGGAAGCTCGGTGAAGGCGAACCGGAACCTGTGCCGGTCGCCCCCGTCCCCGTCCCCCACACGGCCGTGGTGCAGCAGGTCCGGCAGGCAGAACATGAGGAAGACCAGCGCCGCCACCGCGGTGTCCAGCACCCACGGGTGGGCGCGGTCCGCCTCCCGCAGCCGCTGGCCGGCCCGGGCGAGCCGGGCGGCCGGCGGTCCCGCCGCGCCGATGTCCCCGGCGGAGGTGGTCGTCGTCAAGGTGGTCACCTGCCCATGGTGCAGGCAGTCAGACGTCGCTGCGCACGAGCCGGTACGCCGCCCCCGCCAGTGCGAGCACCGTCCAGCCGAGGAATACCAGCAGCCCGGCGGTGGGCGACAGGGTGGTGCTGTCGTGGGTCAGGGCGAACATCGACTCGCCCGCGTTGCTCGGCAGGTAGGGGCTGATGTCGTCCTGCCAGGAGCTGGGCAGCAGGGAGATCAGGCCCGGGACCAGCATCAGGGAGGCGACCAGTACCGAGATGCCGCCCGCCACCGACCGCAGCAGGGCGCCCAGGGCGGTGCCGATGACACCGACCAGGCCGAGATAGAGCCCGGCGCCCAGCAGGCTCCGTACGACGCCCGCGTGCGAGAGGCCCATGGCCGCGGGCGTGCCCGAGACGATCTGGCTGCCGAAGAGGAAGGCGACGAATGCGCCCAGCGTTCCCACCACCAGCGCGACCAGCCCGAACACCGCCGCCTTGGACCACAGGACCGGCAGCCGGCGCGGTACGGCCGTGAGCGTGGAGCGGATCATTCCGGTGGAGTACTCCCCGGCCGTGACCAGCACGCCGAGCACGCCGAGGGCGAGCTGGGCGAAGTTGGTGCCGAAGAGGGACAGGCTCACGGCCGTCGCGGTGGCGAAGTCAGGGTCCTGGTGCGGAGAGCCGACGCCGGACTTGTAGTGGTTCGCGGCAATGAGCCCGAAGGCGACCAGGAAGAGCAGGCCGAGGCCCAGGGTGATCCAGGTCGAGCGCAGCGACCACAGCTTGGCCCACTCCGAGGCCAGCACGCGCCGTCCGGTCACCCGGTAGGCGGGGCGGGCGGGGGCGGCCGGGGAGGTCTCCTCGACGGGTGCGGTGAGGGTGCTCATGCCGCACTCCCCTCGGCCACGCGGGTCTCGATGCCGGTCGTGGAGCCGTGGTACTCCACGGCATCCCTGGTCAGGTTCATGAACGCCTCCTCCAACGACACCGTCCGCGCGGTCAGTTCGAACAGCGCGATCCCGTGCTCGGCCGCCTTCAGGCCGATCTCCCGGGCACTGAGCCCGCTCACCTGGAGCTCCTCGGAGCCGGCCCGGCCGGTGATGTCGACGCCGGGACCGGCCAGTGCCTCCCGCAGCCGGGCCGGGTCCTGGGTGGCCACCTGCACCGTGTCGCCGCCCGCCTCCCTCACGAGGTCCGCCACCGTGGTGTCGGCCAGCAGGCGTCCACGCCCCACGATGATCAGGTGGTCCGCGACCAGGGCCATCTCGCTCATCAGGTGCGAGGACACGAACACGGTCCGGCCCTCGCCGGCGAGGGCCTTCAGCAGGTTGCGGATCCACAGGACGCCCTCCGGGTCGAGCCCGTTGACCGGTTCGTCCAGCATCACCGTCTGCGGATCGCCCAGCAGCGCCGCGGCGATACCGAGCCGCTGCCCCATGCCGAGGGAGAACGCACCGGCCCGCTTCCTCGCCACGCTGCCGAGGCCGGCCAGTTCGACGACCTCGTCGACCCGGCGGCGCGGAATGCCGTGGGTCAGCGCGAGCGCCAGCAGGTGGTTGTAGGCCGAGCGGCCCGGGTGGATCGACTTCGCCTCCAGCAGCGCCCCCACCTCCTGCAGCGGCGCCTGGTGACGGGCGTAGTGCCGGCCGTTGACCGTCACCGACCCGCCGGTCGGGGCGTCGAGACCGACGATCATGCGCATGGTCGTGGACTTCCCCGCGCCGTTGGGCCCCAGGAAGCCGGTCACCGTGCCCGGCCGCACGACGAAGTCCAGCCCGTCGACGGCCGTCTTCTCGCCGTACCTCTTGGTCAGCTGCTGTGCGTCGATCATGCGCGCCTCTCCCTGTCGGAACCGGCGTCCGTCTGTCGCCCCTGACGCCTCGGCGACAACGCTAGGAGCCGAAACGCCCCGATTCGGTGGTACCGGGGACTGATCCGCGCCCCTCGGGTCGTACCGCGGTACTACGCGCCCGTGCGCCCTCGGTCGCACCGCTCGGCGACCGTAAGCGAGGTGGCGCATACCGCGGGAGAACATGCCGGGCGGAAGACGGGAAGACGGGAGGGGGCTGTCAGGCACGCGGGTCAGATCAGGAGTTGCACACATGACCGAGAATTCCGGTACGCCTGCTCACCGTCCGGGAGAGCATGGGTCCCAGGACGCCGAGCAGCAGGTGATCGACGCACGGAACAGGAAACTGGCACGGGCCGGTGTCGCCCGGGCCGAACGGCTCCTCGTCTCCTCGTACCGGCTCTCCTCGGAGCAGGAGGCGTTCGACCTGCTGCGGCGCGCCTCCCAGCGGTTCAACGTCAAACTGCACACCCTCGCCGAAACGGCCGTCCACCTGCCCGCCCCGCAACCGGACGCCTCCAGCTGGGTGCCGGGCCGACCGCGCCCGGCCGCTCCGCCGCTGCCCGCCCTGGGGACCGGCGAACGACGACTGACCGACGACAGCGCCGTCCTCAAGAGGGCCCTGGACCACACCCTGCACATCACCGGTGCCGAGATGGGCAACGTGCAGCTGGTGCAGAACGGCATGCTCCGCATGGAACACCACACCGGGCTGAACGGGCGCTTCACCGACTACTTCGCCTTCGTCGACACCTCCACCACCTCCTGCGCGCAGGCCGCGGAGCAGAGCAGGCAGGTCACCGTCGAAGACGTCGCCGCCTCCGACACCTTCGACGAAGCCTCCCGGCAGACGATCCTGCAGACAGGCAGCCGCGCCTGCCACAGCGCACCCCTGCTGAGTCCCAGGGGCACCGTCATCGGCATGATCTCCTCCCACCACGACCGGCCCCTCCACCACCTCACCGCCGCCCAGTCGGCAGCACTCGACCAGCTCGGCAGGCAGGTCGGCCGCTGGCTGGTCTGGCACCGCAACACCACCGTGATCTCCGCCCTCAACCACCTCCACACCACCGTCACCCGCTGACATCCGCCCTGGCGCGGAGGGGCGCCTTGCGGGGTCGGCCGGCCGACGGCGGATCTGCGCGACGGGGGTCGTCGGGAATAGCCTGAAGAAGGTCGGTACCGGGACGGAACGGGCCTTCCCGGGGCTCATCGCCGAAGGGGAGGTAGAGCCATGCCCTGGAATCTGAACGGCACATATCTGGAGAGTTGCAACTGCGACGTGGTCTGCCCCTGCACCACCTCGGGTCTCACCGCGGCGGCCGACCACGAGCGCTGCCGGGTGACCTTCGCGTTCCACGTGGACAGCGGGAGCGTGGACGGCGTGGACGTCTCCGACCGCAGCGTCGCCCTCTTCATCGACGCTCCCCGGGTGATGGCCGAGGGAGGCTGGCAGGTGGCGCTCTACCTCGACGCCTCGGCCGACGACGGCCAGGCGGAGGCCCTGGGCAGGGTCTTCTCCGGCGAGGCCGGCGGGCCGATGGCGGCACTCGCGCCGCTCATCGGCAAGATCCTCGGTGTGGAGCGCGTGCCCATCGAGTACCGCGACGACGGCCGCAGCCACGCCGCGCGGGTGGGCGACGTCATCGACATCGAGATCGAGGACCAGGTCGCCCCGCAGTTCGGCGAGGACGGTCCGGTCATGCGCCTGACCGGCATGTTCCACCCGGCGAACAGCACGCTGGCCATCGCCCGGTCCACCCGGGCGAGGGGCGGCGGCGTGTACGGCCGGTCCTGGGACTTCTCCGGCGGCAACGGGCACTCGGCGCCCTTCGCGTGGTCCGCGTGACCGGTCGGCCGGTCACCGTCCGCCGCGGGGCGGGCCCCGCCGGACTGCTCCTGGTCGCGGCGGCCGCCGCCTGGGTCTGGGTGGTGACGCGCTGGAGCGGCGCACCGGCGATGCCGGGCACGATGGGCCTGGGCCTCCCCGCTTTCCTGGCCGTGTGGACGCTGATGACGGCTGCGATGATGCTGCCCGCCACGGCACCCGTCGCCGCGCTGTACGCCCGCACCCTCACCGCGTACCGGGCGCCGCGCATGATCGTCTTCACGGTCGCCTACCTGCTCGTCTGGGCCGCGGCCGGGCTGCCGGCGTACGGGCTGGCCGCGGGCCTGGGCCGGGTGGGGAGCCTCCCCGCCGCGACGGGGACGGCGGTGGCCGCGGCCGTTTTCGTCGTCGGCGGCGTCTACCAGCTCACGCCCCTCAAGGACCTCTGCCTGGCGAAGTGCCGCTCGCCGGTCGGGCTGATGCTGCGCTACGCCTCGTACCCGGGGCCCTCGCGTGATCTGCGGGCCGGAACCCACCACGGGGCCTTCTGCCTGGGCTGCTGCTGGTCGCTGATGGTGCTGCTGGCGGCGTTCGGTGTGATGAACCTGTGGGCCATGGTGGTCCTGACCGCCGTGATCACCGCCGAGAAGCTGGCTCCGGGCGGCCACCTGGTGGCCCGCGC
The DNA here is from genome assembly GCF_042892755.1 of Streptomyces sp. NPDC001714. Taxonomy (NCBI): domain Bacteria; kingdom Bacillati; phylum Actinomycetota; class Actinomycetes; order Kitasatosporales; family Streptomycetaceae; genus Streptomyces; species Streptomyces sp. NPDC001714. Next base: position 45,847 of record NZ_JBIAUL010000020.1, read on the forward strand.
CGTGGGCATCACCTCGCTGGCCCTGGCCGTCGCCGTCTTCTGGTTCCCGGCGCTGGCTCCGGGGCTCACCTCCGGCGGTATGTCCACGATGTGAGGACCGGGGACGGCACGCAAAGGTCCGTACCGGATGCGTCAAGGGTTGTAATAACGGTTCCGCCTCGGGCCGTCGGAGCAGTCGGAAACCAAATGCGACGGATGGCATGTGCGCGACGCACAGGGCCAGGATCAGCACCATGTCGTCCACGGAGCCTCAACCCGGTTGATTTCGGCTTCAGTTGTTGACGGCGGGCAGCCACGGGTCTACAACCCGAGGGAGCGCTCTCATGTCTGCTGTTGCTCCATCCCCACGCACGCCGAACCGGCTTGAGGAGACTTCGCATGCAGAGTTCCGCCGGCGCACCCACCCGCAGACCACCGGCCGCCGCCGTACGCCCGAGCACGGCCCTCGGCCTGGTCGTCGTCCTGATCGCAGCCTTCTTCGCGGTCCTCGCCCCGTCGCCCGCGCACGCCGCCGACCAGTTGCTGTCCCAGGGCCGGCCCGCCACCGCCTCCTCGACCGAGAACGCGTCCTTCCCCGCGAGCGCGGCGGTCGACGGCAACACCGGCACCCGCTGGTCCTCGGCCTTCGCCGACCCGCAGTGGCTGCAGGTCGACCTCGGCTCCGTCCAGCAGCTCAGCAGTGTCACCCTGAACTGGGAGGCCGCCTACGCGAAGGCCTTCCAGATCCAGACCTCCACCGACGCCATCACCTGGACCACCGTCTACTCGACGACCACGGCCACCGGCGGGACCCAGAGCCTCGCCGTCACCGGCAGCGGGCGCTACGTCCGTCTCTACGGCACCGCACGCGGCACCCCGTACGGCTACTCCCTCTGGGAGTTCCAGGTCTACGGCCCCGGGTCCACCACCCCGCCGGACGACTTCTGGGGCAGCACCGGCGACATCCCCGCGGCGCACAACGCCGTCGAGGTGAAGATCCTCAACCGCACCAACGGCAAGTACCCCGACAGCCAGGTGTACTGGAGCTTCAACGGCCAGACGCACTCCATCGCCGAGCAGCCCTACCTCGACATGCCGGCCAACTCCGCGGGCCGCATGTACTTCTACCTGGGCTCGCCCTCCAGCGCGTACTACGACTTCATCGAGTTCACGGTCGGCAACAACGTCTTCAACGGCAACACCACCCGCGTCGACGCCTTCGGCCTGAAGCTGGCCATGCGGCTGCACGCCAAGGACGGTTACGACACCGAGGTCGGCGAGAACCGGCAGACCTTCGCCGAGGACCGCGCCACCACCTTCCAGCGCTTCATCGACGCGGTGCCGTCCCAGTTCGACGTGCTGGCCCAGACCCAGGCCCCGTACCGGATCATCGCGCCCGGCAGCGACCCGAGCTTCCGCGCGGGCGGCGCCAACGCGAACTACTTCACCTCGTACGCCCAGTCGGTGGGCGTGAACGCGGCCACCTCCGACATCTTCGGCTGCGCGGCCTCCCTGGCGTCCGACCCGAACACGTGCGCCGCCCTGAACCGGCACGTCGCCACCCTGCCGGCCTCCCAGCAGTCCGACCCGGCCCAGTTCTACACGGCGGCGCCGGCGAACTACTACGCCAGGTTCTGGCACGACAACGCCATCAACCACCTCGCCTACGGCTTCCCCTACGACGACGTGGCGGGCCAGTCCTCCTTCATCTCGCACGCCGACCCGCAGTGGCTCCTGGTGGCCGTCGGCTGGTAGTCCGTCCGGCCGGTGGCACCCGGTCCGGAGCGCCGCCGCAACCGGCCCCGCCGAGAAGGGCCATGGCCCGAGGCAACCGTCTCGGGCCATGGCCTGTACTCGGCTGCTTTGGCCAGAACCAGTACCGTTTCCCCTGCGTCGTACGGCATGTGTGCCGATGGCCTGACCTGTGGGGGGACCACATGAGCGCCGAGATCTACTTCAGCAACAACTACCGGGACCTGTGCGAGCGGAACGGGACCGGTGCCGGGTTCCAGTTCGAGTTCTCCTGCTCGCGCTGTTACGACACCTGGCGCTCGCCGTTCGAGCCGTACACCGGGGAGCGGGCCGCCACCTGGCTCCACAAGGGCGTCGACGTGGCCTGGGGGCTGCTCGGCCGTACCGGTACCGGACTGACGTCGGCGGCCGACGGGCTGGCGGGGGCCGGCTACGGGCGCGCCCGCGACGAGGCGTTCCAGCGGGCGATCGACAACGCGCAGGGTCACTTCAACCGCTGCGCGCGCTGCACCGACTACGTCTGCGGCCGCTGCTGGAACGCGGCCCAGGGCCTGTGCCTGCGCTGCGCTCCGGACACGGCCGCCGAGGCCATGGCGGCCCAGCAGCGCGGCCTCAACGACATGGCCTCGCAGCGGGCGTACGCGGCCGGGCAGCAGGCCGGGCAGGGCTACGACCCCAGCACACCGCGTCAGTTGGTCTGCCCGCACTGCCGGACCGAGACCCGCGGTGCCGCCTTCTGCTCGGGCTGCGGCCATCAACTGGCCCAGTCCGAGCGGTGTTCCTCCTGTTCCGCGGTGGTGCCGGACGGGGCGGCCTTCTGCCCGGGGTGCGGTTCACGCAGGTAGCGGGGCGGCGCCGTGGCAGCGGGTGGGCGGGGCCGTCGTGGTGCGCTCGAGCCAGCGGGCGTCGATCTCACGGCCGTTCGGGAGGGTGTGGCGTGGCGGCCCGTCGGCCGCCACGAAGCCGGCCCTCGCCAGGGCCCGGCCGCTCGCGGTGTTCGCCGGTTCATGACCCGCTCGCACCGTTCGCAGTCCCAGGTGGGCGTGGCCGAGGACCGCGGCGGCCCGGAACAGCTCCGTGCCGAGCCCCAGGCCGCGCGCCTCGGGCGCCAGCCAGCCGCCGATCTCCCCGGTGTCGGCGTGCACCCCGGTGAAACCGGCGTACCTGCCGTCGTCCAGGCGCACGCCGACCAGGAACTCCTCTTCGCCGGAGACCGGTTCATAAGGCTGGTCCAGCAGGTTCCTGAGGGACCGGGACCTGCGCAGGGTCTCGGTGTCGCCGGGAAGCAGCCGGAGTACGGCTTCGCGGACGCCCGCGTCGGCGACGACGTGGTCACCCCAGCCGAGCCATCGCTGGGCCTCGGGGTCCGAGGCGGCGGCCGCAGCGGCGACGAGGTCCAGCGTGGTCTCCGGGGTGTACAGCAGCAGCCGCTCCGTGCGCAGGGTGTGCCGCCCGTGCCGGCACGGGCCGGGCAGGGGCAGCCTGGGGGCCGTCCGCCTGCGGCGCAACCGTGACCAGACCATGCGGCTCCCCCCTGGGTCCCTCGCGAGCGAGGCGGAGTCTACTGCCGCGTCGCCACCACCCGGATGCCGTGGCACCACTGGTCTACATACCCTCTGGGGGTATATAAACAGAGGGTTCGAATGGTCGCGGTCGGCTGTGAGGGGCGGACACATGCATGCGGTCGGGCACGCGCTCTCCATCGCCGGGTCGATGACCTGGGAGATCACCTGGGCGCTGATCCTGGGTTTCACGCTCTCCGCGGTCGTGCAGGCGGTGGTGCGCCGGGAGACGGTCGTACGGCTGCTCGGGGACGACCGGCCCCGTACGCTCGTGCTCTCCGCGGGGTTCGGCGCCGCCTCCTCGTCCTGTTCCTACGCCGCCGTCGCGCTCGCCCGCTCCCTGTTCCGCAAGGGCGCCGACTTCACCGCGGCGATGGCCTTCGAGATCGCCTCCACCAACCTCGTGATCGAACTGGGCGTGATCCTGGCCCTGCTGATGGGATGGCAGTTCACCGCGGCGGAGTTCGTCGGCGGCCCGATCATGATCGTCGTCCTCGCCGTGCTCTTCCGCGTCCTGCTGCGGGAGCGGCTGCTGCACCGGGCGCGGGAGCAGGCCGAGCGCGGGCTGGCGGGCTCGATGGAGGGGCACGCGGCGATGGACATGTCGGTGGGCGGCGAGGGCGGTTTCGTCCGCCGGCTGTTCTCCCGGGACGGGTTCACGTCCGTCTCCCACATCTTCGTCATGGAGTGGGCGGCGATCCTGCGCGACCTGGTGGCGGGGCTGCTGATCGCCGGGGCGATCGCCGCCTGGGTGCCGGACGACTTCTGGCAGAGCTTCTTCCTGGCCGGGCATCCGCTCGCGGCCAAGCTGACCGGGCCGCTGATCGGTCCCGTGGTGGCCGTCGTGTCGTTCGTCTGCTCCATCGGCAACGTGCCGCTGGCCGTGGTGCTCTGGAAGGGCGGCATCAGCTTCGGCGGCGTCATCGCCTTCATCTACGCCGACCTGCTGATCCTGCCGATCCTCAACATCTACCGGAAGTACTACGGCGCCCGGATGGCCGCCTTCCTGCTGGGCACCTTCTTCGTCTCCATCGCGGTGGCCGGCTACGTCGTCGAGCTCGTCTTCGGGGGCCTCGGGCTGGTCCCCGACCAGGCCGACGCGAAGATCCCCGACGAAGGGATCAGCTGGAACTACACCACGTACCTCAACATCGCCTTCCTGCTGCTGGCCGCCGCGCTGGTCGTACGGTTCCTGCGCACCGGCGGCCCGGCGATGCTGCGGATGATGGGCGGCTCGCCGGACGGCCACGGCGGGGGGCAGCGGGAAGGGCACGGCCACGAGCACATGCACGGCGAGCACCCCCGGCTGGGCGACGCGGACTGAGGGACCGGGGAACGGGGGAGAACGTCCGGGTCCGGCGCATCCATCGTCTGGCCGGGCCTGGACCGTTTCCTCGCCGGCCTCGACCTGCCCGTGCAGTGGCCGCGCAACTTCCTGCCGGCCTATCGCGACGGCCTGCTGGACTACTGCGTCGTCACGGCGGACCGCCCGCCGGCCGACGCCTGACCGTCCCACCGGCCACGGCACGGTGCTGCGCCCGCCCGGGTGGCTCTGCGGTCCGTGCCGCGTGGCTGTCCGGCCGCGGCCGGGCCGACTTGATGATCATCGGTCCGTGACGACCTACGACGGCGCTCGCACCGCCGGCCACCCACGCCGCACGGCGCCCGCCGTCGCAGCCGCCTCCCGGCACCCGGCCCGCGCACGCGCTCTCACCCGCACCCTCGCCGCCGCCCTGACCCTGCTCTGCTGCTCCCTGCTGACCTGCCTGTCGGCCGCACCGCCCGCGGCCGCGCTCCCCCGCCCCCGACGACCCCAGGCCGCCCCGCGCCCCTTGACGGCTGCCGAAGCCCGCACGGACGCGTACCTGGCGTCGCTGCGGACGGCGGCCCCGGACCCCGACGCCCTGCGCGGGTTCTTCCTGAAGCTGCCCAAGGGCGGCGACCTGCACAACCACCTCTTCGGCGCGGTCAGGACCGAGTACCTGATCGCGCTCGCCGCCCGCGACGGGCTGTGCGTCGATACGGCGACGCTGACCGCCGTCGTACCGCCCTGCGGCCCCGGCACCCGGCCGGCCGCCGACGCCCGCGGCGACCGTGGGTTCCGCGAGGCGATCCTGCGGGCCTGGTCCATGTACGACTTCCCGCCGGACCGGAGCGGCCACGACCACTTCTTCGCCACGTTCGACAAGTTCGGGCTGGTGCCCGCGCGCCACCCGGGCAAGGTGCTCGCCGAGGTCGCCGACTCGGTGGCGGCGCAGCACCAGGTCTATCTGGAGACCATGGTCAACCCGGCCTCCGACCGCGCCGAGCGGCTGGCCGACGAGGTCGGCTGGGACCCCGACCTCACCGAGACGTACGCGAGGCTCGCGGCGGGCGGCCGGCTCGACGAGGTGGTCGCCGAGGCGCGCAGGGCGACGGACGACGCCGAGGCCGAGTTCCGGGCCGCCGCCCGCTGCGGCACCGACCGGCCCCGCCCCGGCTGCCGGCTCACCGTGCGCTACGTCTACCAGGCCTTCCGCGGCGAGTCCCGCGAACGCGTCTTCACCGAACTGGCCCTAGGCATGCGGCTCGCCGAGGCCGACCCCCGCTTCCTCGCCGTCAACCTCGTCCAGCCCGAGGACGGGCCCGTCGCGCTGGCCGACTACACCGTGCAGATGCGCATGGTGAGGTTCCTGCACTCGGTCTACCCGGGGGCTCAGGTCACCCTGCACGCGGGCGAGTTGCGGCCCGGCCTGGTCGATCCCGAGGACCTGCGGTTCCACATCCGGGAGGCCGTGGACATCGCCGGCGCCGCACGCGTCGGCCACGGCGTCGACCTCCGCCACGAGGACGACTGGCAGCGGACGGCCCGCACGATGGCCGCCCGGCAGACCGCCGTCGAGGTGCCCTTCACCAGCAACGCCCGGATCCTCGGCGTGCGCGGCGCCGCGCACCCCTTCGGCACCTACCGGGCGTACGGGGTGCCGGTCGTCCTGGCCACCGACGACCCGGGGGTCTCCCGCACCGACATCAGCCACGAGTACCAGTACGCCGCCGAGACGTACGGCCTGACGTACCCGGAGCTCAAGGACCTGGCCCGGGCCTCCCTGGAGTACGCCTTCCTCCCCGGCCGGAGCCTGTGGCGGGGCAACCCCACCCGCGACGGCTACCGCCCCGTCGCCGCCTGCGCCGGGCAGCTCCCCGGCAGCGGGCGTGCGCCGGGCGCGGAGTGCCGGGCCCTGCTCGACGCGAGTCCGAAGGCCGCGGTGCAGTGGCGCGAGGAGGCAGCCTCTGCGGGCTTCGAGCGCGCCTTCGACCGGGCCGTGCCACGGCCTTGAGTTCCGGGTACGTCAGGCTGTGTGTCGACTGCCGCGCCGTCGTGGCTGGTCGCGCCCACGCGGCGGAGCCGCACATTGATACAGCCCCGCGCCCCTTACGGGGCGCTGCAGAACCGCAGCGGACTTCGCCGGACCCGCCTAGTCTGCACGGGTGACCGAGACCCCCGAGCTGACCCTGCTGCCCCGAGTCGCCTGCCGGGGCCGGGAGATCACCGCGCCCCGGCTGCGCGGGCTGCTGGCGCTGCTCGCCGCCGACCTGCGCACCGGCTGCAGCACCGGGCGGCTGGTGGAGGGGCTGTGGCCGGACGAGCTGCCCGAGCGGCCGGGCAAGGCGGTGCAGATCCTGGTGTCCCGGCTCAGGTCGCAGCTGGGTGCCGAGCTGGTCGTGAGCACACCGACCGGGTACCGGCTGGGGCTGGACGAGACGCAGGTCGACAGTTCCGCGCTCCTCGTGCACGAGGCGGCGAGCGCCGAACGGGCCCGGGCGGGGGATCACGAGGGCGCCCTGGCGCGGGCCGAGGCGGGGCTGGCGCTGTGGGACGGCAGCGTGGGCGCCGGGGCCGACGAGAAGGCGCACGACCCGGTGGCGGCGCTGCGGGCCGACCGGCTGCGGGCGTACCGGGCGCTGGTGCGCTCCCACGCCCTCGCGCTCGCCCGGCTGGGCCGGCGGGCGGAGGCCACCGCGCCGCTGGCCGAGCTGAACCGGCGGCTGCCGCGCGACGAGGAGGTGCTCGCGGAGCTGCTGCGTTGCGAGGCCGCCGGCGCGGGGCGGGCCGCGGCGCTGACCCGGTTCGACGGCTACCGGCGCCGGCTCCGGGACGAGCTGGGGAGCGATCCGGGACCCCGACTCCGCGCCGTCCACCAGGAGTTGCTGAGCACGGACACGGCACCGGTCCGGCACGGGGTGCCGCACGAGCCGAACCCGCTGCTGGGGCGGGACGCCGACATCGCCGCTGTGGCCGGACTGCTGCGCGGCGCGCGGGTGGTCACCGTCGTCGGCCCCGGCGGGCTCGGCAAGACCCGGCTCTCGCACGCGGTGAGCCGGGCGGCCGAACAGCCCGTCGTCCACTTCGTCACCCTGGCCGGTGTCACCGACGACGACGTGGCCGACGAGGTCGCCTCGGCCGTCGGCGGGGAGGGCCGCCAGCTCCCGGGCGGGGGCAAGGACACGGTGAGCGGGATCATCGCCGCGCTGGGTCCGGGTCCCGCACTGCTGGTCCTCGACAACTGCGAGCACGTGATCGCCGGCGCGTCCGCTCTCGTACAGGCGCTGGTGTCGCGGTCGAAGGAGCTGCGCGTCCTGGCCACCAGCCGGGCCCCGCTCGGGCTGACCTCGGAGTCCGTGTACGCCCTGCCGGAGCTGTCCCTGGCGACCTCCGTCGAGCTCTTCGAACAGCGGGCGCGGGCCGCCCGGCCCGGTGTGGAGCTGCCCGCCGACCGGATCGCCGAGATCTGCCGCCATCTGGACGGGCTGCCGCTGGCGGTGGAGCTGGCCGCGGCCCGGGTGCGGGTGCTCTCCGTGGCCGACATCGCGCACCGGCTGCGGGACCGTTTCGCGCTGCTGCGCGGCGGCGCCCGGGACGCTCCCGAACGGCACCGGACACTGCGGGCCGTGGTCGAGTGGAGCTGGAACCTGCTGGAGCCCGAGGGACGGGCGGCGCTGCGCGCGCTGTCGGTGTTCCCGGGGGGCTTCGACGCGGACGCGGCGGAGTACGTGCTCGGCGAGGCCGGGGACGACGGCCAGGGCGCGATGGACCTGCTGGAGCAGTTGGCCGGCCAGTCCCTGGTCAAGGTGGGCGAGAGCGCCGCCGGGGTGCGTTTCCACATGCTGGAGACGCTGCGGGAGTTCGGGGCCGCCCGGCGCGCGGAGGCGGGTGAGGACGAGGCCGTGACGGGCCGGTTCCTCGCCTGGGCCCGGGACTTCGGCCGGGCCCACCACGCCGGGATGTTCGGCACCGACGCGCCGGCCTCCTTCGACCGCATCCGTGCCGAGCAGGACAACCTCGTCCTCGCGCTGCGGCACGCCCTGGCCCGCGCCGACGGGCCGGCCACCGCCGCCGTCACCGCCGTGCTGGCCTCCCTGTGGTCCGTCGGCAACAGCTACACCCGGTTCGTCACCCTCGCCGCCGAGACCGGCGGGCCGCTGTCCCACTTCCGGCCGGGACCGGGGCACCCCGAGGACGTGGAGACGGCCCGGAGCGCGGCGGCGGTGTGCGCGGCCGGCCTCTTCATGGGCTACGGCCCGCACGCCGTGCGCCAGCTCGTCACGCTGCGCCGCCTGCCGCCCGCCCCGGCGGACACCGTGCCGCGGGCGCTGGCCGCCGTGCTGAGCGCCGTACCGGACATGCGGCCGCCGGAGTACGCGCGCCTGGAGGAGCTGTGCGACGCCGGAGAGCCGCTGCTGGCGGGCCTCGCGGCGGGCGTCGCCAGCTACCTGTGGGAGTCCGCGTACGAGACGGAGCGCGCGCTGCGGTACGCGCGCCGGATGCTCGCCGCGGTGGGACCGCTCGGCAATCCGATCACGACGCTGCTCAGCCACGGCCGGATCGGCGAGCTGTGCCTCAAGACGGAGCGCGGCGCGGAGGCGTACGACCATCTCCGGGCCGCCGACGCGCTCAGTGAGGCCGGGACCTGGTCGGACGCGATCGGCGTCCGCTACGGGCTGGTCTCCGCCTGTCTGCAGCGCGGGGACGTCGAGGAGGCGGAGTACTGGCTGGGCCGCGCCGCCCCGGACCGGCAGCCCGAGTCCGCCCAGGCCTTCAGCCCCGAACTGCTGCAGGCCCGGGCGGAGATCGCGCTGGCCCGGGGGCTGACCGAGGTCGGCCTCGGCCTGTGGCGGCAGGCGGCGGCCGGGATCCGGACGGCCGGTGCGCTGGCCCCGGACGATCCCTTCCTGGACTCGTGGTCGCTCCAGGTGCAGGCGGCCGCGCTCGCCGCGCACGCGCAGCACGGCCGGCTGGAGCCGGTGGCGGAACTCGCCGGGCACCTGCGGGAGCGGCTGCTCGGGATGCTGTCCGCCGATGGTTCCGGCGCCGGTGACCTGCTGGAACTGCCGGTCTACGGCTCGGTGCTGCTCGCGCTCGGCCACGCCGGGCTGGCCCGGGGCGACGTGGCGGCGGTACGGCTGCTGGCGCTTGCGGAGGTGCTGCCGGTGATGCGGGACCTGCCGACCCTGTCCTCGGCCCGGTCCCGGCAGGCGGCCGAGAACGCGGACGGGGCCGCGTACGCCGACGCGAGGTCGGGGTACGCGGCCCTGGGGCGGGATCAGCTGCGGGCGGCGGCCCGGCAGGCACTGCACGAGGTCACTGCCGGGGCTCGCGGCTGAACCGCGCCTTGGACCACAGGTAGCCCAGCACGGTGAGCCCCACGCCCCAGCCGAGGGCCAGCACCGCGTTCTTCGTGCCGATCTCGCTGCCCAGCAGCAGACCGCGCAGGGTCTCGATGAAGGGCGAGAAGGGCTGGTACTCGGCGAACCAGCGGAACCAGCCCGGCATGGCGGCCACCGGCACGAACGCGCTGGACAGGAACGGCAGCATCACCAGCGGCGTCCCGATGTTGCTGGCGCCCTCGGCGTTGGGGCTGATCAGGCCGATGCCGACGGCGAGCCAGGTGAGCGCGAGGCTGACCAGGGCCATCAGTCCGGCCGCCGCGAGCCACTCCACCGGCGACGCGTCGGGCCGGAACCCGATGGCGAGTCCGATGCCCAGGACGAGGACCAGGGCCGCCATCGTCTGGATCACGCTGCCGACCACGTGGCCGATCAGCACGGAGGCGCGGGAGATCGCCATGGTGCGGAACCGGGCCATGATGCCCTCGGTCATGTCGGTGGCGACGGCCACCGCGGTGCCGAGCGAGGTCATGGCGGCGGTCAGGAAGAGGATGCCGGGGACGAGGTAGGCGACGTACTCGGACCGGTCGGCGTGGCCGCCGGTGAGGCCGGCGCTCATCACGTTGCCGAAGACGTAGACGAACAGGAGCAGCAGGATGACCGGGGTGAGCAGGAGGTTCAGGGTGAGGGAGGGGTAGCGGCGGGCGTGCAGGAGGTTGCGCCGCAGCATGGTCAGGTTGTCGCGGAACGCGTAGCCGGCGGTGCTCATCGGACGGTCTCCTTCTGGTCGGTGCCGGCGGTGCTGTCGTCGCCGGTGGTGGTGGCGGTCAGGGCGAAGAACACGTCGTCCAGGTCGGGGGTGTGCACGGAGAGCTCGTCGGCCTCGATGCCGGCGGCGTCGAGCCAGTCGAGGATGGCGCGCAGTTCGCGCTGGGTGCCGCCGCTGGGGATCTGCAGGGCGAGGGACTCGTCGTCGCGGGTGGCCTCGCGCAGCGCGGTCGCCGCCTGCTCGTAGGCCGCCGGGTCGGAGAACCGGAGCCGGACGTGGCCGCCCGGGACCAGCCGCTTGAGCTCCTCGGCGCTGCCCTCGGCGACGATCCTGCCGCCGTCGAGCACCGCGATGCGGTCGGCGAGCTGGTCGGCCTCGTCCAGGTACTGGGTGGTGAGGAAGACGGTGGTGCCGCCGGAGACCAGCTCGCGGATGATCTGCCACATGGTGTGGCGGGAGCGCGGGTCGAGACCGGTGGTCGGCTCGTCGAGGAAGATGATCCGCGGGCGGCCGACCAGGGTCATGGCGATGTCGAGGCGGCGCTTCATGCCACCGGAGTAGGTGGAGGCGGGCTTCTTCGCGGCCTCGGTGAGGTCGAACCGCTCCAGCAGTTCGGCGGTGACCTGCGGTCCCTCCCGCTTGGCGAGGTGGTGCAGGTCGGCCATGAGGAGCATGTTCTCCTCGCCGGTGATCAGTCCGTCCACGGCGGAGAACTGGCCGGTGACCCCGATGGCGGCCCGTACCTTCTGGGCCTCGGCGGTGAGGTCGTGCCCGGCGATCCGGGCCGTGCCGCCGTCGGCGGAGATGAGGGTGGACAGGATGTTGACCGCCGTGGTCTTGCCCGCGCCGTTCGGCCCGAGGAGCGAGAAGACGGTGCCGGCCGGCACCCGGATGTCGATGCCGTCGAGGACGGTCTTGTCCCCGTAGGCCTTGCGCAGCCCGGTGGCCGCGATCGCGAGTCCGTGTTCGTTCGTCGTCATGCCGCAGAGCGTGCGGCCACGGCGGTTCAGAACGGCTTCAGCCGGGTTTCAGCCCGCCGGGACGGCTTCGGCGCGTTGAAACCCGCAGGTGAGCGGCGCGCCCGGGGCCACCGCCGGGCGGGACGGCCGAGCATTGCCCGACCGGAACCCTTCCCTGCGTTTCGCGGCGACGCTCTTGCTGAACGCGTCGTCCTGCTCGGCTGCCTGGGCATGGCGGTGCTCGGCACGCTCACCGCCGTACGCGACCGGCGCTCCGCCCGCCCCGGGGCGACGGAACCGGCGAGGGAACCGGCGGCGGAAGGAGCAGGCGTCCCGCTGTCCGGGTGACCCTCCGCGCGGCGCATCCGCTCGACTCGCGGGCGTCACCGCTCGCGCGCGACCATGGGCGGAAGTCGAGTCGCCCCCCTTGAGGAGCGGGCATGAGACGTTACCGACTGCTCACCTCGGCCGCGCTACTGGGCGCGACCGTCGCCCTGGGCCCGGCGCTGCCCCACACCGCCGCGGCCGCCTCCGGCCGGCAGTGTTCCTACGTGGCGGCGGGCTACCGGCCGACGCTCGCGTACGGCGCCACCGGAGCCGCGGTCAGGCAGGCGCAGTGCCTCAGCAACGCGTGGGGCGGGCAGCCGCCCAAGCTCGCCACCGACGGGGTCTACGGCACGGTCACGCAGAAGAAGATCGAGTGGATCCAGACCTGCCACGGCCTGCCGGCGAGCGGCGTCGTCGAGGGCCGCACCTGGCACGTGCTGTACCACCCGGCCCTGGACTGCTACGTCCCCTACCCCTCCTGACCCGCCCCCGCCCGGTCTCTCCCCCTTCCCCCGTTAGGGTGTTGTTAAAGAAAGAGCAAAGACCCAGCGGGCCGAGACGACGAGACAGGGGAGACAGCCGTGGGGGCTCCACGCCTGAGCAGGACGCCGTTGCCGGGAATCGGGGTGCGTTACGACCTCGCCACGCGGGAGCAGGGCCGGGTGTCCGTGGTCGCGCACCGGGACGGTTCGCGGATCCTGAGCGCCTACCACCGGGACGATCCCGACGCCTGCGCCCTGTCGCTCAGGCTGTCCGCGGGGGAGACGGCGGCGCTCATCGACGCGCTGCTGCCGACGCACCACAGCCCGAACCTGCTGTCCACCACCGACCTGGGGCTGGTGGCCGAACGGATCGAACTCTCCGCCACGTCGTACTGGAACGGCCGGCTCCTTGCCGAGACCCGGATGCGGACCGACACCGGCGTCTCCATCGTCGCCGTGCTGCGCCGCGCCGAGGCGGTCCCCTCCCCCACGCCCGGCTTCCGCCTCGCCGGCGGGGACACGCTCATCGTGATCGGCACCCGTGAGGGCGTCGACGCGGCCGCCGCGATACTCGGGCGGGAGTGAGTCAGCCGTGCACGACTCCTCCGTGTTCCTGATCGAGTTCGGTGCGATCATCCTCGGCCTCGGCCTGCTGGGCCGGCTCGCCGGACGCCTCCGCTTCTCGCCCATCCCCCTCTACCTGCTGGCCGGGCTCGCCTTCGGCGAGGGCGGGCTCTACCCGCTCGGCACCAGCGAGGAGTTCGTCGCGATCGGCGCCGAGATCGGCGTCGTACTCCTTCTCCTCATGCTCGGCCTCGAGTACACCGCAAGCGATCTCGTCTCCAACCTCAGGACCCAGTACCCGGCGGGCCTGGTCGACGCCGCGCTGAACGCGCTGCCCGGCGCGGCGGCGGCCCTGCTGCTGGGCTGGGGCCCGGTGGCGGCCGTGGTACTGGCCGGTGTCACCTGGATCTCCTCCTCCGGTGTCATAGCCAAGGTCCTCGGGGACCTGGGGCGGCTCGGCAACCGGGAGACCCCGGTGATCCTGAGCATCCTCGTCCTCGAGGACCTGTCGATGGCCGTCTACCTGCCGATCATCACCGCGCTGCTGGCCGGCGTCGGGCTGGCGGCGGGCAGCCTCACCCTGGCGGTCGCCCTCGGGGTCGCCGGACTGGTCCTGCTGATCGCCGTCCGCTACGGCCGGCACATCTCCCGTTTCGTCTCCAGCGACGACTCGGAGAAGTTGCTCCTGGTGGTCCTGGGCCTGACCCTGCTGGTCGCGGGCATCGCGCAGAAGCTGCAGGTCTCCGCCGCGGTGGGCGCCTTCCTGGTCGGCATAGCGCTCTCCGGCGAGGTGGCCGAGGGCGCCCACCACCTGCTCGCTCCCCTCCGCGACCTGTTCGCCGCCGTCTTCTTCGTCTTCTTCGGCCTGCACACCGACCCGTCGAGCATCCCGCCGGTGCTGCTGCCCGCGCTCGCCCTGGCGGCCGTCACCACGGTGACGAAGATCGCCACCGGCTACTGGGCCGCGAAACGCGCCGGGATATCGGCCAAGGGCCGCTGGCGGGCCGGCGGCACGCTGGTCGCCCGCGGCGAGTTCTCCATCGTCATCGCCGGCCTCGCCGTCACCGCCGGCATCGAACCCTCCCTGGGCCCCCTGGCCACGGCCTACGTCCTGATCCTCGTCGTCCTCGGCCCCCTCACCGCCCGCTACACCGAACCCCTGGCCCGCCGCCTCACCCGCCGCAGGGAAACCGAACCACCCCTCACCCTGCCGGCCCCGGCCGCCCCGGTCGACGACCAGGACACGGTCGGCCGGATGTGACCGCGGCCGGCCCGGTGGCGCCTCTGCCGTCCGCCGTCATCGCGTTCGTGCCGTGGCCGACCACTGCAGCAGGAACCGCAGGGCCTCCTGGGACGAGGAGTCCGGGGCCGGGGTGTAGGCGACGAGTTGCTGGTCGGGGTGGGTGTCGACCGAGAACTGGTGGACGTCGAGGGTGAGGGGGCCGGCGAGGGGGTGGTGGTAGGTCTTGGTGAGCTGGCGGGGGCCGCGCACCTGGTGGGTGGCCCACCAGGTACGGAAGTCCCGGTCCCGGTCGGCCAGTTCGGCGATGAGGGCGGTCAGGGCCCGGTCGTCAGGGGCACGGCCCGCCTCCATGCGCAGGACCGCCACGCATTCGCGGGCCGCCCGCGGCCAGTCCGCGTACAGGGCGCGGACGTGCTCGTCCAGGAAGGTGAGGCGGATGAGGTTGCGGGCGGACGGCGGCAGCGCCGCGAAGTCGGTGAGGAGCGCGGCCGCCCCGGCGTTCCAGGCCAGCACGTCCATACGGCGGTTCAGGATCATCGCCGGGACGTCGGGCATCGTCGCCAGCAGTTGCCGCAGGCCGGGGGCGACTTCGGGACGGCCCGGGCGGCGCTGCGGAGCGGCGGGGGCCACGTCGGCGAGGGTGAGGAGGTAGTCGCGTTCGTCCGGGGCGAGTTGGAGGGCGTCGGCCAGGGCGTCCAGGACCGGGCGGGAGACCCTGCGGGTGCGGCCCTGCTCCAGGCGGACCACGTAGTCGATGCTCACGTGCGCCAGCTGGGCCAGCTCCTCACGGCGCAGGCCGGGTACCCGGCGCAGCCGGCCGTCGTCCGGCAGGCCCGCCCGCTCCGGGGCGAGGGCGGCGCGGCGGGCGCGCAGGAACTCGCCCAGTTCGTTGCCTGGGACGGAAGCGGGACCGGGAGTGGGAGCGGCGGGGGTCATGGGTCCAGTGTCGGCCCCCGCGTCGTCCCGTGCCTGGTACTGGCTTGCACAGGCAAGGCCCTCCCTGGCACCCGGGTGCGGGCGGCGCGACGGTGGGGGCCATGAAGACTCACGTCACCTTCCCGAGCGCCGGCCTGAAGATCGCCGGCCACCTGTACACGCCCGACGGCGACGTCACCGGGCCGCTCCCCGCCGTCGTGGTCGGACACCCCGGCTCCGGGGTGAAGGAGCAGGCCGCCGGGGAGTACGCGCGGCGCCTCGCCGAGCACGGCTTCGCCACCCTCGCCTTCGACGCCGCCCACCAGGGCGAGAGCGAGGGCGAGCCGCGCGGACTGGAGGACCCGGCCCAGCGGGTCGAGGACCTCAGGGCCGCCGTCTCCTTCCTCGCCACCCGGGAGGAGGCGGACCCCGACCGGATCTCGGCGCTCGGGATCTGCGCCTCCGGCGGCTACGCCCTCGCCGCCGCCGCGACCGACCCGCGGATCAGGGCCGTCGCCACCGTCAGCGCCGTCGACGTCGCCCGCCAGTTCCGCCACGGCGCCGACGGCGGCCAGGACCCCGCCGTCCTCCGGGGCATGCTGGCCGCGGCCGCGGCGGCGCGTACCGCCGAG
Organism: Streptomyces sp. NPDC001714; assembly: GCF_042892755.1. Lineage (NCBI taxonomy): Bacteria > Bacillati > Actinomycetota > Actinomycetes > Kitasatosporales > Streptomycetaceae > Streptomyces > Streptomyces sp. NPDC001714. The sequence goes on from NZ_JBIAUL010000020.1 coordinate 61,676, forward strand.
GCCCGCGGCGAGGGCGTGGCAACCTTCCCGCTCTTCCCCGCGACCGAGGACGAGGCACGCGCCGGCGGGCCGCACGCTCACGAGGGGTGGGAGTACTACCGCACGGCCCGCGCCCGGCACCCCCGCGCGGCCGAGGAGTTCACCTGGAACAGCGTCGACCGCATCGCCGGCTTCGACGCCTTCCACGCCCTCGAACTGCTCGCCCCGCGCCCGCTGTTGATGATCGTCGGCCGCGAGGCGGTGACCTCCTGGATGAGCGTGGCCGCGTTCCAGCGGGTCACCAGCCCCAGGGAACTGTTCTGGATCGACGGCGCCACACACGTCGGCCTCTACGACCGGGACGAGCACGTCACCCCGGCCGTCGCGAAACTGGCCGCGTTCTTCGGGGAGCGGTAGGCGCGGGGACGGTCCTGCGGGCGTCAGTTGTTCCAGGTCTCGTCGTACGGGTCGGCCGGGGTCGGGATCGGCTTGGCCGCGGTGACCTCCAGGTACGGGATCGGGCCGTTGTTCACCGGGTCGTGGGTCTGGCGGGCGGTGTACGTGCCCGTCACCTGGAGCCAGGCGTCCGGCTGGAGGACCGGGGGGATCTTGCCGGTCAGGGCCACCTTCACCGGCTGGGCGTCCGCCGCACAGCAGTTGAGGGCCATGCGGACGAGATACGGGGTGCCGGCCGAGTCGACGGCCACGAAACCCTCGATCCGGACCTGGTGACCGGCCAGCGAACGGCCGTGGTCGTAGACCGCGCGGCCCGCGTAGTCGACGAGGTTGAGCGGCATCGGGTCGGACTTGGGCAACTTCAGGTAGCCGTACGGCTGTTGCAGGGCCGTGCCGGTGCGCAGCGCGCTGTAGGAGCCGAGCGCGGGCGGGGCGACGAGGATCAGGGCGAGGAGGGGGAGGACCAGCAGCCAGGAGATCCGGGGTTCGGGGTGGGCATGTGCCTCCGGGTGTGCCTCGGGAGCGGGGTGTGCCTCGGGAGCGGCCTCCTTCCGGGCCCGGGCGCGCTTCCACTCGTACCAGGCCGTCGCCAGCGCCGAGACGATCAGGACGGCGCCCGCGGCCAGCACCAGCGGCTGCAGGCCCGCCTTGACGTAGCGCAGGTAGAGGTTGGTCCCGCCCGCGTGCAGCAGGGCCGCGCCCACCAGGAACATCACCGCCGCCTGCGCCTGCCGGTTCACAGCAGTACCGCCCCGGTCAGGACCGCGCCCGCGATCGCCGCCGCGAAGGTGGCCGGAGCGAAGCGCAGGGCGAAGCCGCGGCCGAAGGTGCCGGCCTGCATCGCGAAGAGCTTGAGGTCGATCATCGGGCCCACGATCAGGAACGCCAGCTTCGCGGTGAGCGAGAACTGGGTGAGGGAGGCCGCCACGAACGCGTCCGCCTCCGAGCAGATGGACAGGAGTACGGCCAGGACCGACAGGGCGAGGATCGCGACCACCGGGTTGGCGGCCGCCGTGCGCAGCCACTCCGCCGGGGCCACCGCCTTCAGCGTCGCCGCCGCCATCGCGCCGAGCACCAGGAAGCCGCCCGCCTGCATGGTGTCGTGCCGGACCGAGGACCAGAACGCCTCCCCCTTGGTCTCGCCCTCGTGGTGCGCGTGCGCCGGCAGCCGCAGCCAGTCGGTGCGGCCGAGCCGTTGCCACAGCCAGCCCATCGCGCACGCCACCAGCAGGCTGCCGGCGAACCGGCCCACCACCATCTCGGGGTTGCGCGGGAACGCCACCGCCGTCGCCGTCAGCACGATCGGGTTGATCGCGGGCGCGGAGAGCAGGAACGCGATGGCCGCGGCCGGGGTGACACCCCGGCGGACCAGCGCGCCGGCCACCGGGACCGACGCGCACTCGCAGCCCGGGAGGATCACCCCGGCCAGCCCCGCGACCGGTACCGCCAGAGCCGGGTGGCCGGGCAGGGCGCGGGCGAAGAAGGAGGGCGGGACGAAGACCGCGATCGCCGCGGAGAGCAGCACGCCGAGGACGAGGAACGGGAGCGCCTGGACGACCACCGCCACGAACACCGTCATCCAGCTCTGCATCACCGGCTTCGACAGCGCGCCGCGCACCGGGCCCTGGAACACCACGACCAGGAGGAGGAGCAGGGTCAGGGCCAGGGGAGAGTTGAGGTGCCAGCCCTCCCGGTCGGGCGGGGTGCCGGTGCCGTCGGCGCCGGGGGTCCCGCCCTCGGGCGCGGCGCCGGGGGTCCCGTCCTCCGGCGCGGTGCCGGGCGGGGCGGCTTTCTCGGTGATGGCCACGGGTCGGGTACCTCCGGCACTTCGGTCAGATCCGGGATTATGCTCCCTCACCTTCCCTACGGGCGGTCAGGGGCGGCTGTTCATCTCGTTGCTGGAACCATGCGTCCCGTTGAGGCAGTCTTTTCCCTCGTGGCGAGCGTTCCGTATCAGGGTGGTGGGGCCCCGGCCCCCATGGTGGTGTGCGGGGACGACGGGCTCGCGCACCGGCTGGCCGCCGAGTTGCGCACGGTCTACGGCGAACAGGTCACCCTTGTCGTACCGCCGAACGTGCGCATCGCCCGGCCGCCGGTCGTCGGACGCGCCCGGGCCGCCTCGGCCGCGCTGTTCGACCGGGTGGTCAGTGCGGCCGTGGGCCGGACGGGCGGGAACGGTGGTGGCGGTGGCGGCACCGGTGGTTCCGGCGGCGCCGGGGCGGTCACCGGTTCCGGTGAAGGGCCGCGTGGGGAACGGGTGCTGGAGGCGGTCGAGGCCACCGAGGCGGTGCTCGCCGAGGCGGGGGTGGAGCGGGCCGCCGCGCTCGCGCTCGTGTACGACGACGACGAGACCAACATCCGGGCCGCCCTCACCGCCCGCCGGCTGAATCCGCGGCTGCGGCTCGTACTGCGGCTGTACAACCGACGGTTGGGGCAGCACATCGAGGAACTCCTCGACCAGGCGGCCGCGCTGGCGATCGGGGACGTGGACGGCAGCGAGGGCGGCGCGGTGGGGGACGCCTCCACGATCGTGCTGTCCGACGCCGACACCGCCGCGCCCGCGCTCGCCGCCACCGCGCTCGCCGGGCGCGGCAAGGTCATCCACACGGAGGGGCTGGTGCTGCGGGCGGTGGACCTGCCGCCGGGTGCCGTCGCCGGGCAGGACGCCGCCGAGCGGGGGCTGTTCCCGCTGGCGTTGCTCTCGCCGAACGGCACCGGGCCGGAGCCGGCCGAGGGCGGCCGGGAGCGGGGGCCGCGGCTGCTGCCGGACGCCGAGCAGGTACGGGCCGCGGGTGAGCGTGGCGTGATGGTGCTGGAGCACGTGTCGTCGTCCGCGGGGGCGGCGGAGCCGGCCGGGCGCGGGGTGGGGGTCGTACCGCCGCTCGCCTCGCTGTTCTCGCGGCGGCTCAGGTGGTCGCTGTTCGGCAGCGCGGGCTGCGTGGTCGCGCTCGCGGTCGCGCTGTCGGTGGTGACGCACATGCATCCGGTACGGGCCTTCTACTACACGCTCCTCGACCTGTTCGCCATCGACAACCCCGCGATCGGGGCGCCGCTCGGCCGGCAGATCCTGCAACTCCTGTCCGGGCTGGTCGGGTTGCTGCTGCTGCCGGTGCTGCTGGCGGCGGTGCTGGAGGCGCTCGGGACCTTCCGCACCGCGTCCGCGCTGCGCAAGCCGCCTCGGGGGCTGGGCGGGCATGTCGTGCTCCTCGGGCTGGGGAAGATCGGGACGCGGGTACTGACGCGGTTGCGCGAGCTGCACGTGCCCGTGGTGTGCGTCGAGGCCGACCCCGAGGCGCGCGGGCTGGCGGTGGCGCGGCGGCTGCGGGTGCCGGTGGTGCTCGGGGACGTGACCCAGGAAGGGGTCCTGGAGGCCGCGAAGATCCATCGGGCGCAGGCGCTGCTCGCGGTGACCAGCGCCGACACGACGAATCTGGAGGCCGTGCTGTACGCGCGGTCCGTGCGGCCCGATCTGACGGCGGTGCTGCGGCTGTACGACGACGACTTCGCGACCGCCGTGTACCGGACGCTGCGGGCGGCGCATCCGCGTGCGATCACCAGGAGCCGGAGCGTGTCGTACCTGGCGGCGCCGTCCTTCGCGGGGGCGATGCTGGGGCGGCAGATCCTCGGGGCGATCCCGGTGGAGCGGAAGGTGCTGCTGGTGGCGGTGGTGGGGGTGGGCGGGCATCCGCAGTTGGAGGGGCGGACGGTGGAGGGGGCGTTTCGGGTGGGGGCGTGGCGGGTGCTGGCGCTCGAGGGCCGGCAGGGGGTTGCGGACGGGGGGTATGTGCTGCGGGGTGGGGACCGGGTGGTGGTGGTCGCCACCCGTCGGGGGCTGGCGGAGCTGTCCGGCCGCCGGGCCTTGCCCACCCACCCACCCGACTCGCTCGGTTGAGGGGTGGGGGTGCGTGGGCCGGCGCGGTACCGATGCCTGCGGCTGAGCGGGAGCTGAGCCTCAATCGGCTCACACCACGCCGTGGCCCGGTGCCGCACCGTCGTGGTTGACCGCGCCGTTCCCCGCGCCCCTTACCGGGCACACCACGCCGTGATCCGGTGCCGCACCATCGTGGTTGACCGCGCCGTTCCCCGCGCCCCTTACGGGACGCACCGCGCCGTGGTCCGGTGCGAGTGAGGGGCTCGCTTCTCGAGAGGCCGGGTCGGTCAGTCTGTCGGGGTCGCCGCCGTAGGCGTGAGGTGGCGCTCCGCGAACTCCATTTCCAGTCGGAGTTGCTTGATGCGTTCGTCGACCACCAGGGAGCCGTGGCCCGCGTCGTAGCGGTAGACCTCGTGGGGGGCCGAGCGGGCTGCCAGGCGGTTGACGTAGTTGTCGATCTGGCGGATCGGGCAGCGGGGGTCGTTGAGGCCGGCCGAGATGTAGACGGGGGCCTTGACGTCGTCCACGTAGGTGAGGGGGGAGGAGGCGGCGAAGCGGTCGGGGACCTCTTCCGGCGTGCCGCCCAGCAGCGTGCGGTCCATCGCCTTCAGGGACTCCATCTCGTCGTGGTACGCCGTGACGTAGTCGGCGACCGGGACGACCGCGATGCCCACCGCCCAGGACGCCGGCTGGGTGCCCAGGCCGAGGAGCGTGAGGTAGCCGCCCCAGGAGCCGCCGGTCAGGACGAGCCGGTCGGGGTCGGCGAGCCCGGACTCGACCGCCCAGTCCCGGACCGCCGCCACGTCCTCCAGCTCGATCAGACCCACCCGGTGCTTCAGCGCGTCCGTCCAGGCCCGGCCGTAGCCCGTGGAGCCTCGGTAGTTGATGCGGACCACCGCGTACCCGTGGTCCACCCAGGCCGCCGGGCCCGCCGCGAAGCTGTCGCTGTCGTGCCAGGTCGGGCCGCCGTGCAGGTCGAAGACGGTGGGCAGGGGCCCGACGGCGCCGGCCGGCTTCTGGATCAGGGCGTGGATGAGGCCGCCGGGGCCCTCCACCCACGCGTCCGAGACAGGGACGGAAGGGGGGCACTTCATGCCCGGCGGGTCCAGGACCACCTCGCCGGTCGTTGAGCGGACCACCGGCGGCTCGGCGGCCGAGGACCAGAGGTACTCGACGGTGCCGTCGGGGCGGGCCGTGGCCCCGGAGACGGAGCCCGGCGGGGTCGGGATGCGGGCCAGCTCGCGCGTGGCCAGGTCGTAGCGGAACAGGTCGCTGCGGGCCTTGTGGCTGTGCGCGATGAGCAGTGCGCTGCCGTCCGGGTACCACTCCGCGCTCACGTCGCCCGGCAGGTCGAGGGTGAGGTCCGTCTGCGCGCCGGAGGCGACGTCCCAGACCAGGGGCTCCCAGCGGCCCCGCCGCTGGTGGCCGATGAGCAGCCGCGGGTCGCCGTCGACGGGGGCGAAGCCCAGCACCTCCAGGCCGAGTTCCTCCGTGCCGCCCTCGGTGTCGTCGAGCTCGGCGACCGTCGTGCCGTCCGGGCGGACCACGCGCAGCGCCGAGTGCATCGCGTCGCCGTGCTCGGTGTGCTCGATCGCGATCAGCGAGCCGTCGTGGGAGAGGTCGCCGACACCGGCCGACTCGGCGTGCCGGTAGATCTCCAGCGGCTCCTCCCCCGCTCTGACCAGGTAGATCGTCGTACCCTCGTCGTCCGTCGAGCGGCCCACGACCGCCGTGCGGCCGTCCCGGCCCAGCGCCAGACCCGAGGGGTAGGACGGCTCCAGGCCCGGCGCCGCCTCCTCGTCCGCGCCGCCGCCGAAGGGCTGGCGGCGCCAGACGCCGAACTCGTCGCCGTCCTTGTCGTCGAACCACCAGATCCACGCGCCGTCCGGGGAGAGCAGCCCGTCCGTCGTGCCGTTCGGCCGGTTCGTCGCCTGGCGCTGCTCCCCGCTCGCGCGGTCCCAGGCGTACAGCTCGTACGTCCCCGTCGCGTTCGACACGAACAGGGAACGGTCGGGGGCGTCCTCCGCCCAGTCCGGCAGGGAGACCCGAGGGGCGCGGAAGCGCTTCTCCCAGTCCGGCATGTCGCTCTCACTCATGGCCGCAGTCATGGCCCCATAGTGCCCGTCCCCGCCCACAATGCGTCGAGGAGAGTCCACGGCCTGTGGATAACTTTGCGAACCTCCAGGTGCACGTCCGGGGCGGGACGCGCCCACCCCGCCCGTAAACCGTCATGAACCGCCCCGTACCGTGGACGGCGTGTACCGCTTTCTGCTGACACCCCGCTGGTGGGGCATCAACGTCTTCGTGCTGCTCGCCATCCCGTTCTGCATCTTCATGGGGTCGTGGCAGCTGAGCCGCTTCGAGGCGCGGGTCGAGGCGCATCGCAGCGCCGACGAGCAGGTCGAGACGGCGAAGACGGAGGCGGCCCGGCCGCTGGCCGACCTGCTGCCCGTCGACCAGTCGACCTCCGGCAAGCGGGCCACCGTCACCGGCCGGTACGCCAAGCAACTGCTCGTGCCCGACCGCCAGGTCGACGGGAAGGACGGCTTCTACGTCCTGACCCTGCTGCGCACCGACTCCGGCAAGGCCCTGCCCGTCGTCCGCGGCTGGCTGCCCGGCAAGGCGGACGCCGCCGAGGTGCCGGCCCCGCCCACCGGCGAGGTCACCGTCACCGGCGCGCTCCAGGCCTCCGAGACGCCGGGGGACAACGGCGTCAGCAACCAGGGCGGGCTGCCGTCGGGACAGACGGCGGCGATCAGCGCGGCCTCGCTGGTGAACCTGGTGCCGTACCCGGTGTACGACGCGTGGATCACCCTGGACAAGGCCGACGCGGGGATGACGGCCGTACCGGCGACCGCGCCGGACAACTCGGGGCTCGACCTCAAGGCGTTCCAGAACCTCGGCTACACCGGTGAGTGGTTCGTGTTCGCGGGGTTCGTGGTGTTCATGTGGTTCCGGCTGCTGCGCCGCGAGGTGGAGTTCGCCCGGGACGCGGCGCTCGGCCTGGTCCCGGAGCCGGAAGAGGAAGCCCAGCAGCCGACCGCCGTATGACGGCCCCCGCCGGTCCCGCCCGTCACTGGGCCGCCAGGACCCCGGTCCAGTAGACCGTCCCGGCGCACGCGTTCGTCACCGTCGCCGAGCCGGTCGGGGACCCGGCCTCCGGGGTGTACGAGACCGCGACGCTCCCGTCGGCCGTGCCGTCCTCGGTGAGCAGCTGGGTGGTGGTGCCGTCCGACCCGGACGTGGTCGTACCGGCGCTGCTGCTGGCGCCCTCGGAGGGGCTCGGGGAGGCCGTGCCGCCGTCGGTGCCGCCGGTGTCGGTGGAGCCGCCGGTGCTGGAGCCGCTGGTCGGGCAGGTCTCGGAGGGGACGAAGCCGAACTTCTCCTCGTAGGCCGCGCCGGGCGCCAGGATCAGGCCGGTGAGCTCGGTGGTCGGGTCGGGCAGCCCGGCCGCCGCGTCGCCGGAGGCATGCCGGACGGCGTTGATCTTGGTGCTGTCGGCCGCGCCCTGCGCGAGGAGGCCCACGCTGCCGGGGCCGCCGACGGTGCAGCTCGTCGTCGAGACGTTGACGACGCGGAAGGTGCCGTAGACGACGCCCGTCGAGTCGGGGGCGTCGACGGTGGACGTCGGGGTGCCGAGCTGCGCGGAGGTGCAGACGGGGGCGCTGCTGGCGGCGCTGGCGGTGGGGACGACCTTGGTGCCGGAGACGGCTCCGGTGCTCTCGTTCTTGCCGCCGTCCTTGGGGCCGCCGGGGCTCTGGTCGGCGGCCTGGCCGCCGCTGCCGCCCGCGGTGCCGGAGCCGCCGTCGGGGTTCTTGCCGCCGGTGGCGCCGCCCTGCGCCTGGGAGGCCTGGCCCGCCATGGAGGTGTTGGGGTCGGTGCCGCCGGAGTTGGAGACGTGTATCAGGGCGGGGATCGCGGTCCCGATGAACAGGGCCGCGGCCGCCATGCCGACGGCGGCCTGCCGCTTGCGGGCCCGGCGGGCGGGCACCGCGCGGCGCAGGTGGTCGAGGCTGCCGTCGCGCGGCGCGAGGTCGTCGACCGCGGAGTGCAGCAGCCGGCGCAGCGCCAGCTCGTCCGTGTCGAGCCCGTCCAGGGTCTCCGGGCCGTCGGCACCGGCCCCGAAGCCGGGGCCGAGCCCGCTCCGGAGCCCTTCAGGGCCCTGCTCCAGGCCCTCGGGGCCCTTTTCCTCGGGGCCGTGGTTCACAGTTCCGTTCCCAGCGTGCGATTGCGTGTGCTCTTGCTCGTGGTGCTGTCCTGGCGTCGGCTCGTGCCAGGCGTAGGGCTCGTGGCGATCATGTGAGTCGCCTCCCTCTGGACTGTCCGTCATGCCGGCGACTCCATGGCCACGCGCAGGGCCGCGATGCCGCGCGACCCGTACGCCTTGACCGAGCCCAGCGAGATGCCGAGCGTCTCGGCGACCTGGGCCTCGGTCATGTCGGCGAAGTAGCGCAGGACGAGAACCTCGCGCTGGCGGCGCTGGAGGCCCTTCATCGCCTTGATCAGGTCGCGCCGCTCCAGCTGGTCGTAGGCGCCCTCCTCGGCGCTGGCCGCGTCCGGCATCGGCTTGGAGAGGAGCTTGAGGCCGAGGATGCGGCGGCGCAGCGCGGAGCGGGAGAGGTTGACGACCGTCTGACGCAGGTAGGCCAGGGTCTTCTCCGGGTCACGGACGCGTTTGCGCGCGGAGTGGACGCGGATGAACGCCTCCTGGACGACGTCCTCGCAGGAGGCGGTGTCGTCGAGGAGGAGCGCGGCGAGGCCGAGGAGCGAGCGGTAGTGCGCCCGGTAGGTCTCGGTGAGGTGGTCGACGGTGGTACCGGCCGCCGCCGTCGTCTCCTCCGCGCCGTCGCGCTGGCCGGGTATGCGGGTGGGCCGCGCTGCGGGCATGGGCGCGATCACCGGCATGCCGCCGGGCGCGCCGGGCATGCGGGGGCGCAGGCCGGCGCGGGGCGGCCGCAGGGCCGTCGCGCCGCGGGGCGCGCTGAGTTCGAGTACCTCTGCCACGCCAGTTGGACACGTCTACCCCCGGTGGGGTTGTACGTGCCGGGCATCACTTTTACATCGGGCGTGCCGGACAGGCGCGCGCCGAGCCCGCCGGACGGGCGCACGCCGGGTCCGCCGGCCACGTGCACGCCGGGTCCGCCGAGTCCACCGGGTGGGCCGGCCGGCGCGGTCGGCACTGTTCTGTGCGCGTCCGGCAGCACACCCGACGGTGCGTCAATTGCCGCCATGCGTCCCGCTCTTCCCTTATGTCCCATGATGAACAGGCGTCCCCACGCCCCGATCACGGCGTCCCCACGCCAGGATCATGCGTCCCCGCGCCCCCAAGGCCCGGTTGCGTAAGCGCCCGGTAAGTGGGCGACCGCAAAGACGCTCCCCGCCGTCCGCATGGTTGCGGAGGACGGGGAGGAAAATCTTCGAACGCGGACGGGCCCTGGTTCAAGAGGTTTGGACCATGCTCCGGGACACATTTCTTACGTAGACCCTACCTGTGGGCCCGCTCCCACCCGGGCCGCCTACAGGGCGTTTGCCGTGGTCACCGGCTGTTCACACAAAATCCTCACTACCTGAACGGCCAGTCAGTTCCGCCGCCACCAGCTCGGCGATCTGAGCGGTGTTCAGCGCGGCCCCTTTGCGAAGGTTGTCCCCGCACACGAAGAGCTCCAGCGCGGTCGGGTCGTCGAGCGCCCGCCGGACCCGCCCGACCCAGGTCGGGTCGGTGCCGACCACATCGGCGGGGGTCGGGAACTCGCCCGCGGCCGGGTTGTCGAAGAGGACGACCCCGGGGGCCGTGTCGAGGATCTCCCGGGCCTTGTCGACCGTGACCTCGCCCTGGAACCTGGCGTGGACCGTCAGCGAGTGCGTGGTGACCACCGGCACCCGCACGCAGGTCACCGCGACCGGCAGCTTCGGCAGCCCGAGGATCTTGCGGGACTCGTCCCGCACCTTCATCTCCTCCGAGGACCAGCCGTCCTCCCGCAGCGACCCGGCCCACGGTACGACGTTCAGCGCGACCGGCTCCGGGAACGGCCCGGTCAGGTCCCCGACCGCCCGCCGTACGTCACCGGGCTTGGTGCCCAGCTCCGTACCGGCGACCATCGACAGCTGGGCCCGCAGCGTCTCCACGCCGGCCCGCCCGGCCCCGCTCACCGCCTGGTACGACGACACCACCAGCTCGCGCAGCCCGAACTCGGCGTGCAGCGCGCCCAGGGCGACGATCATCGACAGGGTGGTGCAGTTGGGGTTGGCGATGATCCCGCGCGGCCGGTTGCGGGCGCAGTGCGGATTGACCTCGGGGACGACCAGCGGCACCTCCGGGTCCATCCGGAAGGCGCCGGAGTTGTCCACGACGACGACACCCTTGGCGGCGGCGATCGGCGCCCAGCGCGCGGACACCTCGTCGGGCACGTCGAACATCGCGACGTCGATGCCGTCGAAGGCCTCCTCCGACAGCGCGACGACCTCGACCTCGACCCCGCGCACGGTCAGCTTGCGGCCGGCCGAGCGCGGGGTGGCGATCAGGCGGATCTCGCCCCAGACGTCCGCCCGCTGGGACAGGATCTGGAGCATCACCGTGCCGACGGCTCCGGTCGCACCCACGACCGCGAGCGCCGGCTTGGCAGTCATCGGCCGGTGCCTCCGTAGACCACGGCTTCGTCGGTGTCGGAGTCGAGACCGAAAGCGGTGTGCACGGCGCGGACGGCCTCCGGCACGTCGTCGGCGCGGGTGACGACCGAGATGCGGATCTCCGAGGTGGAGATCAGCTCGATGTTGACCCCGGCGTCGCTGAGCGCCTCGAAGAACGAGGCCGTGACCCCCGGGTTGGTCTTCATCCCCGCGCCGACCAGCGAGATCTTGCCGATCTGGTCGTCGTAGCGCAGCGAGTCGAAGCCGATGCCCGCCCGGTTGCGCTCCAGCGCGTCGATGGCCTTGCGGCCTTCGGTCTTGGGGAGCGTGAAGGAGATGTCCGTCAGGCCGGTGGCCGCGGCGGACACGTTCTGCACGACCATGTCGATGTTGATCTCGGCATCGGCGATGGTCCGGAAGATGGCGGCGGCCTCGCCCGGCTTGTCGGGCACCCCGACGACCGTGACCTTGGCCTCGGAGGTGTCGTGCGCGACACCGGAGATGATGGCCTGTTCCACCTTCTTGTCCCCAATCGGCTTGCTGCTGACCCACGTGCCCTGCAGTCCGCTGAAGCTGGACCGGACGTGGATCGGGATGTTGTAGCGGCGCGCGTACTCCACACAGCGGTGGAGCAGCACCTTGGAACCGGAGGCGGCGAGCTCCAGCATGTCCTCGAAGGAGATCCAGTCGATCTTCCGCGCCTTCTTCACCACGCGCGGGTCGGCGGTGAACACACCGTCGACGTCGGTGTAGATCTCGCAGACCTCGGCGTCCAGCGCGGCGGCGAGCGCCACGGCGGTCGTGTCGGACCCGCCGCGTCCCAGCGTGGTGATGTCCTTCTTGTCCGCGCTGACGCCCTGGAACCCGGCCACGATCGCGATGTTGCCCTCGTCCAGCGCCGTCCTGATCCGCCCCGGCGTGACGTCGATGATCCGGGCTTTGTTGTGGACCGAGTCGGTGATGACGCCTGCCTGGCTGCCGGTGAACGACTGGGCCTCGTGGCCCAGGTTTTTGATCGCCATGGCCAGCAGTGCCATGGAGATACGCTCTCCGGCGGTCAGCAGCATGTCGAACTCACGCCCGGCAGGCATCGGGGATACCTGCTCGGCGAGATCGATCAGCTCGTCCGTCGTGTCGCCCATCGCGGAAACGACGACAACCACCTGGTTGCCGTTCTTCTTCGCTTCCACGATTCGCTTGGCGACGCGCTTGATGCCCTCGGCATCGGCAACGGAGGAGCCTCCGTACTTCTGCACGACAAGGCCCACGTGCGCTCCTCGCTCGGTTTGTTGTGTCGGCTCAGTTTAACGAGCGTCCGAATTCCACCAGCCTGCTCCCGCATGGTGAGACTGGTCGGGCCGCGCCGCTCGCGACCGGAACCTGCCCAGCGGACGGCACCCCACGCGGAAAGTGCCCTGCCTCACATTGGCCTCCGTACGTGAAGTCTCAGGAATTAGGTACGGGGCGTGCGCGCACTTCTGGTGGAAGACGACGAGCCGGTCGCGGAATCCCTCCGGCGCGGGCTGAAGCGGTACGGCTTCGAGGTCGAGTGGGGGTCACCACGGGCGCCGCCACGCTCGCCCACGCCGGCCCCTACGCAGCCACATCCTCCTCAAGAGGCCGGCGATCTGTGCCTTGCCGGGCTTGTGGGCGGGCGTGTCGCTGCCGGCCTGGCTCACCCCCACGCGCGGTACGTGTGCGGTTAACGCGCGTGCAGCCGACGTACAGCGGACGTGCAGGACTGCTCCAATTCCTCATGAGCGCAGCAGGCTGACCCCGGCGCCGAGCGAGACGACCCCCATCCCGACGGCGGTCATCACCCCCTGCGTGCCGTCGACGGCGAAGGGCGCGACGGCGGCGACGACGAGGTTGAAGAGGAAGAGGAACCACAGGACGGGACGGGAGGAGAGCAGCGGCTTCACGGCGGGATCCTTGCGTCTGGGACGGGCTGACCTGGTGAGATCAACGATCCCGTCTCCCGCGTCCCGCAACGAGGACGTGCACTCCCGAACCCTTGGTGTAGGCAGGTACACCATGACGGCGCTGATCCTTCTCACCGGCATCGTGCTGCTGGGCGCGAGCGTGCAGTGGCTGACCGGCATGGGTTTCGCGCTGGTCGCCGTACCCACCCTGATCCTGCTGCTCGGCCCCGCCGAGGGCGTCGCGCTCGCCAACTGCGCGGCGGGCGCGATCAGCGTGGTGGGCCTGGCGGGCGGCTGGCGCCGGGTGCGGCCGGCCGCGATGGTCCCGCTGTGCGCGGCGGCGGCCTGCACGGTCCCGGCGGGCACCTGGATCACCCACCAGCTCCCGCCGCCGCTCCTCCTGCTGACCATGGGCGCCCTGGTGACAGCGGCCGTCCTCCTGGTGATGCGCGGCGCCCGACTCCCCGCACTCCGCGGCCGGGGCGGCGCGCTCACGGCCGGCGCGGTCGGCGGCTTCATGAACTCGGCGGCGGGCGTGGGCGGCCCCCCGATCTCCCTCTACGCCCTCAACGCGGGCTGGACGGTACGGGAGTTCGTCCCCAACGCCCAGTTCTACGGCGTGCTCGTCAACGCCTTCTCGGTGACGGCGAACGGGGTGCCGGGGCTGGGCGGCGCGCAGTGGGCGGCGGTGGCCGCGGCGATGACGGCGGGCGGCATCATCGGCAGGAAGGTGGGCGACCGCCTCCCCGAACACCACGCCCGCCGCCTGGTCCTCCTCCTCGCCCTGACGGGCGGGGTCACCGCGGTGGCGAAGGGGGTGTGGACGCTGTGACCCGCGCGCCGACGAGGCTCAGTCCACGAATTACGGGTTCACCGTGGCTGTCCTACTTGGCAGAGGACCGCACTCCCGGTGACCCGCCGATCTCCTGCTGCATGACCTGGCCCGCCTCGAACTCCAGGGTCTCGTCGCCCATGGTCGCCTGGTCGGTGTCCAGGCCGTCCAGTTCCTCCAGGGGCTGGTTGAGGCGGACGTGGATCAGGACGGACTGAAGGGCTCGGAGGACGGCGGAGGCCGTCGGACCCCAGTTGGAGAAGTAGGAGAACTGCCACCACCACAGGGCCTCCGTGGTGCGGCCCGCACGGTAGTGGGCCATGCCGTGGCGGAGGTCGGTGATGATGTCGGCCAGGTCGTCCGAGATCCGGGCCGGGACCGGCGCCTTGCGGGGCTCGTACGGGTCGAAGACCTCGGAGTAGACGTCGATGGGGTCGAGGAGGCGTCCGAAGTTCTCGCGGAGCTGGTCGACGTCCGGCTCGGGGCCCAGGTCCGGCTCGTAGCGCTCGTCGGGGACGATGTCCTCGTGCGCGCCGAGACGGCCGCCGGCCAGCAGGAGCTGGGAGACCTCAAGGAGGAGGAAGGGAACCGTCGAGTCCGGCTCGTCGCCCTTCGACACCTCCGTCACGGCCACCAGGAAACTCTCCACCTGGTCGGCGATCTGGACCGCGAAGTCGTCAGGGTTCTGCGCGGTCGCGTGCAGCGTGGCGTCAGACATCTAGGAGTCGTCTCCCCTCGAAGGCGCGGCCGAGCGTGACCTCGTCCGCGTATTCCAGGTCGCCACCCACCGGGAGGCCGCTGGCCAGGCGGGTGACCTTCAGGCCCATGGGTTTGATCATGCGGGCGAGGTAGGTGGCAGTGGCCTCGCCCTCCAGGTTCGGGTCCGTGGCGAGGATCAGCTCCGTCACCGTGCCGTCCGCCAGGCGGGCGAGCAGCTCCCTTATCCGCAGGTCGTCCGGGCCGACCCCCTCGATCGGGCTGATCGCGCCGCCGAGGACGTGGTAGCGGCCGCGGAACTCACGCGTGCGCTCGATCGCGACGACGTCCTTCGGCTCCTCCACGACACAGATCACCGTGGGGTCGCGGCGGGTGTCGCGGCAGATGTTGCACAGTTCCTCCTGTGCCACGTTGCCGCAGGTCGCGCAGAAGCGGACCTTCGCCTTCACCTCCAGGAGAGCCTGCGCGAGACGCCGTACGTCCGTCGGCTCCGCCTGCAGGATGTGGAAGGCGATCCGCTGCGCGCTCTTCGGACCGACGCCGGGAAGCCGCCCCAGCTCGTCGATGAGGTCCTGGACCACGCCTTCGTACAACGGACTGCCCTTCCTGGAGTCTTTCGGTACGTACCGTAGTTGGCTGCCGCCTGTCCTAGGAAGGCGGTGCGGGTGTCGTGCGGGCGACGAACATCAGAACGGCAGGCCGGGGATGCCGCTGCCGCCGCCCAGACCCTGCGCCAGCGGGCCGAGCTTCTGCTGCTGGAGCGCCTGGGCGTTCTCGTTGGCCGCCTGCACCGCCGCGACGATCAGGTCCGCGAGGGTCTCGGTGTCCTCCGGGTCCACCGCCTTCGGGTCGATCTTCAGCGCGCGCAGTTCGCCGGAACCGGTCACGGTGGCCCGCACCAGGCCGCCGCCCGCCTGTCCGTCGACCTCCGTGCTCGCCAGCTCCTCCTGGGCCCGCGCCAGGTCCTGCTGCATCTTCTGGGCCTGCTGGAGCAGCTGCTGCATGTTGGGCTGGCCACCACCGGGGATCACGATCAGCTCCTGGGTCGGGTCCGGATTTTCTCTGTTGTGGATGAGCCTACGTGGTCGACGCAGCCATCGCCCCGCCACTCTTTCGAGTGAGATTCCCGGTGGCCCTATACCTGATCAAGACCCACTTCCGGGCGGAAAAGAGACGAAAGCACAGCCTTCGCCACCCATTGGGCGGTAGGAAGGGTTCCCGTCGTCAGCATCCATTGTCGGGTCCAGTGCCGGGGCCAGTGCCAGGCCCAACGTCAGGTCCGGTGTCACGGAACGTGACCGGCCGGGATCAGTTAGGGAGTGCCGGGTGGGTCAGCCGGAGATGCAGCCCGAGGGACCGCCTCAGGACGGGCGGGGCGGCGAGGGTGCGGCCGGACTGCGGCCGGGTGATCTGACCGGGCGGGCGTTCCCGCTCGGGGACTGGGGTGAGCCGGCCGAGCGGCTCGACGAGCTGTACCGGTGGGTGGAGCGCGGGGCGCTGGAGACGGCCGGGTGGTATCTGGCGGACCGGATCTGGAAGCGGCGCGGGGCGCGGGCGCTGCGGTGCGGGGCGGCCGTGGGGGCGACGCTCGGGGCGGCGCTGCCGCTCCTCGACCTGACCGGGGTGGTCGGCGGGGTCGCGCCCTGGGGGTATCTGGCGCTGCTGCTGGCGGTGTCCTGCGTCGGCATCGACCGGTTCTTCGGGGTGACGTCGGGATGGATAAGGGACATGGCCACCGCGCAGGCCGTGCAGCGGCGACTGCAGGTGCTGCAGTTCGACTGGGCGTCGGAGAGTGTGCGGGAGGTGCTGGGGCCGGCCGAGGGTACGGCGAGCGAGGCGGCCGAGCGGTGCCTGGGGGTGCTGCGGAGGTTCTCGGAGGACGTGACCGAACTGGTCCGTACGGAGACGGCCGACTGGATGGTGGAGTTCCGGACGGGGCCGGCGCCGCTGGGCATGCAGGCGACGGTGACGGCGGGGCCGCGGGCGGATGCGGGACATCTGAACGGGCGGTTCCCGCTGCCGCCGGGGCCGAACGGGGCTCGGCCGAACATGCCCAGGCAGCGGCCGCCGGAACCGCGGTGAGGGTGGCGCGCGTCGTCGGACCGGTGCGGCGGGGTGGGGGGTCTTCGCGCAGTTCCCCGCGCCCCTGGAGGGTGGGTGCTTCGCGCCGTCGTTCGGTACCGCACCGTCGTGGTTGATCGCGCAGTTTCTCGCGCCCCTGGGGGGTGGGGGCTTCGCGCCCTCGTTCGGTACCGCACCGTCGTGGTTGATCGCGCAGTTCCCCGCGCCCCTGGGGGGTGGGGGCTTCGCGCCCTCGTTCGGTACCGCGCCATCGTGGTTGATCGCGCAGTTCCCCGCGCCCCTGGAGGGTGGGGGCTTCGCGCCCTCGTTCGGTACCGCACCGTCGTGGTTGATCGCGCAGTTCCCCGCGCCCCTGGAGGGTGGGGGCTTCGCGCCGTATTTCGGTGCCGCGCCGTCGTGGTTGATCGCGCAGTTTCTCGCGCCCCTGGGGGGTGGGGGCTTCGCGCCGTCGTTCGGTGCCGCACCGTGGGGGGTGTTCGCGCAGTTCCCCGCGCCCCTGGAGGGTGGGGGCTTCGCGCCGTATTTCGGTACCGCACCGTCGTGGTTGATCGCGCAGTTTCTCGCGCCCCTGACGGGGCGTTGTAGCGGGCGGCGGCTCAGACGCGCCCCATAGGGGCGCGGGGAACTGCGCGGGCGGACACGATGGCGGTGCACGCGGAATTGTCCGGACGCCCGAATGTCTTGACATCTTCTGAAGCGGCGCCGCATCGTGAGCACTCAGGCTCTGGACGGTCCAAGGAGGGGCAGCCCATGGTGCGTACGCTCGGCGTCGCCGTCGTCGGATTCGGGTGGATGGGGCGGGTGCACTCCCAGGCCTACCAGCGGGTGGCCCATCACTTCCCGCAGCTGCCCGTGCGGCCCGAGCTGGTGGCCGTTGCCGAGGAGGTGCCCGGGCGGGCCGAGGAGGCCGCCGCGCAGTTCGGGTTCGCGTCCACCACCCGGGACTGGCGCGAGGTCGCCGCCGACCCGCGGGTCCACGCCGTCAGCATCACCGCGCCGAACTTCCTGCACCGCGAGATCGGCGTCGCCATGGCCGAGGCCGGCAAGCACATATGGATCGAGAAGCCGGTCGGGCTGACCTCCGAGGACGCCCGCGCGGTGGCGGCGGCGGTGGCCGAGGCCGGGGTGCGGGGCACCGTCGGCTTCAACTACCGCAACGCACCCGCCGTCGCCCACGCCCGTGAGCTGATCGCCTCCGGTGAGCTGGGGACCGTGACCCATGTCCGGGTGCGGCTGTTCAGCGACTACGCCGCCCATCCCGACGGCGCCCTGACCTGGCGGTACGAGCGGGCCCGGGGTGGCGGCGGGGTGCTGGGCGACCTCGCCTCGCACGGCGTCGACCTGGCCCGCTTCCTGCTCGGCGACATCGAGTCGCTGGCCGCCGACACGGCCGTGTTCATCCCGGAGCGCGCCCGCCCCACCGGCGCCACCGCCGGCCACACCCTGGCCACCGGCGGGGAGCTCGGCCCCGTCGAGAACGAGGACTACGTCAACTGCCTGCTGCGCTTCGCCTCCGGCGCCCGCGGTGTGCTGGAGGCCTCCCGGATCGCGGTCGGCGAGCAGAACAACTACGGCTTCGAGGTGCACGGCACCAGGGGCGCCGTCTTCTGGGACTACCGGCGGATGGGCGAGCTGGGCGTCAGCCTCGGCACCTCCTACCAGGACCAGCCCGTCTCCACGGTCTTCGTCGGCCCCGGCCACGGCGAGTACGCCGCCTTCCAGCCCGGCGCCGCCAACGCCATGGGCTACGACGACCTCAAGGTGATCGAGGCCCGCAACTTCCTGCGGTCCGTCGCCGAGGGCACCTCCTACGGTCCGACCCTGGAGGACGCCGTGCACAGCGCGACCGCCCTCGACGCGATGAGCCGCTCGGCCGAACAGGGCACGTGGGTGAGCCTGCGATGACGTCGTCGAACCCGATACGGGTCGGAGTCGTCGGCGCCGGGAACATGGGCGCCGACCACGTGAACACGCTGCACCGCTGGGTCTCCGGCGCCCAGGTGACGTACGTCGCCGACATCGACGGAAGGCGGGCCGCGGAGGTGGCCGCCGGGGTGCCGGGGGCGCGGGCCACCGACGACGCCTACGCGCTCATAGCCCATCCGGACGTCGACGCCGTCGTCATCGCCTCCCACGACAGCACGCACGCCGACCTCGCGATCGCCGCCGTACGGGCGGGAAAGGCGGTCATGTGCGAGAAGCCGCTCGCGCCCACGGCGGCCGAGTGCGTGCGGGTCCTCCGGGAGGACGGCACGCACCTCGTCTCACTCGGCTTCATGCGCCGCTTCGACCCCGGGTACGCCGATCTCAGGGCCGCCCTCGGTTCCGGTACGGCCGGTGCGCCCCTCCTCGTGCACTGCGTGAGCCGGGGTGTGTCCTCCGCGCCCGGCGCCACCGACGAGTTCAGTGTCACCGGGTCGGCGATCCATGAGTTCGACACCGTGCCCTGGCTGCTCGGCGCCCCGATCACCGAGGTGAGCTGGCACGCGGCCCGGCCCACCTCGGCGGTGGCCGGGCTGCGCGACCCGCAGGTGATGCTGCTGCGCACCGCCGACGGCGCGCTGACCACCGTGGAGACGTTCCTCAACGCCGGCTACGGCTACGACGTCCGCTGCGAGGTGGTCGGCGAGCACGGCACGCTGGCGCTGACCGACCCGGCCCGGCTGGTGTCCGACACCGCCCGTACCCGGGCCACCGGCTACCCGGCCGACTGGCGGCCCCGGTTCGCCGACGCCTACCGGCTGGAACTGCAGGCCTGGACCGACGCCATCGCCGCGGGCCGGCCCGCGCCGCTCGCCACCGCGTACGACGGGCTGGTGGCCGCCGCCGTGGCCGAGGCCGTCATCGGGTCCATGCACGCCGACGGCCGGACGGTCGCCGTACAGGTCCCGGAGGTCTGACATGTCCACCGGGGCCTTCCCCACCGCCCTCCCCGCCCCGCGCACCCCGGATCCCATGGCGGCGCCCGCCCTGCGCTGGGGTGTGCTCGGCACCGGCTGGATCGCCGAGCGGTTCGTGAACTCCGTCCGGTGCCACACCCGCCAGCGGTTCACGGCGGTCGCCTCCCGAACCGCGGGCCGGGCCGCGGGCTTCGCCGCCCGGCATGGCATCCCGGGCTCCTACGGCTCGTACGAGGAGCTGGTCACGGCGGCGGACGTCGACGTCGTCTATGTGGCGACCGAGCACACCGCCCATCTCGCCTGCGCCCAGCTGGCGTTGCGGGCCGGCAAGCACACCCTCGTGGAGAAGCCGCTCGCCCTCGACGCGGCCCAGGCCGCCGAACTCGCACGACTGGCCCGGGAACGCGGCCTGTTCTGCGCCGAGGCGCTCTGGACCTTCTTCCTCCCCCGCTTCGACGTGGTCCGTCAGATCCTCGACTCCGGTGTCCTCGGCGACCTCCACACCGTCCTGGCCGATCACGGCGAGCACTTCGCCCCCGGCCACCGCATCCTGCGCGCCGACCTCGCGGGCGGACCGCTCCTCGACCTCGGCACCTACCCGGTCTCCCTCGCCACCTGGGTCCTCGGTGAGCCGGCCGGGATCGTCGCCTTCGGCCAGCCGCACCCGGCGGGCGTGAACGGCCAGATCTCGGCCGTCCTCCGTGACGGCGCCGGCAACCAGGCCGTCGTGCACACCACACTCCTGAGCGACACCCCGACCACCGCGACCATCGCCGGCAGCCACGCCACCCTCACCCTGCCGGGCCCCTTCTACCAGCCGGGGGACGTCCTGCTCACCCCGTCGGGCGGCGGTACGGCACTCAGGTACACCGAGCCGCGCACCGGGCACGACGGGCTCCACTTCGAGGCGGCGGAGGTGGCGCGATGTGTGACGGAGGGCAGGCGGGAGTCGGAACTGCGGCCGCTGGAGGCGTCGATCGGCACGCTGCGGGCGATGGATGGAATCAGGCAGGCCTGCGGTATCGAGTTCCGGTGCTGACGGTCGTCCCATGTGGCGTGTTCGCCAACCCGTCGTGGTGGGGATCGTCGGGGCTCGTAGTCCGGCTGCCGGTGCCCCGTCTCCGCGTACGGGACGACCCGGCCGCCCAGCGCTTGGTGCTCACGGAGGAGTCGGCCGGGACGGGAGCAGGGCGATCTCACAGCACGGTGCTCCACCACGACGCACGAACCACCGCAAAGCGTAACTAACTTCACGCACACAGGTTCATCCCCACCGGTGTGTAACAAGGCACATGCCCGTACGACCGGATCACGTCCTCGCCGTTCCCCTTGCTGACGTACGACAGGAAGCTCGACGCCGGTGAGTCGGCCGCCGGCTGGCCGTAGGTGTACGCGTACTCGATCTCGCGGTACGGGTACGGGCTGACGCCGCGCTCGATCGCGTCCACCGACGGGGCGTTGGCGTCCAGGGAGAGGGTGTGCAGGCCCTTCGCGCCCTCCGCCGTGTTCAGCTCGGCGTAGCCGACCGCCCCCTTCAGCTGGGCCACCTCCGACAGCACCTGGTCGGTCGAGTCCAGCTCGCAGCGGATCACCTTCGCCGTCGGGTCGTCCTTGTGCAGGCAGTCCACGGAGGAGTTGGCGATCTCACCGCGCTTCAGTATCCGCCGCTGGAACACCTGCCGGGTCCCGGAGTCGGCGTCCCGGCTGACCAGCACCACCGGCAGGTCGGGGCCGCCCAGCTGCTTCCAGTTGGTGATCTCGCCCCGGTACAGCCGTCGTACGTCGGCCGTGGTGAGGTTCCGCAGCGGCACGCCGTCGTTCACGACGAGCGCGAAGACCACCAGGGCGACCCGGTTCTCCTTCAGCTGGGGCATGTCGGTGGGCTTGGGGCCGTCGGAGAGGGCCAGGACCGGCGGGGAGCCCTTCTTCGCCTGCTTCCCGGCGTCGTTCAGCCCCCTGATCCCGGCGGTCGAGCCGCGCGCGTCCACCGTGATCGACACGCCCTCGCACTCCTTCTCGTACTTCTTCGCCGCGTCCTCCATCACGGGGGCGAAGGCGGTCGAGCCGATGACCCGCAGCGAGCCCTTCGCGCAGCCGATCGGCGGCGGGGTGTCGTCGCGGGCCACGACGATCGTGGCCAGGGTGAGGACGCTGAGCGTCAGCATGATGGTGATCAGCCGGGAGGCGCGGCTGAACAGGGGCGTGGCGTCGTCCGGGGTGGCGCTGCGGTTGGGGTGCACCTCGCCGTCGTGGAGCCCGCCGACGATCCTGATCTCCCGGCCGACGTCACCGCCGGAGAGCAGCACGAGGAGCTTGAAGTGCTCGCCGTGGTTGAGCGGGACCCGCGGGATGCGCAGGGTGTTGCCCGCGTAGCCGAAGCCGCGGTCCGGGGTGAAGTGCGGCATGAGGTGGTCGCTGTCGGTCGGCTGGGTGACCGAGACGCCCCGGACGATGCGGTCGGTGAACACCGCGGTGAGACCGTGCAGTTCGGGACTGGTGTAGTCGTCGCGGCCGATGCCCTGGGAGCCGTCGTTCTCGATGCGCAGCAGGACCAGGGTGGCGTCGGCCATGTCCGGGGCCTCGTCGAAGAGGCCCAGGCGTCTGCCGATGCGGCCCGAACGGGCGTCGTCGCCGATCGGGTTGTCCATCTGCACGCGGTAGCCGATGCGCTTACGGCGCGGGACGCGACGCTCGTACCAGAAGATGCCCGCCGACGCGACGATGCCGAGCACCGCGGTGCCCACAGCGACGATGTTCTCCGTGTTCAGCCACTCCATGTGGGTGCCCCCGCCACTCCCCGGAGTCGAATGGTGGGGTCACCGTAAGGGGCAGGATGGGGCCGTGAAGGGACATACCGGACGCCCGTACTGTTGTTCGCCGAACGTTCAACTACCTCGTACGGAGGGTGAGTTCACTCCTTGCTGTAGGTCAGGCTCTCGTCGCCGTCCTTCGTCGCGCGCTTCAGCTTGCCGCCCGACAGCAGGGTCACCTCGGTGGCCGCTCCGGCGCTGCACGACGAACGGGGCTTGCCCGCCGTGACCGTGGACGGACCGATCTCCAACGGGCCGTCCGAGCCCGGCTTTTCGGCGAGCTTCGCCGCGAACTCGCAGTGGTAGCCGGGGCCGTCCGCGGCCAGGGTGAGGACCGTGTCGCCCACGGCACCCTGGCGGATGGTCAGTTCGCGGGTGTTGTGGCCCGTGTCGTTGTCTATCGAGGTGGCCCAGGTACCGAGGAAGCCGCTCGGGACGGTGCCCTTGGGGGCGGCCGAGGAGGAGGGCGACTCGGTGGGCGTCGGCTCCGCGGCGGTGGTCGGGTCGGTGGCCGAGGGGGCGGAGGTGGTCCCGCCGCCCGCCTTGGCGTCCGTGCCGTCGTCGCCGCCGCTGTTCATGAGCCCGTAGACCGAGCCGCCCGCGGCCAGCAGCACGATCAGGGCGATGGCGACGAGGAGGGCGGTGGAGCGGGCCGTGCGGCGGGGCTCGTCGGCCGGGAGGGGGTCGTACAGCGGGGGCGGGGGGACGGGTGGGTAGATCTGGGTGGGGTCGGGGGTGGGAGTGGGGGCGGTGTCGGTGTACGGGTTGTACGGGTTGTACGGGGACGACTGCGGGTGCTGGTGGGGTTGGTTCGGGTAGCCGTAGGCCGGGTGGGCGGGGGCGTGTTCCGGGGACGGCGGGTTGGGTGTCGGCTGCGGGTGGGTGGGGGCTGGTCGCGCCCCCGGGTCTGCTGACCCCTGCGTCTCGTGACGTGTCACCCCTTGCAGCGCCCCGTGGACCGTCGGGTCCTCCACCTCCAGCAGCTCGACGGCGTGGCGGCCGAGCTGCGCCACCAGCGCCCCCGGCAGCCACGGGTCCCGCGACCGGCCTTCCCAGACCGTGCCGCCCGCTCCGGTCCGGGCCAGGATCGCGTCCAGCGACGGACGGGCCGCCGGGTCCTTGCGCAGGCAGTCGCGGACCACGTCGGCGATGTCCTCGGGGAGGCCGGAGAGGTCGGGGTCCTCCTGGGCGATCCGGAACATCAGGGCGTGTGCGCCGCCCTCCGTGGAGCCGAAGGGAAGCCGGCCGGTGGCCGCGTAGGCGAGCACCGAGCCGAGGCAGAAGACGTCGCAGGCGGGGGTGATCCGGTCGCCGCGCACCTGCTCGGGGGCCATGAAGCCCGGCGAGCCGACGAGCGAGCCGGTCCGGGTGAGGCTCTCGCCGGGCAGCGTCTCCAGCGCCCGCGCGATGCCGAAGTCGATGACCCGGGGCCCCTCTATGGTGAGCATCACGTTGGACGGCTTGAGGTCCCGGTGGACGATCCCGGCCGCGTGGATGTTGCCCAGCGCGTGCGCCAGCCCGGCGGCGAGGATGCGCACCGACCGTTCGGGCAGTGGCCCGTGGTCGTGCTCGACGACCTGCTGGAGGCTCGGCCCGGCCACATAGCCGGTGGCCACCCAGGGCACGGCGGCCTCGGTGTCGGCGTCGAGCACGGGGGCGGTCCAGAACCCGCCGACCCGCTGGGCGTTGCGGACCTCCTGCCGGAAGCGCGCCCGGAACTCCTCGTGCTCGGCGAGCTCCGCCCGTACCAGCTTCACGGCGACGGTACGGCCGCGCTCCGACCGGGCGAGGTACACGTGCCCCATCCCGCCCGCACCGAGCCGCGCCAGCAGCCGATAACTCCCGATGTGCTGCGGATCCCCCGGCCCCAGCTTCTCCATGGCAGATCCGCCCCTCGCTCACACTTGTGATCGAGCCGAGAATAATGCGGCCGTTCCGGGGATCGCGCAGTGCCATGTCTACGGTTACGTAACAGGGACCGGCCGCGCACCATGTCCCCAGGCTGTGGACAACCTGTCGCGGAATCCCCCTGACCACGGAACATGTCGCCGATACCGCTCCCGTCCCCCGCGCTCCTACGCTCCCCCGCATGACCCCTCAGCCCAATCCCCAGGCCGGAGCCGCCGTGCAGGCGGCCGATCGTGCGCATGTGTTCCACTCCTGGTCCGCGCAGGACCTCATCGACCCGCTCGCGGTGGCCGGCGCCGAAGGGTCGTACTTCTGGGACTACGACGGCCGGCGCTACCTGGACTTCACCAGCGGGCTCGTCTTCACCAACGTCGGGTACCAGCACCCGAAGGTCGTCGCCGCGATCCAGGAGCAGGCCGCGAGGATGACGACCTTCGCGCCCGCCTTCGCCGTCGAGGCGCGGTCGGAGGCGGCCCGGCTGATCGCCGAGCGCACGCCCGGCGACCTGGACAAGATCTTCTTCACCAACGGCGGCGCGGACGCCATCGAGCACGCGGTGCGCATGGCCCGGCTGCACACGGGCCGCCCGAAGGTGCTGTCCGCCTACCGCTCGTACCACGGCGGCACCCAGCAGGCGATCAACATCACCGGCGACCCGCGCCGCTGGGCCTCCGACGGCGCCGCCGCCGGGGTCGTGCACTTCTGGGCGCCCTTCCTCTACCGCTCCCGTTTCTACGCGGAGACCGAGGAGCAGGAGACCGCGCGGGCGCTGGAGCACCTGGAGACGACCATCGCCTTCGAGGGGCCGGGCACGGTCGCGGCCATCGTGCTGGAGACCATCCCCGGGACCGCCGGGATCATGGTGCCGCCGGCCGGGTATCTCGCCGGTGTCCGGGAGATCTGCGACAAGTACGGGATCGTCTTCGTCCTGGACGAGGTGATGGCCGGGTTCGGGCGGACCGGTGAGTGGTTCGCCGCCGACCTGTTCGGCGTCGTACCCGACCTGATGACCTTCGCCAAGGGCGTGAACAGCGGGTATGTGCCGCTCGGCGGCGTGGCCATCAGCGAGAGGATCGCCGAGACCTTCGGCAGGCGGCCCTACCCGGGTGGGCTGACGTACTCCGGGCATCCGCTGGCCTGTGCCGCCGCCGTCGCCACGATCAACGTGATGGCGGAGGAAGGGGTCGTCGAGAACGCGAAGCGGCTGGGGGCCGAGGTGGTCGGACCCGCGCTCGCCTCGCTCGCCGAGCGCCACCCGAGCGTCGGCGAGGTCCGCGGGGTCGGCATGTTCTGGGCGCTCGACCTGGTGAGGAACCGGGAGACCCGAGAGCCGCTGGTGCCGTACAACGCGGCCGGGGAGGCCAACGCGCCGATGGCCGCGTTCGGGGCCGCCGCGAAGGAGCACGGTCTGTGGCCGTTCGTGAACATGAACCGGACGCATGTCGTGCCGCCGTGCAATGTCAGTGAGGCCGAGCTGAAGGAAGGGTTCGCGGCGCTGGACGCCGCGCTGAGCGTGGCCGACGAGTTCACGGTGGCTTGAGGCCGGGTTTCGGCCGCCGGCCGGTGGGGGCTGATCGCGCAGTTCCTCCCCCGGCCTTCGGCCGGGGGTACCCCCAGCGCCACCTGAAGGGGCGCTCCAGCACAGGAAACTCACAGGATCCGTAGAAAGGACCCACGGGTAGCTTCGCGGACACGGAAGGAGTACACGCGGAACCCGAACGCGTAAGGTGGCGTGCTCGTACATGTACGTGTAAGCGAGCACGTCACCCGAACGCGTGAGGAGAGGCACCCCACAATGCCCGGCAACGGCGCTGTGACCCGCAGTACCCTGCGCCAGCAGATCGCGGACGCGCTCCGTGACGAGGTGCTCGCAGGGCGGCTCCAGCCGGGCCGGGAGTTCACGGTCAAGGAGATCGCCGAGCAGTACGGGGTCTCCGCCACGCCGGTCCGCGAGGCACTGGTCGACCTGTCCGCGCAGGGCATCCTCGACGCCGACCAGCACCGCGGCTTCCGGGTGCCGGAGTACACGCTCGCCGACTACCGGGGCATGATCGAGGCCCGCAGCCTGGTCACCGACGGCATGTTCCAGGCCCTCGCGGACGGCCTCCACCCGGCCTTCAAGAATCCCGAGGAGCCGCGGGTCGCGGCCGCCCTGGCCACGGTCCGGCGGCGCGGCGAGGAGGCGCAGCGCGCCGCGACCGCCGGCGACCTGACCGTCCTCATCGGCTACGACCTCCGGTTCTGGCGGGAGCTGTCCGCCCTGTTCGGCAACCCCTACCTCGCCGACTTCCTGCACCGGCTGCGCGTGCAGTCCTGGGTGTGCGCGGTGCGGCATCTGCGCCGGCTGCCTGATCTACGCGGGTATCTGTGGTCCCGGCACACCGAGTTGGTCGACGCGCTGTCCCGCCGGGACGCGGAGGCCGCCCGGGGGATCGTCGCCGCGTACAACACGCACTCCCTCGCCCTGATCGAGCGACTGGCGGAGAAGAACGGATGACCGCGTCCACGGAGATCCCCCAGGCCCCGGAGCCTCCAGAGCCCTCGGAGAACAGGGAGACCGTCGCTCTTTCCGTCGTCATCCCGGCGTACAACGAGGAGGAGCGGCTCGGTCCGACGCTCGCCGCCGTCACCCGTTACCTCGCCGACAACGAGAGCCGCTTCGGCTCCTGGGAAGTGATCGTCTCCGACGACGGCTCGACGGACGGGACTCGCGAGGTCGCGGCCTTACAGCACCCGCAGGTCCGGCTGGTCGCCGCCGACCGCAACCGGGGCAAGGGCCACGCCCTGCGGCTCGGCGTCGCCGCGAGCGGCGGCAGCCGGGTGCTGGTCACCGACGCCGATCTCGCGGCGCCGATCGAGGAACTGGAGCGGCTGGACAAGGCGCTCAGCGAGGGCGGCGCGGCGGCGATCGGCTCGCGTGCGGTGCCGGGCGCGGAGATAGCCGACCACCAGCACCGGCTGCGCGAGCTGCTCGGCCGCGCCGGGAACCTGCTCATACGCGCCACCGCCGTGCCGAGTCTCAGGGACACCCAGTGCGGGTTCAAGCTCTTCGACGGCGACCTGGCCCGCGAGGCCTTCGCCGACTCCCGGCTCGACGGCTGGGGCATCGACGTGGAGGTGCTGCAGCACCTGCACCGCGCCGGCCACCCCATCACCGAGGTCCCGGTCCGCTGGAGCCACCAGCCCGGCTCGAAGGTGGGCCCGCTGGACTACCCGAAGGTCCTCGCCGACCTCGCGCGCCTGCGCGTCCGCCGGCTGCGCCCGGCCGACCTGCTGGTTCCGGTTCTCTTCCTGCTGATGTCCGTGGCGTTGTACTCGGGCCGCTTCTTCGACCCGGACCACCGCTACCTCACCGACTCCCTCCAGGACCAGAACCAGTGGGAGTGGTTCTTCGCGGTCACCGCGGACAACCTCGCGCACTTCCGCAACCCGCTCTTCTCCGACTTCCAGAACTTCCCCGACGGCGTCAACCTGATGGCCAACACGGTCATGCTGGGCCTGTCGGTCCCCTTCGCCCCGCTGACCCTCCTGGCCGGTCCGGCCGTCTCGCTCTCCGTCTGCATGGCGCTGGGCCTCGCCGCGACCGCCGTCGCCTGGTACTGGCTGATCGTGAAGCGGGTGGTACGGCACCGGGGTGCCGCCTTCGTCGGCGCGGCCCTCGCGGCCTTCGCGCCGCCGATGGTCAGCCACGCCAACGCGCACCCCAACTTCGTGATCCTGTTCATGATCCCGCTGATCATCGACCGCGCCCTGCGCCTCGCCGGCGGCGAGCGGGTCCGGCGGGACGGCATCGTGCTCGGCCTGATGGCGGCGTACCAGGTGTTCCTGGGCGAGGAGCCGTTCCTGCTGGCGGCGTTGGGGATGACCCTGTTCGCCCTCGCCTACGCGGCCGTACGGCCGCAGGTGGCGAAGGCGGCGTGGCGCCCGCTGGGCAAGGGCCTGCTGATCGCCGGGGCGGTCTGCCTCCCCCTGGTCGTCTGCCCCCTGTACTGGCAGTTCACGGGCCCGCAGAGTTACCACAGCGTCCTGCACGGCGACAACGCCGGAAACAGCCCCCTCTCCCTCCTCGCCTTCGCCGAGCGCTCGCTGCTCTACGGCAACGCGGGCCGCGCCAACGAGCTCTCCCTCAACCCCACCGAGCAGAACGCCTTCTACGGCTGGCCGCTGGTCCTGGTCGCCTTCGGGATCGTCGTACGGCTGTGGGAACGGCCGCTGGTCAAGGCGCTGGCGTTCACGTCGGTGGCGGCGGCCGTGCTGTCCATGGGCCCGAAGATCCGCATCCCGCTGACGGAGACGGTGTATCCGGGGCCCTGGGCGCTGGTGCGGAAGTTCCCGCTCTTCGAGTCCGTCATCGAGGGCCGGGTGGCGATGATCTGCGCGCCCGCGCTGGGCATCCTGCTCGCGGTCGCGGTCGAGAGGGCGCTGGCCACCCGCCGCATGGGCGCCCAGTACTTCGGCCTGCTCACCGTCGCCCTGGCCCTGCTGCCGATCGTCCCCGCCCCGCTCAAGTCCGAGCAGCGGGAGGCGGTCCCGGAGTTCATCAGCAGCGGGATGTGGAAGTCGTACCTGGGCAAGGGCGAGTCCCTCGTCCCCCTCCCGCTCCCGGACCCCGGCTACGCCGAGGCCCTGCACTGGCAGACCAGCGCCGGTCTCGGCTTCAAGCTCCCCGGCGGATACTTCAACGGCCCCTACGGCGCCGACCGCATCGGAATCTACGGCGCCGTCCCGCGCTACACCTCCAGCATGCTGCGGGACGTCCGCTACTCCGGGAAGGTGCCGGTGATCGGCAAGAACTGGCGGGCACAGGCCAAGAAGGACTTCGCGTACTGGAAGGCGGGGGTCCTTGTGGTGGCCCCGCAACCCAATGACGAGAAACTACGACAGGCGGTGGAGGCCCTGACCGGAAAACCCGGTAAGTGGACCGGTGGGGTCTGGGTATGGGACCTGCACGAGGGGAGCTGACCGGCGCCGCACGGATTACTCTTCCCTGACCGCCTGGCTGAGCACTTGCTGTGAACGCGCTGATACTAGGAGCCCTCTTTGGCCTGTGACCTCTGGCTGGTACCGCTCGTCGACGTGTTGTGCCACACCCCCGACAATCCGTTCGCCGAGGAACTCGCGCAGTACAACAAGGTGCTGGCCGAGGCAGGGCTGCCCCCGGTGCCGGTGTACCAGTACATGCCGGGCCTGTCCGGCGAGGTCGCGCCCGTGGCCGGCTTCGACTACGACGCACTCCACTTCCTCCGCCGCGCCTACCTCCTCCAGGTCTGCGGTCTGCCCGTCTCCCCCGTGGACGACCTCGGCGGCGACTACGAGCAGCTCCTGGAGATGTTCGAGTCGACGGCCCAGCAGTCGCACCTGGTCTGGCACTACGACCACGCGGGCGCCTACGTCCCGGTCGACTTCCCGAACCCGCTCTCCAGCGACGAACTCCTCGCCAGCGGCGGCCCGCTGGGCTCCTCCCACGCCCTGCTGCGCGAGCTGGAGTACGTCGCCCCGTCGATCGGCATCGACCCGGCGAACCCCCCGGCTCCGCCCCAACCCCCGGCCGCCCCCACCGACTTGGAGGAACCGGCGGTCCCGGCCCCCTACGACCCGAGCCCCTTCGCGCGGGAACGGCACGTATGGCTGGGCCTGCACGCGGCGGCGACCCGCAGCCTGGCCCAGGGGTCGATGATCGTCTTCAGCTGACGGCGGATCACGCTGACACCCGATCACACTGACGACCGGTCACCCGTATGCCGGTGCCCCCGTATGGCTCCTCCGAAGAGCGCGGCGAGCGATGTCGATCTAGCCTCCGAATTGAGCGCTTATCAGTTTATATGACCGCGCGCTCTCATCAGCTCGAGGAGGAACATGCGCAAGCTTCACAAGGCAGCTGTCGCGATCGCCATCGTCGGAGGCGTCAGCTTCATGGGCACCGTCCCGGCCACCGCCCTGCCGGCACAGCAGCACGCGTACGGCGGTCACGGCGGTGGCTGCCGGTCCCACGACTTCAACCTCGACGTCCTCGGCAACTTGGGCCTCGTCAACGGACTCATCGACATCAACGGCGAGGGCAGCCCGGGCGCGCAGTTCAACCACGTCGGTTCCGACTGCAGTCTCGGCGGCTGGTAGGCGCCACTGAACCGGCCATGAGCCGCGTGTTCATCTCTGTGTGAGTGAAAAAGGCTCCGGACCGTCCTCGGTCCGGAGCCTTGGGGTGTCGTCGGGACCGTGGTCAGCCCTGCTCGACGATCCGGATGGTGCGGATGCCCGTGCCCCGGTACCGCATCGGGGTCCTGGTCAGGACGGGACGGCCACGCGGCCACTCGACGGTCGGCAGAGCAAGGTGCAGCACGTGGGCACCGCTCCAGTCCGGCTCGTCCTTCCCGTCCTCCGACGACTCGCCGTTCGCGGCCCGCAGCCGCTTGCCCACAGCCGTGGCCGCCGCGAAGTCGAGCCCTTCGATGTTGACGGACGGCAGCGCACCGACGTGCTCCGCGACCCCGGCCCGCTCCCGCTCCGCCGCGGCCAGGCTCACCGCGGGGATGTAGACCCGCAGCGCGGCGTCCTTCTCCGCCTCCACGACCAGCCGGGAGGCCATGCTGTTACCGGCACCGAGCGCCAGGGCCGCCGTGTCGTCGAAGATGACGGCACGCGGCAGCGGGTACCGCTCCCCCTCGGTCACTGGACCTCCCCGATACGTCCGGACTCGATGTCGGCCCACAGTTCTTCCCCGGCCTTCTCGTCCTCTTCCGTGTAGGGCCTGCCGAGGAAGTGCTCCTCGACGTACGCCCTGGTCTCCTCGTACCGCTTGCGCAGCTCTTCCTTGGTGGGTGTGGCTCCGGCCAGCTCCGCCACGAGGTCCCGCATGCTCATCCCGCGTTCCCGGGCGAGCTCCTGAAGGCGGTCACGGACGGCGGGGTCGACCTTGATCGTGGTGTCTGCCATGAGGACAGTATACCGACGGTATACCACCTCAGGGCGTACGAGTGTGACAGTCAACGACGTTCCCTTCTCTGCTTTCTAAGCCGCCACGAGGCGAACTTTTTGCATTTCACCCGCCGGTGTCGCGGATTCGTACGGCCACTCGAATACCTCGCAGACCGTCGAGTACTGCCGGGTCACCGGGTCCCGCGACACCACCCGCCGCAGATACCGCCGTTCCTCCAGCTCACGCAGGGAGGCGACGATCGACATGCACCCTTCCCGCCGCCGTTCGGCGAGGATGCGCTCCGTGATCCAGGCGCCGTCCGGCAGCCCCAAGAGGTACGTCAGTACGCCTACCGCTCCCCAGGACAGGCGTCGGTCCCCGACACGGGAGTGGGCAAGGGCTGCGAAGGCGCGCACGGGCGCCATACGATGAACGCGCATCGGAGGGCTGTCTCCTGGTGTCGAGCCCCCGGGTGTTGGCGCACCGCGGGGGCAATCTGTTGATCGTGACTTTAGGGCCCCGCAAAGCGCCGAACGCAAGCCACAATCCCTTTTTCCCGGCGCCGTGTTGACGTTTTTCACTCCGGCGAGTGAAGTGCGGACCGCAGCAATCGCGTGTGCACGAAACGGTCGGGACAGGTCGGCCGGTAGCGCCACGACAACGGCCACGTCATGTCGTCCAGTGCGGGAATCGGGATGTACGACACCCGGGCCGGAACGGCGGTCAGTCTCGTCACCTCCGCAGGCCAGGGCAGGTGATCCGTACTTCCGGCCGGGACCAGGAAGTACACACACCGCCGCCCGCTGGCGACCTCGATGACGGGTCCCGGATCACCCCCGGTCATCTCCGCGAGCCGGTCGGCGAGCCGCCGCCCCCACTCCCCGTCGTCCACCCGTACCGCGTCGAACTGGACGCCGGCTTTACGGAGTTGAATGCCCGAGGCGGGCAGCCAGCCGAGGTTTAAGGGATCCCTTTGCGTGTTCATGGGATCAGTGTCGGCACCTGCGGCTACCGTCGCCATAACTCAGAGTCAAGAGCTGCAAACTCTGGGAATTCGGGGTCCGGTGGTTGTGACCGTTTGAGTTCGGTTGAGTTCGGGGGTGACTGCAATGGCGCGGGCTGAGAACAAGGCGGAGGCGGGCAGCACGGCACAGCTCCTGGCCGCGCTCGCGAAGGCCTTCCGCGAGCAACAGGAGCTGACTCAAGAGGAGTTGGGGAAGCGCATCGGCTACACCGGGTCCGCGATCAGCGCGATGGAGACGGGAGCGCAGCCCGCCAGCGACAAGATGCTCGCCAAGCTGGAGGAGGCGATCGGTGGCGGGCTGGGCATCTTCGAGAAGGCACGCAGGTTCGTACTGCTGGACAGGTATCCGGCCCAGTTCAAGAACTTCGCGCTCGTGGAGCAGGAGGCGGTGACGCTCTCGTCGTACCAGACGTTCGTGGTCGACGGTCTGTTCCAGACACCGGAGTACGCGCGGGCACTGATCGGCGGAGGCTTCCCGAAGCTGCCGGAGGAGAAGGTGGAGGAACTGGTCGAGGCGCGGGTGGCACGGCGGGCGCTGTTCGACCGGGTGGACCCGACGGCCATGATCGAGCTGATCCTGGAGGAGTCGGTGCTACGGAGGCCGTTCGGGAGCTGGGAGGTGCTGCGCGACCAATTGCGGTCTCTTGCCGAGGACGCGGAGCGGGACAATGTGAGTATCCAAGTGCTGCCGACTGACCGGGGGTTGAGGCCTGGGCACGCAGGCGCACGCGGTGACATGAAGCTGGTGGAGACCAAGGAACACCACCGCCTGGTCTACATGGAGATCGAGGACGAAAGCGTGCTGGTCAGCGATGCCGCAAAGGTCGCTCGCCTCACCCACCGGTATGCGAAGATCCGAACGCAGGCACTGAGCTCGGACGACTCCCTGAGCCTCATCCGGAAGCTGGCAGGAGAAGAGCGGACATGACGACCCTGCGATGGTTCAAGTCGAGCTACAGCGACGACAGTGGCGGGCAGTGCGTTGAAACCGCCTACACCTGGCGCAAGTCCTCCTACAGCAACGACAGCGGCGGCGACTGCCTCGAAATATCCCCCTGCCCCCACACCATCCACATCCGCGACTCCAAAACGGCCCCCGACGGCCCCCACCTCACCCTCTCCCCCACCACCTGGGCCGCCTTCCTCGCTCACGCCACGACGTGAGTCACCAGGGCACCTCGCCCTCGTCGTCGAAGAAGCGGCCCGTCGGGCCGTCGTCGGGCAGGGTGGCGAGGCGGATCACGGTCGCCGCGCCCTGTTGCGGGGTGCGGTGGCCCTGGAAGCCGTTGAGGTCGGTGGCGCAGTAGCCGGGGCAGGCGAGGTTGATCAGGATGTTCGTGCCCTGGAGTTCCCTGGCGTACTGGACGGTGACGCCGTTGAGGAACGTCTTGGACGGTGAGTAGGCGACGGCGATCGGGCCCGTTTCGGCGCCGGGCGCGGTCTGCCGGGTGAGGGAGCCGACGCTGCTGGACACGTTGACGATCCGCGGGGACGGCGAGCGGCGCAGCAGCGGCAGCATCGCGTTGGTGACGCGGATGACGCCGATGACGTTGGTCTCGACGGCCTCCCGTACCGTCGCGAGGTCAGCGGTGGTCGGTGTCTGTGCCCTGCCGCCGGTGATCCCGGCGTTGTTGACGAGGGCGTCGAGGTGTCCGGCGTGGTCCTCGATCAGCGCGGCGGCGGCCTGCACGCTCGCGTCGTCGGTGACGTCGAGCGGTACGCCGAACGCGTCCACGCCGGCCGCCCGCAGCTTGGCCACGGCGGTCTCCCGGCGCTCCGCGTCGCGCGCGCCGACGCCGACGCGCCAGCCGAGGGCGCCGAGGCCGGCCGCGATCTCGTGTCCGATGCCCTTGTTCGCGCCGGTGACCAGCGCGGTCTTCTGCTGTTCGGTCATGCTTCGATCCTGGCCGGGGCCGGGCCGCGTGGGCCAACACCGATCGGGTGGGCAGCGATACCGCAGGGGTATCGATCCCGGCCGGGTCGATAGCATGAGGGTGTGGAGACGCGGGAATTGCGGTACTTCGTGGCCGTCGCCGAGGAGCTGCACTTCGGGCGGGCGGCCCAGCGGCTCGGGATGGCGCAGCCCCCGCTGTCGCGGGCGATCGCCCAGCTCGAACGACGGCTCGGGGCGACGCTGCTGGAACGCACCAGCCGTGCGGTCACCCTGACCGAGGCCGGGTCGGTGCTGCTGCGGGAGGCCCGGGCGGCGCTGGACGCGGTGGCGGCCGCCGAGCAGCGCACCCGGCGCGCGGCGCTCGCCGCGTCCGGCCGGGCGGGTGTGGTGCTGGCCACGAAGGCGGGCGCGTCCGGCGAACTGCTGGCGAAGATGCTCGACGCCTACGCCGCCGAACCAGGTGCGGTCGCCGTCGATCTGCTGCTGTGCGGGGTCGGCGAGCAGGAACGGATGCTGCGCGACGGACGGGCCGACGTGGCGCTGCTGCACCTGCCGTTCGACTCCGCGGCGGGCTTCGACACCGAGGAACTGCTGACGGAGGGCCAGGTGCTGGTGGTGCCGGCCGGGCATCCCCTCGCCGTCCGCGAGCAGGTGCGGACGGCCGAGGTCACCGACCTGGCCGACCTGCCCCTGGCGCGCTGGCGAGGCCGCGACGGCAGGTACCCGGAGGGGCCCGGTCCGGAGGTCCGGGACCAGGCCCAGCTGTACCAGCTGGTCGCGCTGGGCCGCGCCTGCTGTGTGGTGCCGGAGTCCGTCCGGCCCCAGCTGCGCGAGGGCCTGGCCGCCGTACCGGTGCCGGACGCGCCGCCGGTCACCACCGTGATCGCATGGCCGCCGCACAGCCGCTCCCGGGCCGTCGCCGATCTGGTCAGGACCGCAACGCTGCTCTGAGTCCGGGGAAGGGTCGGGCCCTGCGCAGGCTCATGACCGGTCCGAGGCCGCACGCCATCGGGGCGGCCTGAGCCCGCCCGGCGGTGCGCTGCGCGTGCGGGCGGCCATGAAATCCACAAAGGAAATCGACAGCTCGCTCTTGGTCGGGAAAAAGAAAAAGTGGTGGCCCCACCCGAGAGGGTGGGGCCACCACACGACGAAGCCGCGAGACGCCGGAAGGTCCTAGAAGACGGGCGTGCCGTCCTGCGTCAGCTTCCAGTTGGTGGCCGCGAACGTCGACGGGTCGATGGTGCCCTTGGCCGTGGCGTAGGCGATCATCAGGTCGCGGACCTGGTTGGTGGAGCTGTAGGCGGTCTCCGCGGCGGCGATGTGCGGGTAGCCGGAGCCGCCGTTGGCGCGGTAGTTGTTGACGGCTACGACGAAGACCTGGTCGTCGGGGATCGCCGCGCCGTTGTAGGTGAGGTTCTTGATGCGCGAGCCCTCGGCCGCCGCGATGTCGATCTCGTACGAGACACCGGACGCCGTGTCGTACATGTAGTCCCAGAAGCTGTTGGCGTTGGTGAGGGTGGCGGTGTCCACCTTCGTACCGCTCGGCACCTGGTGGTAGTACATCGCCGCGTACTCCAGGTAGTCCTTCAGCTGGGCGCCGGTGAGCTTCTTGCCGTACAGCGTGTTCTCGTAGATGTAGAGGCCGGCGATGTCACGGATGGTCACGTTGCCGGCCGGGATGTCGGCGGTGCGGCTGAAGCACGCGGCCACCGAGATCAGCGGGAGCGCGGCGTCCGCCGTGGACAGTCCCGCCTTGACCGCGTCCCTCTGGACCTCGTGGATGAAGTCGATGGCGGGCACGTCCTTCCAGCAGGCCTCCGCCGTCGACATGTCCTGCGTGGAGGTGCCGATCGCCGTGTTGACGTACTTGACGACCAGGTTGTGGTCGGCGGTGAGGAGTTCGGTTATCCGCGGGTCCTCGGCGACCGTGTTGCTGTTCAGGGTGGTGGCGGTCTTCTTGGTGATCTTCCAGGAGTGGTTCACCAGCTCCAGCTCGAAGTCGAAGACGGAGAGGCGGTAGCCGTAGCAGTACGGCTCGGAGAGGAGGACCTCCTCGCCCGTCTCCGCGTTCTTCACCGTGTACGTCGGGACGTCGACGTGGGTGTGGCCGACGAGGATCGCGTCGATGCCGGGGACCTGCTCGGCGACCAGGTTCGACGCGTTCTCCACGTAGGGGAGTTCGTCGCCCCACGACGTCGAGCCGTCCAGGCCCGAGTGGTCGGTGAGGAAGACGACGTCACAGCCGAGGGCGCGCAGCCGCGGCACGTACTTCTTCGCCTGCTCGACCAGGCCCGTGAAGGCCATCTTCCCGGAGACGTTGTCCTTGTCCCACAGG
Organism: Streptomyces sp. NPDC001714; assembly: GCF_042892755.1. Classification (NCBI taxonomy): domain Bacteria; kingdom Bacillati; phylum Actinomycetota; class Actinomycetes; order Kitasatosporales; family Streptomycetaceae; genus Streptomyces; species Streptomyces sp. NPDC001714. Next base: position 97,949 of record NZ_JBIAUL010000020.1, read on the forward strand.
GCGATGCCCGGGTTGGTGAGGCCGAGGATGCCGACCTTGATGTCCGGGCCGTGGGGGACCTTGATGTGCTTGACGGTGTAGGGCCGGAAGGCGGGCTTGAGCGTCTTGGCGTCCAGGGCGTTGGCGCCGAGCAGCGGGAAGTCGCACTGCTTCTCGAAGGTGCGGATGACCTCGATGCCGTAGTTGAACTCGTGGTTGCCGAGGGCGGCCGCGTCGTAGCGCATCTCGTTCATGGCGATCGCCATGGGGTGCTTGGGGCCGCGCTTGCCGTCCTTGCCGGTGATCGGGTCGACGTTCGCGTAGTAGTACGCCAGCGAGGTGCCCTGGATGATGTCGCCCGCGTCGACGAGCAGCACCCGGTGCTCGCCCTTCTCCTTGCGGATGTTCTTCACCAGCGTGGCGATGCGCGCGATGCCGTAGGTGTTGCCCTTGGAGTCCTTCGGGGCGGCGTTGGTGTAGTAGTCCCAGTTGAAGACGTGGCTGTGCAGGTCGGTGGTGCCCAGGATGGAGAAGCTCCAGGTCTTGGGCGCCTTCGGCGGCTTGGGGTGGCCGGCCTCGGCGGCCTGGGCGGTGCCGGTACCGACCGTTCCCGCGACGGCCACGGCGGCGCCGGTGACGGCCGACTTCTGCACGAACTCACGGCGGTTCATGGGATTGACGGGCATTCAGGACTCCTGGAAAGGCACAGAGGACGGGTGTGTCATGCGGGAGGCGGCGGGCTACCCGCGTAGATGCTGACCCTCACCCGTTACCGGCGTAACCACGGTTGACCCAAGGGCCGGTCAAGGATTCCCAAGACCGGCCCAAGAGACGCTGTGAAGTGACGTCCTACAGGAACGAGTTGACCTCGATCGTCTCGTCCCGGCCCGGGCCCACGCCGATCGCGGAGATCGGGGCGCCGGACATGTCCTCCAGCGCCTTCACGTAGTTCTGGGCGTTCTTCGGCAGGTCCGCGAAGGACTTGGCCTTGGTGATGTCCTCGGACCAGCCGGGCAGCGTCTCGTAGACCGGCTTCGCGTGGTGGAAGTCGCTCTGCGAGTACGGGAGTTCCTCGACGCGCTTGCCGTCGATCTCGTAGGCCACGCAGACCGGGATCTGCTCCCAGCCGGTCAGCACGTCGAGCTTGGTGAGGAAGAAGTCGGTCAGGCCGTTCACGCGGGTCGCGTAGCGGGCGATGACGGCGTCGAACCAGCCGCAGCGGCGGTCCCGGCCCGTCGTCACACCCCGCTCGCCACCGATCCGGCGCAGCGCGTCGCCGTCCTCGTCGAACAGCTCCGTCGGGAACGGGCCGGCGCCGACACGGGTCGTGTACGCCTTGAGGATGCCGATGACCCGGCTGATCTTCGTCGGGCCGACACCGGAGCCGGTGCAGGCACCGCCCGCGGTCGGGTTCGAGGACGTGACGAACGGATACGTGCCGTGGTCGATGTCCAGGAGCGTGCCCTGGCCGCCCTCGAAGAGGACGACCTTGTCGTCCTCCAGCGCCTGATTGAGGACGAGGACCGTGTCGGCGACGTACGGAGCGAGCTTCTCCGCGTAGCCCAGCAGCTCCTCGACGACCTGCTCGACGGCGATCGCGCGCCGGTTGTAGAGCTTGGTCAGCATCTGGTTCTTGACGTCGAGGGCCGCCTCGACCTTCTGGGTCAGGATCGACTCGTCGTAGAGGTCCTGGACCCGGATGCCGACCCGGTTGATCTTGTCGGCGTAGGTCGGCCCGATGCCGCGCCCCGTCGTACCGATCTTCCGCTTCCCGAGGAAGCGTTCCGTGACCTTGTCGACGGTCACGTGATACGGCGTGATGATGTGCGCGTTACCGCTGATCAGGAGCTTGGACGTGTCGACGCCACGCTCGTTCAGACCGCTCAGCTCGGAGAGCAGGACCGACGGGTCGACGACGACACCGTTGCCGATGACCGGGACACACGTGGGCGAGAGGATTCCGGAAGGGAGGAGGTGGAGCGCATACTTCTGGTCGCCGACGACGACCGTGTGGCCGGCGTTGTTGCCGCCCTGGTAGCGCACCACATAGTCGACGGAGCCGCCTAGCAGGTCCGTCGCCTTTCCCTTGCCTTCGTCACCCCACTGAGCACCGAGCAGCACAAGTGCGGGCACGCGCGTACACCCCTTCCGGGCGGGGCATGTCCAAGGTCAGGGGCGTACGCGTAAGGTTCGTCGCCGCGTACCACCGCGACCGTCGTTGGCCGCACAACCGTCGGACCGGATGCCCCGGAATAGACGAAGCCCCTGGCGCAATAGCGCAAGGGGCTCTTGCACAGTGATGCTACCCGAGGAAGCGAGGCAGGACCGAGGTGGCGACTTTCGCGACGTCCGATCAGCTGCTGGTGATCATCGATCCGGCGGCACGGGAAACGGACGGTGAATCGGTCCTGATCGCGAAAGACGTGCTCAGCGCGGGTGCGGCCACGAAGGTGTGCATGCCGGACGGGCCCGAGGAATTCGCCCGCGTGCTGGCCCGCAGGGGCTCGCGGCGGCCGGTGGTGGTCGGGGACGACGGCGCCCTGGTCCGTGCGGTGACCTTCCTGCACCGCCGGCGCGAGCTGGCCGACTGCGTGCTGTCCATGGTCCCGGTCGGGGGCGCGCTGGGCGTCGCGCACGCGCTGGGGGTGCCGGCCGGTGCGGTGTCGGCGGCGCGGGCGGTCCTGGACGGGGTGGAGCGCCGGATGGACCTCCTCGTCGACGACAGCGACGGAGTGGTGCTGGGCGCGCTGCGGATCCCGCCGGCGGCCGTGCGGGAGGTACCGGAGCCGGTGCCGGCCCGGGGGTGGCTGCGGCCGTACCAGCACCTCGTACGCTCCCTGGCCGCGCGCCCGGTCCCGGCCGTACCCGGCCCGCCCGCGCGGCTGCGGGTGGAGGTCGACGGCGAGACGGTCGTGGACCTGGACCAGCCGGTCGAGGGGATCTCGGTCATCCCGGGCGGCCACGACGGCCTCGCCGAGGTGGAGGTACGCCCGCTGTCGGTGGGCGCGGAGGCGACCCCGGTACGGGCCGCGGGCCGCACGGTGACGGTGGCGGGCGCGGACTTCCGCTACCGGGCGGACGGCGGCCTGGCCGGCCCGGTACGGCGGCGGACCTGGCGGGTGGTGGAGGGCGGGTGGGGGCTCACGGTGCCGACTTCCTCGTAGCACCTGACGGCATCGTCCTCAGAGCACCCGGCCGATCGCCTCTCCGTGATCGCTTTCGTCCTTGAGGTCCACGCCGGTCCGCCCCAGCTCCCGTGCCCGCCCCATCAGCGCCGCCAGCTTCCCCGCCGCCGTCTCGTAGTCGAGGCCGCGCGGCGGGCGGATGTTGCTCAGGCAGTTGCGGTCGGCGTCCGTCGTCACGCCCGGTACCGGCCGGTGGGTCAGGTACGCGCCCAGCGAGTCCGCCGCCGACATGCCGGGCCGTTCGCCGATGAGGACGACCACCAGGGCCGTACCCATCGCGTGGGCGATGTCGTCGCCGAGGGCCACCCGGGCCTGCTCGGCCAGCACCACCGGGGCGACGCTCCAGTCCGGGAGGCGGGCTGCCGTCGCCCGTACCACCGCCGCCGCGTGCTCGTGCACGGCCCGGCTGGACAGCCCGTCGCCGACGACGAACACCACGTCCCAGTCGCCGGCCGGGAGGTGGGCACGGTCCACGGGGTCGAGGCGGCGGCCCAGGTCGGGGCGCTGGAGATACGTCAGCCGGTCGCCGGCCGCGCTGCGGACCCGCACCGTCGGCATACCCGCCAGCCCCGCCGCGACCGCGTCCGGCTCGAACGGCGAGTGGACCGCGTCCCGGGCCGCCGCGTGCGCCGACTGGAGGCCCAGGCGGTGCCGGGTGGGCAGGGCGGGGCCGGAGCGGCCGAGGCCGATGCGGGCCTGGGTGTGGCGGCGCAGCAGCGGCCAGAGTTCGTCGAGTCCGGTGGTCGTCGTCACCTCGGTCATGCGGCCAGTTCCCTTCCGATCGCCGTCAGCGGGTGACCGCCGACCTCGCGTACGCCGCCGTCCTCGTCCAGGAGCCCGATCGACTCCAGCCAGGCCTCGAACTCCGGGGCCGGGCGCAGGCCCAGTACTTCCCGCAGGTACAACGCGTCGTGGTAGGAGGCCGACTGGTAGTTGAGCATGATGTCGTCGCCGCCCGGCGTGCAGATCACGAAGGACGCGCCCGCGACGGCGAGCATGGTCAGCATGGTGGCGATGTCGTCGTCATCGGCGTCGGCGTGGTTCGTGTAGCAGATGTCCAGGCCCATCGGCAGGCCGAGGAGTTTGCCGCAGAAGTGGTCCTCCAGGGCGGCGCGGAGAATCTGCCGGCCGTCGTAGAGGTACTCGGGGCCGATGAAGCCGACGACGGTGTTCACCAGCAGGGGGCGGTAGCGGCGGGCGACCGCGTAGGCCCGTGCCTCCACCGTCTGCTGGTCCACCCCGTGGTGCGCGTCCGCCGACAGGGCGCTGCCCTGCCCGGTCTCGAAGTACATGACGTTGTCGCCGACGGTGCCACGGCCGAGCGCGAGGGCCGCCTCGTACGCCTCGTCGAGCAGACCCAGCGTCACGCCGAAGGAGGCGTTCGCGGCCTGGGTGCCGGCGATGGACTGGAAGACCAGGTCGACCGGGGCGCCGCGCTCCATCAGGTCCACGCTGGTGGTGACGTGGCAGAGCACGCAGGACTGGGTGGGGATCGAGTAGCGGCCGATCACTCCGTCCAGGAGGTTCAGCAGGTCGCGGACGGCCTTCGGGCTGTCGGTCGCCGGGTTGATGCCGATCACCGCGTCGCCGGAGCCGAGGAGGAGACCATCGAGGAGGGCGGCCGCCACGCCCGCCGGGTCGTCGGTGGGGTGGTTCGGCTGCAACCGCGTCGCGAGCCGCCCCGGCAGGCCGATCGTCGAGCGGAACGCGGTGACCACCCGTACCTTGCGGGCGACGGCGACCAGGTCCGCGTTCCCCATCAGCTTGGACACGGCGGCGGCCATCTCCGGCGTGACCCCCGGCGCCACCGCGGCCAGCGCTCCGGAATCCGCCGCCAGCAGCCACTCCCGGAACTCGCCGACCGTCAGCCCGGCGACGGGTGCGAAGGCCGCCGCGTCGTGCGTGTCCAGGATCAGCCGGGTCACGTCGTCGTCCTCGTACGGGATCACCGGCTCGGTCAGGAAGGTGGCGAGCGGCACCTCCGCCAGCGCCCAGCGCGCCGCGACCCGTTCCCGCGCGCTCGCTGCGGCGAGGCCGGCCAGCCGGTCGCCGGAGCGTTCGGGGCTCGCGGCGGCCAGCAGACGGGCCAGTGAGTCGAAGCGGTGGCGTTCGCCGCCGAGGGTGGCCGTGTACGTGCTCATGGCGGCGACCGTACGAGCCGGGTGTTGCCGACAGATTGCGTCAGATTTCTAAAGGTCTGGTTGACAAACATTTAACGCGCCGAGACCCTCGACGGACTCATTCGGCCTACAGAGTTCCGGTCCAGTACAGCCAGCGAACAGCAGGAGAGGGGCCACCCCGATGGCAGTGGACGAGGGAGTCGCCCCGGCGACGAGGACAGGCGGGAGCGCCGACGGCGAGGGCACGGTCCACCGGCTGAAGCCCAACGCGATCGGTCTGCTCGGGGTGGTCTTCATGGCCGTCGCGACCGCCGCGCCGATCACCGCGATGACCGGCAACGTGCCCTTCATGGTGTCGTCGGGCAACGGCATAGGCGCCCCGGCGAGCTATCTCGTCGCAATGGTCGTCCTGGCAATCTTTTCCGTGGGCTTCACGTCGATGGCGAAGCACATCACCTCGACGGGCGCCTTCTACGGCTTCATCTCCTACGGTCTCGGCCGCACCGCCGGCCTGGCGTCGGGGCTGCTCGCCACCTTCGCGTACGTCGTCTTCGAACCGGCGCTGATCGGCATCTTCTCGGTCTTCGCCAACACGACGCTCAAGGACCAGACCGGACTCGACGTCCCGTGGTGGGCCTTCGCGATCCTGATGCTCGCCATCAACGCGACCGGCACCTGGTTCGGCGTCAGCGTCGCCGAGAAGCTGCTCGTCGTCCTCCTCGGCACCGAGGTGACCGTCCTCGCGGCGATGGCGATCTCGGTGGCCCTGCACGGCGGCGGCCCGCACGGCTTCACCTTCGGGCCGGTCAACCCGGTCAACGCCTTCAAAGGCACCTCGGCAGGCCTCGGCCTCTTCTTCGCCTTCTGGTCCTGGGTCGGCTTCGAGTCGACGGCGATGTACGGCGAGGAGTCACGTGACCCGAAGAAGATCATCCCCAAGGCGACGATGATCTCGGTCCTCGGCGTCGGCGTCTTCTACGTCTTCGTCTCCTGGATGGCCATCACCGGCAACGGCGAGGCGGCGGCCGTGAAGGCCGCCTCGTCCGCGAACCCCCTCGCGCTCTTCTTCAACCCGACCGAGCACTACGTCGGCCACTGGGCGGTCGTCCTCATGCAGTGGCTGATGATCACCGGCTCGCTGGCCTGCGGCATGGCCTTCCACAACTGCGCCGCCCGCTACATGTACGCGCTGGGCCGTGAGGGCGTGCTGCCGAAGCTCCAGAGCACCGTCGGCCGCACCCACGCCCGGCACGGCTCCCCGCACGTCGCGGGCCTGGTCCAGACGGTGATCTCCGCCGTCCTGATCGCCGCGTTCTGGATCGCGGGCAAGGACCCGTACAACGCCCTCTACGTGCTCCTCGCCATCCTCGGCACCATGGCGATCCTGGTCGTGCAGGCCGTGTGCTCGTTCGCGGTGCTCGTCTACTTCCGGAAGAACCACCCCGAGAGCCGGCACTGGTTCAAGACCTTCGCCGCCCCGCTCATCGGCGGTGTCGCGATGCTCGCCGTGGTCGTCCTGCTGGTGTCCAACATGGGCGTGGCGGCCGGCACCGAGTCCGGTTCGCTGCTGCTGAAGGCGACGCCGTGGCTGGTGGCGCTGGTGGCGGCGACGGGCGTCGGCTACGCCCAGTACCTCAAGCACCGGTCGCCGGAGCGGTACGCGCTCCTGGGGCGGACGGTACTTGAGGAGACGAGGGAACGCTGAGCGCCCCGTAAGGGACGCTGGGGGTACCCCCGGCCGTAGGCTGGGGGAGGAACTGCGCGACCAGCCCACCACCGGCCCGCAGGTGAGTGCGTACCTGCGGGAGCGTCGTGGCCGAGCGCGCAGTTCCCCGCGCCCCTATCGGGGCACGCGCCGTACCCCGTGCCGGTGGCGACGTCCGCCCCTTGTTTCGAAGCCGTGCGGGGCACCCCCGCGCCGCTATCGGGGCGCGTCGCCGAACTGCTTCTCCCGGCGCTCCCGCCAGCGCTCCATCATCTTCACGATCTCCTCGTCCACGAACTCGAAGAACGCCAGCGTCTCGGCCATCCGCCGCCCCGCCGGGGTGTCGGGGCCGAGGCTGGCGACCCCCTCCCGCAGCGCCCCCTCCCAGCGCTTGATCACGGCCTCGCGGTTGGTCAGCGCCTCGTACCACTGGTCGCCGTGCACCCGGTAGCGCTCCCGGCGTGAGCCGGGCTCCCGCTCCCGCGCGACCATGTGCGTCATCGTCAGGTAGCGCACCGCCCCGGACACCGCAGCGGGGCTGATCTGCAGCCGCTCGCCCAGCTCGGCGGAGGTCAGCACGCCCTCGTCGGAGGAGAGCAGGGCGGCGAAGACCCGGGCGGGCATGCGCTGCATCCCGGCCTCGACGAGCTGTGCCGCGAAGGACTCGACGAACTTCGACACGGCCTCCGTGTCCCGGCCACCGGCTGTTTCCGTCATGGGCTCACCCTATCCGAGCTTCAGACGCTTCCTTAACTTCACAATTTTCTGAAAGAAGCGTACGTTCTGAACCATGACGAAGGCAATCACGGTCGCCGGGCTCCACAAGTCCTTCGGCCGCACCCGTGCCCTGGACGGCCTGGACCTGGCCGTCCAGGCCGGTGAGGTGCACGGCTTCCTCGGCCCCAACGGGGCCGGGAAGTCGACCACGATCCGGGTCCTGCTCGGACTGCTGCGCGCCGACTCGGGCGCCGCGCAGATCCTGGGCCGCGATCCCTGGGCGGACGCCGTGGAGGTGCACCGCCGGATCGCCTACGTCCCCGGCGACGTGACCCTGTGGCGCAACCTCTCGGGCGGCGAGGTCATCGACCTCTACGGGCGCCTGCGCGGTGGCCTGGACAAGACCCGCCGCGCCGACCTGATCGACCGCTTCGAACTCGACCCGACGAAAAAGGGCCGTACGTACTCCAAGGGCAACCGCCAGAAGGTCGCCCTGGTGGCCGCCTTCGCCTCCGACGTCGACCTGCTGATCCTCGACGAGCCGACCTCCGGCCTGGACCCCCTGATGGAGGAGGTCTTCCAGCGCTGCGTGGAGGAGGAGCGCGACCGCGGCCGTACCGTCCTCCTCTCCTCGCACATCCTGAGCGAGGTCGAGGAACTCTGCGACCGCGTCAGCATCATCCGGGCCGGCCGCACCGTCGAGTCCGGCTCCCTCGCCGACCTGCGCCACCTCACCCGCACCAGCGTGACCGCCGAACTCGCCGGGCCGCCCAACGGGTTGGCGCACCTGCCCGGCGTCCACGACCTCGACGTCCAGGGCCACCGGATCCGCCTCCAGGTGGACACCGACCAGCTCACCGCCGTACTCCGCTCGCTGTCCGAGACCGGTGTCCGGTCCCTCACCTCCACGCCCCCGACCCTGGAGGAACTCTTCCTGCGCCACTACCAGGACGAGGCGGCCGCCCGATGACCCCTCTCTCCGGCCTCGCCGGCACCGGCACCCTGCTGCGGTTCGCACTCCGCCGCGACCGCGTGACGACCCCGGTGTGGATCGCGGTGAACGCGCTGATGGTCCTCTCCATGCCGGACACCCTGAAGAGCCTGTACGGCACGGACGCCGAACGCACCGACCTGGTCCGCCAGTTGCAGACCAACGCCTCCTTCCGCGCCCTGATCGGCCCGCTCCACGACACCTCCCTCGGCGGCCTGACGGCGTGGCGGGTGGGCGTGTACGCCGGGCTCCTCGCGGCCGTGACCAGCCTGCTGATCGTCGTCCGGCACACCCGCGACGAGGAGGAGACCGGCCGCGCGGAACTCGTGGCGTCGGGCGCGGTGGGCCGCCGGGCGTCACTGACCGCGGCCCTGCTGGCGGCGGCGGTGGCGAACGGGGTGCTGGCCCTGCTGATCACGGCCGGTCTGGCGGGCCAGGGCACGGCAGGCGCGCTCTCCTTCGGCCTCGGCCTGGCCGCGACCGGCATGGTCTTCGCGACGACGGCGGCGATCGTCGCCCAGCTCACGGAGAGCGCTCGCCTGGCGAGGGGCCTGACGTCGGCGGTCCTGGGTGCGGCCTTCGTGCTCCGCGCGGCGGGCGACGCGGCGACGGACGACGGCGGCTCGGTGTGGACGTGGCTGTCCCCTCTCGGCTGGCTGGAGAACCTGCGCCCGTTCGCCACCGAACGCTGGTGGGTGCTCCTGCTGTTCGCGGCGGCCGTGCTGCTCCAGGGCGCCGCCGCCTACGCGCTGGCCGGGCGCCGGGACCTCGGCATGAGCTTCTTCCCCGCCCGCCCCGGCCCGGCCACCGGCCGCCTCGGCTCCGCCGCCGCGCTCGCCTGGCGGCTCCAGCGCGGCGGTGTGCTCGGCTGGTCGCTCGGCTTCTTCCTGGCCGGCGTGGTCTACGGCGGCCTGACGGAGGGCGCGGCCCACCTGGTCGGTGACAACGACAACGCGCGCGAGATCTTCGAGCGGATGGGCGGCCAGAGCGGGCTGACGGACGCGTTCCTCGCCTCGATGGTCGGGATGCTGGGCCTGGTCGCCGCGCTGTACGTCGTCGCGTCCGTCCTCCGCCTGAACGGCGAGGAGACCTCGGGCCGTGCCGAACCGCTCCTCGCCTGCCCGGTGAGCCGTCTGCGGTGGGCGGCCGGCCATCTGACGATCGCGTTCGCCGGAGCGGCCCTGATCATGCTCCTCGCCGGGGCGGGTTTCGCGGTCGGCTACGGCAAGGAGGTGGGCCCGATCCTGGGCGCGTGCGTGGTCCAGCTCCCGGCGATATGGGTGATCGGCGGCCTGTCGCTGCTCCTGTACGGCATGGCACCCCGCCTCGCCCCGGCCGCCTGGGGCGTGGCCGTGGCGGTCCTCCTGATCGGCTGGGTGGGCCCGGCCCTGAACGCCCCCCGACTCGTCCTGGACCTCTCCCCCTTCGGCCACCTGCCGAAGCTGCCGGGCGGGGGGATGGAGTGGGGGCCGGTGGTGACCCTCACCGGGCTGGCGGCGGTGCTGGCGGGGGCGGGGCTGGTGGGGCTGAGGCGCCGGGACATGGCCGGCTGAGGGCTGTCTCTCAGCCGACGTACTGCTTGAGCTCCTCGGTGTCGAGTTGGATGCCGACGGGATCGGGGAGAACGACCTTGCCCCCGAGCTTCACCACGTGGATGTCCCGGTATCCGTCCTCCAGATCGGGGTTGCTGTGCACGAGGACCGTGAGGTTGGCGCGGTCGATGAGCAAGTAGACCGGGATACCTGCCTCGGCGTAGGCGCGGGGTTTCTCGACCCGGTCCCGGTTGTGGGTGTCCGAGTCATAGGACGTAACCTCGACGACCATCAACACCCCACGGGTTTCGGCCCAGTCACCCTGCCCTGCGAAGTGACCCACGGGTGCGAGGGCACCATCGGGGCGGGCCCGGCCTCGGCGGTATGCCTCCACTTTCAGACCCTGCGTCGGGTTGAGGTCAAGCTCCGGCCGAGCCTGCATGCACTGGCGGATCAACCACATGATGATCGAGCCGTGGTCGCCGTTCGTCACCTTCTTGACGCCGATCCGTCCGTCGATGAATTCGAGCCTGACGGTGTCGTCCACACGCTCGGCGAATTCCGCGATTCGATCGAACACGTCTACCGACATCTGAGACGAGGTGCGCTCTGCCATAACCGTCATGGTGCCTCCCTTCGCGGGCAGGCACCAGCTTGACCCGTCGCTCACGACCGACCACGGGAATCGGTCAGTGATCAGCCGAACGGGTGATCACTCCACGCCGACACTCAACCCCTCCAGCCCCCGGATCACGAAGTTCGGCTTCCGCTTCGGCTCCGCCGTCAGGGTCAGGGCCGGTGCCCGCTCCAGCAACGCCGTCATGGAGGCCGCCAGTTCGATGCGGGCCAGCGGGGCTCCGATGCAGTAGTGGATGCCGGCGCTGAAGGAGATGTGCGGGTTGTCGCGGCGGGTCAGATCGAGTTCCTCGGGGCGGTGGAACACGTCGGGGTCGTGGTTGGCGGAGCCGAAGAGCATGGCGATCTCCGCGCCCCGGGGGATGGTCGTCCCGTCGATCTCGATGTCGTCCAGCACCCAGCGTTCGAAGAGCTGGAGCGGGGTGTCGTAGCGCATCAGCTCCTCGACCGCGGTGGGGACCAGGGCGTGGTCGGCGCGGAGGGCGGCGAGCTGGGCGGGGTTGCGGAAAAGGGCGTACCAGCCGTTGACCGTGGCGTTGACGGTCGCCTCGTGGCCCGCGTTGAGGAGGAGTACGGCGGTGGAGATCATCTCCTGCTCGGTGAGCCGGTCGCCCTCGTCGTGCGCCTCGATGAGCCCGGAGATCAGGTCGTCGCCCGGCTTCTCGCGCCGCTCGGCGATCAGCTCCCGCAGGTAGTCGGAGAACTCGACCGAGGCCCGCACCGCCTTCGCGGCCGTGTCCTCGGACGGGTTCAGCTCGTACATCCCGCAGATGTCCGCCGACCAGGGGCGCAGCGGGGCGCGGTCCGCCTCCGGGATGCCCAGCATCTCGGCGATGACGGCGACGGGGAGGGGCTCGGCGACGTCGGCGAGGAGGTCGCCGCCGCCCTTGTGCACCAGCCCGTCGACGAGTTCTCCGGCGAGCCGGGCCACGTACGGCTTGAGCCGCTCGACCGTGCGCGGGGTGAACGCCTTCGACACCAGGCGGCGGATGCGGGTGTGGTCCGGTGGTTCGAGGTCGAGCATGCCGTGGTCGTTGAGCGTGTGGAACGGCTCGTGCTCCGGCGGGGGCGCGGTCCGCCCGAAGTCCTCGTGCGTGAACCGGTGCTGGTACGTGCGCCCCAGCCGCCGGTCCCGCAGCAGCGCCGAGACGTCGGCGTGGAGCGGAACCAGCCACTGGTCGGTGGGCTCGAAGTACTGCACCCGGCCCCGGGCGCGGAGCTCGGCGTAGGAGGGGTACGGGTCGGCCAGGAAGTCCGGGTCCCAGGGGTCGAAGGCTGCCATGGACGGACGTTAGACCGCCGGTCCCCCTCCTGACCAGGGGTGTCTCAGCGCTCAGGCGCCGGGCAGGGTCCAGTAGGTGATCGACGGAGCGTGATTCTGCTCCAGCAGCTTTCGGCGGGGGCAGTAGCTTGCCGACTTCGAACCCGGAACCAGTCCGGGACCGGAGAGCGGAGAGTCGCGGATGCCCCGGGAAGCGCCCTACCTGGCCATGGCCGAGGCGCTGCGCGCCCGGATCGTCGCGGGCGACTGGCGGCTCGGCGAACGGCTGCCGTCCAGGGCGCGGCTGGCCGCGGAGTACGGCGTCGGGCGCAACGTCGTGCAGCGGGCGGTGGACCTGCTGATCGCCGACGGGCTCCTGGAAGGGCGGGCGGGCTCGGGGACGTACGTCCGGGTGCCGCGCGAACGGCTGCGGATGGTCCGTTCCCGGCGCCGTGACCACTCGCTCGCCGCCCTGACGGAGCGGGGCCGGGCGGGTGCCTGGGACGCCCACAGCGAGGTCCGGGTCCCTGCCCCCGAGGACATCGCCGGGCGGCTCGCCCTCTCCGCCGGGGACCTCTGTGTGCGCACGTGCTACGAGTTCCTCGCCGACGGCGTGCCCGTCCAGCTCTCCGAGTCCTGGGAGTCGATGGCCCTCACCGGCGGCACCCCGGTAGTCCTGCCGGAGCAGGGGCCGCTCGCGGGCCGGGGGGTGGTCGAGCGCATGCGGTCCATCGGCGTGACCGTCGAGACGGTGGTCGAGCTGCCGCGCCCGGCCCGCGCCACCCAGGCACAGGCGAACCTGCTCGGGATCGCCGCCGGAGATCTGGTGCTCGCGATCGAGCGGACCATCTACGACACCAGCGGGCGGCCCGTGGAGACCGCCGACATCATCATCCCGGACGTACGCCGGGAAGTCGTCTACGAGTTCGAAGTGGACCGCTAGTGTCCCCTCGGAGCGGGCTGTTGCACGACCCGGACTTCCGCCGCCTCCTCACCGCAACCGCACTCGGCCAACTCGGCGACCGCGTCCTCTTCCTGGCACTGCCGCTGGTCGCGATCACGGCCCTGGACGCCTCCGCCTTCCAGGTCGGCCTGCTGACCGCGGCGACCACGGCCGGCTCGCTCCTGGTGGGGCTGCCGGCGGGCGCCTTGATGGACCGGACGCGGAAACGGCCGGTGCTGATCGCCGCCGACCTCGCCCGGGCGCTGGTCCTGGTCACGGTACCGGTGGCCTGGTGGGCGGGCCGCCTCGCGTTCTGGTGGCTCTACACCGTCGCCCTGGTCCATGGCGTGCTGACGGTCTTCTTCGACGTCGCCTACGTCAGCTACCTGCCCCACCTGGTGGGCCGGCCCCACCTCGTCGAGGGCAACGCGCGGCTCTCGGCGGTCCGTTCGGTGACCAGCATCAGCGGACCGACGGTGGCCGGACCTCTGATCGGGGTGGTCGGCGCCCCCGCGACGCTGCTCACGAGCTCGCTGGGGATGGCCCTGTCGGGCCTGCTGGCGATGAGCATCCGCAAGCGGGAACAGCGGCCGGAGCCGGATGAACGCCCGCGCCTGGCCCGGGACATCGCGGAAGGCCTGCGGTTCGCCCTCGGGCATCCCGCCCTGCGCCCGATCATCCTGGGCGACGCGGTGTTCAACCTCTTCCTGCTCATGTACCAGACCATGCTGCTGGTCCACCTGGAGCGGGGGATCGGTCTCTCGTCCTTCGGCGTCGGCCTGATCCTGTCGGGGATGGGATGCGGTGCGCTGCTGGGCGCGCTGCTGGCGGCCGGAACCGCACGGCGGGTCGGACAGCGGACGGTCATCTGGCTGGCCCCGCTGCTGACCTGCCCGCCGACCGCGCTGATGCCACTGGCCCGGCCGGGCTGGAGCGTGTGCGTGGCCGCGGCCGGACTCGCGGCCCTCTCCCTGGGCGGAGTCGTCCGCGTGGTGGCCCAGTCGAGCCTCCTCCAGACCCTCACCCCGGACCGCCTCCTGGGCCGCACGAACGCGACCGCCCGCTTCGTCTCCTGGGGCGGCATCCCGCTGGGCGGCCTCCTGGGCGGCGCCTCGGGCACGCTCTTCGGAGCGACAGCCACGCTGTGGATCGGCGCGACCGGGATGACCCTGAGCGCCCTGCCCCACCTGCTCACCCGTCGGAGGCGGCCTTGAGGTGCTCGATGAGCTCAGCGGCTCACGGATTCGGCCGGGTACGGTGAAGGCCACATCGCGAAACGGAGCCGACGCCATGCCAACCCAACCGGAAGCGCCCGGCCAGCCCCAGCTCCCCCGATGCGCACCATCGGGGAACTCCGTGCCGCGCTCACCATGGGCTACGGCTTTCCCGGCGACGCCGACGACTTCGAGGCCGAGCTGGCGCGCGAGATCAACCATGCCGATCCCGCGGATCTCTCCGGGGTGGTCCGCGTCGTCGAGGAGTTCCGCGGTCGGGTCGTCGCACGCCAGGACCCTGCCTTCGACACAGCCGTTGCCGCGGCCGTAGCCGGAATCCGCAAGACCCGGGACAGCGGCCGGTGAGCGACGACCAGCTGCCGGCCGTCGCCGAGATCACCGGCGAGGCACCCCACAGCTGTACTGCCCGCGATCGAACCGCAACATCGACTGTGCACTTGGCATGTGCGACGGCTTTGCTACCCCGGCGTCACCAGCCGCGCCTCGTACGCGAACACCGCCGCCTGGGTACGGTCCCGCAGGCCCAGTTTCACCAGGATCCGGCTGACGTGGGTCTTCACGGTCGACTCGGCCACCACCAGGCGCTCGGCCATCTCCGCGTTGGACAGGCCCTGGGCGATGAGGACCAGGACCTCGGTCTCGCGGTCGGTGAGGTCGCCGTAGGCGGCATGGGCCGCGGGCATCAGGCGCGGGGGGTCGGAGAGTTTGGAGAACTCGGTGATCAGGCGTTTGGTGACCGAGGGGGCGAGGAGGGCCTCGCCCGAAGCCACCACCCGCACACCTTCGGCCAGTTGGCGGGCCGAGGCGTCCTTGAGGAGGAAGCCGGAGGCTCCCGCGCGCAGGGCCTGGTAGACGTACTCGTCGAGGTCGAATGTGGTCAGGACGAGGACCTTGGCCGCGGTGTCGGCGGCGACGATCTCGCGGGTCGCCTCGATGCCGTTCAGCTCGGGCATGCGGATGTCCATCAGGACCACGTCCGGGGTGAGTTCGGCGACCCTGGCCACCGCCTCGCGGCCGTTGACCGCCTCGCCCACGACCTCGATGTCCGGCATCGCGTTCAGCAGGACCGAGAAGCCCTCGCGCACCATCATCTGGTCGTCGGCGATCAGTACACGGATGGTGCGGTCGGTCATGCGTCACCTTCACGGGTCGGGGCGACGGGGAGGAAGACCGTCACCTCGTAGCCTCCCTCGGACGTCGGGGCCGCCGTCATCTCGCCGTCCAGCATGGAGACCCGCTCCCGCATGCCGGTGATGCCGTGGCCGGCGCCCGGGGACGGTTTGACGAGGGCGGGCTGCGGCGGCGGCCCGTTGACTATGCGCAGGCCCAGGCCTCCGATGACATAGCCGATCTCGACGCAGGCACCCGCTCCCGGCGCATGGCGCAGGGTGTTGCTCAGCGCCTCCTGGACGATCCGGTACGCCGACAGCTCCACGCCCTGCGGGAGTTCACGCACCGCGCCGGTCACGCCCTTGTCGACGGCCAGTCCCGCCTCCCGCACGTTGTCGAGCAGCGCGTCCAGGTCGGCGAGGGTGGGCTGCGGAGCGTCCGGCACCTCGTAGTCCTCGGCGCGGACCACGCCCAGCACCCGGCGCAGTTCGGTGAGCGCCGCCACCGCGTTCTCCCGGATCGTGACGAACGCCTTCTCCAGCTCCGGCGGCGGGTTCTCCACCCGGTAGGGGGCGGCCTCCGCCTGGATGGCGACGACGGACATGTGGTGGGCGACCACGTCGTGCAGTTCGCGGGCGATCGTGGTGCGCTCTTCGAGAAGCGTGCGCCGGGAACGCTCGTGCGCCGTCTGCGTCTGCTGCGCGGTCACCGTCTGCTCGGCCTCCCGGCGGATCTGCCGGACGGTGACGGCCAGCAGGACTATCGCGGAGGCGACCAGCATCGAGCCGACGTCGTTGAGGTAGTGGCCCGCGCCGAGGAGCTGGACGCTCAGGGCACCGTAGAACGCGGTGATCGCCCACATCCAGGCCGCCGTGCGCGGACGGGTGCGGACCGCGACGACCGTGAGCACCACCAGGTGGGAGAGGAAGTTGCCCCGCTGCCACGGCCATTCGTCCCAGGCGCTGGACAGCACGGCGCCGATCCAGGTCACGACGAGGGACAGCCAGAAGGCGGCGACCGGACGCGCCAGGGTGAGCAGCACCGGCGCCAGGACGAGCAGCCCGGACAGCAGGGCTATGGCAGGCCCCTGCGACTGCCGGTCCGCGACGGACACCAGCAGCGCCAGCACGCCGACCGCGGCCACCGCCATGTGAATGGTCCAGGGCGCGTACTTACGCAGCGGGCCGGGCAGCCGGCGGGCCAACGGACGCTCGGTGCTCAGCGGCGGCAACGGCCGGTAGGCGAAGGCGTCCGTGAACAGGTCCTGCCGCAACCTGCCCAGGGCGTCCAGCACCGCCCGGACCTCCGGGCTGCGCGGCTTGTACGGTTCGAACGCGCCGTCCGGCGGCTGCGGCGGCATCGGCTGGGAAGGGGTCGTCTCGGTCACGTACACGACCGTAGGCGGAGGCGGGTCTCGCCGTCGTCACCAGTGAGAAGGGTCCTCCGGCGTCCTTCTCAGGTACTACGGGTACGTCGAGGAGCGGCGGCCGGCCGGTCAGTACCCGGAGGGCCGTACCAGCCCGGACTCGTACGCGAACACCGCCGCCTGGGTGCGGTCCCTGAGGCCCAGCTTCACCAGGATGCGGCTCACGTGCGTCTTCACGGTCTGCTCGGCGACGACCAGCCGTTCGGCGATCTCCGCGTTCGACAGGCCCTGCGCGATCAGGGCGAGGACCTCCGTCTCGCGCTCGGTCAGTTCACCGATCCGCGTCTTCAGCGGGGCGCGTACCCCGCCCCCGTCCAGCCGGGAGAACTGGGCGATCAGCCGCCGGGTGATGCCGGGCGCGAGCAGCGCGTCGCCGGCGGCCACCACCCGCACCGCCTCCGCCAGTTTGTCCGCGGACGCGTCCTTGAGCAGGAACCCGGACGCGCCGGAGCGCAACGCCTCGTACACGTACTCGTCCAGGTCGAAGGTGGTGAGCACCAGCACCTTGATGTGCGGGCGTTCACCGACGATCCGGCGGGTGGCCTCGATGCCGCCCAGTTCGGGCATGCGGATGTCCATGAGGACGACGTCCGGGGTGAGTTCGGCGACCTTGGCCACCGCGTCCAGACCGTCCACCGCCTGGCCGACCACCTCGATGCCGGGCTGGGCGTTCAGCAGCACGGTGAAGCCCTGCCGGACCATCTGCTGGTCGTCGGCGATGACCACCCGGATGGGGCTGCCACTGCTGCTCGTCATGCGCGGTCGTCCTTCGGGTCGAGGGCACGGGTGGTGCCGGTGGTGGGATCCGCGGTGCGGCCGGGTACCAGGCGGAGGCCGGGAGCGGTGGCCGGGAGCTCCGCGAAGATCCGGTAGCCGCCGTTCGCCAGGGGGCCCGCCGTCAGCGACCCGCCGAGCATCGCGGCCCGCTCCCGCATGCCGAGCAGTCCGTGCCCGGCGCCCGGCGACGGCGGCGCGGGCCGGGTCGGCCGGGAGTTCGCGACGGACAGCAGGAGTCCGTAGGGGATGTACTCGATCTCGACATGGGCGGTCGCACCCGGCGCGTGCCGCAGCACGTTGCTCAGCGCCTCCTGCACGATCCGGTACGCCGACAGCTCCACGCCCGACTGCATCGGGCGCCGCTCGCCGTTGATCCGGGTGGTGACGGTCAGACCGGCCGCCCTGGTGTTCTCGACCAGCGTGTCCAGCCGGTCCAGGGTGGGCTGCGGGCTGTGCGGGCCGGTGCCGGAGTCGTCGGGCGCGTCCTGGTCGGGGCTCTCGGAGCGCAGGACGCCGAGCACCCTGCGCAGTTCGGTCAGCGCCTCCAGCGCGTTGTGCCGGATGCCGTCGAGGTTCTCGCGCAGCTCGTCCGACGGGTTCTCCACCAGGTGCGGGGCGACCTGCGCCTGGATGGAGATGACCGACATGTGGTGGGCGACCACGTCGTGCAGCTCGCGCGCGATCCGGCTGCGCTCCTCCAGCAGGGTGCGCCGGGCCCGCTCCTCCTCGGTGAGCGAGGCCTGGCGGCCGAGTTCCGCGCGCGCCTCGCGGCGGCCCCGCAGCGCCGTGCCGAGCGCCACGACGATCACGGACAGGACGACGGTCACCACCGAGGTGGACTGGTGCGGCGGCGCTCCCCAGACGCCGTCGAGGAGCCAGGTGACCACCACGGTCAGGGCGAGTGCCTCGGCGGCCACGCGGGCACGGACCCGTAGCGTGAGCAGCAGCAGGACCAGCAGCTGCGCGATGATCCCGGCCACGGTCCAGGGCCAGGTGAACAGGACCACCGGTGTCGTGCCCAGCCGGCCGTGCAGTGCGATGGCGGCCACCAGCATGGCCCCCGTCGACAGCCACCAGGCCGGGACGGGCCGCCACATCGCGAGGAGCACGGCGCCGCCCGGGGCGAACCCGAGCAGAGAGGCGAGACCGGCGCCCAGATGGCCGTTGTGCTGGAGCTGCGCGATGCCGCCGAGCGTGATGCCGAACGCCGCCAGGCACAGCACACCGTGCGGCAGCCAGCGCAGCCATACGGAGGGGGGCAGCGGGTCGAGGCGGACGGTGCACAGGTCGTCGCGGAGGACCCGCAGCCAGCGCAGCACGCGGCCGCTCCCGATCCACTCCGGCCGCCGGGCCCCCGTCTCCGTCTCCGTCACAGCGATCAGCCTAGACACGGCGGGCTCCCCTCGGGGTCGCCCGATCGGACGAGCGGTGGGTCCGGACCACACGCGAGCGCGGCAGGGGGCGGCCGCGCTCGTAGGTGTGGAACGCCGCCCAGCAGACGGTGAGCGCCAGGGCGAAGGCCGGCAGCCAGAGCAGGCGGGCCGCGACCCAGGCGAGGTCGTCCGGGGCTGTGTGGAGGCCGGGGAGGCGGCCGAGCAGGAGGCCGGTGGCCGTGGTCGCCATCAGGGCCGTCTGGTGCCAGAGGAAGATCGTCATCGCCGAGAGGTTCACGAAGGCCACCGCCGCCCAGGCCAGGGGGCGGCGCATCGCACGACGCAGCCGCTCGCGCAGGAGCAGGGCAAGGCCGCACTGTGCCAGGCCGAAGGTGACGGCGGCCAGGGTGGGCGGGTCGAGATTGGAGACGGACGCGCCGGGGACGCCGACCATCGACGCCGGGTAGCCCGCCCACGCGACCAGGCCGGCCGTCGCCGCCGTACCGCCGGTGAACAGGACCCAGCCGGCGCGCGGGCGGTCCAGTTCGCCACGGGTCCAGGCGGCGCCGAGCGAGTACGGCACCAGCCAGCCCGCCGCCAGGTTCACCCAGCCGACGTCGGGCGGGGCGTCGAAGCCGAAACGGAGCAGGTCCACATGGAGGACGACGGCCAGCGGCCACAGCGGGTTGAGCCGGGCGGCGAGCGGGGTCGCCGCCGTCAGCACCGCGAAGACCACGAGGAACCACAGGGGGGACAGGGCGAGTTTGGCGAGGGTGCGGACGGTGGTGAAGTCGGTGCCGGACAGGAGGAGGGCGGTGGTCGCGATCGTCCAGAGGGCGAGGAGCGCGGCCACCGGTTTGAACAGGCGGGACAGACGGGCCGTCAGCCAGCGGTGGTAGGGCGTGCCCTGGGCCCGGGCGGTGGCGTAGCTGCGCGTGGCGACGTGGCCGCCGACCAGGAAGAACACGGCGAGGGTCTGGAAGAGCCAGGAGACCGGGGCCAGCCACGGCAGGTGCTGGAGAGGGCTGCTGGTGTGCAGGTCGCCGCCGTCCGCCACCAGTGCCGTGACCAGCCAGTGGCCCAGGACCACACCGAGCACGGCGAACGCGCGCAGGGCGTCCACGGCGCGGTCCCGGTCGGGCGGGGTGGCCGCGTCGACGCGCCGGGCAAGGCGCCGTAGCGCTGCCACGGGCCGCGCGGTGGGCTGTGCGGCCTTCCCATTGCGGGGCGTCGGTGGCTTACCCACGGGTGACCTCCGTTGTCTCGCCGAGGACGATCCGGGCGAGGTTGGCCAGGGAGGCCGAGCCCGGGGTGAAGTAGTCGCTGTGACCGCCGGGGCCCGCCGCGAAGACGCGGGCGCCGAAGGACGGGGACACGGGGTCGGTGCCGAAACCGACGGTCGTGCCGAAGAGATCGGCGTGGACGTGCGGGACCTCGGCTATCCAGTCGTCGGCTCCCCGGGCCGCCCAGATACGGGCGGAGGTGTGCAGGGCCGCGGCCGAGCCGGCACCGGTGCCGGGGCTGCCGACCAGGGCGATGTCGGTGACGCCGAGGCCGGTGAGAGCGGGGGCGGCGCGGGCGCAGACCACCGTGCCGTAGGAGTGGCAGAGGAGGGCGACGGTCGCCGGTCCGGGGGCGGTGAGGGTGCGGAGTTCGCGGAGGAACTCGCGCAGGTACGGGGCGGCTTGGCCGGCCCGTCCCGGGGTGAGGACCGCGGTGCTGATCGTGGCGGGGGGCCGGTAGCCGAGCCAGGCGATGACCGCGGTACGGGTGCCGCCGGGGGCCACGCGGGTGAGACGCCGGTACAGGGACTCGGCCGCCGCGTGGAGGCGGGCGTAGGTGTCGAGGGTGGTGTCCGAGCCGGGGACCAGGACGGCGACCCGCGTCGCGTGCGGCAAGTCGCCGAAGACCTCGGTGACTTGACCGTCTCCTCTTGCGTCGAAGCGGAGGAGACGACGGGCGGGGGACGCGAGGGCGGCGTCCGCGGCGGCCCGGGAGGCGTCGCCGTCGGCGGCGGCCATGCGGGCGGCGGCGTCGGCGTTCGCGCGGTTGGCCTCGTAGGCGGTGGCGAGGGCGGCCGGGGTGAGGCGGGCGGGCAGAGCGGCGGGAGGCGGGGCGGGGATCCCGGGCCGGGTGGCCGCGGAGAGGGGGAGGACCACGGCGGCGGTGAGGAGGACGGCGAGAAGGGTGCGGCGCAGCCTCCCGCGCCGGCGCCCCCGGCCCGGCGGCCTGTGTCCCTGCTCCTGCCTCGACCCCTGCCTGTGCCCCTGCCGCTCCCCCGTCGCCGCCGTCATGGTCGGTCCCCCCGCTCAGTGCGCCCGGCCGTCGGGCTGCTCTGATCGGGAAATTACGGAGCGGATCGTGTCGTTCGCGTCCCGCCCGGGGACTCACCTGGGAGGTAGCTCTCAGGTACTACGGGTATGTGAGGGAAGGCTCAGGGACGGCCCCTCACCAGGCCGCTCGGGCCCACCAGGCCGCTCGGGCCCACCAGGCCGCTCGGGCCCACCAGGCCGCTCGGGCCCACCAGGCCGCTCGGGCCCACCAGGCCGCTCGGGCACACCAAGCCGCTCGGGCTCGCCAGCCGCTTGCGCTCACCAGGCCAGCTGGGCGATCTCCTCCGCCACCACCGCGCAGGCGTCCGCCGCCGGGTCGATGAGGGGGAAGTGGCCGACCTCCTCCAGGAGCGTCAGGCCCACCACCTCGCCCGCCTTGGCCGCCGCGTCCGCGTAGGACTCGGCGACCGCCTGCGGGACGACCACGTCCGTGCGGCCCTGGACCAGGGTGGTCGCGATGCCGGTCGGGAGCAGGAGCGCGGGGTCGGCATACGGCTGACGGTCGGCGAACTTCTCGTCGCCGCCGAGGAGTTGCAGGGCCGCGTTGCCGCAGACGTCCAGCTTCTCGGCCGTCGCGAAGTCCGCGATCGGGGCCAGCGCCACGACCCCGCGCAGGGGTGCGGGGCCGGAGGTGCGCCACGCGGCGTCCGCCGGCAGGACGTGCCGGGCCGCCGCCCACAGCGCCAGGTGGCCGCCCGCCGAGTGGCCGGTGAGGACCGTACGGCGCAGGTCCGCCCGCGGTACCGCCTCGCGGACCAGGGCCGGCAGGGCGTCCAGCGCCGCCGCCACGTCGTCGAAGGTGTCCGGCCAGCGGCCCGCCACCGGGGCCGTGCCGCCCTGCGCGGGGAGCGTCGCGCCGCGCCGGTACTCGACGTTGGCCACCGCGAAACCGCGCCGGGCCAGGAAGTCGGCGAACGGGGTGATGTGGCCGCGGTCGTACGGCGCACGCCACGCGCCCCCGTGCAGGACCACCACCAGCGGGGCCAGCGGCTCCTCGGTACGCGGGGCGTAGAAGTCGATCACCTGGTCGGGATGGTCGCCGTAGGCGGCCGTGGCGTCGGGCGCGACGTGCGGGTGCGAGAAGGCCGACTCCTCCTCGGCGGCGGCCCGGGCTGCTGCGTCGTCGTCCGGCATGCTCCAACCTCTCAGCGACGATGGGGGCACCTCCCAGGCTTTCGGCACTGGGGGAGGTGTTGGCGGACCAGGTGGGGATGTCGCCCGTTGGCCGGGACGGTACCAGGCCCGTGACGTGCGGGGACACGCGGATGTCACGCACGGTGAGGATTGCTCGGTTCTGTACCGTCCCGGCCCCTGTCCGGGGATCACTATGTCGCCATGTCGCTAGGCGACGGCCGTTCCCGCCGCCTCCCCCAGGACCTCTCCCAGCACCCGCGCCGCCCGCTCCACGTCCGCGAAGCCGACGTACAGCGGGGTGAAGCCGAAGCGGAGCACGTCCGGGTGCCGGAAGTCACCGACCACGCCCCGCTCGATCAGCCGTCTCATGACGTCCCCGGCGTCGGAACAGCGCAGCGCGATCTGGCTGCCGCGCTCCTCGTGGGCCACCGGGGTCACGCACTCGACGCGGCCCGCCGGCACGTACGCCTCGACGCACTCCAGGAAGAAGTCCGTCAGTGCAAGGGACTTGGCCCGTGCGGCCGCCACCGGCACCCCCTCCCACACCTCCAGCGCCGCCTCCAGGGCGAGCATGGAGAGGATGTCCGGGGTGCCGACGCGACCGCGGACCGCTCCGCCCGCCGGTTCGTACGCCGGGCGCATCCCGAAGGGCTCCACATGGGAGTTCCAGCCGGGGAGCGGGGAGTCGAAGCGGTCCTGCACCTCCCGCCGCACATACAGGTACGCCGGTGAGCCGGGGCCGCCGTTCAGGTACTTGTAGGTGCAGCCGACCGCCAGGTCGACCCCGTGCTCGTCGAGGCCCACCGGCAGCGCGCCCGCGCTGTGGCACAGGTCCCAGACGGACACCGCCCCGGCCGCGTGGATCGCGGCGGTGAGGGACGGCAGGTCGTGGAGGCGCCCGGTGCGGTAGTCGACGTGGTTGAGCAGTACGGCGGCGGTGCGGTCGCCGAGCGCCGCGGGGACCTCGGCGGGGGTGAGCGGGCGCAGGGTGCAGCCCGTCAGCCGGGCCGCCGACCCGGCGATGTAGCCGTCCGTGGGGAAGGTCGTCGCGTCGACGAGGATCTCGTCGCGGCCCTCCCCCGCAAGCCGTACCGCACCCACAAGCGCCTTGAAGACGTTGACACTCGTCGAGTCGCCGACCACGATCTGGCCGGCCGCCGCCCCGACCAGCGGGGCGATCCGGTCACCGATCCGCTCCGGCGCCGTCCACCAGCCACTCTCGTCCCAGGACCGGATCCGCAGCTCGCCCCACTGCCGCCGGACGACGTCCTCGACGCGGCCGGGGACGTGCGAGGGCAGGGCGCCCAGTGAGTTCCCGTCCAGGTAGACGACCTCGTCGAGGACGAAGCGCTCGCGCACCCCGGCCAGCTCGTCCTCGGCGTCCAGCTTCTCCGCCCGCAGGGCCCGCTCAGACATGGGACCTCGCCGTCCACAGCTCCGGGAACACGTTCTTGCGGGCGCGCTTCTCCAGCCAGGCGACCCCGGCCGAGCCGCCGGTGCCGGGCTTGGCGCCCATGGCGCGGCGGGTGGCGACCAGGTGGTCGTTGCGCCAGCGCCAGACGAGCTCGGCGACGTCGGTCAGCGCCTCGCCGAGGCGGGCGAGGTCCGCGTCGCCGTCGCCGGAGTAGACGGCGGTCCAGGCGGCCTCGACGGCGTCGGAAGGCGTATAGGGCAGTGATATGTCACGTTCCACCAGCACCGACGCCGGGATCGGATACCCCCGCCGCCCCAGCAGCCGCACCACCTCGTCGTACAGGCTCGGCTCGTGCAGCGCCTTCTCCAGTTCCGCGTGGACGCGGGGCGCGCCGCGGTGCGGGACGAGCATGGACGCGGACTTCTCGCCGAGCAGGAACTCCATCCGCCGGTACATCGCCGACTGGAAGCCGGAGCCCTCGCCGAGGGCGGAGCGGTAGGAGTTGAACTGGGCCGGGGTGAGCTGGCCGAGCGGCTTCCAGGAGGCGTTCAGCGCCTCCAGCTCGCGGGTGGAACGCTTCAGCGCGGCGATCGCGGTGGGGATGTCGTCACCGCGCAGCGCCGCCGCGGCCGTCTCCCACTCGTGGACGATGACGGTGAACCACAGCTCCATCACCTGGGTCGTGACCAGGAAGACCATCTCTCCGGGATCGTCGGAGAGGGTGTGCTGGAGGTGGGTGAGCACGTCCGCCTTGACGTAGTCCTCGTACGGCGTCGTGCCGGCGAAGTCGAGATGCGGGGTCTCGGGCTCGTTGTTTTCGAGAGCCTCATGGGACATCGCTGTCTCCTGTTGTACTCCGGGTAGCGGTCCGCCCCTGCCGATGCCGACACGGGGGCCCCGGTCCCCACCGGCATCTTCCGCAACGTAACCCGGATCCGGCAAGGCCCGCCCGTCGGGCACCCCCGTCCGGCGGTGGCAGACTTGCGCCATGACGACGCACACGAACCTGCTCGGCGGCCCGGAGCCGACGTATCTGCCGGAGAACGAAGAGGCGTACCGCCTGCTGGGCGAGGAGTCGCTGGCTCCCGTCGAGGTGGCGGCGAAGTTCCCGACCTTCTCGCTGGCCTGGGCGCTCCTCGCCGACGAGGCGTTCGAGCGCGGCGCGGTCGTCGAGTCGTACGCCTATGCGCGCACCGGCTACCACCGCGGCCTTGACGCCCTGCGCCGCGCCGGGTGGAAGGGGCACGGCCCCGTTCCCTGGGAGCACCGGGCCAACCGGGGCTTCCTGCGCTGCCTCGCCGCGCTCGCCCGCGCCGCCGGTGAGATCGGTGAGAAGGACGAGAACGAGCGCTGCTGGCAGTTCCTGAAGGACAGCAGCGCGGAGGCGTACGCCGAGCTGCACGGATAGCAGGGGGCGGGTCAGCTCCCGGGACATCCGGCGGCCGTCCAGGCGGCGTACTCCTGGCGGACGTACAGCAGGCGCCTGCGGGCGAGCGTGACCGCGTCGGGGCGGTACGGGCCGGCCACCAGGTCGGGATGGCGGCGGTCGTACCGGACGAGTCGCTCGGCGGTCTCCGCGGCTGCCGCGGCCGGGCCGGAGCCGCCGCCCAGGGCCATCCGGTCCATGAGGGCCGCCCTGCGCAGCAGCCAGGCCCGTTCGGCGGCCGTCGCGTCGGCCGGGGGACCGTTGACCGGCCCGGCCCGGCGGCCGTCGCGTTCGGCCCCGAGCGCGAGCAGCCGGTGCATCTCGCGTCGCAGGTCGGGCGCGTCCGCGTAGGCGCGGGGGCCGGTGCCGCAGCGTCGGCACGGCACCGTGTCGTGGCCGGTTTCGAGGTCCTCGACGTGATCGACGGCCGGTGGACGCTCCGTGGAGCGCACGGGAGCCCGGGCCGGTCCCGGGCAGCCGTCGACGGGGCATGGCCTGTGGGGCGCGGGGGCCCACTCGCGGGGTCGTGCGGTGACCCGGTGCCGCGGCTCGCCCGGGCCGGTCATGCCGAACACCTCAGGCAGGCGCGGACCTCGCGGCCGCTGCGTGTCTGGTGGACCTCGGTCGACTGGGCGAGGTACTGGACGATGCCGGTGCCGCGGCCGTGTTCGTCGGGAGCTGTGTCGCGGCGACGGCGCTCCACCGCCGTACCGGAGTCGGTGACCACGATGTGCAGGGTGCCGTGGTCGAGGACGAGCGACAGGGTCATGCGCTCACGCCCGTACTGGGCGGCGTTGGCGGCGAGTTCGTCCACGATGAGAACGGCGGAGTCCCGCTCGCTCGCGGGGACGCTCCAGGTCTCCAGCAGATCGGCCGCGAAGTGACGGGCGGCGGAGACGTGCGCCTCCTGCGCGGGCAGGGTGAGCAGCGCCTGGTGGCGGCAGGGCCGGCCGGCCGGCGAACTCGGGCGGGGCGAATCGGTCACGAACATGGTCTTCTGGCTCTTCCGTGGAGGTCCGGAGACCGGAACGAGGGGAGACCGCCGACAGCGTCGGGGGGTCGGTGTACCGGTCCTGCGTGGGTGCGCTCATTCAGTTCCACGGACGGCACGCGCCCGACGGTTCGAGCCTTTCACGCCTTTTGTCGGGATTCTCGGGGCTCGCCTCAAGGCCGGTCACAAGTCGCTTGCGGAGCGGGCCGGTTGGCGGCACACCGTGGTGGCGCGGGTCTCGGCGCCGGACGGTCGGGCGACGCCTCACGATCGGATGGTGACCAGCTTCTGGCCGTCGCCCGCGAGGATCTCGAAGTGCTGGATGTCCCCCGGGGACATGGCGACCGCCCCTGGCACCGTGGTGCCGGGAGGGTATTCGCCCGCCCGCCAGGTGGCGCCGTCCGCCCGGGTGCCGCCGGGCCCGACGGCCTGCAGCCGGCAGGTGATTCCGGCGGGCGCCCCCTTGGCGTGGACCTGCAGGACACTCCCCCAGGCGGAGGGGTAGACCTGCACCGAGGCGGTGACGCCGGTGGCGGGATCGCTGCCGGAGAACGTGCGCCAGGCGGTCGGCGCGGTCGCCCCGGGCGGCGTCGCCTGACTGGTCACGGATCCGACCGTCGCCAGCCACGTGCCGCCGGCCGCCGCCGCGACGAACGCCAGGGAGGCGGCGGCGCCGGCCAGTTGCAGGCGCCAACTCCTGCGCCGCCGGGCCGCGGCCCGCTGCAGCAGGCCCTCCAGCACACCCGCCTGTGGTGGTGCCGCCACAGGCGGCGCGGGCGAGGAGACCTGCGCGCTCTCGGCCGCGTGAGCCACCAGCCGGTCGGCCAGGTCGCCGTCGGCCGCCGGCATCGTCCGGCCCGCGGCTTCGGCCTCGGTCACCGTCGCCAGCAGCGCGGGCAGTCCCGCCAGCCGGACGTGTTCGGCCCGGCACGCGTCGCATTCCGCGAGGTGGACCCGCATCCGCTCCATCTCCGCCGAGGGCAGTGTGCCCAGGACGTAGCCACCCAGCGCCAGCCGGAGGGCGTCATGCTCCGTACTCACGGTCGCCACCTCCCGCACCCCACGCTCATGGCTCGATCCCCCGCTCCTGGAGCGCCAGCCGCAGGGCGTGCAGGGCGTAGTACGTCCGTGACTTCACGGTGCCCAGCGGAATGCCCAGCACCTGTGCGGCCTCCGCCATGGTCCGCCCCCGGTAGTAGGTCTCCAGCAGCACCGCGCGGTGATCCGGGGACAGCGCCCGGAGGGCGTCGGCGACCGCCCAGCTCTGCAGTGCCTGCTCGATCTCGTCCTCGCCCGGCGTCTGCTCGGCGGCTCGCTCCAGGGCCTCGCCGCCGGTCTCGGCCGGCCTGGCCTGCCGGGCCCGGTGGGCGTCGATGACCAGATGCCGGGCGACCGTGCACAGCCATGCCCGGGCCGGGCCGCGTGCGGGCTCGAACGCGGCGGGGTGCTGCCACGCCCGCAGCAGCGTCTCCTGCACCACATCCTCCGCCCATTGCCGGTCTCCTGATGTCAGTCGCAGCACGTAGTGGAACAGGGGCCCTGCGTGCTCCGCGTAGAGAGTGCGCAGCAGCTCCTCGTCCGCGGTCGAAAGCGTTCCTCTACCGGAGACACGGCGCGCGGAGCGATCCGGATCAACCCTTTGCTCACGCTTTCGGAAACTCCGGGGCATAAGTCGATGATCGCGCACATGGAGTTCTTTGTCCTGTAACGCACGGCGCAGTGCGGACAACGCTCCGCGTCGCCGGAAAGAAAACCAGCAAAAGCGCATATATGCCGAACCGTATGCCCCTCGCCGTCCGTGGAGCCGGACAGGAACCGACTCACGCGCGGTTCCTCCTCGATTCCCCACACGGCAAAGGACGAACGGACGCCATGCACCCGAACTTCCACACCCCGGGCCGACGATCACGCACAGCGGCCGGGCTGGCCCTCGCCGCCCTCGCCACCGCCGGCACGCTGGGGCTCCTCAGCTCGTGCGGCCCGTCGCCGCACTCCTCGTCGATGCCCGCCATGGACATGCCCGCGAGCCACCCGAGCGCGGTCACGCCGGTGCGCGGGACCGCCGTCGCGATCAAGAACTTCGCCTTCGCGCCGGCCGCCCTGAAGGTGCCGGTGGGTACGACGGTGACCTGGACCAACCAGGACACCGACGCCCACACCGTCACCAGCGCCGGATCGGGCGGTCCGCTGCACTCCGCCGCCCTGGCCACCCACGGCACCTACAGCCACACGTTCACCGAGCCCGGCACCTACTCCTACCTCTGCACCATCCATCCGTTCATGACCGCCACCGTGGAGGTGACCCGATGACCGCCTACGACATCTACGACGAACCCGGTGAGCCCGCCGCGGAACACGGCATGACGCGTCGCCAGCTCATGCGGCACGCCGGGTGGTTCGGCGGCGCGGTGGTGCTGACCGTGGCCGGCGGAGAGGTGATCAGCCAGATCGCCGGCTCCCGGGGCTCCACCGCCGAGGCCGCCACCGGTGCCGCCGGTGCCGCCGCGGCGGGAAGCGGCACGTTGCGGTTCGTGCAGGTCTCCGACAGCCACATCGGGTTCCAGGGTCCGGCGAACACGGACGTGGCCGGCTCCTTCACCGAAGCGGTGAACCAGGTCAACTCACTCGGCTTCAGGCCCGACTTCGTCATGCACAGCGGCGACCTGACCCACCTGTCCACGGCCGGGCAGTTCGACCAGGTCAAGCAGATGATGTCCGGGCTGAAGACCGACCGGGTGTTCACCGTGCCGGGCGAGCACGACTCCATCGGCGACGCGGGCCGCGCCTACCGGCGCGCCTTCGGCGCTGGCACGCTCGGCGACGGCTGGTACAGCTTCGACACCCACGGCGTGCACTTCATCGCCCTGGTCAACACCCTGAGCCTGGAGAAGCTCGGCCACCTCGGCAGCGCCCAGATCGACTTCGTCCGCAAGGACCTCGCCGGCCTGTCCTCGGACACGCCCGTCGTGGTCTTCAGCCACATCCCGCTGTTCGCCATGTACCCGAAGTGGGGCTGGAGCACCGACGACGCCCTCAAGGTCATCGCCCTGCTGCGCCGCTTCTCCTCCGTCACCTGCCTCAACGGGCACGTCCACCAGCTGTTCACCAAGACCGAGGGCAACATCACCTTCCACTCCGCCACCACCACCGCCTACCCCCTGCCGAAACCGGGCCGCGCCCCCGCCCCCACCCCGCAGGTCGTGCCCGCCCGGCAGCTCAAGGACGCACTCGGCATCCGCAGCGTCGGCTACCGCCAGGGCGACCGCGAACTGGCCGTCAAGGATCAGAGGCTGGCATGAACGGCCGACGACTCCTCGCCCCCGCCCTGCGATGGGCGACCGCCGCGACCCTCGCCGCCGGCGGATACGTCCACGCTCAGCTGTACGTCGACGGGTACCGCTCCGTCCACGTCATCGGCCCTCTGTTCCTGCTCCAGGCCAGTGCTTCCTTCGCCCTCGCCGCCCTGCTGGCGGCGGGGACGCCGCCCCTGCCGCTGAGGGCCGCCGCGGCCGGCGTCGCGCTCGGCGCCCTCGGCGGCTTCGCCGCCTCGCGCACGGTCGGCGTGTTCGGGTTCACCGAGCGCGGTCTGCAGCCCGCTCCACAGGCCGGCCTCAGCCTCCTCGCCGAAACCGGCACGCTGCTGTTCCTCGCGGCCTGGCAGACGGCCGTGACCGCGGCCGCACGGCACGAGACATCTGCCGTGCGCCTGCAACCACGCCCAGGAAGCGCCTGGCCGAGCCCGCACCTGCGCGAACTGAGGGACACCGTGCGCGTCCTGCTCGGCCTGGACGACGACACCGCCGTCGTGATCCGCCAACTCGGCTGTGCCGCACGCGGCCGCCCACCGCTGCAGACCGTCGTCGAGGTACTGCCCATGGACGGCGGCGAGGCTCACCGCTGGAGACTCCACCGCCCCGCCGACCAGATCACCGAGCACGACCTGCGGACCACCCTGCTCCGCCGCCGGCAGTAGCCTCCGGCCCCTGAGCGGGTCCGGCGAAATCCGCTGCGGTTCTGCAGCGCCCCGAAGGGGCGCTGCAGGTCCCCCCGGCCGAAGGCTGGGGGGAGGAACCGCGCGACCAGCCACAACGGCTCTGCAGTCGGAAGACGGCATGTCGCGGCACTTCCAGCGGAGCGCTCAGCTGCCCTTCGCCTCGATCGGCGGCGACGTCACGTTCCCGTGGGTGCGGCACTCCGGGCGCACGCAGCCCGGGGCCGGCCTGCGGACCAGGGCGAAGGCCACGGCCGCGCCGACCACCAGGACGCCGGCGCAGATGGGCATGGCCCGGTCGAACGCCGCGTCGAACGCCGAGGGCGACCGGTAGGCCTCCGGGCCCATCCCGGCGAGCAGCGGCAGCGCCGCCACCGCGATCAGGCTGGCGGCGCGGGCGGCCGCGTTGTTGATGCCGCTGGCGATGCCCGCCCGGGCCGTGCCCACGGAGGCGAGGACGGAGGCGGTGAGCGGGGCCACCAGGGTGACCATGCCGACGCCCTGGACCAGGACCGCCGGGAGGACGTCGGTCAGGTAGTTCGCGTGTTCGCCGACGCGCAGCATCAGGAGCATCGCGGTGGCGCACAGCAGGGGGCCCACCGTGAGGGGGATGCGCGGGCCGATGCGGTCGGCCAGGGCGCCCGAGCGGGCCGAGAAGAGCAGCATCAGGGCCGTGGTCGGCAGCAGGGCCGTGCCGGCGGCCAGGGCCGAGTAGCCCGCCACCACCTGGAGTTGGAGCGCGGTGAGGAAGAAGTAGCCGCCGAACGCCCCGTACACGCACAGGGTGACGATGTTGAGTGCCGTGAACTGGCGGGAGCCGAAGATGTCCAGCGGGAGCATCGGGTCCTGGCGGCGCTTCTCGACGTACACGAAGGCCACGCCGGCCGCGACGCCCGCGACGGCGAGCAGCGAGGTGGTGCCGGCCTCGATCAGCGCGAAGGTCACGAGGCCCAGCGCGAGCGCGCCCAGCACCGCGCCGAGCACGTCGAAGCGGCCGTGGGCCCGGCCGTCGGCGGACTCGGGGACGTGCCGCAGGGCGACGGGGACGCAGAGCAGCGCCAGCGGGACGTTGAGGAGGAAGACCCAGCGCCAGCCCGGGCCGTCCACCAGCCAGCCGCCCAGGAACGGTCCGACGGCCGCGCCGATGCCGCCGAAGCCGGACCACAGGCCGACCGCTTTGGCCCGGTCGTCGGGATGGAAGGAGGCCTGGATGAGGGCCAGGGAGCCCGGTGTGAGGAGGGCGCCGCCGATGCCCTGGAGTGCCCGGGCGCCGATCAGAACGGCGTCCGTCGGGGCCAGGCCGCACATCAGGGAGGCGGCCGCGAACCAGACGACCCCGAGCACGAAGATCTTCCGGCGACCGTACTGGTCGCCGAGCGAGCCGCCGAGCAGGATCAGGCCGGCCAGCGTCAGCATGTACGCGTTGATCGTCCACTGGAGCGCGGACAGGCTCGCGTCCAGGTCCTCCCCGATGCGGGGCAGGGCGACATTGACGACCGTCGAGTCCAGCATCGCCATGCTGGAGCCGAGGACGGTGGTGAGCAGGATCCACTTGCCCTGTGAGGAGGCCAGCCGGACGTCGGGCATGGGTCCAGGTATACAGCGGACCCGGCGCTGTCGACAGATGCAGACAGCCGCCGGGTCCGGACCGTGATGCGACTTACTTGATCTTGTTGCCCGCCGAGCGCAGGTTCTGCGTGGCCTCGACGACACGCGCGGCCATGGACGCCTCGGCCAGCTTGCCCCAGGTGCGCGGGTCGTAGGTCTTCTTGGAGCCGACCTCGCCGTCGACCTTCAGGACGCCGTCGTAGTTCTTGAACATGTGGTCGGCGACCGGACGGGTGAAGGCGTACTGGGTGTCCGTGTCGAGGTTCATCTTCACGACGCCGTTCTCCAGCGCGGTGAGGATCTCCTGCTCGGTGGAGCCGGAGCCGCCGTGGAAGACGAAGTCGAACGGGGACTGCTTGCCGAACTTGGCGGCCACGCCGTCGCTCAGCTCCTTCAGCAGGTCGGGGCGGAGCACGACGTTGCCCGGCTTGTACACGCCGTGCACGTTGCCGAAGGAGGCGGCGAGCAGGTAGCGGCCCTTCTCACCGAGGCCCAGCGCCTCGGCGGTGCGGATCGCGTCCTCGACCGTCGTGTAGAGCGAGTCGTTGATCTCGTGGGAGACGCCGTCCTCCTCGCCGCCGGTCGGGGTGATCTCGACCTCGAGGATGATGTTGGCGCGGCGGGCCTGCTCCAGGAGCTCCTGCGCGATGGCCAGGTTGTCGGCGAGGGTCTCGGCCGAGCCGTCCCACATGTGCGACTGGAAGAGCGGGTTGCGGCCGTTCTTCACGCGCTCCTCGGAGATCGCGAGCAGCGGGCGTACGTACCCGTCGAGCTTGTCCTTCGGGCAGTGGTCCGTGTGCAGCGCGATGTTCACCGGGTACTTCTCGGCCACGATGTGCGCGAACTCGGCGAGCGCCACCGAGCCGGTGACCATGTCCTTCTTGTACTGGCCGCCCAGGAACTCGGCTCCACCCGTGGAGATCTGGACGATGCCGTCGCTCTCCGCCTCCGCGAAGCCGCGCAGCGCCGCGTGCAGGGTCTGGGTCGAGGTGACGTTGATGGCCGGGTAGGCGAACTTGCCTGCCTTCGCCCGGTCGAGCATCTCGTTGTAGACCTCGGGGGTTGCGATGGGCATCTGTCCGCTCCTTGAGTGTGCGGGTCGGCGTGCTGCTGTTTTCTTACGGCCCTGACCTAGACCTTGGGGGCGACGTCATCGTCGTCCCCATCTTTCCAGACATGAACCGATGCTCCTGGCAGCGGTCGAATCCGGGTCAATCCCACTCGTCGACCGGGGTGTCAGTCCAGACCCAGTTCATCCTTCGAGAAGGCGAACAGATACGGCACACCGGCCTGCTCCGCGATCGCCTCGGCCGCGCCCGTCGCCCGGTCCACGATCGTCGCCACGGCGACGACCTCGGCGCCGGCCTCGCGCAGCGCCTCCACCGCGGTCAGCACGGAGCCGCCGGTGGTGGAGGTGTCCTCGACGGCGAGGACGCGGCGGCCCTTGACCTCCGCGCCCTCGATACGGCGCTGGAGGCCGTGCGCCTTGCCCGCCTTGCGCACCACGAAGGCGTCCAGCGTCCTTCCGCGCGCGTGGGAGGCGTGCAGCATCGCGGTGGCCACCGGGTCGGCCCCCAGGGTGAGGCCGCCGACGGCCTCGAAGTCCAGCTCGGCGGTCAGGTCGAGCATGACCTGACCGACCAGCGGAGCGGCCTGGCCGTCCAGCGTGATCCGGCGAAGGTCGATGTAGTAGTCGGCTTCCTTGCCCGACGACAGGGTCACCCTGCCGTGCACCACGGCCTTGTCCTTGATCTGTTGCAGCAGCTCAGCGTGTACGTCCGTCATGCCGACCAGCTTAGAGGCGCGTCCACGTCCAGGTGGTCGCGGCTTCCAGCGGCTCCAGCGGGGTGACGAGCCTCGGGAGTGTGTTCAGCCCGTTCGGCGGTCCGGTCTGCGGCTCCACGCACACGGCCTCCGCCTGCTCGTCGTAGACCACGACCCACTGCTCGCGGCTGGCGACCTGCAGTTCCAGCTGCCCCGGCCAGGTCAGGGTGACGTCGACACCGTCGGGCATGCCGAAACAGTCGTCCCAGGGGCCGGGCTTCGGGTCGATGCGGTTGCCGGTGGGCAGGTGGTCCGCGCCGCGCTCCTCCTGCCAGGCCGGGGTGAAGTCCACCCGGACGTCCTGGGCGCCCTGGCCGCCGAGGTTCCGGTTGAACCAGGGGTGCCAGCCGATCTGCGCCGGGAAGGAGTCGTCGTACGTCTCCACGGACATCGTCAGCGTCAGCGAGTCCTCGGCGAGTTGCACGACGTGGGTGACGCGGGCCGGGTGCGGCCAGGGATCGCCGATTTCGCGCGTGATCACGGCCTCGCTCGCCGAGACCCGCGCGGTGCGCCAGGCGCCGTCGCGTGCGGTGCCGTGGATGGCGTGCGGCGGGGAGTTGAGGGGCATCTGGACGACGGTGGCCCCGTCCAGGAAGCGGCCGTCCCGGATCCGGCCGCACCAGGGAACCATCGGGAAGCAGCCGAAACGGTCACCTTGCCGGAGCAGTTCGAGGCCGCCGACCTCGAGTCCGGCGATCCGGCCGCCGTTGCCGGGGTGCAGGTGCAGGGTGGCGTCGCCTGCGGTCAGCGTGATGTCTTCGTTACTCACGGGATGAGAGTAGTGGGGGGAGCCCTTGTGATTCGGGTGCGGGTGGGTGGGGGCTGGTCGCGCAGTTCCTCCCCCAGCCTTCGGCCGGGGGTACCCCCAGCGCCCCTAAAGGGGCGCTTCCCAGCCGTGTCCTGCATAGCCGCGGGCAGTCGTGCCGCCGGGGCGGCACGGGTGGGCGCGGGCACCCTGCCAGCGCCGGTAAGCGTCCCCGCCCCGGCCCCAGCGCACCCGCACAGCGTCACCGCCGGCGCCGCAGCGCCCTCGTCACCACGATCGCCGACGCGAGCGCCAGCGCCGCCGCCGGCGCGGCCCACCGCAGGGCCGAACTCCCCACCACCGTCTGCGGCGCCGGGACCGGCGCGTACCGCCCCCTCGGCGGCGCGTGGTCCACCTCCTCCGCACTGCGGCCGATCATCGTCCGCCGCGCGTGCGCCGCCTCGGCGAAGATCTCGGGAAGCGGCTCCACCACCGGCACCTCCGCCGGTTCCGGCTCCGGTGCCAGGGACGGCGGCGGGACCTCCGTCTCGAAGATCGAGGCCGGTGCGTCGGGCGCCGTCGGCTCCGTCTCCTCCCCCAGCCCCTCCGCGAAACGGCCCAGCAGCCGCGTCCCCGCCGCCTCCACCGCCGCCGCAGGCAGCTCCGCGACCCGCCCGTCGGCGGAGGCCGTACCGGTCACCGTGACCGTGCACCCCTCGCCCGTGTCCGCGAGGCGGAACGTGAGCGCCAGCTTCACCGTGCCGGTGCCGCGGGCCTCGGTGGCGTCACCGTCGACCGCGTAGGAGCCGTCGTCGTGGGCGCTGACGCGCAGGGAGCCCCGGTAGGTGATGGAGTGGCTGCCGATCCGGACCTTGAGCCGGCCGGTGCCGGGGTCGGCGCCCGCGTCCTGCTGGAGGCCGGGGACCGCCCGGGCGACCCGCGCGGGGTCGGCCAGCGCCTCCCTGAGCCGCGAGGCCGGGGCCGGGACGTACACCTGGTGCTCCATGCCGACTGAGCCTACCCACGAGTCGGTCCGGCACACCCTCCCCGACGCACGGCAGGCTGCGAGCCTCCTTGACGGCCGGGCCTTCTCAGTACCGCGGGTGCACCAGCGTGGACGGCGGCAGCCCGGCCACCGGCGTCTGCAGTGCGTCCCTCTCCAGTGCGGCCTCCGTGAGCGTCCGCAGCCGCGGGCCGTCGGCCGGGAGCCGCAGGGGCGGTCTCCGGGAGCCCGCCGTCGCGAGGATGAAGCCCCAGTCGTGCGGGGCCCTGGACTCGCCCGCCGAGCGGTCGGGCCCGGGGGTGAAGCCGGCGTCCTGGCCGGGGACCCGGTAGGGGGTGGTGGCGAGGCCTGCCGCCCGTAGTGTCGCGGCGACGGTCCAGAAGGCGCGGGGGCGGGCCTGGACCGGTCCGGCGTGCACGACCAGACGGCCGCCGGGGGCGAGGGCGCGGCGGACGAGACCGTAGAACTCCTGGGAGTACAGCTTGGTGCTGGCGGTGATGCCGGGGTCGGGCAGGTCGGCGATGACGACGTCGTAACCGGAGTAACCGGAGTAACCGGAGCGGGGTGCCTCGCGCAGCCAGTGGAAGGCGTCGGCGGTGAACACACGGACGTGCGGGTCGTCGTAGGCGTGGCCGTTGAGCGCGGACAGGGCGGGGTCGTGGCGGGCGAGGCGGACCAGGCCCGCGTCGAGTTCGACGATGTCGACGCGGTCGACGCCGGTGTGCCGCAGCACCTCGCGGGCGGCCATTCCGTCGCCGCCGCCGAGGATCAGCACGCGCGCGTGCGGGCCGGTCATCGCGGGGTGGACGAGGGCCTCGTGGTACCGGCGTTCGTCGTGGCCGCCGACCCGCAGCCGGCCGTCCAGGAAGAGGTCGAGGGGGCGGCCGTGGGTGCCGCCGGTGAGGACGATCTCCTGGACGTCTGTCTGGAGGGCGACCCGGACGTCCGCGCCGTAGACGGCGTGCCGTGCGGCCCGTTCGAAGTCGCCGACGAGGGCGGCCGCGGAGGCGAGGAGGCCGAGGACCGTCAGGTTGGCGACGAGGATCGTGCAGCGGGCGCGGCGGGACAGGTCGCGGCGGAACAGGCCGAGGACCAGGGCGCCCCCCGCGACGAGGTTGACGGTGCCGGTGAGCAGGGTGCCCGTCAGCTGGCCGAGGAAGGGCAGCAGGAGGAACGGGAAGGCGAGGCCGCCGACCAGCGCGCCCACGTAGTCGGCCGCGAACAGGTCGGCCACCGCACCGCCCGCGTCCTGGCGGCGGATGCGCTGGATGAGTTCCATCAGCAGCGGCACCTCGGCGCCGATGAGCAGGCCGATGGCGAGGGAGAAGGCGACCAGGAGGCAGCGCGGGCCTGTGGCCCACAGTCCGCCCCAGCCGCCGGTCCAGGCGAAGACGGCGTACAACGCCATGGCGCTGCAGCCGCCGACCAGCGCCAGCGCGGCCTCCACCGCGGCGAACCCGGCCGCCGCGCGCCAGCGCAGCCGCTTCGCGGCCAGGGAGCCGACGCCCATCGCGAAGACCATCACGGACAGCACGACGGAGGCCTGGGTGACCGAGTCGCCGATCAGGTACGAGGCGAGGGCGACGAGTTCGAGTTCGTACACCAGTCCGCAGGCCGCGCAGACGAACACGCATGCCAGGACCAGGAAGCGGCCCGTCCCCGGCCGCACGGGCAGCGGCGCGGGGGCGCCCCAGGGCGGCGGTGTGCCGGGCGGGGCGGGTGCGTGCGGATCGATCACTCTGCGACGTTACGTCACTCGCTCGGTACGCTTCGTCACCCACACGTGTGGAACTCGGGGCCTTTTGACGCCTCGTTGGTTTATGTCATCCCGCCAGGGGGCGGGACACCGCACCCCGTACGCCGACCCGGGTCCGGGTCGCCACCAGCTGGCCGTCCTGCGGGTACGCGTGCCAGGTCCGCCAGTGCACCTGGCCCTCGTGCCGCTGGGCCAGCATCGCCGTGAACGCGTGCGGGCTGCCCGGGAAGACCCCGGCGAGGCCGTGCGGATGCTCGGAGACGAGGGCCAGCAACTCCTGGGCGCGGCCGGCGAAGGAGCCCGGTGACAGCACCTCGACGCGGGCCGCGAACTCGTACTCCCAGTCGCCGTTGCGCTTGGCGACCCCGAGCGGCAGGGGGGTGCTGGACCCCGGGATGCACGCCACCGTCTCCGAACAGCCGCCCCGCTCCTCCTCCAGGAGCACCTGGTGGGACGCGCCGAGCAGTCTCAACTGCAGCTTCGCCCCGGTCAGTTCCAGGTCGAGGGTGGCCAGGGCGGGCAGCGGCTCGCGTCCCAGGGCCCAGGCGAGGTCGGCCGCGCGCGTATCGGTGTAGGTGGTGTTCAGGGTCGTGAGCATGGATCGGCTCCGCTAACACGCAAAAGGGGAGGAGTGTGGTCCGGCGCACCTCGGTCGACACCGGGAGATCGGCCCGGCCGGCCCAGCCGGGGGAGGGTGTCGTCAGGACGTCCGAGGTGCTGCTTTGGTGATTTAGAGGGAATCATGAACTGTGGCGCTGCCACAGCGTTTTTACCCAACTTCGTGGGGTTTCCATCCCTCAGAGGGCTCCACAGCTCAACTGTTCAACCAAGTTGTGCGCCCCGGCCCTCCCGGCGCGCGCCGGGGCGCCCGGCGAGAGCTCCCCCGCTCTCCGTCCGGACGCCCCGGTCCCCCGTCGCCCGCGGGCGGCTCAGCTGCCCCCGCCGCAGCCGCCCCCGCCGCACGACGAGCCGCCCCCGCAGGACGAGCCGCCACCGCACGAGGAGTGCCCGCCGCCGCAGGAGTGGCCGCCGCCGTGATGACCGCCGCCGTGCGAGGACGACGATCCCGAGTCCCCGGCCCACCAGCTGCCGGAGCTGTCGTAGGACGAAGAGGACCCTGCCCGGCGGACCACCGACGCGACGATCGCGAAGCAGATGATCGCGGCCACCACCACGATGAAGACGGTGCCCATGGCGTCACCTTCTTTCCGTTCCCCCGAAGGCGACCCCCCGTGGGCGCCCCGGCCGCCGCGAGAGCGCGGCGTGCCAGGGGGATGCCCGGCCGTCTCACCAGCCAAAGCAGAGTTGAGGAACTCCAGAGCTTGGGCGCAGGATGACCCGCATGACCTCCAGCGAACGCCCGCTCCTGAACCGTCGGCTGGCCGAGTTCGGCACCACGATCTTCGCCGAGATGTCCGCCCTCGCCCTGCGCACCGGCTCCATCAACCTGGGGCAGGGCTTCCCGGACACCGACGGTCCCGAGGAGGTCAGGGAGGCCGCCGTGCGCGCGCTGCGCGAGGGGCGCGGCAACCAGTACCCGCCGGGGCCGGGCGTCCCCGAGCTGCGTACCGCGATCGCCGCGCACCAGCAGCGCCGGTACGGGCTGTCGTACGACCCGGACGCCGAGGTCCTGGTCACCGCCGGCGCCACCGAGGCCATCGCGGCCGCCCTCCTCGCTCTCCTGGAGCCCGGCGACGAGGTCGTCGCCCTGGAGCCGTACTACGACTCCTACGCGGCCAGCATCGCGATGGCGGGCGGCACCCGGGTCCCGGTCACCCTCCGCCCCGACGCCGGCGCCTTCCGCCTCGACCTCGACGAGCTGCGCGCGGCGGTCACCCCGCGCACCCGCCTCCTCCTGGTCAACACCCCGCACAACCCGACCGGCACGGTCCTCACCCGCGCCGAGCTGACCGCGATCGCGGAGCTGGCGGTGGAGCGGGACCTGCTGGTGGTGACCGACGAGGTGTACGAGCACCTCGTCTACGACGAGGCGGAGCACGTGCCCCTCGCGACCCTCCCCGGCATGCGCGGGCGCACGGTCACCATCGGCTCGGCCGGCAAGACCTTCTCCTTCACCGGCTGGAAGGTCGGCTGGGTGACGTCGACGCCGGAGCTGGTCGCGGCGGTGCGCTCGGCGAAGCAGTTCCTGACGTACGTCGCCTCGGGGCCCTTCCAGTACGCGGTCGCGGAGGCCCTCGCCCTCCCGGACGCGTACTTCGAGGCGTTCCGCCAGGACATGCAGACCAAGCGGGACATCCTGGCGGCGGGCCTGACGGAGGCGGGCTTCGAGGTCTACGACACCGCCGGCACGTACTTCATCACCACCGACATCCGCCCGCTCGGCGAGACCGACGGGTTCGCCTTCTGCCGTTCCCTGCCGGAGCGGGCGGGGGTCGTCGCCATCCCGAACGCGGTCTTCTACGACCACCGGGAGGCAGGGGCGCCGTTCGTGCGGTTCGCGTTCTGCAAGCGGGCGGAGGTTCTGAAGGAGGCCGCGGAGCGGTTGCGGCAGCTGAGCTGAGACCGTCCTCGCCTGGGGGTGCCTGGGGCTGGTCGCGCCCACGCGGCGGAGCCGCATGTCGGCACAGCCCCGTGCCCCTTACGGGGCGCTGCGCTTCCCCCATCGGGCGCACATTTCTCGCACGCGCCCCGATCCCCCGGCACTGTGCGAATGTGAGCCACGCCAGTACCACCGCCCTCGCCCCGCCCGTCGCACAGCAGCCCGGCACCCGGCTGTCCCTCGTGACCGCCGGCGGGGTCGCCGTGGGGCTGTTCGCGGCGGCCCGGCTGACCGGCATGGCCGTGCTGGCGCTGGCCGCCTGGGCGGGCGGCCGGCATCCGCTGACGCTGCTCGGGAGGTCGTGGGACGCGGCCTGGTACCTGGGGATCGCGGCGCACGGCTACGGCCGCACCCTGTACTTCGGCCCCGGCATCGTCCACAGCGACCTGGCGTTCTTCCCGCTCTACCCGGCGCTGATCCGGATCCTGACGGCGGTGACCCCGCTCAGCGGGGCCGGCGCGGGGCTGCTGGTGTCGTGGACGGCCGCCGCCGTCGCCGCGGCCGGGATCTACGCGGTGGGCGCCCTGCTGCACGGCCGTGCGGTGGGCACCGCCCTGGTGCTCCTCTGGGGGCTGCTTCCGCACTCCGTGGTGCTGTCCATGGCGTACACGGAACCGGTCCTGACCGCCTTCGCCGCCTGGTCGCTGTACGCGGTCCTGGCGGGGAACTGGCTGTGGGCGGGCACCCTGGCCGCCCTGGCCGGCCTGTCCCGCCCGAACGGCTTCGCGGTCGCCGCGGCCGTACTGCTCGCCGCCGGCCGTGAGCTGCACCGCGCCCGCGGCCGGGTTACCCACAGGCTGTGGACGGGCGCGGCGCTCGCCCCGCTGGGCTGGACCGCGTACGTCCTCTGGGTCGGCGGCCGCACCGGCGATGCGCTGGGCGGCTACTTCGGCGTACAGCGGCTGTGGGGCTCGCGCTTCGACTTCGGCCGGGGCTCGCTGGCGTTCGTCCGTACGCTGCTGCTGCGCGGCGACCGGTTCGTCTTCCCGATGGCCCTGGTGATCGTGGCGGCGGCGGCCGTCCTGTTCGCCCTCCTGGCCCTCGACCGCGCCCCGCTCCCGCTGCTCGCCTACACCGCCGTACTCCTGCTGATCGCACTCGGCGGCTCGGGCTTCTTCGAGTCGAAGCCGCGCTTCCTGCTCCCGGCCTTCCCGCTGCTGCTCCCGCTGGCCCGGGCGCTGGTCCGCACGGCGAGAGCCCGGCCCTGGCACGCGACGGTGGTGGTCGCGGCCCTGGCCGGGCTCTCGTTCGGCTACGGCACGTACCTCGTCGTGTACGCGCAGACGCCGCTGTAGGTCTGCTGCTTACTCGTCGCCGTCTTCCGGCTCCTCGGCCTCGTTGACGGCCTCCTCCAGGCCGAGCTGCTCGACGAGCCATTTGTCGAACTCGATCGCGGCCCGCACCCAGCTGACCGTGGACGACACGAAGTGGTTGATGTCGACACCCGTGCCGATCAGCATCTGGGCCTCACCGATGAGACGGACGGTGCCGTCGTCGTGGGTGTGGGTGTAGACCTTGGGCCACAGGGTCCGCCGGTTCCAGTCGTCGATGGACTCGAGCAGCTGCGGCTTCTCGTCGATCTTGTGGGGGCGGTCGTAGAACGTCCGCACCGAGAAGACGGCCTGCTCGTCCTCGCCGCGGAACATGAAGTACGTACGGAACTGCTCCCACGGCGCCGCGAGGTCGCCCTCGTCGTCGACGACGTACTTGAGCTCCATCTGGTCGAGGAGCTGCTTCACAAGATCCTGATCCGGGACGACGGGGCCCGCCGGTCCTTGGGGCTGCGGCTCGGGCTGGCCCCCGAAGTTCGGAATCGAGGACGGGTCGATGGTCACCGTGTTTTTCCCTTCATGCGGATCCCGCCATCCTCCCCCATCCGGGGAGGGGGGTGGCAACCCCCGCCCCGGCGGGTTCATCTCGCGTTGGCGGAATTCCGCTCAGAGCGTTTTTCCGGTCTCCTGACCGGCGTTTTCCACGGCCTCCTCCGCCGTCGCCGGCCCCACGATCAGCCCCTCTCCGAAGGCGTCCACGCGGACCGTGTCGCCGTCCTTGACCTCGCCGGAGAGGATCTCCCTGGCGAGGCGGTCACCGATGGCGGTCTGGACCAGGCGGCGCAGCGGGCGGGCGCCGTAGGCCGGGTCGTTGCCCTCCTCGGCGAGCCAGGCCAGCGCCTCCGGGGTGATCTCCAGGGCGAGCCGGCGGTCGGCGAGGCGCTTGGCCAGCCGGTCGATCTGGAGCCGGGCGATCCGGGCCAGTTCGTCCTTGGCCAGGGCGGAGAAGACCACCAGGTCGTCCAGGCGGTTCAGGAACTCCGGCTTGAAGGACTGCCGGACCGTCTCCAGGACCTGCCGCTTCTTCTCCTCCTCGCCGAGGACCGGGTCGACCAGGTACTGGCTGCCCAGGTTCGACGTCAGCACCAGGATGGTGTTGCGGAAGTCGACCGTGCGGCCCTGGCCGTCGGTGAGGCGGCCGTCGTCCAGCACCTGGAGCAGGATGTCGAAGACCTCGGGGTGGGCCTTCTCCACCTCGTCCAGCAACACAACGGTGTAGGGCCTGCGGCGGACCGCCTCCGTCAGCTGGCCGCCCTCCTCGTAACCCACGTACCCGGGCGGGGCGCCGACCAGCCGGGCCACGCTGTGCTTCTCGCTGTACTCCGACATGTCGATGCGGACCATCGCCCGCTCGTCGTCGAAGAGGAAGTCGGCGAGGGCCTTCGCGAGTTCGGTCTTGCCGACGCCGGTCGGGCCGAGGAAGAGGAAGGAACCGGTGGGGCGGTCCGGGTCGGCGATGCCCGCGCGGGAGCGGCGGACGGCGTCGGACACGGCCCGTACGGCCTCGGTCTGGCCGATCAGGCGGCGGCCCAGCTCGTCCTCCATGCGGAGCAGCTTCTGGGTCTCGCCCTCCAGCAGGCGGCCGGCCGGGATGCCGGTCCAGGCGGCCACCACGTCCGCGATGTCGTCGGAGCCGACCTCGTCCTTGACCATGGTGTCC
The DNA here is from genome assembly GCF_042892755.1 of Streptomyces sp. NPDC001714. Classification (NCBI taxonomy): domain Bacteria; kingdom Bacillati; phylum Actinomycetota; class Actinomycetes; order Kitasatosporales; family Streptomycetaceae; genus Streptomyces; species Streptomyces sp. NPDC001714. Next base: position 140,715 of record NZ_JBIAUL010000020.1, read on the forward strand.
CGGGAGGTCTCCTCCTCGGCCTCGGACGCGGCCTCCAGCTCCTTCTCGAGCTGCGGGATCTCGCCGTACAGCAGCTTGGAGGCGGTGTCGAAGTCACCGTCGCGCTGGGCGCGTTCGGCGGTGCCGCGCAGGGCGTCGAGCTTCTCCTTCAGCTCGCCGACCCGGTTCAGGGACTGCTTCTCGCGCTCCCAGCGGGCGTTGAGGCCGCGCAGGTCCTCCTCCTTGTCGGCGAGGTCGCGGCGCAGCTTCTCCAGGCGCTCCCGGGAGGCCGGGTCGGTCTCCTTCTCCAGCGCCAGCTCCTCCATCTTCAACCGGTCCACGGAGCGCTGGAGTTCGTCGATCTCGACCGGGGACGAGTCGATCTCCATCCGCAGGCGGGAGGCGGCCTCGTCGACCAGGTCGATGGCCTTGTCGGGGAGGAAGCGGGAGGTGATGTAGCGGTCGGAGAGGGTCGCGGAGGCGACCAGCGCCGCGTCCGCGATCTGGACCTTGTGGTGGGCCTCGTAACGGCCCTTCAGGCCGCGGAGGATGGCGATCGTGTCCTCGACCGTCGGCTCGGCGACCAGTACCTGCTGGAAGCGGCGCTCCAACGCCGGGTCCTTCTCGATGCGTTCGCGGTACTCGTCCAGGGTGGTGGCGCCGACCATGCGCAGCTCGCCGCGGGCGAGCATCGGCTTCAGCATGTTGCCCGCGTCCATCGCCGAGTCGCCGCCGGCGCCCGCGCCGACGACGGTGTGCAGCTCGTCGATGAAGGTGATGATCTGCCCGTCGGAGTCCTTGATCTCGGCGAGGACGGTCTTCAGCCGCTCCTCGAACTCGCCGCGGTACTTGGCCCCGGCGACCATGGCCCCGAGGTCGAGCGAGACGAGCCGCTTGTCCTTGAGGGACTCGGGGACGTCGCCCTTCACGATCCGCTGGGCGAGCCCCTCCACCACGGCGGTCTTGCCGACGCCCGGCTCACCGATGAGGACGGGGTTGTTCTTCGTACGGCGGGAGAGCACCTGCACGACCCGGCGGATCTCCTGGTCGCGGCCGATGACCGGGTCGAGCTTGCCGTCCCGTGCGGCGGCCGTGAAGTCGGTGCCGAACTTCTCCAGCGCCTTGTACTGCCCCTCGGGGTCGGCGGTGGTCACCCGGCGCCCGCCACGCGCCTTCTGGAAGGCCTCCGCCAGCTTCTTCGCGGTGGCGCCCTGCCGGTCGAGGACCTCGCCGGCCGCGCCGCCCTTCGCGGCGATGCCGATGAGCAGGTGCTCGGTGGAGAGGTAGTCGTCGCCGAGGTCCTTGGCGCGTTCGCCGGCGTCGGCGATGACCGCGAGCAGGTCGCGGTTGGGCTGCGGGGGCGCGACCGTGGAACCGGTCACGCTGGGCAGCGCGGCCAGCACGCGCTCGGCGCCCTGGCGTACGGCGGCCTGGTCGGCGTCGACCGCGGCGAGCAGGTCGGTGATGTTCTCGTTGTCCTGCCCGGCCAGCAGAGCCAGCAGCAGGTGGGCAGGGGTGAGGTCCGCGTGCCCCTCGGTCACGGCCCGGTTGCTTGCCGCGTTGATCGCGTCCCGGCTCCTGTTGGTCAGCTCGGCGTCCACGTTCGCGTTCTCCTCCTCGGCGTCGTACGGCTGACTCAGCCAACGTACACAAAGTTGAGTCTATTCCACTCAAGGTGCGAGCGGGAGCCCTTCCCGGGACTACCTTCCGGGCCATGAGTACATACCGCGTGGACCCCGCCGCACCGGACGAGGCGTACCTGCGCTTCTGGCTGGAACGCCACCTGTGCACCCTCACCACCCTGCGGTCCGACGGCAGCCCGCACGTGGTGCCCGTCGGGGTGACCTACGACCCGGAGGCGGGACTTGCCCGGGTGATCACGAACAGGACGAGCGCGAAGGTGTCCCATGTGCTGGCCGCGGGGCCGGACGGGGCCCGGGTGGCGGTGTGCCAGGTGGCGGGGCGGCGGTGGGCGACGCTGGAGGGGCGGGCGTCCGTCCGGACCGAGCCGGGGAGGGTGGCGGAGGCGGAGCGCCGGTACGCCGAGCGGTACGGGAGGACACCCGGGGAGAACCCGTCGAGGGTGGTGATCGAGATCACGGTGGAGCGGGCGCTGGGGCGCGGATGAGGGGCGGCCACGGGGCGGGGCGGCCGACCCGTTCCTGCGGCTGGTTTCAGCCACCATGGGGGTGCGGCCGAAACCGTCCGATGAACTGAAATGTCCCCCTAAAACTGCAGCGGCGTCACCGTGTTCAGGTCACGGTGACGCCGCTGCGGGGGGAAGCACCTGAGCGATCTTTTACGACGGGGGAATCGCGTCAGGCACTGCGGGGGGTGGCTGAGATGGTTCGCGGGGCGGTGGGGGCCGCCGTCTCGGACAGCTGGTGGTCACGCTGGTCGAGGTTGACGAAGATCATTCCGTATCGGACGGCGCACCGTACGGGCTGCGGCGCCCCCCGAGGCCGCCGCAGGCACCGGTAGGCCCGGACGTCGTCCTCCTCGTCCCGCGTGACGACCACCGGCTCTCCGAACACGGTCACCATCAACGAGTCACCGCTGTGGGGGATGGCGGTGACCAGATCGATGAAGTGCCAGCCGGAGCGGTAGGCGGTGGCCATCTCGCGGCGGAAGGAGCGGTCCTCGGGTGGTGTCGTCATCTCTCCATCAGTCCCAGGTGCTGTCGTCCAGCCCAACGGGCAGATTCGTGTCGACCGAGGCGGCCTCGGAGATCCGAGTACCACCCGTGTGCGCACCGTCACCGCTCGCACCGGAGAGACCGACCATCGTCCCGACGGCCACAACGGCGGAGATGGCGGCGACAAGCACCGAGCGAAGCAATCTGTTACGCATAGTCGGCTTCGTCCTCACTTGAAGGTCCCCTCATTCCCCCGTCCAGTAAGACGATGGCTCATTCAGGCACATCATGGCCACACGATCGGTGCATCATGTTCCTGCATGTTCAGGACCCTGGGGGGTGGATATTGATGGCAAATGGGACTAGTACGACACATCCCCACGCGTTGGCCGATCTGTGTGAGGAAGGCAGCCGTCTTTATGCGGCCTCCCTGCGCACGGGCCGCATCGCGCGGGCGGAGGTCGACAGCGCCCCTTGCCTGATGGAATTCGCCCTGCTCCAGCCGGATCCGGACGACCCGAACTGGCTCCGTCCGGTACCCCCCTCGGTGGCCCTGGGTCAGCGTCTGCACCCGCTGGAGCGCGAGATCAGCGAACGCCGGCGGACCTCCGTCGCGCTCTCCGACCTCTTCGAGCCGTTCATGGCCCTCGGCGCCCAGGAAGCGGTGCCCACCCACTCGATCTCCGTCCTGGAGGGGCTCGACCGGATCAACGGCGCGCTCGACCTGGCGATCGCGCAGTGCCAGACCGAGATGCTCACCGTGCAGCCGAGCGGCCGGCGCCGCCCCGAGCAGCGGCTCATCGAGGCCCTCGAACGGGACAAGCCGCTGATCGAGCGCGGGGTCCGAATCCGCACCCTGTACCAGCACACCGCCCGCTACAGCCCCGACCGGCTGGCCTACGTGGACCAGTTCGCCAGCGGCAAGGCCGAGTACCGCACCATCGACGAACTCGTCGAGCGGCTCATCATCTGCGACGAGACCGTGGCCTTCATCCCCACCCGCGACGACCGCCAGGTCGCCCTGGAGATCCGCCACCCCGGCCTGGTCCGCTACCTCATCAAGGTGTTCGAGTTCATGTGGAACCGCGCGGTGCCGCTGAACGCCGGGGCCCCCTACGAGACCGCCCCCGACGGCATCACCGACATCCAGCACTCCATCGCCAAGCTGCTGGTCGAAGGCCATGTCGACGAGGCCATCGCCCGCCGCCTGGGTATGAACGTACGGACCTGCCGGGCCCACATCGCCAAACTGGCCCAGGTCCTGGGCAGCGGCAGCCGCGCGCAGCTGGGCTACCTGATCGCCCAGTCCGGAATCCTGGATCAGACACCTCCCGACGAGGTCGACAGGCCGTGACCCCCGAGCCTCATGCCGAGCACGGCGTCGAGGACCTGTGCGCCACGGGCGCGGAACTCTACGAGCGTGCCCTGCGGGAGGGGCACATATCCGCCCGGGAGGCCGCCGGCGCGCCCTGCCTCACCGACTTCGGTCTGCTGCACCCGGCCCTCGACGACCTGGGCCGGCTGGAGCCGGTGGCCCCCGCCGCAGCCCTGCACCGGCTGCTGCGCTCCTCCGCCGCCCGGATCGCCGACGAACGGCGACGGGAGGAACGGCTGCTGGCGCAGTTCGAACCGCTGCTGCGGGTCGGCGACCCCGGCACGGACGCCGAGACCCCCACGCTCCGCCTGCACCGCGGCACCAAGCCCATCAACCAGGCCATCACCGACGCCATGGCCGAGGCGGGCCAGGAGGTGCTCTGCATCCAGTCGCACGCCGGGCTGACCGGCCCCCGTGCCCGCGCCGCCGTCGCGGCCGCCCGCGAGCGCGACCAGGCGATCCTCGACCGCGGCGCCCGCATCCGCGCCCTCTACCAGCACACCCTGCGCCATGTCCCGGCCGTGTACGGCGGTTTCGAGCGGCTGCGGGGCGACATCGAGGTGCGCGGCCTCGACGAGACCCCGGACCGGCTGATCGTCGTCGACCGGGCCGTCGCCTTCCTGCCCGCCGCAGCCGACGGCTCGCTGGCCCTGGAGGCCCGTCACCCGGCGCTGATCACCTACTTCCGCACCACCTTCGACCGCCTCTGGCGCCTGGCCACCCCCCTCTACCCGACCCTTGAGCAGCGCCCCACCGTCAACGGCATCACCCCCCGCCAGCAGGCCATCGCCGCCCTCCTCGTGGAGGGTCACACCGACGCCGTCGTCGCCGAGCGGCTCGGCATGAACATCCGCACCGCCCGCGTCCACATCGCCAAGCTGGCCGCCACCCTCGGCAGCGAGAGCCGCGCCCAGCTCGGCTACCTCATCGCACGCTCGGGGATCCTTGATCAGGAAGGCTGACCGCGTCCGGGGCCGCGCTCGCCCCGCCCGGCGGCCGGTCCAGGCCCACCTGCGCTATGCGCACGCCCAGCTGGGTACGGCTGGCCGCGCCGAGGGTCTCGGAGAGGCGGGCGATGTGCGCCCGGCAGGTGCGCACGCTGATGCCGAGCCGTTCGGCGATGACCGCGTCCTGGTGGCCCTCCGCGAGCAGCGCCGCGATGGACTGCTCCCGGTGCGAGATGCCCTCGATGCCGGTGTCGGGGAGCGGGGCGGTGAGCGGGATCGCGAGGCGCCAGAGGCGTTCGAAGACCGTGACGAAGTATTCGACCAGCGCGGGGTGGCGCAGCTCCAGGGCCATCGTGCGGTCCGCGTTCGCGGGGATGAACGCCACCGTGCGGTCGAAGAGGATGAGGCGGTCGATGACCTCGTCGAGCGTGCGGGCCTCGACCGCGTCGCCCATCAGCTCCAGGTAGTTGAGCAGGCCCTGGCCGTGCCGGGCGACGTGCGTGTACAGGTCGCGCATCCGCACGCCCCGCCCGCGCAGGGCGACGGCCCGGTGCAGCCCCTCGGTCAGCTCCGACTCGCGCCGGATACCGCCCGGCTGCACGGTCAGCACCTCCTGCCTGCACGCCTCCGTCGCCTCGTCCATGGCCGCCTGGATCCTGGACAGCCCGTCGAGCACCCGGATGGCCGCCGTGCCCTCCGCGGAGGCCGACACGGCCTGCAACTGCCGTCCCAGCCCGGCGTACCACTCGAACGCCTCGACCGCCGACCCCACCCGCCGCTGGCTGTCCGTCACCTCGTCGTACACCCCGCGCAGCAGCCGGGTCATGACCTCCTGCGGGGCGGTCGGCACCAGCCAGTCCATGTCGTCGGGGTCGGGGTGCAGCAGCGCCAGCTCAAGCAGGCAGGGCACCGTGTCGGCGTCCGTGCGCGGCACCCGGCCCCGGCGCACGGCCCGGGAGTACACGCGGTCCCCGACGGCGCACAGCCGGTCGGCACCGTGTGGATGCTCCTCCGTCCCGTGCCCGGCCATCGACCATTCCACCCCCGGTTTGCAGCCTCTTCCGCAGCGCAACTATGAGCGGTCCGGACCGGGTCCGCAACACGGCTCCCCTCACGCAGGGCGCCGCAATACCCGGATACGACCCGGTATCGCACCGCCTCCTCCAGCCTCGTTGCAACAAGATGACGGTGGTGGCAGGGGGGTGTGCGGGGCATCGTGGGAGCCGCTTCCCACGGGTGTCGCCGTACACCCGGCGGGGCCCCGGCCCATCCTCTTCCGATCGGGCCGGGGGTCCCGTGCAACGCACCCACGGGGGAGGTGCGTTGCAGGGAGGGTCGCTCGCGGGCGCGTGGCGCGGCGGTCCCGGCGAATCCCCGAAATCCGCCAGTGATCGCCGCGTTACGTGCCCGCTCTAACGTCCCTCCATGGCGGACATATTTGACGCGTACGCGTTGGCCGACGCGTGGGACGAGATGTTTGTGCGGCCGGGTGAGGTCAGGACCGCCTATGAGCCGGTTCTGGCGGCGCTCCAGCCGATCGAGCCCGGTGAACTGCGGTTCCGGGCCGACCAGATGGCACGGGCCTTCACCGACCGGGGGGTGACCTACGCCTTCGCGGGCGAGGAGCGGCCCTGGCCGCTGGACCTGGTGCCGAGGATCCTCGACGCCCTGGAGTGGGATCTCATACGAAGAGGGGTGGCCCAGCGGGTCCGGGCGCTGGAGGCCTATCTGGCCGACGCCTACGGACACGCGCGGGCCTTCGAGGACGGGGTGGTGCCCTGGCGGCTGCTGCTGGGCTCGCCGCACTTCCACCGGGCCGCGCACGCGGTGGAGCCGCCCGGCGGGGTGCGCATCCATGTGGCCGGAATCGACCTGGTCCGCGACGAGGCCGGGGCCTTCCGGGTCCTCGAGGACAACGTGCGGGTGCCGAGCGGGGTGTCGTACGTCATCGAGAACCGGCGCGCGATGACCCGGGTCTTCCCCTCGCTCTTCGCCGAGCAGCACGTGCTCCCGGTGGACGGGTACGCGGGGCGGCTGCTCGCCGCCCTCCGGGCCGCCGCGCCCGGCGGCGCGGCGAGCGATCCCCGGGTCGTCGTCCTCACCCCCGGGCCCAGCAACGCGGCCTACTTCGAGCACGCCCTGCTCGCCCGGCTGATGGGCGTGCAGCTGGTGGAGGGTCACGACCTGGTGTGCCGGAGCAACCGGGTGTGGATGCGGACGACCCGCGGCGAGGTGCCCGTGCACGTCGTGTACCGGCGCCTCGACGACGACTTCCTCGACCCGCTGCACTTCCGCCCCGACTCGGTGATCGGCTGCCCCGGCATCCTGAGCGCCGCCGTCGCCGGAAACGTCACACTCGCGAACGCAGTCGGCAACGGCATCGCCGACGACAAACTCCTCTACACCTACGTCCCGGACCTGATCCGCTACTACCTCGGCGAGGAACCGGTGCTCCCCAACGTCGAGTCCTACCGACCCGACGAACCGGGCCAGTTGGAGGCCGTCCTCGACCAGCTGGACCAACTGGTGGTGAAGCCGGTCGACGGGGCCGGCGGGCAGGGCATCGTGATCGGCCCGAAGGCCGACAAGGAGACTCTGGATCGCACTCGCAAAGCGGTCACCGCCGACCCGCGCGGCTTCATCGCGCAGCGCCCGGTCGCCCTCTCCACCTCCCCCACCCTCGCGGGTGAACGGATGGCGCCGCGCCACATTGACCTGCGGCCGTTCGCCGTGAACGACGGCGACGGCATCTGGGTGCTGCCCGGCGGCCTCACCCGGGTCGCCCTCCAGGAGGGCAACCTGATCGTCAACTCCAGCCAGGGCGGCGGCTCCAAGGACACCTGGGTGCTCGCCGAGGGGCCGGCGGAACGAATGGCGGCACCGACACCGACACAGCCTGACGTCGCCCCGCGACAGCTCGGCCCCGCCAGCACCCCCAGCGTCGTCCATGAGGGGGCACAGCAATGAAGGAGCCCAGCGGCATTGAACCCTCCCTCTCCAGGACGAGAGGGATTCCTTGCTCACACCGCTCGGCCGCTCAGCGAACGGTCGAGTCCTACGCGATCAGCACCAGCCGGGTTGGAACCAGCCCGGTTTCCGCAAGCAATCCGTACCAGCCGATGTGTGACCGGGGGGCTCGATGAACGACGTGATCCTCTCCCGTATCGCGGAGTCGCTGACCTGGACCGGACGGTACGTCGAACGGGCCGACACCACCGGCCGGATCCTCGACGCCTACCTGCACCGGATGCTGGAGGACCCCTGGCGCGACGAGGACGCCGCCTGCCGGTCGCTGTACGCGATCCTCGGCGTGGACGCCGGCCCGGAACGGGTCGACATGCAGCAGGTCCTGGACCAGCTCGCCTTCGACGCCCGCTCCACCTGCTCCATCGAGGGCGCGCTCGGCGCCGCCCGGCTGAACGCGCGCAGCGCCCGCGAGGCCATCTCCTCGGAGATGTGGGAGTGCCTCAACTCCACCTGGCACGCGCTCGGCGACCGGCGCCGCGCGGCCCGCCGCACCGGCCCCTACGCCTACCTGGAGCTGGTCCGCAGCCGGGCCGCGCTCTTCTTCGGACTGGCCGACTCCACCATGAGCCGGGACGACAGCTGGCGGTTCGTCGTCCTCGGGCGGAGCCTGGAGCGGGTGGACATGACCGTACGGCTCCTTTCGGTGCGCGTGCTGGACGCGGCGCACGCGCCGGACTGGCCGACGCTGCTCAGCGCGAGCGGCGCCGACGAGGCCTACGCGCGGGTGCACAGCGGGTTCGGGGACACCCCGAGGGTGGCCGAATTCCTGCTCCTGGACCGGGACTTCCCGCGTTCGGCGCTGCACGCGCTGACCACGGCCGAGGAGTGCCTGGCCGCGCTCGGCCGGCCCCGCCAGGACCCGGCCCGCTCCCCGATCGGCCGGGCCCGTACCCGTCTCGAGTACCTGGACACCGCCTCCCTGGAGGAGCAGCTGCCCGTCCTGCTGCGCGATCTCCAGCAGGCCTGCATGGCGTCCGCCGACGCGGTGGCGGAGCGGTTCTTCCCGTACCAGGGGCCCGTTCAGTGGGCCCAGGAAGGAGCCTGAGATGGCTCGTCGCCTCCGCATCCGGCACACCACCCGGGTCTCGTACGCGCAGCCCGCGGCCTCCTCGCACAACGAGGTCCGGATGACCCCGCTGACCCTGCCGGGGCAGACCACGCTGGACGCGCGGGTCACGGTGCAGCCGGCGACCGCCGTCTGGTCGTACTGGGACTACTGGGGCACCCAGGTCACCGGCTTCGACCTGCTCGAGCCGCACGAGGACCTGACGATCACCGCGTCCAGTCTGGTGGAGACGGCGGCGCCGGGCCCGCTGCCGGCCGCGCCGGGGTGGGCGGAGCTGGCCGAACGGGCCGCCGGGTCCCGGCTGCTGGAGTTCGCGGGCGCGACCTCGCGTACGTCGGTGCCGAAGAAGCTGGTGAAGAAGGCGCGGGCCGCGGCGGCGGGGCTGGAACCGCACGAGGCCGCGGTGGCCGTCTCCGGGATGGTCGCCGACCGGGTGGCCTACCTCCCCGGGGCGACCGGCGTGAACACCTCCCCCGCGGAGGCGTGGGAGCAGCGGGCGGGCGTCTGCCAGGACATCACCCACCTCACGATCGCCCTGCTGCGGGGGCTGGGGCTGCCGGCCCGGTACGTCTCCGGGTACCTGCACCCGGAGCGGGAGGCGGAACTGAACCGGCCGGTGGCCGGGCAGAGCCACGCCTGGATCGAGTACTGGGCGGGCGACTGGTGCGGGTACGACCCGACGAACCGGGTGCGGGCCGGGGAGGACCACGTGGTGGTGGGCCGGGGGCGGGACTACGACGACGTCACGCCGCACAAGGGGATCTACCGGGGGGTGCCGGGAGGGGCTCCTGAGGTGACGGTGGAGTTCACGAGGGTCGCGTAGTCGGTCGGCTGCGGGTGCGTGGGGGCTGGTCGCGCAGTTCCTCCCCCAGCCTTCGGCCGGGGGTACCCCCAGCGCCCCTAAAGGGGCGCTGCAGCCGCGTCGGCTACATAGACACAGCCGCGGGCAGGCGTGCCGCAGGGCGGCACGGGTGGGCGATGGGGGTCCCCCCGCGCGAGCGAAGCCGAGCGTGGGGGAGGCACCCTGCCAACGCCGGTAAGTGACACCCCGCCCACGGCAGCCCCGCTCCCTGCGTAGGGAACGGGGCTCGGCAGGGCTTACTTGAGGCCCGCCTCCGCGCAGGCGGTCTTGTACGCGGCGGTGCAGATCTGCGAGATCTTGTAGATGCCGTCGGCGACGACGGTTTCCTTGATCTTGCTCTTGGTGACGGCGCTGACCTGCACCAGCTGGGACGGGATGTCCTTCTTGGTGGGGCTGTCGACGGTGTCCTGGGTGAGCGCGTCGAACTGGATGTCCTTGCCCTGCACCTTGTAGACGGCCATCTCGGCGGCGGCCTCGGCCTCGTCCGGGTACGGCTTGTAGACGGTCATGTACTGCTCGCCACTGAGGATCCGCTGGATGGCGTCGAGGTCCGCGTCCTGCCCGGTGATCGGCGGCATGTTGGTCACGCCCGCCGCCTTGAGGGCCTTGACGACGCCGCCGGCCATCGCGTCGTTGGCGGAGTAGACGGCGGCGACGTTGTCCTTGCCGATCGAGTCGACCGCCTTGGTGACTTCCTGCTCGGCGATGTCCGGGTTCCAGTCCTTGGTGTCGTACGAGAGACCCGCGGTCGTCACCTTGCCGTTCAGCTCGGACATGGCGCCCGTCTTGAACTGCTTGGCGTTGGGGTCGGTCGGCGACCCGTTGATCATGATGACCTTGTCGGAGGTGTCGACGTTGCTGCCGAGGCCCTCCAGGAGGGTACGGGCCTGGACCTCACCGACCAGCTCGTTGTCGAAGGAGACGTACGCGTCGATGGGGCCCTCGGCGAGGCGGTCGTAGGCGATGACCGGGATGCCCGCGTCCTTGGCCTTCTTCACCATGCCCGCGATGGCGTGCGAGTCGACGGAGTCCAGGATGATCACGTCGACCTTGTCGTCGATCATCTTCTGCATCTGCGTCGCCTGCGTGGAGGCGGACGACGCGGCGTTCTGGTAGTCGACCTTGCCCTGCTTGTTGGTGAGCTCCGCGATCTTCGACTTCATGATCGGGTAGTCGAAGTTGCTGTACCGGGTGTTGATCTTGTCCGGCATCAGCACACCCACCGTGATGTCGTTGCCCTTCGTCGGGGCCGCGGACGTCGACGACCCTGTCGCGTTGAGCACGCCGCAGCCGGCAAGCGAAAGGGTCATCGTGGACGCGGCCACAAACATGGCTATACGACGCATACGGGGCTCACTTCAGGTGCGTTCCGGACGTGGGGCTGCTTTGCGACCCAGATGTCTGAAAAGACAACGCGTACGCCACACCCGGCGTCAAGCGGAACTACTTAACGAGTGCGCAACACCACGCTCCGCTGCATCTGTGAAGGAGGAGCGGAACCCCCTCCAAACACTCTTTACGGACCCTCCACTCAAGGGCAGTTCAGGAGAAGGCAAAGATCCGTACAACCAACGCGTCTGCTCACGAGTCGACATCGGGAACGACCGTCCCTGTCGTTCCGATGCGAGCAGAGGATCGAATGACTCCAGCCAGAGGCACGGCGGCCGTCGCCGTCGTGCTCGCCACCGCCGGCACCCTGCTCGGCGGCGCCGTCGTGACCGCGTCGGCGGCCACGACATGCAACTCGCCGGTCTTCAAGCGGCAGATGTTCGCGAACACCACGTTCAAGGGCACCCCGAAGAAGACCGACTGCGACTCCTCGGTCAGCGAGAGCTGGAGCGGCGCTCCGGCCTCCGGCCTCCCGAAGGACGACTTCGGGGTGCGCTGGACCGTGACCCGCGACTTCGGCTCCGGCGGCCCCTTCACCCTCGCCGCCTCCGGCCTCGACGGAATCCGGGTCTACGTGGACGGCGTCCGCCGGATCGACCTGTGGAAGAACACCACCAAGACGGTCACCAAGACCGTCAACGTCACCGTCCCCAAGGGCAAACACACCCTCCGCGTCGACTACGTCAACTGGACCGGCGCCGCCAAGGTCAAGTTCACGTACACCCCGAGGACTTCGGCCACCGTCGACAAGGTCAAGCCGCTCGCGCCGACCGGGGTCTCCGCCGTCTACCAGCCCGACGGGGAGGGGACGAACACCCTGGTCACCTGGGCGGCCAACAAGGAGATGGACCTCGCCGGTTACCGGCTCTACCGGCGGCTGAAGGGCTCCGGCAGCTGGACCGAGGTGGCCTCGGCCGCGGCCGCCGCCCGCCAGGCCTCGGACGAGACGCCGCCGACCGGGCAGTCGTATTACTACGAGGTACGCGCCTACGACAAGGCGGGCAACTCGTCGGCGGGCTCCGAGGACCAGCTGGTCGTGTCGCAGGACATGACCGCGCCCGCCGCCCCGGTCCTCGCCGCCACCGCCGTGGAGGCCTCCAACAACCTCTCCTGGACGGCCCCCGTGGACGCGGTGAGCTATCGGGTCTTCCGCAAGGAGGCCTCGGACACCGCGTACACGAAGCTCGCCGACACCACGGCCACCGGCTACACGGACACCTCGGCGGCCTACGGCCACGCGTACGACTACAAGGTCAGCGCCCTCGACGCGGCGAAGAACGCCCGCTCCTCCAACGTCGTGCGCAGCACCCGGACCATCCTGCCGCCGCAGAACGTGACGGCGACCGTGCCGAGCTACGGCGCGGTGTTCACCTGGACCGAGGCGGCGGGCGGCGACACCGCCGACTACGACGTCTACCGGTCGACGACCACCCCGGTGGAACTCAGCTACGACAACCTCACCGACTGCCGCAGCCGCAAGAAGAGCACCGACGCGGCCGGCAACACGGTCCGCTCCTGCGTCGACTACGACGGCGACCAGGGCACCGCGTACCACTACGTGATGATCCGGCAGAACACCGCCGGCCGCTGGTCCACCGGCTCCGCCGACATGACCGTCACCCGGCCCGGCGACGAGGTCCCGCCGCCGCCCGTGACCCACCTGACGGCCGAGCCCCTGGAGTACGGCGTCAAGCTGGACTGGGACGACAGCACGGCGGCGGACATCGACCACTACGAGGTGTACGAGGACCCGGAGCACTACGAGCCCTCGTACCTCGAGTCCGTCCCCGCCGGCAGCTCCGAGTACGTCGTCGGCCCCGAGGTGGCGAACGGCGAGACGAAGACCTACATCGTCGTCCCGGTCGACATCTACGGGAACTCCGGTTCGTACGAGGACAGTCGGGACATCCCGAAATGGGGCGGGCCCTACTCCGCGGTCACCGTCACCGAGCAGAACCTCACCCCGGCGGTGGTCCCCGAGGACACCGCGGACTGCTCGCTGACCACCTACACCACCCTCGGCGACGAGGGCGGCATGTACATCGACTGTGCGGACTCGGTGGCCACGGAGGCCGCCGGCATCAACGTGTACCGCTGGGACCCCGCGACGAGCACCTACGTCCGGGTGACGGACGTGCCGCTGGCCCCTACCGCCACCCACTACACCGACCCCACCGTGCCCCACGGCACCACCGTCTTCTACGTGCTCTCGGTCGTCGCTCCCGACGGCTCGGAGACCTTCAGCAACGTGGACGCCTGCGCGTCCCTGCCGAACGGAGCCTGAGCCCTCGATGAAGACCACCCTGCAGGCGACGGCCGTGGTACTCGCCACCACGGCCGGCGTCCTCACCACCGTCGCCGCCCCCACCGCCTCGGCCGCGACGACCTGCGCCTCCCCCGTCTTCAAGCGGCAGATGTTCGCGAACACCACCTTCAAGGGCACCCCGAAGAAGACCGACTGCGACTCCTCGGTCAGCGAGAGCTGGAGCGGCGCTCCGGCCTCCGGCCTCCCGAAGGACGACTTCGGGGTGCGCTGGACCGTGACCCGCGACTTCGGCTCCGGCGGCCCCTTCACCCTCGCCGCCTCCGGCCTCGACGGAATCCGGGTCTACCTCGACGGCAGCCGCAAGGTCGACCTGTGGAAGAACACCACCAAGACGGTGAGCAAGACCGTCAACGTGACCGTCCCGTCCGGCAGGCACACCCTCCGCGTCGACTACGTCAACTGGACCGGCGCCGCCAAGGTCAAGTTCACGTACACCCCGAGGACTTCGGCCACCGTCGACAAGGTCAAGCCGCTCACCCCGCTGGATCCCCTGGTGTCCTACGACAGCGACGCCAACACGACGAAGCTGGGCTGGACGAAGAACCGGGAGATGGACCTCGCCGGCTACCGGGTCTACCGGCGCCTGCGGGGCAGCACCGGCTGGACGAAGGTGGGGACGACGACGGCGACGTCCCTGACCGACACCCCGCCCGCGACCGGCGCCCTCTACTACTACGAGATCCGCGCCTACGACAAGGCCGGCAACGAGTCGACCGGTACCGCCGACACCCTGGTCACCAGCACCGTGCTGCAGGCGCCCGCCCGGTTCACCGCCTCCGCCACCGACACGGGCGCCGAACTGAGCTGGTCGGGTGTGCACGCCGCGGTGAAGTACCGGGTGGAGCGGACCGACTTCTACGGCGTCGTCACCAAGTCCTGGGACCTCGGCTACACGGTGAGCCTCACCGACGACAAGCTCACCCGGGGCGAGACCGTCAAGTACCGGGTCGCGGCCGTGGACGGCTCGGGCCACGTGTCGCCGTTCACCGACCTCCAGTCGGTGACCCGCCCGCTGGCCGCACCCCGCGAGCTCACGGCGACCGCGGGCACCGGCAGCGCGACCCTCCAGTGGACGATGAGGGCCGAGGACGCCCCGTACGGCGAGTTCCGCGTCTACCGCTCGACCACGCTGCCCGTGGACACCTCGACGGCGCAGTGGGTCACCTGCACGACCAGCTTCACCACCCTCTCCGACGGGTCCCGCCGGTACAGCTGCGGCGACTTCTCGGCCGAGGAGGGCACGACGTACCACTACGCGGTGGCGAACGTGCAGTGGCCGCAGGTGTCCCCGCTCTCCGACACCGTGACCGTCACCACGCTGGAGTCGGACAAGCCGCCCGCCCAGGTGACCGGCCTGACCGCGACGGCCACGGAGTACGGCGTCGAGCTGGACTGGGACGACAACACCGAGGCCGACCTGCTGCGGTACGTGGTCTACCGGGGCACGGTCATCGGTGAGGAGGGCGACCAACAGGTCTGCTCCGGCGGCGAGTGGGCCTATCTGCGGGCGGGCACCTCCCACTACCGGGACGTGCGGCTGCCCGACGGCGACCACGCCTGCTACTGGGTGGACGCGGTCGACACCGCGGGAAACTCCAACTACCAGTGGACCAGGCAGGCGTACGCGGTCGCCGTCGACGAGCTGGACCTGACCCCGTCGGTGGCCACACCCGAGGACTCGCCGGTGACCCTGACGGCGGACACCCCCGACTCCGGCGGTATCCACCTCACCTGGAACGCGGTCGACTCGGCGACCGGCTACCAGGTCTACCGCTGGAACCCGGCGACGCAGACGTACGAGAAGCTGGCGGCCACGGCCGACCGCTCGTACGACGACGCCACGGCCGCCCGCGGCACCACCCACTACTACTGGGTGACCGCGCTGTACGCCGACGGCACGGAGTCGGCGCCCGGCGCTGACTGGGCGATCCTGGAGCCGTAGACACGAGAAGGGCCCCGGCGTGCTGCCGGGGCCCTTCTTCGCACAACTGCCGCTAGTCCTTGGCCTTCTTCGGCCGCCACACCACCAGCGCGCTGGTCTGCTGCACCTCCTGGTACGGCACCAGGTCACGGCGGTACGACGCGTGGACCGCCGCTTCCCGCTGCTGCATCGCGGCCGCCGCACCGTCGACGGCCGCCTGGAGTTCGGCGACCCGCTGCTGGAGCGCTATGACCTGGTTCTCCAGTTCGATGATGCGCTTGATACCGGCCAGGTTGATGCCCTCGTCCTGCGACAGCGCCTGCACCTGGCGGAGCAGTTCGATGTCGCGGGCCGAGTAGCGGCGGCCCCGCCCGGCCGTGCGGTCGGGGGAGACCAGACCGAGGCGGTCGTACTGGCGCAGCGTCTGCGGGTGCAGTCCGGAGAGCTGGGCCGCCACCGAGATGACGTAGACCGGGGTCTCCTCGGTCAGTTCATACGGGTTACGTCGACGGCCGTCCATCTCTGTCATGCTCCCTTCGCGGCCTCGAACAGCTCGGCCCGCGGGTCCTCGCCCGCGGTCGCCTCGCGATACGCCTCCAGTGCGTCACGAGCATTCCCCGACAGGTCCTTCGGGACACTCACCTCGACGGTGACCAGGAGGTCGCCGCGGGTGCCGTCCTTGCGGACCGCGCCCTTGCCACGGGCGCGCATGGTGCGGCCGTTGGGCGTGCCCGGGGGCAGCTTCAGGGTGACCGGCGGTCCGCCCAGGGTGGGCACCCTGACCTCACCGCCGAGCGCCGCCTCGGTGAAGGTCACCGGGACGGTCACCGTGAGGTTGTCGTCCTTGCGGCCGAACACCGGGTGGGTGTCCACGTGCACCATGACGTACAGGTCGCCCGCGGGGCCGCCGCGTTCGCCCGGTGCGCCCTTGCCGCGCAGCCGGATGCGCTGGCCGTCGGTCACCCCGGCGGGGATGCGCACCTGCATGGTCCGCGACGACTTGGCACGGCCGCTGCCCTTGCAGTCGGGGCAGGGGTTCTCCGCGATCAGGCCGCGGCCCTTGCAGTCCGGGCAGGGGTCGGTCAGCGAGAAGCCGCCGCCCGAGCCGCGGGCCACCTGGCCGGTGCCGACGCAGGTCGGGCACACGCGGGGCGTGCCGTTCGCGTCGCCGGTGCCGGAACAGGCCTTGCAGGGGGCCTGCGAGGACATCCGCAGCGGGACCGTGGCGCCCTCGATGGCCTCCGTGAAACTCAGCGTGACCTCGGACTCGATGTCCTGGCCGCGCCGCGGCTGGGTACGGCCGGCCGTGCCGCCGCCCCGGTTGAACAGGCCCCCCAGGACGTCACTGAAGCCGCCGCCGCCGAAGCCGCCGCCCCCGCCCTGGGCGCCGCCCCCGAAGAGGTCGCCCAGGTCGAAGTTGAAGTTGCCGCCGCCCGCGCCCGGCCCCGGGCGGAAGCCGCCGTTGCCGAAGAGGGCGCGGGCCTCGTCGTACTCCTTGCGCTTCTTGGGGTCGCCGAGTATGTCGTTCGCCTCGGAGATCTCCTTGAAGCGCTCCTCGGCCTTGGCGTTGCCCTTGTTGGCGTCCGGGTGGAACTCGCGGGCGAGCTTCCGGTACGCCTTCTTGATCTCGGCCTCGGTGGCGTCCTTGGGGACGCCGAGGACCTTGTAGTAGTCCTTCTCGATGAAGTCCTTGGTGCTCATCCCCGACGCCCCTCCTTCCACGTGTTACCTACGACGTCAGCCCTCCTCAGGGCCGTTGTCCTTCTCGTCCCCGGCCGCCGGGGCCTCGTCGGCCCCCTCGGCCTTCACCGCCGTCGCTCCCGGCTGCGGTTCGGCGACCGCCACCCGCGCGGGGCGGATGGTGCGCTCGCCGATGCGATACCCGGGCTGCAGGATGGCCACGCACGTCGTCTCGGTGACGTCCGGCGCGTAGCTGTGCATCAGCGCCTCGTGGATCGTCGGGTCGAAGGGCTCGCCCTCCTTGCCGAACTGCTGCAGGCCCATCTTCGCCGCGACCGTCTCAAGGGATTCGGCCACCGACTTGAAACCGCCGACCAGCTCGCCGTGTTCCCGGGCGCGGCCGATGTCGTCGAGCACCGGCAGGAGTTCGGTCAGGAGGTTCGCGATGGCGATCTCCCGGACCGTGATCCGGTCGCGCTCCACTCGGCGACGGTAGTTCTGGTACTCGGCCTGGAGGCGCTGGAGGTCCGTCGTGCGCTCACCGAGCGCGGTGCGTACCTGGTCCAGCTGTGCGGTCAGACCGGCCAGCTGTGCGCTTGAGTCCCCGGCCGGGGCCGCCCCCTGTGCGGGAGCGGCCTTCGGCTCGGCGTCGTCGGGGGTGGCGCCGGAGGGGACGTCGGGCTTCTCCTCGAAGCCCGGGGTCTCCTCCGTCACGCGGCACCGTCCTTGCGCTCGTCGTCGACGATCTCGGCGTCCACCACGTCGTCGGCGGCGTCACCGGCGGGCGCGCCGCCGGCGGCCTGCGAGGCCTGGGCGTCGGCGTACATGGCCTGGCCCAGCTTCTGGGAGACGGCCGCGACCTTCTCGGTGGCGGTGCGGATCTCGGCGGTGTCCTCGCCCTTGAGCTTCTCCTTGAGCTCCTCGACCGCGGCCTCGACCTCGGTCTTGATCTCGCCCGGGACCTTGTCCTCGTTGTCCTTGAGGAACTTCTCGGTCTGGTAGACGAGCTGCTCGCCCTGGTTGCGGGTCTCGGCGGCCTCGCGGCGGCGGTGGTCCTCCTCCGCGTACTGCTCGGCCTCCTGGCGCATCCGGTCGACCTCGTCCTTCGGCAGCGAGGAGCCGCCGGTGACGGTCATCTTCTGCTCCTTGCCCGTGCCCAGGTCCTTCGCGGTCACGTGCATGATGCCGTTGGCGTCGATGTCGAAGGAGACCTCGATCTGCGGGACACCGCGCGGGGCCGGCGGCAGACCGGTCAGCTCGAACATGCCGAGCTTCTTGTTGTACGCCGCGATCTCGCGCTCGCCCTGGTAGACCTGGATCTGGACGGAGGGCTGGTTGTCCTCGGCGGTGGTGAAGATCTCGGACCGCTTGGTCGGGATCGTCGTGTTCCGCTCGATGAGCTTGGTCATGATGCCGCCCTTGGTCTCGATACCGAGGGACAGCGGGGTCACGTCGAGGAGCAGGACGTCCTTGACCTCACCCTTGAGCACACCGGCCTGGAGCGAGGCGCCGATGGCGACGACCTCGTCCGGGTTCACACCCTTGTTGGCCTCCTTGCCGCCGGTCAGCTCCTTGACGAGCTCGGCGACGGCGGGCATACGGGTGGAGCCGCCGACGAGGACGACGTGGTCGATCTCGCCGAGCTGGATGCCGGCGTCCTTGATGACGTTGTGGAACGGCGTCTTGCAGCGCTCCAGAAGGTCCGCGGTCAGCTGCTGGAACTGGGCGCGGGTGAGCTTCTCGTCGAGGTGCAGGGGGCCCTCGGCGGAGGCGGTGATGTAGGGCAGGTTGATCGAGGTCTCCGTGGAGGACGACAGCTCGATCTTCGCCTTCTCGGCGGCCTCGCGCAGACGCTGCAGGGCCATCTTGTCCTTGCCGAGGTCCACGCCGTGGCCGGCCGCGAACTGCTTGACCAGGTAGTCGACGACGCGCTGGTCCCAGTCGTCACCACCGAGGTGGTTGTCGCCGTTGGTGGCCTTCACCTCGACGACGCCGTCGCCGATCTCCAGGAGGGACACGTCGAAGGTGCCGCCACCGAGGTCGAAGACGAGGATCGTCTGGTCGTCCTTGTCGAGGCCGTACGCCAGCGCCGCCGCGGTGGGCTCGTTCACGATGCGCAGGACGTTCAGACCGGCGATCTCGCCGGCCTCCTTCGTCGCCTGACGCTCGGAGTCGTTGAAGTAGGCCGGGACGGTGATGACCGCGTCGGTCACCTTCTCGCCCAGGTAGGCCTCGGCGTCCCGCTTGAGCTTCTGCAGGATGAACGCGGAGATCTGCTGGGGGTTGAAGTCCTTCCCGTCCAGCTGGATCTTCCAGTCGGTGCCCATGTGACGCTTCACGGACCGGATGGTCCGGTCGACGTTGGTGACCGCCTGACGCTTGGCGACCTCGCCGACGAGAACCTCGCCGTTCTTCGCGAAGGCGACGACGGACGGCGTGGTCCGGGCACCCTCGGCGTTGGTGATGACGGTGGGCTCGCCGCCTTCAAGAACGCTGACGACGGAGTTAGTCGTGCCCAGGTCGATGCCGACCGCACGTGCCATGGTGATTTCCTCCAGCTGACTTGAGTGGAACGGACTCAAGTGTGCATGAAGCCGCGCCCGGGGTCAACAGACCTGAGTGGAGCAGACTCAAGTCTTATCCGTTCCTTACACGCAAGTGCCCGCTGACCTGCGTCGATACGGCGTTCCGGGGTCCGTACACCGGAACCCGAAGGAGTAGCAGCACGATGCTGAAGGTGACGCAGGCGACGCAGGTGGCGCCGGTCCGGCCGACCCAGCCGCCGTGCACGAGGACCGCGACGAGCACCCCGGCGAAGGACGCGACACCGAGGACGACGGTTGCCCGCTGCGAGGTGAGCCCGAGGCGCCGCAGCCGGTGCGCGAGATGGTCGGGCCCGCGCCGCAGCACCGGGCGCCCGGCGAGGAGCCGGGACAGCACGACGAGCAGGACGTCGCCGCTCGCCACGGCGGTGAGCGCGAAGAGCACGCCCGCGCTGGCCGCGGGGTCGTAGCCGGACCGGGTGACCAGCGCGGCCGCGGCCAGCACGAAGCCGGTGAACAGCGAGCCGGTGGCACCGAGGGCGATCCGCGCGGGAGGCCAGTTGTGCATCAGGAACCCGGTGAGCGCGGCCGCGAGCACGCTCAGCAGCGCCGCGAGCCCGTCCATCACCTCGGCGGCGGCACAGGCCCCGACCCCGAAGGCGGTCACCACCCCGACCGTCCCGGCCAGCCCGTCCGCGTGGTCGAGCCCCTTGAAGGCGACGGCGACGAAGGCGATCCAGCCCGCGCCGAGCACCCCGCCGACGATCCCGAACTCGCCGTACGGCACCACGCACGCGGCCGCCACCGCCGTACCGAACAGCAGGAACCGCGTCTTCAGCCGCCACACGTCGGCGACCACCCCGAGCAGCGCCACGGCTCCCCCGGCGGCCACCAGCTCCCCGACGCCGGTACCGAGCGGGGCGACACCGGTCCAGTCGCCGGCGAACGCGACCAGACAGGTGGCTCCGACCACGGCGAGGCCGCCCAGCGCGGGCACCCGCCGGGCCCGCCGCCTGTCGACGAGCCCGAGCCGCAGGGCACACGGCCGGATCAGCGCGGCGAGGAAGGCGGCGAGCAGGAAGGCGGTGGTGGCGGCGGCGATCCCGTAGAGCACGGGTCCAAATTAGACCTAAATGTAACAATTATGTACGAATAACACGATCGGGTTGGGGCGTACCGCCCAGGCAGACCTCAGCGATCCAGATCACCCCGCACCTGGCTACAGTGCGAGTAAAGATGCGGGTAGTCTCGAACCGACTGGATAAGTTACCGCTTAGTAATTTCGGGCACCCTCTGTACAGAGACCCGAAGAGACCACCCCTCGCAGGCCCGAGGAGCCCCCATGCAACTCGCCGCGATCATCGTGTCGCTGGTTCTGATCGTGGTTGGCGTGGCGTTGTTCGCCCGCGCCGTCCTGCAGATCTACAACTTCCTGCGGCTCGGCCAGAACGTGCCCGCCGGCACCCGTACCGACGAGCCCGTCCAGCGGACCGTCACGGTGGTCAGGGAGTTCCTCGGCCACACCCGGATGAACCGCTGGGGCATCGTGGGCGTGGCGCACTGGTTCGTCGCGGTCGGCTTCTTCTCCCTCCTCCTGACGATCGTCAACGCCATCGGCCAGCTCTTCCAGGCCGACTGGATCCTGCCGGTCATCGGCGACTGGGCGCCGTACAACGTCTTCGTCGAGTTCATCGGCACCATGACGGTCCTCGGCATCCTCGTGCTGATCGCGATCCGCCAGCTGAGCAAGCCGAACCGGCCGGGCCGCAAGTCCCGGTTCGCCGGCTCCAACTTCGGCCAGGCCTACTTCGTCGAGACGGTCATCCTGATCGTCGGCGTCTGCATCTTCACGCTGCACGCGCTGGAGGGCGCCCAGCACCACGTGGACTCCTACGAGGCGTCGTTCTTCATCTCGTACCCGGTGGTGTCCTGGTTCCGGGGCATGGACGTCTCCACGCTCCAGAACCTCACCTACTTCTTCGCCGGCCTGAAGATCGCGACCTCCTTCATCTGGATGATCGTGGTCGCCCTCAAGACCGACATGGGCGTCGCCTGGCACCGCTTCCTCGCCTTCCCGAACATCTGGTTCAAGCGGAACGCGACGGGTGAGACCTCGCTGGGCGCGCTGCTCCCGATGACCTCGGGCGGCAAGCCGATCGACTTCACCGACCCGGGCGAGGACGACGTCTTCGGCGTCTCGCAGGTGGAGCAGTTCTCCTGGAAGGGCCTCCTCGACTTCTCGACCTGCACCGAGTGCGGTCGCTGCCAGTCGCAGTGCCCGGCCTGGAACACCGGCAAGCCGCTCTCCCCGAAGCTGCTGATCATGTCGCTGCGCGACAACGCGCACGCCAAGGCGCCGTACCTGCTGGCCGGCGGCGGCAAGACCGCCGAGGGCGAGGAGAAGGCGTCCGAGGAGCAGCTGAAGGGCGTCCCCGCCGCCGCCCTCGCCGAGGCCGAGCGGCCGCTGATCGGCACCGCCGAGGAGAACGGCGTCATCGACCCGGACGTGCTGTGGTCCTGCACCACCTGTGGCGCCTGTGTCGAGCAGTGCCCCGTCGACATCGAGCACGTCGACCACATCGTCGACATGCGCCGCTACCAGGTCATGATCGAGTCCGCGTTCCCGTCCGAGGCGGGCACGATGCTCAAGAACCTGGAGAAGAAGGGCAACCCCTGGGGCCTGGCGAAGAAGCAGCGCCTGGAGTGGCTCAAGGAGGTCGACTTCGAGGTCCCGGTCGTCGGCAAGGACATCGAGGACCTCACCGAGGTCGAGTACCTGTACTGGGTCGGCTGCGCCGGCTCCCTCGAAGACCGCGCCAAGAAGACCACCAAGGCCTTCGCGGAGCTCCTGCACATCGCGGGCGTCAAGTTCGCGATCATGGGCGGCGACGAGAAGTGCACCGGCGACTCCGCCCGCCGCCTCGGCAACGAGCCCCTGTTCCAGGAGCTCGGCATGGAGAACGTGGCCGCGCTGAACATGGCGTTCGGCGAGTCCCTCAACGAGGAGGGAGAGGTGGACGAGAGCACCAAGAAGCCCAAGTCGGCCAAGAAGATCGTCGCCACCTGCCCGCACTGCCTCAACACCATCGGCAACGAGTACCCGCAGCTCGGCGGCGACTACGAGGTCATCCACCACACCCAGCTGCTCCAGCACCTGGTCGACGAGGGCAAGCTGGTCCCGGTCACCCCGGTCGAGGGCATCATCACCTACCACGACCCCTGCTACCTGGGCCGCCACAACAAGATCTACACGCCCCCGCGCGAGATCATCGCCAGCGTCCCGGGCCTGCGGAACGAGGAGATGCACCGCCACAAGGAGCGCGGCTTCTGCTGCGGCGCCGGCGGCGCGCGGATGTGGATGGAGGAGCGGATCGGCAAGCGCATCAACAACGAGCGCGTCGACGAGGCGCTGTCGGTGAACCCCGACATCGTCTCCACCGCCTGCCCGTTCTGCCTCGTGATGCTCACCGACTCGGTCAACGGCAAGAAGAACGACGGCAAGGCCAAGGAGTCCATCACCGTCGTCGACGTGGCCCAGCTGCTCCTCGACTCGGTGAAGACCCCGGTGGACCCGGCGGGCGCCGCGGAGCAGGAGAGCGAGCCGGAGCCGGAGCCGGTGAAGTAGCCCCTTCGGACGCGGAACGCCCCCCGAGCCCCCTGTGGTTCGGGGGGCGTTCTGGTTTCCCCAGGGGGCCGGTCGGCCGTCTCCGTACCCCGGACGGCCCCCTCCTGCTCGCGCGCGGGCGCCAGGGCGGTTCGGCTGGCAGGAGGGCCGGATCGAGCGGGAGGTACGGGTGGCGGAGGACAGCGCGCACGCGGACGGCGCAGCGGACCGGTCCGACGACGTCCAAGAGCTGCGGGCCCGGGTCGCGGCCCTGGAGAACGCACGGGCCCGGCCGCCCCGGCACCGCGTCAGATCCTTCCTCGCCGTCGTCCTGGTCGTCGTCGGCTGCCTGCTCGCCCCCCTCGCCGTGGTCGCCTCGTGGGCGGCCGACCAGGTGGGCGACACCGACCGCTACGTCAGCACGGTCGCCCCGCTCGCCTCGGACCCCGACGTGCAGAACGCCGTGGCCAACCGGGCCACCGACGCGCTCATGAGCCGCCTCGACCTGCCCGCCCTGCTCGCCGACGTGGCCCCCGCGGACCGGCCCCGCCTGCAGCAGGCGCTGGGCGGCAGACTCGGTGACGCGCTCGAAGGGGCCGTACGCAGCTTCGTCCACGACAAGGCCCGCCAGGTCGCCGCGTCCGACGCGTTCCGGACCGTCTGGATCGACGCGAACCGCAAGATCCACAGCAGCCTCGACAAGGCCCTCACCGGCAGCGGCGGCGGCGCGGTGCAGCTCAACGACGACAACGTCACCCTCGACATCGGCCCCGTCGTGGACCAGGTCAAACAGCGCCTCGTCGACGCCGGGCTGACCCCCGCCGAGCACATCCCCGCCGTGCACACCGACTTCACCCTCGCCAGGTCCGACCAGGTCGGCAAGGTCAAGACCTATGTACGGCTGCTGCAACTCGCCGGGAACTGGCTGCCCGTGCTGGCCGTACTGCTGGTCGCCGCCGGGGTACTGCTCGCGGTCCGGCGACGCCGGGCCCTGGTCGCGGGCTGCCTCGGGGTCGCCGTCACCACCGGGCTGCTCGGCATCGGGCTGCGCGTGTTCCGCGTGTTCTACCTGGACCGGTTGCCCGCGGGGGTCTCCCCGGGCGCGGCGGCCGACGTCTACGACGCGCTGACCCACTTCCTGCGGACCGGCGTGCGCATGGTGGTGGCCCTGGCCGTCGTCGTCGCCCTGGCCGCCTGGCTCTCCGGCCCCGGCCGGTACGCCGGGCTGGTCCGGGGCCTGTGGACGTCCGGGATCGGAGCGGTACGCGGCACCGCCGACCGCGCCGGCCTGCGCACCGGGCCGGTCGGCCCCTTCACGCGCCGGTACCGCGCCTTGATCACCTGGGTCCTGGTCGCCGTGGCGGTGCTGGTCTACCTGCTGTGGCCGTACCCCACCGGCTGGGTGGTGGTCGGCATCGCCCTGTGCCTGCTGTTCGTGCTGGCCGTGGTGGAGTTCCTGGCCGGGGAAGAGCCCCCGGCCCGGTCACCCGCCTGACGGCAGACGTGCTCGGCCGCTACTTCAGGCCGATCGCCGCACACGCCGACCGGTACTTCGAGGTGCAGATCTGGGCGACGGTGTAGACGCCGTCCGCGATCACCGTGTCCTGGATGTTGTCCTTCGTGAGGGCGACCACCGGCACGAGCGTCGCGGGGATGTCCTTCTCGGTCGGGCTGTCGACCTTGTCCTGGGCCAGCGCGTCGTACTGGATGTCACGGCCCTGCACCTTGTACACCGCCATCTGCGCGGCGTCGGTGGCCTCGTCAAGGAACGACTTGTACACGGTCATGTACTGCTCGCCCGAGACGACCCGCTGCACCGCATCCAGGTTCGCGTCCTGCCCGGTGACCGGCGGGATCGTGGTGGCGCCCGCCTTCTTCAGGGCGTCGATGACGGCGCCGGCCATGCCGTCGTTGGCCGAGTAGACGGCGGCGATGTTCTTCAGGCCGACGGCCCGGATCGCCTTCTTCATGTTCGCCTCGGCGACCGCGGGCGACCACTTGCCGGTGTCGTACTGCTCGGCGATGCGGACCTTGTTCTGCAGTTCGCCGAGGGCGCCCTCCTTGAAGCTCGCCGTGTTCGGGTCCGCGGGGTCGCCGTTCATCATGACGACCTCGCTGGTCGCCGCCCTGCTGCCGAGCGCCCCGAGGATGGCGCGGCCCTGGACCTCGCCGACGAGTTCGTTGTCGTGCGAGACGTACGCGTCGATCGGGCCCTGCGCGAGCCGGTCGTAGGCGATGACGGGGATGCCGGCGGCCTTCGCCTTCCGGACGTCCGGTGCGATGGCCTTGGCGTCCACCGCGTCGACCAGGACGACGTCGACCTTCCGGTCCACCATCTGCCGGAACTGCCTGCTCTGGGTGGCCACGCTCGCCTCGGCGTTGGCGTAGTCGACCTTGCCCTTGCCGTGGGTGAGGGAGGCGACCTCCTTCTCGATGATGGGGTGGTCGAAGTTCTCGAACCGTGCCGTGTCCTTGTCGGGCAGGAGCAGCCCGACCGTGATGTCGTCGCCCTTCTTCGCGGACGCGGAGTCGTCGCTCCCGCCGATGCCGTCGACGACGCCGCACGCGGTGAGCGTGAGGGCGGACGCGGAGGCGGCCAGGACTGTCGCGATGCGGGGCAGAGGGGTCCCGCGGAGGGTAGGAACGCTCACATCAGGCGCCTTCCGGGTGGGGGGAGCGTCATGCGCAACCGATGGTGTGAAGGAAGCAAACGCGTACCGGCCGGGTACGTCAAGACGTAAGGACAACGCGGCAGTTGGGGCGCGGCACGCACGTCGGCCGGAGGCGCCCGAGCGGGAGATGGTTATCCCAGGTCAGGCCGGTGGAGCGGGAGTTCGCCGGGGCCGCGGGGCCGGAGATCACGAAGGCGGCGGAGCCGGGGCGGGCAACGGGCCGCCGACGTCGGGGACTTCACCGAGCCTTCGCAGTCGCTACCCCGTCTTCACAGTCCTCCCTCGGCGGAACAAGATCTTAAAGCGCTTTGAGAACTGCTACCGCGAAGATCGGCAGGCCTCGGCGCACGCTCGCCATGGGGCGGTCCATGGGCGGGCTCGTGAACGCACGGCCGGCACGGGGCGGCGCCGGCCGCGTCGACGGCGCGCTCGGCCGGTGCGGCCCGGTCGCGGGCGCGACCGGCCCGGATGCCCGTGTCCCCTACCGGGCGGCCGAGTCGACGGTCGGACGCGACGGGCGCGGTTGGGACGGGGCCGCCCCCGCCCCGGCGGCAGCCCCGTCCGCTCCGCCTCCGCCGCCGTCACGTGACCGGGCCGGTGAGTCCGATCTCGGCCCAGATGGTCTTGCCGCCGGCCTGGTGGCGGGTGCCCCAGCGGCGGGCGAACTGGGCGACGAGCAGCAGGCCGCGGCCGCCCTCGTCGTAGGTGCGGGCCCGGCGCAGGTGCGGGGCGGTGCCGCTGCCGTCGGAGACCTCGCAGATCAGCGCGGCGCCCCGGATCAGCCGCAGCTGGACGGGCGGTTGCCCGTAGCGGATCGCGTTCGTGACGAGTTCGCTGACCACCAGCTCGGCCGTGAACGCCACGTCCGGCAGGTGCCAGTCCTCCAGCCGGGCCAGCACCTGGGCCCGGGCGTCGGCCACCCGGGCCGGATCGGAGGGCAGGTCCCAGGCGGCGACCTGGTCGGCGTCGAGCGCCCGGGTGCGGGCGACGAGCAGGGCGACGTCGTCCTCGGGCCGCGCGGGCAGCAGCGTCCGGAGCAGTTCGTCGCACAGTTCCTCCAGCGGCCGGGGGGCGTTCCGGTCGAGGGCCCGGCGCAGCCGCGCCAGACCGCCGGCCAGGTCGTGCCCGGTGTCCTGAACCAGGCCGTCGGTGTACAGCGCGAGGAGGCTGCCCGGGGGCAGTACCCGCTCGGCGGTCTCGAAGGGCAGCCCGCCCACGCCCAGCGGCGGCCCGGGCGGCACGTCGAGGAAGTCCGCCGGGCCGTCCGGACCGACGACGGCGGGTGGCGGGTGGCCCGCGCTGGCGGCCGTGCACCGGCGGGAGACCGGGTCGTAGACCACGTACAGGCAGGTGGCGATGAGGTCGGTGCAGGGCTCGACGTCGGGTTCGTGCTCCGCGGTGCTCTCCTCCTCGGCCGCGAGGAGGGTGACCAGGTCGTCGAGGTGGGTGAGCAGTTCGTCGGCGGGCAGGTCGACGTCGGCCAGGGTGCGCACGGCGGTCCGCAGCCGTCCCATGGTGGCCGAGGCCCGCAGTCCGTGGCCCACCACGTCTCCCGCCACCAGGGCGACCCTGGCGCCCGAGAGCGGGATCACGTCGAACCAGTCGCCGCCCGGCCCCGCCCGGGTGCGCGCCGGAAGGTAGCGGTGGGCCGCCTCTACGGCGTCCTGAGCCGAGAGCCGGTGGGGCAGGAGGCTGCGCTGCAGGGCCAGGGCGGTGCCGCGTTCGAGGGTGTACCGGCGGGCGTTGTCCACGGCCACGGCGGTACGCGCGGCGATCTCCTCGGCCAGCAGCAGGTCGTCGCGGGTGAAGGGTTCCTCGCGCCGGTGCCGGACGAGGACCGCCACGCCGAGGGTGATGCCGCGGGCGCGCAGCGGAGTGACCATGACCGAGTGGATCCCGAACCTGCGGACCACACCCGACCGTTCGGGATCGACGAGCTCCCAGTTCCGGATCGCCTCGTCCCCGGTGCTGTGCAGCGAGGACCTGCCGGTGGCCAGGGCGCGGACCGGGGGTGCGGACGCGGGATAGTCGTCCACGTCCCCCGGCTCGATCAGCGCCTCGGGCACACCCCGCAGCACGGACTGCTGGGCCGCCCGCCGCAGCGGGACCCGGCCCGTCCCGGACGGTCTTGGCTCCACGCCCCGGTACAGGGAGTCGAGCAGGTCGACGGTGACGAAGTCGGCGAGCCGTCCCACCGTGACGTCGGCCATCTCCTGCGCGGTGCGCATCACGTCCAGGGTGCTGCCCACCCTGGCGCTGACGTCGTTGAGCAGCGCGAGCCGCTCCCTGGCCAGGTACTGCTCGCTGACGTCCAGCGCGGAGACCTCCACGTGCCGCACCCGCCCCGCCGGTGTGACGAGCGGCGAGACGGTGATGGACCAGACGCGCTCGGGACCGTCCGGCCGGACCCGGCCGCGGAGGCGGAACTCCTCGGGTTCGCCCGTCGCGAGCACCCGGACCATGCCGTCCTCGACCCGGTGGCACAGGTGCGGCGGCAGGATGTCGGTGATGCGCCGGCCGCGCATCCGCTCCTCGCGCAGACCGAGTTCGCGCACGGCACCGGCGCTCGCCTTCACGGCCCGCAGCGCGGAGTCGTACACCATCACGGCCAGCCTGCACTGGCCGAACGCCTCGTCCCCGGTCACCACGTCCGGCTCCGGCGGCTCCGGCGGCTCCGGTGACTCCGGTGACTCCGGTGACTCCGGCGGCTCCGGCGGCGTCACCACGAGGAGCCGCTGCGTGCGGCCCTCGCGGTCGACCGACGGATAGGCCCGCACCCGCAGCGGCACGGGCCGGCCGTTCCGGTGCCGGAACAGGGCCGTCGTCGCGGTCCCGCCCGGGGCCGCGAGGGCGTCCCCGCCGCCGTCCGAAGCGATCAGGCGGCCGACCGGGCTGCCGAGGGCCTCCTGACAGGGGTAGCCGAGCAGCCGCTCGGCGCCCGCGCTCCACCCCGCCACGACCCCCCGGTCGTCGACGACCGCCGTGGCCTGATCCGCCGGGTCCGCCGGGTCGGGCGGTACGGCGCCGCTCCCGCCGCCCGGGGTGGCATCACGCATGCCGGTCACCGCCTGTTCTGCCGGCCCCGTCCGCCGTGGCCCCGGGCAACCGCCGAGGAGGCCATGGGACCCGGAGCCGACCGGTCTCACCGCGTCGCCCTCACACCTCTTCTCCATCGTCCTTCGCCCACCCCGACACGTCACCTCCGCCGCGCGGCGGACGGGCGGGCGCGGGCGACGGGAACGGCCCGGGTGCGGGACCCGGGCCGTCGTCCGTGCGGTGCGAGCAGGGTCAGGGCTTCTGCTTGGCGAGGGCCGGGACGAAGCGCAGGGCGTCCACGGTGCCGACGCCGGTGGCGAGGTCGTAGCCGTTGACCGCCTTGTAGCCGGTCACGCCCTGGTAGCTGTTGTTCGTGCCGTCGTTGACGTCGACGACGCCGGTGATCCTGGAGCGGTAGGAGGAGAGGTCGTACAGCCGCTTCTGGATGTTGCCCAGCCGGTGGCCGGCGGCCTGGTCGGCGAGGGCGACGATGCCCGCGAAGAGCGGGGTGGCCTCGCTGGTGCCGCCGCTGACGTCCCAGCCGGTGGCGGTCGGGTCGAAGCTGGAGTAGATCCAGGCGCCGCCGTTGACCGCGGCGGACATCGAGATGTCCGGGGTGCCGCGGCGGGTGCCGACCACCTTCTTCACGCCGTTCTGGAAGGACGGGCGGGTGAACACGTGGGACTGACCGCCGCCGCCGGAACCGTAGTCGTTGTAGACGCTGTCCGGCTTGACGCGCTTGCCCTTGTCATCGAGGTGGAGCTGGGTGCCGCCGACGGAGGTGACCAACGGGTCGGAGGATGGCCAGGAGTTGACGCGCTTCTTGTAGTACGTCTTGCCGTCCGCCTGGAGGTCGGTGGCGCCGCCGTCGCCGGAGGCGGCGAGCACGGTGACGTGCTTGCGGTTGGCGTCCTGGAAGGCGTACCGCAGCTTCTTGATGCTGGAGAAGTCGCCCTTGGCGAAGCCGGGGAAGGTGTTCTCGGTGGCGCCGAAGCTCTGGCTGATGACGTCGCCGACGCCGTGGTCGATCATGTACTTCTCGGCGTCCATCATCTCCGGCAGACCGGTGGTGCCCTCGGTCTCGGAGACGGCCGTCTCGACGACGACGATCTTCGCGGCGGGCGCCACCGCGTGCGCCATCTCGACGTCCAGGGTGGTCTCGCCGGCCCAGCCGGTCATGTCCGAGTTCTTGGGGTCGAAGGCGGGCACGTGCCCCCACTTGACGACCTTCACCTTGGTGCTGGGCAGCCCGAACTGCCTGCTGTAGACGTCGAGGTCGTGCTGCACGGTCGGCGAGCCGTACGAGTCGACGATGACGATGGTGCGGCCCTTGCCCGTGACGCCCTTGCGGTAGAGGGCGTTCAGGTCGTACGCGGTGCGGTACTGGAGCGGGGTGTAGCAGTTGATCTGCCACTTGGCCTGGCACTGCGCGTCGGAGAGCGGGCTGCTCACGCTGTGCACCAGGGTGTGCCCGACGACGGCCGGCACCGCGAGGGTGTGCGGTGCGGCGACGGGCGCGGCGGCCGTGAGCGCGGTGGCCGCGAGGGCGGCGACGGACGTGGCAGCCGCGACGCCCCGCCCGGTACGGGCTATCTGCATGGATCCCCCTGTGGTTCGGAGTCTCACGAAGTGATCTCGAGTGGTCTTCGCGCATCCCACCGGAGAGGTCATGCACAGATCAAGTGCGTTGAACCGACGATGCCGAACCCTTTACCCTGCGTTATCCCGCCATTAGCCTTCCAGCCGTCGAGAACAGAGCTGGAACCCCGGTAGCGGTCTTTCCGTCTTCCCTCGTCGAACAGGATCCCAACTGTCCCTCAACCTCTAACAAATCGGCCGGACCTTGAGACACACATCACCGAGACTCTGGGCCGTGGCTGCTGCCACGGCCTTCGCGTTCCTCGTCGCCCTGGAGGTCGCCGCACGTCACTACGGTCTGCCGGGACCGCTCACCAACCAGGCCCGTGAGGCGATATGCGCCCCCAAGTCCGGCTTCCTGCTGTACGCGGGGCTGGCGTTGACGATGGTGGTGCTCACCTGGCGGCAGCGGTTCGTCGCCCTCGGCGCCGCGATCGCCATCGACCTCGCCTTCGCGGCGGTCCGGTGGGCGACCGGTGCCGAGGTGACCCACGGCCAGCCGTTCGGCAACGGCGCCCTGTGGGTGCTGCTCGGCTGTGCGGTCGTCGCCGTGACCCGCCGCACCGGCCAGGAGCGCGTCCTGCTGCTGAAGGGCGTCGGCCTCGGCCTGCTGCTGGTGACCGGCCGCAAGACCGGCGACACCTGGCTGCTCATCACCTCGAAGACCCGCCCGACGGTGCTCGACCAGTACGTGGCCACCGCCGACCACGCCCTGGGCAACCCGTCGTGGCTGGTGGGCCGGCTCGTCACGGCCACCGGCCCGGTCGGCTTCAACGTCCTCGACGTCGTCTACGGCCAGCTCGCCGTGGCCGCGGTCGCCGTCGCGCTGTACCAGCTGCGCCACGTGGCGGCCGACCGCCGCTTCCCGCGCCACCATCTGGTCCGCACCTTCCTGGTGATAGGCCTGCTCGGGCCGGCCGTCTACATGCTCTTCCCGGTGGTCGGACCGGTCTTCGCCTACGGCACCGGCGCCGACCACTGGGCATCGGTCAGCCTCTGGCCGGAGCGTCCGCCGCACGGCGGGCACTGGCCGGTGCCCGACCTGTGGCCGCGAACGGTGCCGCGGGTCACCGCCCCGCACCCCGTGTCGTACGACGGCTTCACCCCGCGGAACTGCATGCCCAGCCTGCACACGGCGTGGGCCACCGCGATCTTCGTGCACTCCCGCAGGGGCCCCCGGGCGCTGCGCTGGGCGGGCACGTTCTGGCTGGTCGCCACGGTCACCGCGACGCTGGGCTTCGGCTACCACTACGGCGCGGACCTCCTCGCCGGCGCGGTGTTCGCGCTCACGGTCGAGGCGGCCCTGCGCACGTTCGACCGCGGCTGGGACCGCTCGGGCGTCCGGCTGGTCGCCCACGGTACGGCGGTCTTCGCCGCACTCCTGGCGTCCTACCGCTGGTTGCCGCTGCAGATGGCCACCCACCCCTGGGTGTCCGGCCCGCTGCTCGTACTGGCGACGGCCTCGGTGGTCCACGCCTACGTGCGGACCGCCAACCGCTGGGAACCGCGGACCGAGCCGACGGCACGACGAGGGGCCCCGCAACCCGAACTCGTCTGAAGCGGCCTGCTGCCACGAGGCCATGTCGGACGCCCCGGCCGCCTGCAACGCGCGAGCCGGGTATGCCGTCGTCGACCATTGTCTGGGGTCCACGCTCAGGGTTTCCGGGCGCTGGCAGGTCCACTCCGGGGGAACGAGAGTTCTTGCATCGAATACGTGACCTTCACCGGTAGTGGTCGTTGGACGGGGTGACGGATTTCGGCGACACAGGGTC
This sequence comes from Streptomyces sp. NPDC001714, assembly GCF_042892755.1. Classification (NCBI taxonomy): domain Bacteria; kingdom Bacillati; phylum Actinomycetota; class Actinomycetes; order Kitasatosporales; family Streptomycetaceae; genus Streptomyces; species Streptomyces sp. NPDC001714. The sequence continues at coordinate 173,187 of NZ_JBIAUL010000020.1, forward strand.
GGGGGGCGGGCGGAGGGTGAGCTGCGAGAGGTGGCGACACCGTTCGTGGTGCCCGGTCCTGCGGGCGTTACGGTCCGTACCCGGCTCAAGGGCCTGACCGGCGAGGACGAGAAGGTGCTGTGCCTGGTCGGGGACCATCTCGGGTCGCTCGCCTCCCGTGATCTGAAGACCAGGTGCGCGGCCGGGCCGGACCACGACAGCAAACAGTGGGGACAGCGCAAACGTGCCCTCACTGAGGAGTCCTCCTCGCGCTGGGCCGGTTCGATCACGAAGGCCACCCACGACCAGTGGGCGCTCGCCCGGCGCAGTCAGCTCGCGCACATCCAGAACCTCCACGCTGGGGTGCGCACGATCGTGCACCGACTGTCCCTGCCTCTGTGCGAGAAAGGTGACAAGCACGCTCCGGGCGGCTACCGCTCGCGCAAGGAGTGGCACGCCAAGTCCCGCCGTCTGCGCGTCCTCGAAGACCGACTGGAGGCGACGAGGGCGGAGTGGCAGGCCGGGGTCGTGCACGTGGTGCGCGGCGGGAAGCGGTTGCTGACCACACGGCACCACCTCAAGGCAGCGAAGCTCACTGAAGAAGAGTGGCGTCGACGGTGGCAGACCGGGCGTCGGTTCCTCCAGGCCGATGGCGAGTCCGGCAAGCGGTATGGCAATGAGACCATCCGCGTCGCCCCTGACGGCGAAGTCTCGATCAAGCTGCCCTCGCCGCTGGCACACCTGGCGAACGCACCGCGCGGCCGGTACGTCCTCACCGCCCGCGTGTCATTCGCACACCGGGGCGAGCAGTGGGCCGACCGCGCTACTGCCCATAGGGCCGTTGCCTACGGCATCCACGAAGACATCGCACGCGACCGCTGGTACCTGACCGCCTCCTGGACCCTCCCACCCGTCCGGACGGTGCCGCTGGATGCAGCCCGCGCGAACGGTCTGGTCGGCGTCGACACCAACGCCGACCACCTCGCCGCCTGGCGCCTGGATGCACACGGCAACCCTGTCGGCCAGCCGCTCCGGTTCGGCTACGACCTCACCGGGACCTCCCAGCACCGCGACGCCCAAATCCGGCACGCACTGATCCGACTGCTGCACTGGACCAAAAGCAACGAGCTCGCCATCGCTGTCGAGGACCTCGACTTCACCGCCGAGACCACCCGGGAGAAACACGGCCGCAAGAAGCGATTCCGCAAGCTGATCTCCGGTATGCCCGTAGCTCGGCTGCGGGCCCGGCTGGTGTGCATGGCGGCCGAACTTGGCATCCCCGTCATCGCCGTCGACCCCGCCTACACCAGCAGGTGGGGAGCCCAGCACTGGCAGAAACCCCTCACCACCATTACTCGTAAGACCACTCGCCACGACGCAGCCGCCGTGGCGATCGGAAGACGCGCCCTGGGACACCCGATCCGGCGACGGACGGCACCGCCCCGCACCCACCAGAGCGATGGGTGCGGGCATCGGACCGTCCAGGCCCGACCGGAAATCCCAGAGTGCGAGGGAAACCGCCCCCACGCCCCCGGACCACGGACACGATCCGTGTTGCCCGGACGCGGAGCGAACGCGGTCGACCAGAACGCCCAACACCGTGCGGGGCGTTCGGCTGAGCATGAATCCTGGCAACAGGACTCACTCCCGCTCAGTCTCTAGGAACGGTAGGTGATCACCAGCATGGTGACGCCGTCCGGGGCGGTCCAGGGGCCGTGCGGCATGCCGGGCGGGCGGCAGGCGTACATGCCGGCGGTGAAGGTCCGGTCCAGCGTCAGGTCGTGCAGGGCTCCCTCGACGAGGTAGACCTCCTCCCAGAAGTCGTGGCGGGTCACCCCGTCCGCCGAGGTGTCCGTGCCCGGGGCCCAGCGGACCAGCGCGGTACGGGACCCGTCCCCTGGGTCCTCGGCCAGGACGCGCTCCTGGACCCCCGGACCGGCGCCGGCCGGGGTCCGCCACGGTCCGTCGGGGACATGGAACTCCAGCTCGGGCTTGCTCACCGCGGCGCCTCCGGTCTCGATCGCGGGCATCGACGTCCGGGCATCCTTCTGCTGCGCGGACCGGGTGCGCAACCCCGGCGCGGGACCGGTCCGCCGACGGCGCCGTGCCGGTTCACGGCCCCGTGCCGAACCACTGCTCGGTCCAGATGACCTTTCCGTCGGGCGTGTAGCGCGTCCCCCAGCGGTCGGCGAACTGGGCCACCAGGAAGAGTCCGCGGCCGCCCTCGTCCAGGGTGGCGGCCCGGCGCAGGTGCGGGGAGACGCTGCTGCCGTCGGAGACCTCGCAGATGAGGCAGCGGTCGTGGATCAGGCGCACCCCGACCGGGCCCGTCGCGTACCGGATGGCGTTGGTGACCAGCTCGCTCAGGATCAGCTCCAGGGTGAACGCCTCCTCCTTCAGGCCCCAGTCCCGCAGCAGCTCGGTGGCCGCGGCCCGGACCCCGGCGACGGCCGAGGGATCGGACGGCACGGTCCAGTACGCGGTGTGCTTGTCGTCCAGCGCCCGGGTGCGGGCGACGAGCAGGGCCACGTCGTCCCGGGACGCCCCGGGCAGCATGGCGTCCATGGCCGCCTGGCACATCTGGTCCGACGTGCGCCCGGCCACCGCCAGGGCGCGGCGCAGACGCTCGATGCCCTCGTCGATGTCCTCGCGCCGGTCCTCGATCAGGCCGTCGGTGTAGAGCACGATGCCGCTGCCCTCGGGCAGCAGCACCTCGCCCGTCTCGTACGGCATCCCGCCCAGCCCCAGCGGCGGCCCCGCCGGTACGCCGGGCAGGTGGGCGTCGCCGTCCGGGAGCACGATGACGGGCTCCAGGTGGCCCGCCCGGGCCATGGTGCACACCCGGGAGACGGGGTCGTAGATCGCGTACAGGCAGGTGGCGCCCGTGAGGGTGCGGGTGCCCTGCTCGCCGTCCCGGTCCTGGTCGATGCGGGTGACCAACTCGTCCAGGTGCCAGAGGAGTTCGTCCGGCGGCAGGTCGAGCGTCGAGAAGTTGTTGACGGCGGTGCGCAGTTGCCCCATGGTGGCGGCGGCGTGCACTCCGTGGCCCACGACGTCGCCCACCACGATGGCGACGCGCGCTCCGGGCAGCGGTATCACGTCGAACCAGTCGCCTCCGACACCGCCGAGCCCCGCCCCCGCCGGCAGGTAGCGGTACGCCACGTCGACCGCGTTCTGCTCCGGCAGGGCGTGCGGCAGCAGGCTGCGCTGCAGCGTGACCGCCATGGTGCGCTCCCGGGTGAAGCGGCGCGCGTTGTCGATGCTGGTGGCCGCGCGGGCGACCAGCTCCTCCGCGAGCGTGAGGTCCTCCGCGGTGAAGGGGGTCGGCTCCTTGGAACGCCAGAAGGTCGCGACGCCGAGGATCACGCCGCGGGCCCGCAGCGGAGCGGCGATCATGGAGTGGATGCCGTAGGCCACCAGTTGACGTGCCCGGTCGGGGTCCTGGGCCTGCCAGCCGGAGAAGGCCGCCATGTCGGACTCCAGCACCATCCGCCCGGAACCGAAGCCCTCGCCCTGCGGGGTGAAGGGTTCGAAGTGGATGAGCGCGCCGGGCAGACAGAGCGGCACGCCCTGCCGGATGCCGTGCAGGGCGACCCGGCGCAGCCGGCCCGTGTCCACCTCGTCCGGTTCCTCGCCGCTCAGCACGGTGTCGGCCAGGTCGACGGTGACGTAGTCGGCGAACCCGGGCACGGCGAACTCCGCCAGTTCCTCGGCGGTGCGCGTCACGTCGAGGGTGGTGCCGATGCGCAGTCCGGCGTCGTAGAGCAGCGTGAGCCGTTCCTGGACCACCTCGATCCGGCCCGTCAGCGCGGTGAGTTCGGTGGTGTCGCGCAGGGTGGCGACCGAGCCGCCCGGTCCGGTCGGCCCGTCCATGGGCCGCTGGCTGACGGCCAGCAACCGGTCGCCGACCTCGATCACCTCGTCCGTGGCCGCCCTGCCGGACGCGAGGAGCTCCTCGGCCCTGGGGGCGATCCCCAGGCCGGTGACGGGCCGGCCCTCCACGTCGGCCGCGAGTCCCAGCAGGCGCCGCGCCTCGTCGTTGGCCAGGAGGAGCCGGCGCTGCCGGTCGACGATCAGGACGCCCTCGCGCACCGAGTGCAGGACGGCGTCCTGATGCTCGTACATGCGCGTGATCTGCACCGGCCCCAGACCGCGGGTCTGGCGGCGCAGGCGCCTGCCGACGAGTGCCGTGCCCGCGGTGGCTGCCGTCAGTGCCAGCGCCGTGCCCGTGAGCACGAGCGGCACCTGCCGGGCGGCGGCCAGGCTCACCTGGTGGAGGGTGATGCCCGCGGAGACCAGCCCGACGACCTTGCCGTCGGCGGTGGTCACGGGGACGACGGTCCGGACGGAGGGGCCCAGCGTCCCGGTCGTCGTCTCGGTGACGGTGCCGCCGCGCTGCGCCGCCCCGATGCCGCCGATGTAGCGGCGGCCGATCTCGGCGGGGTTCGGATGGGTGTACCGGATGCCCTCGGGGCTCATCACGACGACGAAGTCCACATGGGCGCGCCGGCGGGTCTCCTCGGCCAACTGCTGGAGCACGGCGGTCGGATGGGTGCCGGTCAGCGCCTGGCGCACGGTGGGATCCGCGGCGACCGAGGCGGCCACGGCCTGGGTGTGGTTCCGGGCCTCCCGATCTGCGTCGGTCCGTGCCTGCAGGAGAAGAGCGGCGACCGCCGTCGCCACGAAAACCAGGACGACGCCGACCTGCAGAAGGAACATCTGACCGGCAACGCTGCGTATCCCGTACCAGGACCGCACCTGCCGGAGCATGTGGTGCATACGGCTCATATAACACCAAACCCATCCGGCTCCATCACCCCTGAGCCGCATCCGCTCGCAGCACCGACGCGCTGCGCGCCCGGGCGCGTACGGCATGTGAGCGAACGGCGGAGTACGGCCCGGGCCGGGGCCGACACAAGATCCCGCCGCCGGGCGGTGCGGACAGCTGTGTGAGAATTCCCGCCTTGACCTCCGAAAAGAGATCGGGCCGCCATGCCTTCGCACAGACGCCGCTTCCTCGCGGTCCCGGTAGCCGCCCTCACGGCGCTCGCCGTGGCCCAGGCGGTCACCCCCGCCCCGGCCGCCGCCACAGCCGCGACCGACGTGTCGACGACGCTGGCCGCGCGGACCACCTCCGCGCCCGCCGCGGCCGACGTGTCCGGTTCCGGCCAGGCGGTCGTCTGGCGTCAGACGACCGGCGCGGACACGGCGGCACACGGCTGGCTCGCCGTCGCCGGAGGCACCCCCCAGGACCTCGGCCGGCTCGCGGACACCGACGAGACGGTGACCGTCCACGCGGTCTCCGTGCAGGACGGCGTGGTGGCGGTCGCCACCTCCACCAACCCGAACGGCGCCCTCGCCGACCACGTCACCCTGCGCCACCTCGGCTCCGGCGACGAGGAGGTGCTCCCGGTCGCCTACGACGGTTCGGGAGCCGCCGGGGACGAGCGTTACCGCGGGCAGGCCGGCGACGGCATCCTCGTCCAGCAGAGCTACCAGGACGACACCTCGGCCTACCGGGTGCGGCTGGTGCTGCGCACCCCCGGCGGCACGGACCGGACCCTGCTCTCCGACGACGAGCAGTACGAGGTCCTCGCCTCCGACGCGGACGGCGCCCTGGTGCTGCGGCGGACCGCGCCCGGCTGGGGCCACGAGATCGTGTACGTCGGCTTCGCCACCGGCGCGACGGTCGCCGTGGCCGAGCCCGCGACCGACGAACTCCCGCAGGGCCTGGAGTTCACGCCCGGCCGTGTCGGGGTCGTCGACGGCTCGACCCTGACCGAGTGGCAGCGGTCGGCGCCCGGTGACGGCCCGGCCACCGTCACCCTGCCCGTCAGCGGGGCGCGCTGGATCAGCGACGACACCCTCGCCTGGTACGAGCGGAACGCGTCGGACGGCTCGAACGAGCTGTTCGCGGCGGCCAGGGACGGATCCACGGCGGCCCAGGACCTCGGCGGCACCTTCACCGACCTCTCGGTCGGCGACGACGGCAGGATGCGCACGACGCTCTACCGGCCCGACGTGGACGCCGCGATCCAGACACTCGCCGACGGCCGGGTCTCCGCCACCGCGGGCGACGCCACCACGATCCCGGCCGGCCCCGCCCGGCTCGACGCCCTGGCCCTGTCCGGCGGCACGCTCTACACGGCCGACGACTCGTCCCGGCGGCAGGGCGTCCTGCTCCGCTCGGACCTGGCCGTCGGCGCGTCCGGGGCCTCGGCGAGCACGCCGTCCCGGGTCCTGGCCTACACCGGCGGCCTGGTGCACCAGACCCTGGCCGCGGCCGGGGACCGGGTCCTGGTCCAGCAGGGCACCGCCTCCGAAGACGGCCCCCTCCAGGTCTACGAGGACGGCAAGCCGGTCGGCACCCCGCTGGACCAGGACAACGGCTCGACGGTGACCGTCGCGGACTTCGACGGTGCCCACGCCCTGGTCTCGGACCGGACGACCACCTCCGACGGCACCCTTCTCCTCCACACCTTCGCGGACGGCCACCACGAGCGGGTGCCGGCCGGCTCCGCGCTGTACGGCGGCGCCGTGTACTCCTCGGTGCGCAACGGCACCACGTCCACCTGGGCGATCCGCCGCACCGACCTGACGACCGGCACGGCCACCACCGTCGCGACCGTGGACTGCCTGCCCGGCACCCTCCAGGCGCGCGGTTCCTGGATCCTGCTGACCACCTGCGGCGCCACCGCCACCACCGGCCTCCTCCTCAAGGCCGGCAGCTCGGCCGGCACCACCGTGGACGCCTCCGTCCGTACCCCGATCCTCGGCGCCGACGTCCTCTACACCTTCACCAAGTCCTCGGGCAGCGCCGCCGTCACGCTGAACGCCCAGCCGCTGGGCGGGACGTCGGCCACGGCCCAGCCCCTGTTCACCCTCCCGGTCAGGGCGGACTCCGCCGCCGCCGAACGCTGGGCGGTCGACCGCGACGCGCCCTGGGCGGCCTGGCTGGACGACGCCGGTGTCACCCACGTGACCTGGGCGGGCGTGCCCACCGCGGCGTCGGCCACCGCACCGGCCGGCTTCAGCCCCAACGGCGACGCGTCCGCCGACACCTGGACCCCCAGCTGGACCTACGACCGCCCGGTGAGCTGGACGCTCACCCTCAAGTCCGGTACCACGCAGGTGCGTTCCCTGACCGGTACGGCCGCCGACGGCAGGGTCGCGCCGGTGTGGAACGGCAGGACCGAGACCGGCGGTACGGCCGCCGAGGGCGCGTACACCTGGACGCTGACCGTGCGGGACACCGTCACCGGCCGGGCGGCGGCCGACGTCACCGGCAAGGTGACCCTGCGCCGGACGGCCCCCGCCGCCGCCGTCACCGCCCCGGCCGTCGCGAGCAGCGCGGCCACCACCGCCTCCGTGCCGGTCACCTGGTCGGCGAAGACCGCGGGCGTGAAGGCGTACGACATCGGCTGGCGGGTCGCCACCCGGGACGGCTCGGGTGCCTGGAAGCTCGGCCCCCTCCACACCTGGCGCACCGGCACCACGGCCACCTCCGCGGTCTTCGGCAAGGCGGGCAGCCCCGTGCGGCCGGGCGCCGGACTCACCTACCGCTTCTACGTCCGCGCCCACGACGACGCCGGCCAGACCGGCGCCTGGAGCACGGCGGCGACCACCGGCATCCCGCTCGACGACCGCGCGACGGCACTGCACTACACCGGCGCCTGGAAGTCGGTGTCGGCGTCCGGCGCCTGGTCCGGCACCGAACGCACCTCCACCGCCAAGGGCGCGTACGTGTCCTTCTCCGCGGACGGCACCCGGCTGCGCATCGTGGCGACCCGCAAGTCCGACGGCGGGCGGTTCGCCGTCGTGGTGGACGGGAGGACGGTCGGCACGGTGAACACCTACGCCGCGAGGACCGCCTACCGGCAGGTCGTCTTCACCCGCACCCTCGGCACCACGATCACCACCCACAAGGTGCAGCTGCGGATCCTCTCCGGCAGCACCTCCGCACGCTCCACCGTCGCCCTGGACGCGGTGATGGTCACCCGCTGAGCGGGGCACGGGCCGGCGGTCCGCGGACGCGCGTTCAGGACGCCCGCGGACCCGCCGGCAGCGCGGTCCTCGCGGTCAGTCCGCGCGACTGCCAGGCGTTGTCGCGGAGTTTGAACAGGGCCCAGTAGCGGGTGGGACACAGCAGCACGATGTTCATGAACACCGCCGCCGGTGTTCCGACGAGCCAGGAGCGCCAGCGCTGGCGGGTGGTCAGGTCGGGCCGCATGAGCACGTACAGGCCCGCCTGGCCGTACCGGACGACGAGGTACGTGCCGAGGTACACCAGGGCCACGCCGGGGTTGTGGTACCGCCCGCCGATGGTCAGCACCGTCATGACGGCGGTCCAGGCCAGCATGATCGGCGTGATGACGAGCTGGAGCAGACCGAACGTCGGCGATATGAGCTGCTTGAAGGAGAGCCGCGCGTACACGAACGGGAGCATCCACCACCAGGAGCGGGCCCAGCGCAGCCGCTGACGGTACGTCCTGCCGAGCGTGGTCGGCATGTCGGTGACCACGCCGGCCTCGTTGACGGCCACGACCTCCCCGCGCATGAGGGCCCGCAGTGCCAGCCACCGGTCGTCGCCCGTGCCGCACTCGACCTCGTAGGCGTCCAGGTGGTCGTAGAGCAGCTCGGCCCGGTAGAGGGCCAGCGCCCCCGAGGTGGTCTCCAGCGCGCCGAGCATGGAGCGTGAGGAGCGCATCATCACGCAGGACGTGCCGATGTCGATGTCCGCGGCCCGGGAGACCCAGCTCTCCTCGAAGTTGCGGATGTAGATCATCCCGGTGGTCGCCTGGATCCTCGGGTTGCTCATGGCGCGCAGCTGCTGTTCGAGCGCGTCCGGGAAGGGCTCCCCGTCCGAGTCGATCGTGAGGACGAAGTCGAAGTGCCTGCCCTGCTCCTGGAGGTACCGGAGCACGGTGACCTGGGCGCCGCGCTTGCCCTTGTTCTCCTGCCGGTGCCAGAAGACCCGGGGGTGGTCGAAGGGCTCCACGGGGTGCTGCCGGGAGCCGTCGTCGATCACGTGGATCTCGTCGACGGGCCGCGTCTGGGCCAGCAGCGAGCGCACCGTGCGGTGCAGGTTCTCCGTGGGTTCCTCGAACGCCGGGACGATGGCCACGGTACGGCCGGGAGCGACCGGCAGGTGGGCGAACGAGCGGCCCTTGAGGAACGAGAGCAGGCAGAGCAGGATCACCACCATGCCCAGCCACCAGTAGAACGTGAGAATCGGGCTCTTCGACTGGAGGTGGACCACCACGGTGGCAGCGGCGAGGGCCGCCGCCACCACCGCGGTCACCGCGGTGAACCGGGCCCGTGGTGGGGTGCTCAAGCCGTCACCCGCCTGCCGCGGGTGGCCAGCCGGAAGACCGAGACCCCGCCGAGTACCAGAAGCATCGCGCCCAGCACGATCCAGCCCAGCTCCGTGCCGCCGGTGGCGGCCAGCGCCGCGCCTCCCGCGGCGGTGCCGATCGCGGCACCCACACCGTTGTGTCCGTACATGTTTCCGTCCTTTGTTCTTCGGGTGCTCGAGAGCTCGAGAGCTCGAGAGCTCGGGTGCCTCAGAGCCGCTCGATGTGCGGCGCGGGCGCCATGACGCCCCGGGTGTCGAGCACGTAGGCCGCCTCGTCGGCGATCCGGGCGAGGTCGAATTCCGGGTGCGGGGTGAGCAGCACGACGGCGTCGAAGTCGGCGACGCTCTCGCCGTCCGCCGCCGCGCCGAAGGGGATCTGCCGGCGGCCGCCGTCGGCCAGGTGGGGATCCACGACGACGACGTCGGCGCCCATGGCCCGCAGCCGGTCGATGACCTGGACGGCGGGCGACTGCCGCGCGTCGGACGTGCCAGGCTTGTAGGCCGCGCCGAGGGCGAGGATGCGTGCGCCGTGCACGCTGCGGCAAAAGCGGCTGCTGAGCGCGTCCTGCAGCCGCCGCACCACGTAGTCGGGCTGGCTCTCGTTGATGTCCTGGGCCAGTTCGATGAGCCGGAACGTCTGTCCGTGCCGCGCCTTGACGTGGTGGCTGAGATAGACCGGGTCGATGGGCAGGCAGTGTCCGCCGACCCCCGGGCCGGGCAGGAACCGGGTGAACCCGAACGGCTTGGTCGCCGCGAGTTCGAGGGTGTGCCACACGTCGACGCCGAGCGTGTGGGCCATCCGGGACAGCTCGTTGACCAGCGCGATGTTGACGTGCCGGTAGGTGTTCTCGAAGACCTTGGCCAGCTCGGCCTCCTCCAGTCCGGAGGCCGGCACGGTGATCTCGGTGACCGAGTCGTAGAAGGACTTCACCCGTGCCAGGCAGGCGCCGGTGAGCCCCGCGACGATCTTGGGCGTGTTCTCCAGCCGCCAGTCGGCGTTGCCGGGATCGATGCGCTCGGGGCTGAACCCGACGTGGAAGTCACGGCCCGCCACCAGGCCCGAACCCTCCTCCAGCAGAGGGACGAGCACGTCGCGGGTGGTGCCGGGGTGCGTGGTCGACTCGAGTACGACGGTGGCTCCGGGCTCCAGCCGGACCGCCAGCAGCCTTCCTGCCTCCCGTACGCAGGTGAGGTCCGGGGCTCTGTCGGTCAGCGGTGTCGGCACGGTGATGACCGCGACGTCGAAACCCTTGAGGTCCTTCGGGTCGGAGCTGGGCCGGTAGGCCTGCGAACGCAGCACGTCCCGGAGGCGGTCGGACCCGACGTCCTCGACGTACGACCTGCCGGCGGCCAGCTTGCCGCAGCGTTCCTGGTCGGGTTCGAAGCCGGTGACGACATGTCCGGCTTCGGCGGCCCTGAGGGCCAGGGGCAGGCCGACATAGCCCTGCCCGAGTACGCAGATGCGCATGGTGGTGTCCTCGTCCATGAGCCGGCCTGCGGGCATACGCAGACCGGAAAACGGCGCCCCTGGAACGCGGCTGCCTGGTCCTGAGGCGGGCAGCCGCGGCGTCGGGTGCGGCACGGAATTCGCGGTGGGTCGGCGGATCCGACGAACCGCTGTCTCACTCGTGGGTCTGAGGACCTCTGGTCCGATGCCAGACGCAAAGGATGATCTTCATAACTTCCCCCTGTTTGTGGATCTCGGTTCGTGGATCCGAGAGAACCACCCTGAAGACCGACAGATCAGGCCGGGAGGCGCCGGCAGTCCCGGCAGAAGCACCGTGGACTGCGGCTGTGGGCTGCTGGTGCCCACGCCTTGGCCATGGCCGCCCGCCGCCCCGAAGCCCCCCTCGGTGCAGCGAACCGCGTATCCAAGACTTCAGCACACCCGCCACAAACGGAAGCGGAGTTCCCATATCTCCGCCCCGAGATGGCGCACGACAACGATCACGCGCCGCTCCGCGCGCCCCGCGCGCCACCGCCGTCCCCAAGGGCCGACACCCCGTCAGCTGCCCCGTGGGATCCACTCGCTGCCGCCCAGCGGGTAGTCGTAGCCCGGGCGGCCGGCGTCGGCGCTGGTGCGGAAGGGGGTGCCGGTGTTGTCGACGTGGACGGTGCCGCGGCGGCTGCCGCTGGACCAGTCCAGGGTGAGGTCCCAGCGGACGTCGTGGGCCTTGGTGCGGGCGAAGACGTAGAAGACCTCCGGGTCGGACTCGCTGACCTTGTACGGGAAGTCGCGCTGGCCGTTCTTGGCGGTGACCGTGGGGCTGCCGTCGTCGAGGTCGATGTCGAACGACTTGGTCCCGACGCCACCGCCGCAGCCGACGCCCATCGCGTAGTCGTTCCAGGCGAGCGGCGCGTCCTTGCTGAGCACGCGCACGTGCAGCGCCTCCAGGACGACGGTCTCCGCGCCGGTGCCCTGGACGGTGAGGGCGACCTCCTGTTCGTCCGAGGACACCGCACCGTACGCCGCGGCCCAGCGCGGGGCGTCCTGCTCGCTCGCCGGCGGGCCGACCTGCGCGGGTTCGCTGTCGACGAGGAAGTGCTGGCTGCAGGGGTCGTCGTAGACGTAGGGACGCGTGTTGACGGTGAGCGGGACGGCGGTGCCGGTGGTGCCGCCGTCGGCGTCCTGGGCCCCGCCGCCCTGCTTGCCGTCGGCCGCCGAACCGCCGGACCCGGTCCCCGCGGACTCGGTGGGGGTGGCGGAGGCCGATGCGGAGGGCTTGCGTCCGTGCGCGCTCGGGGACGGGGAGTCCGAGGTCTTCCCGGTGTCCGCCGTGCCGGTGATCGCGGCGGCGTCACCGGCCGCCTGCCGGTCGCCCGCGCCGCCGTTCTTGCCGCCGAACGACGGATGCACGGCGAACACGACGGCCCCCAGCACGGCGGCCACCGCCACGGCGGCGATCAGCGCGGTACGGCGCCGGCGCGGCGCCGCGGGCTGCGGCGGCAGGTCGACGACGACCGGCTCCTCACCGTCGCCGGCACCGTGTGACGCGGCGGAGTCGACGCCGACCGGCTCCTCACCGTCGCCGGCACCGTGTGACGCGGCGGAGTCGACGCCGACCGGCTCCTCACCGTCGTCGGGGCCGTGTGACGCGGCGGCGTCAGCCTGCCGCGGCGCAGCCGTCGCCGCGGCCTGGTCCGCCCGGCTCCCCCGTGCCGCGTCCGCCAGGATCCAGCGCCGGTGCAGCTCCACCAGCTCGTCCGGCGTCGCCCGGCAGACCCGTGCGAGGCGCTCCACCGGTGCGTACTCGACGGGCACCGCCGTGCCGTTGCAGTACCGGTGCAGCGTCGACGTGCTCATGTGCAGCCGCTTGGCGAGCACTCCGTAGCTGAGACCCGAGCGGTCCTTGAGCTCCCGCAGCAGCAGCGCGAACGCCTCCGCCGCGTCGGCCCCTGTTGCCCCTGACACCCGTCCCCCCATCCCCTCGCGTTCCAGTCCCGCGTTCCAGGGTCACGGTGTTCACCCTGGCCAGAGCCCGTTTCCGCGTTCCAGTGTCCCCAACTGCCCGTCGTGGCTGGCGGTTGGGACAGATCGCCTCGCAGGCTTCGGTCATCCAATCACCACCGCCACCCGAACAACGAAGGGGCACGTCCGCATGTCCAGCCTCCGCACCTCCCGCACCCGTCTCGTCGGCACCGCCACCACCGTCGTACTCGCCGCGTTGTCCCTGACCGCGTGCAACGACGGCACGGGCGTCCACGCCGAGCGCGTCGTGGCGGCCACCGACCCGGCCCCGAACTCCCCCGCCGCGAACGCCCCGTCCGCCGCCTCCACCGCGGAGGCCAAGCCCGCCACCGGCACCGCCACCGGCACACCGAGGTCCGCCGTGACCACCCCCGCCTCGAAGGCGACCGCCGCGGCCGGCAAGCCGGTCACCTGCGAGGGGTCCAACACCAAGACGGTCGCGGCCCCGCTGAACCGCCCGGTGAACCACATGCTCCTCACGGTGACCAACACCGGCAGCAGGACCTGCTACCTCTACTCCTACCCGGCCGTCCGCTTCGGCGAGGCCCAGTCCGTCCCCCCGGTCATCGAGGACTCGCAGCCGCAGGCGGTCGTCACGCTCGCGCCGGGCGAGTCCGGCTACGCCTCGGTGAACCTGTCCGCCACCGACGGCAGCGGCGCCGACGGCCACACCGTGAACTCCCTGACCGTCTACTTCCACGGCCGCTCCGGCAACGAGAGCGTCGGCACGGGCGCCCACCCGCCGCTGCCCGCGAAGGGCGTCTACGTCGACGACTCGCTCAAGGTCACGTACTGGCAGCAGTCGATGGACGACGCCGTCAACTGGTGACGCCCGAGCCCCCGTTCGCAGCACCGGCCCCAGGACCGACCCCGGCAGGAAGGTGACCCGCCATGCACAGCACCCGCAGGATCTCCCGCTTCGTGACCGCCTATCTCCGCGCCGCCTTCCAGGTCGTCGTCCTGGGCGGCACCGGCGACCTGCCCCAGGCCGCGGCGGTCCGCCGCCGCAGGTAGGACGGACGGAGCACGGGAACGGCCACCAGCCGATCGCCTGCCGCCAGGAAGGGCTCGTCCTCCGGTGCCTCCTGACGAGCACGCGACGGAGACGGCGGACGCGGCGCCACGGGGTGTCGCCACAGAGCGACAGACCGTGATGTGTGCCTAAAGTGGGCGGGTGACGGGCGTTTTCCCGTGGGCGCGGGTGGGCCGCAGGCTCCGGATGCAGGGGCCGACGGCGGCCCGGATCCTGGTGATCGCGGTGCTCTGCTGGCAGACGGCGCTGTGGGCCGGAGCCGACCAGCCACCGGTGTTCGCCGCCATCGTCCCGCTGCTGTGCCTGCGCGGTGACTCCGCCTCCTCCCTGACGGCACTGCTGCTGAGGATCCTCGGCGTGATGGCCGGCGTGGCCCTGGGCGTCACCGTGGTCAGCCTCTTCCGGCCGAGCACGCTCGTCCTCGCCGTCGTGATGGGGCTGGCCCTGCTCGGCGGGACCGTCATCAGTTCCGGGACGACGCTGAACGTGCAGGTCGCGGTGACCTCGCTGCTGGTCTTCGCCAACCCCTCACCGGAGTCGTACGGCCTCGCCCGGCTGTGGGAGAACGCGCTGGGAGGTGCCGTCACCGCCGTCCTCGGTCCGTTGCTCTGGCCGCGGGACCCCCGCAAGGAGGCGGCGGCGCTGGCACGGGAGTGCGCGGACGGCCTCGCGGAGAGCCTAGTGCGCACCACGCGCGCGATCGGGTCCCCGGACGCGGCGCGCGCGAACCGGACGTCGGCGCAGGCGGCGGCGGACCGGCTGCGCGGCTACGGGGCGCGGGCGCGGGAGGCGGAGAAGGCCCTGCGGTTCAATCCGCTGCGGCGGCGCCACCGCGGCGAGGTGACCGAACTGGGCGACCGGATCGACCTCGCCGTCCGGGCGGTGCCCCATCTCCTCTCCCTGGCCGCCGAGGGCGAGTTCTTCAGCGTGCGCGACGGGCCCACCCCGGCGCTCTCCTTGGCCCGGACCTCTCTCCTCCCGGTCGCCGAGACCACCGGGCGCGCCCTGGAGGCGGTCCTCGCGGGGCGGGATCCGGGCGCCGACACGGACGCCGCCCGCGCCGGACTGACCCGGTACGCCGAGAACGACAGAGAGCCCGCCGCCGTGGTGCTCCGCAGGCCGTTCACCAGGATCCTCGACCTCTGCGACGGCTTCCGGAGCTGAGGAGGATCCCGGTGCCGCGCCACCCCGCGACGTCGTTTACTCTTCGTTCACTTTGGCTTTTCCCAGTTCCGGGGGGATCGACACCGTGCGTCTGCGCACCCTTCCGGCCGCCACAGCCCTGGCGGCCCTCTTCGGCTCGGTGGTGCTCGCCGCACCGGCGTCCGCCGACTCCAGCACGTCCATACCGGTCTGGGGCGCCACCGACACCGTGGTGGACGGCGTCCACCAGCGGGTCTTCATCAGCGACAGCTACGACAGCCAGATCGTCGTCACCGACTTCGCCGGCAAGGTCGTCACCGAACTCACCGGGCTGTCCCAGGTCGGCGACCTGGAGCTGAGCCCGGACTCCGGCACGCTGTGGGCCGCGGTCGGCGGCGCCGACGAGATCGTCGCCATCGACACCGGACAGCTCACGCAGACCGCCGAGTACCCGACGGGCGACAAGACGGCCCCCTCGCGGCTCGCCTACGCCGACGGCAGGCTGTGGTTCGGCTACGGCGACCAGTGGGAATCGGGGCTCGGCGAGGTCGACCTGACCGCCCCGACGCCCGCGGTGACCCTCGACCTGGCGGCCGGCCACGACTTCGCGAGCCCGCCGATGCTCTACGCCGACCCCGACAACCCGGGCACCCTGCTCGCCCTCGACGGCGGCATCAGCTCCGGCCCGATCGTCGTCTACGACATCTCCTCCGGCACCCCGGCGATCCGCGTCACCGCCGAGAAGGGCGGCTCCTACCAGGACGCGGCCCTCACCCCGGACGGCCAGAACGTCGTCGTCACCGGCCCCGGGGTCGGGGTGCTCACCGAGTACCGCCTCTCCGACCTGTCCGAGGTGCGCACCTTCCCGATCGCCCGGAACCCGGAGACGGTCAGCATCGCCCCGGACGGCACCGTCGCGGCCACCGTGCTCGACACCGACAACACCGGCGACACGTTTGTCTTCGGCACCGACCCCGACCGGCCGGCCAGCGTCCGCGACCTGTCGCGCGACTGGATGCCGGCCGGCGGCCACTCCACCAGCTGGTCGGCCGACGGCTCACGGCTGTTCGTGCTGACCGGGCGCAGCGACGCCATGCGGTTCCAGACCGTCGACGCGCCCCGCATGTACGCCCCCACCCTGACCGCCGACGCCCCGGCGAAGGCGACCCGCGCCAAGTCCCTCACCGTCAGGGGAAAGCTCACCGCGAACCTGGCGCTGCCCGCGGGCACCCCGCTGCAGGTCACCCGCACCGACCTGGAGTCGCCGAACGGCAAGTTCCTCGGCACCAGGTACCTGGGCACGGGCGGCGCCTACTCCTTCACGGACACCCCGCCGGCCGGCGGCAGGGTGAAGTACACGGTGACGTACGCGGGCGACACCACGCACACCGCGGCGACGGCCTCGGACACCGTCGACGTCTCGCGTGCCACGCCCACGCTGACGCTGAACAACAACGGCAAGGCGTACGACTACGGCAGGTCCGTCACGTTCACCGCGCACCTCGGCACGACCTACAAGAACCGCAAGGTCGAGATCTGGGCCGACCCGTACGGCTCGGACAGGCCCAACACCCTGGTGAAGTCCGGCACGGTCAGCTCCGGCGGCAACCTCTCGGTCACCGTCACCCTGAAGCGGAAGACCAAGCTCACGGCGAAGTTCACCGGCGACGCCCGCTACGCGCCGGGGACGGCGACGAGCACGGTCGGCGCGCGGGTGAAGGTCGCCACGGCCCTCGGGGGCGCCTACCGGACCAAGTACACGTGGAACCACACGTACTCGTACTTCAAGCAGTCCAAGGACCCGGTCGTCACGACCACGATGACGGCGTACCCGGGACGCAAGCAGCTGCTGCAGGTCCAGGTCTACTACGACGGCGTCTGGCAGACCACGGACAAGGAGTACTTCAAGCTCGACTCCACGGGCAGGTCCGTCGTCACGCTCACGGGCACCCCGCCCACCGGCTACCGCTTCCGGGTCCGCGACTCCTACATCAGCGGTTCGGGCGACAGCGTGAACACGACGACGTACGGCGCCTGGAAGTACCTCACCTTCACGAAGTGAGGCCGGAGCCGGCGCCCGGAGACGCGAACTCCGTCCTCACCTCCTGACACTCCGGTGGCAGCGCGCTGTCACGCTCACCAGTAGTGACGTCGGCCGGCCACCGCGTGGCCCATGGATCCCATGATCCAGAAGACGGCACCGACGACGAGCAGAATGATGCCCAGCGTCCACAGGATCGATATGCCCGTGAGGAATCCGACGATGAGCAGGATGATGCCGAGAGCGATCATGACCGTGCCTCCCAGTGCTTTCCATGACCTCTGTCGGGTTACCGGGTTCCCCGAAGCGGCGAGGTCATACCGGCGGCGGTCGACCCGGTGACGGGAAAATCGAAATAGGTGTCCGGATAAGGCTCGTCTTTCAGCGTGTAGTGCCCCCACTCGCACCCGTAGGAGCCAAAACCGGAGGCCGCCATGACAGAGCGCAGATATCGACGGTCGGCCGCCTCGGCCGGCGTGATCCCTTCCGCTCCGTGATGCGAGATCGAATCCATCAGGTCATGGCCGCCGCCCATGGGAGCGAGTTCACCGGAGGCCAGGTGATACAGGGTCAGGTCGACGGTGCTCCCCCGGCTGTGGCCCGACCTGGCTTCGTCCGGCCGTCCTCCGGCTGCCGCGACCAGCGCACGAAGCAGTCCACGGCGCGCTGCGGGCGGTGACCGTCCCAGAGAAGCAGTCCGAAGCCGAGGGACGCCGCCTTTTGCCGCGCCTTTTCCAGACCCGCGCACAGAGCGCTCGTACCGACGATTCGATTGGCCAGGAATCCGTCCACCGGTTTGCCGGTGAAGTTGTCCCAGGTGGCGTACTTCGCATCCCAACGTATTCCGGGAACGAGCTCGTCCACGAAGACGAAACCGTCCTTCACCGGATTGGTTCGCCGTAGGACATGCCTCCAGCCAAGACCGTGGGCTGTTGCCGGCGCGTATGCGGATTTCGATACGCCGGCCATAGGTGCCGGCCCGTAGCCTCGATGACATGCGTGTGCTGATAGTCGAGGACGAGCCCTATCTGGCGGAGGCCATCCGCGACGGCCTGCGTCTGGAGGCGATCGCCGCCGACATCGCGGGGGACGGTGGCACGGCACTGGAACTGCTGGGCGTCAACAACTACGACATCGCCGTCCTCGACCGCGACATCCCCGGGCCGTCGGGAGACGAGATCGCCCGGCGCATCGTCGCCTCCGGCAGCGGCATGCCGATCCTCATGCTCACCGCGGCCGACCGTCTCGACGACAAGGCGTCCGGCTTCGAACTCGGCGCCGACGACTACCTCACGAAACCCTTCGAACTCCAGGAACTCGCGCTCAGGCTCAGAGCACTCGACCGCAGACGCGCCCACAGCCGGCCCCCCGTACGGGAGATCGCGGGGCTGCGTCTCGACCCGTTCCGCAGGGAGGTCTACCGCGACGGGCACTATGTCGCGCTGACCAGGAAGCAGTTCGCCGTGCTCGAAGTCCTAGTCGGCGCCGAAGGCGGTGTCGTCAGCGCCGAGGAACTCCTGGAACGCGCGTGGGACGCGAACGCCGACCCGTTCACCAACGCCGTGCGCATCACCGTCTCGGCACTGCGCAAGCGGCTCGGCGAACCCTGGATCATCGCCACGGTCCCCGGCGCCGGGTACCGCATCGACACGCAGCCGGAGACCGGACGCACGGGAAAGTGAGGCGGCGGCGGGACCGTGTGGTTCACCATGGGGTGTGCGATTCGATTCCGTTCCCATGCCGGCGACCGTCGAGGCCAGGCCTCGTGACAGCCGCGGCTATCCGGTACCCGCCATCACGCCGTGGGAGGGCGACGAGCCGCAGTTCGCGCTCACCGACTACGGGCGCAGCGCCGAGTGTGCGCGCCGGCGGCTCTGTTCGGTCTGCAACACGCTGATGCCCAGGGGCCCGGTGTGGCGGGTGGTCGGTGCCGCGGAGAGCGGCGCGATCCGCGAGGCGCTCTCCGCCGGGCGTCCGTACCGCAACATGGCGGCGACCCTGGAGGGTCCGGGGCACCGCGCGTGCATGCTCTACGCCTCGATGGTCTGCCCGTACCTGGCGCGCCCCAACGCGCGGCGGGGGCTCACGGCCCAGAGCCCGGACGACATGACCGCGCATGTCGTCCGGGGCGCCGTCCGTGGGGAGATGGGTGCCGTGGTGGGGTACGGCGACTACGAGTTCGCCGTCACCGGGACCCGGGTCCTGTTCCGTTTCCTCGACGTGGTCGAGTACCTGCCGCACGACACCGCCGACCAGCACCTGCCGGAGCTGGAGGCCGAACTCGCCCGCTCCGGCGGCAGGTCGGGCGGCGATCAGCCGCGGTAGGCGGGCAGGCCGGTGTGCGTGGAGACCTTGACGGGCTTGCCGAAGCCGTGGGCGGTCTTCGTGATGGTGTACGTCCCGGTCGGAGCCCGGAAGGCGATCGTCTTGCCGTTGGGCGACCAGGTGGGCTCGGTGTAGTCGGTGGTGGCGTTGGGGGTGACGTCCTTGACGACGGTGGTGGAGCCGCCGAAGTCCTCGACGAAGAGGTGGTCGTGCCCGTGGACGGAGCGGACGAAGACGACCTCCTCGTCGTCGGGCGAGAGGGCGGGTTCGGACCCCTTGGTCAGCGCCCCGCCCTGCTGCCGCAGGTAGTCGTCGCGGATGTAGACCTCGCCGGTGTGGGTGTTCTCGTAGACGGCCGTGCCGTAGGTGCCGCCGACGTTCGGCCAGGTGTTGTCCGTCTGGGGGACGTTGCCGTCGCCCGGGTCGCCGTTCAGGCTGATCCGGGCCGGCTTGCCGTGGTTGCTGGTGGCCTTGACGCCCTCCAGGACGGTGTGGCCGTGGATCTTGGCCGAGAAGATGAGGTTGTTCTTCGCGGGGATGTGGTTCGCCCGGTCGGCGGCGGTCACCTGCCAGGTGGGGTGGGACCAGGTCTGCCCGCCCGGGTTGACGGCGACGGTGACGCGGTGGCCGCCGTCGGGGTCGGAGACGACGAGGTTTCCGTGCCCGTCGACGAAGGCGGCCTTGCTGCCGCCGGGGTTCCAGGCCAGGTCGCGCACGATGGTGCCGAAGTCGATCGACCTGCCGCCGACCACGACGTGCCGGGTGCCGTTGCTGATGCTGAGCCCCCGGGGCACGGCGACCGAGGCGACGCTGCCTGAGGACGGAACGGCCGTCGCGGTGGCGGCCGCGGCGCACAGCGTGAACAGTGCGGCGGCACTCGCGGTGGTGACGGCGGCGGTGCTCCGACGGTGACGAGCGGACATCGAGGTTCCCCCAGGGCTGTGAACGACACTGCGATGGGAGAAGTCTTCCGACAGGGGGTGACGGAGCTGTGCGTCCGCTGTCACAGCTGTGCAATAGCCCGCGCTAACCGCCGTTCTGCTCGACCTGCAGATGGATCGGCCCGCGCAGCACGGGGCTGCGCCGGTACGGGGGCGGGTCGGCGACCAGCCTGGGGTGGTCGAGGCGGCGTACCAGCTCGGTCAGCGCGATCTGGGCCTCGCGTCGGGCCAGCGGGCCGCCGAAGCAGAGGTGGATGCCGCTGCCGAAGCCGAGGTGCCGGTTGTCGCGCCGGTCGGGGTCGAAGCGGTCCGGATCGTGGAAGCGGTTCGGGTCGCGGCTGCCCGAGGCCAGCATCAGCATGATCTGCGAGCCCCTGGGGATGACGGTGTCGGCGACGGTGACGTCGCTGTACGCCGCGCGCCAGGGAATGATCTGCACGGGGGGTTCGTAGCGGAGCAGTTCCTCGACCAGCGGCACGATCAGGTCCGGTTCGTCGCGCAGCCGTTGCAGCACCTGCGGGTGGCGCAGCAGCGTCAGCATGCCGTTGGCGATGAGGTTGACGGTGGTCTCGTGGCCGGCGATCAGCAGCAGGTTGGCGGTGCTGATGATCTCCTCGTCGGTCATCCGCCCGTCCGGCCCGTCGTCGTTGGCCAGCCGTGACAACAGGTCGTCGCTCGGGTGGCCGTGGCGTTGTTCCACCAGTCCGCCGAGGTACTGGCGCAGGTCCTGGCGGGCCTGCACGCCCTTGGTGAGTTTCTCCTCGGGGTCGACCCTGGCGTCGTAGTCGATCGAGTTGATGAGGTCGTTGACCCACACCCGGAACCGTGGTTCGTCCTCGCGCGGCACGCCGAGCAGGTGGCAGATCACCGTGACGGGGAACGGGTAGGCGAGGTCGTCGACGACGTCGATCCGCTCCTTGCCCGCGACGTCGTCGACCAGCCCGCCGACGGTGTCGGCCAGGGCGGGTTCCAGGCCGGTCACCAGCCCCGGGGTGTGCGGGGGGCCGAAGTGCCGCATCGCCATCCGCCGCAGGCGGTCGTGCTCGGGCGGATCCATGTTGATGAACGCCGGTGTGGCCGCTCCCTCGGCCGAGGGCATCGGATGCGACAGGTTGCGGACGTCGGAGCTCAGGTGCGGGTTGTGCAGGATGTCCTCGAGCTCGCGGTACGTGCTGATGACGTAGCTGCCGTCCTCCTGCCGGGCCACCGGTGTCCTGCGCAGCTCGGCATAGAGCGGGTACGGGTCGGCCCGGGAGGAGTGGTCGAGGATCCGGCGCAGCGTGTCGGGCGTCTCGGTCGTGGTCATCTCGCTGTCCTTTCCTCCGGTGGTCCTGCCGGCGGGCCTACCGGTGGTGCTGGTGCGCGGCGGTGACGCGGCGTTCGCCCGGGTCGTGTCCGGTGACGACCACGGTGGCGCCCTGGGCGAGCAGGGTGGGGCCGGGGAAGTCGACGGGCACCGGTTTCGTGTCGACGGGCTGGTCCGGCGTGGGGCAGGGCGGCGGGAAGGGCGCGGCCGTCTCGATGAGCCGCCGGTAGTGGTCGAGCCACTTCGCGTTGTTGAAGGTCACCGCCGCGGTGACCCGGCCCTGGTAGCCGTACGCGGCGACGAAGCGGTGGTCGGACACCGACCCCTGGCTGACGACCACCTCGTCGGCGAAGGTGGGCACGCCGACGGACTTGATGTTGACGCCGAACTGGATCGACCAGAACCGCGGGATGGACAGGTGGGGCCAGCGCTCCGCCTGGCCGTTGACCATGTTGTGGGCCGCGACCTCGGCCTGCTCCACGGCGTTGGCCCAGTGCTCCAGGGAGATGAGCCGGTACTCGTAGACCGGGTTGGGGCAGCGCGCCACGTCACCGGCGACGAAGACGTCGTCGGTGACCAGGCCGTTGAGGTCGAGGGCGCGGCAGCCCGTGTCGCAGGCGATGCCCCAGACACCCGCCGCCAGTCCGGAGCCCTGCAGCCACTCGGTGTTGCGGATGCCCCCGAGCGCGACCACCGCCACGTCGGTGTCGACCGTGCTGCCGTCGTCGAAGTGCGCACGGCGCAGCCGTCCCTGGGCGTCGCCCTCCAGCCGGGTGACCTTGACACCGCACCGCAGGTCGACACCGTGGGCCCGCTGCATCTGCGCCGCCACCTCGCCGATCATCGCGCCGAGCGCCCCGACCAGCGGGTACGGCGCGAGCTCGGCGACGGTCACCGGGATGTCCCGCTCCCGGCAGACCGACGCGATCTCGGAGCCGGTGAACCCCGCCCCGATGACCAGCACCCGCGAGGGCCCCGCGGCCAGCGCCCGCTGCAGCCCCTCGGCGTGCTCACGGGTCCGGACGACGAACACCCCGTCCAGCGCCGCCTCGGACTCCACGAACCACGGCCGGGCCCGCACCCCGGTGGCGATCAGCACCCGGTCGAAGGGCACCTCCCGTCCGTCGGCGAGCCGCACGTGGTCGGTGGCCAGGTCAAGACCCCTCGCCGGCACCCCCAGCAGCCACTCCGCGTCGATCTCACGCCGCCGCGGCAACCTGGTGCCCTCGGCGGGCACCCACCCCGTGAGGACCTGCTTGGACAGGGGAGGCCGGTCGTAGGGCTCGCCCAGCTCGTCACCGATCATCGTCAGCGATCCGGTGAAACCCTCGTCCCGCAGAGCCTCCGCGGCCCGCAGCCCCGCCAGCGACGCCCCGACGATCACGATGCGGCCCTCGCGCCTGAACGCACGCAGGTTGTCGGCACTGGTCATGGCCTCGACGCCTCCAACCGTGCGTCCCGTCTCTCCGGCCGCCCCTCCAACCGGTCGACCAGGATCGCCTGGACCGGGCAGGCCGCCGCGGCGCGCAGCACCCGGTCGCGCTGGGCGTCGTCGGGTTCCGGGTCGTACATCAGCGCTTCCTCGCCGTGCATCCGGAACGCGTCCGGAGCCAGGAACGCGCACTGCGCATACCCTTCACATCGGGAAAGATCAACGACGACTCGCATCGCGGCCTCCACAGGGGCTGCAGGCTGCGGGCCCCCGATGCCGTCGGCCCCCGCCGTGTCCGCCTCCGCGCACGGCGAGGCGGCGCACCACGCCTGTCGGGTCTCCGCAGGAACGATTTGGTGATCGCGGCAAGGAACGCTCGAAGGAATCCGTCAACGCGCGAAGGCGGCCGGCGGCGGTGGGACCGCCTGGAGATCCTGCCGTTTCACCCGATCAGCGTATGCCGCGCCCACATCGCCCGCACCCCGGGAAACCGGGCGCCGGCGCCCGGTCGCGTCGCCCGGGCGACGCACTCCGCCCACGCCGGGAGTGTGGCCTGCCCGTCCCGGGGGTTCGGTGCCGGCAGGAGCGCCCGCAGCAGCAGGAGGGCGACAACGGGGACTCCACGGCCGTGTTCGTGAAGGCCACGTACCGGGCCTCGGAGTTCTGGCTGGACCGGCACGGCGACGAGTTCCCGCCCGGGGTGAACCACTACGTCGGCGGGAACACCGAGTTCTACGGCGCGGCGCTGTTCCGGCTGCGCCCCGAGGACTTCAGCGGACTCCGCCACCACGACGGCATCTCCCCCGCCCTGGCCGCTCGGTTACGACGACCTCGAGGTGGTGGTGGGCCCGCGGGGCCGTCAACTCGACGGCGCTGCCACTGGCTTCGGCGAACGACCGGCATCCGCGCGGCCTCGCGAACAGTGCAGACGTGGTCGGCCGGTACCGCATGCGCCACAACAACCTGACGCTGATGGCCGTCTCGGAGGAACCCGACGACACCCGGTTCCAGGAGACCCCCGCCCTGCACGACTGGTACCTGGGCGCGGACGACTGGGTGAATCCGTCGCTGACGGCCATCGCGAACGCCCTGCGCGTCGGCGACCACCTGCTGGAGCGGCTGGGCTGAGCCCGCGCGGCGCCCGGCCCCCGAGCGGGCGAAGATCCTCCGCCGGGCAGCGCAACGCGGTCCGGTGCGCCATGCCGTCGTCCCGCCCCGGTGTTTGGCTGAGGCCCGGACCTCCGGGCGACGGGCTCGGCGGAGGCGGGCACGCAGTGGAGGAGCAGGACACCGTGAGTTCCACCGAGGGCGCCCCCCAGGGCGTGATCCCCGCGCATCTGCTGAAGGGCCAGAAGGCTCTGGTCACCGGCGCGAACTCCGGCATCGGCCGGGCGACCGCCGTCGCCCTGGGCCGGGCGGGGGCCGATGTCGTCGTCAACTACGTGGCCGGCGGCGACGAGGCCGAGAAGGTGGTCGAGGAGATCACCGGCCTCGGGGTCCGGGCGGCCGCCTACGAGGCGGACGTCTCCGACGAGCAGCAGGTCGTCGCCATGATGGACCGGATGGTCGAGGAGTTCGGCACGATCGACATCCTGGTCGCCAACGCGGGACTCCAGCGCGACGCCCCGTTCCCCGAGATGACCCTCGCCCAGTGGCAGAAGGTCCTGGACGTCAACCTCACCGGACAGTTCCTGTGCGCTCGCGAGGCGACCAAGGAGTTCCTGCGCCGAGGTGTCGTACCCGAGGTGTCGCGCGCGGCCGGGAAGATCATCTGCATGAGCTCGGTGCACCAGATCATCCCGTGGGCCGGGCACGTCAACTACGCCTCCTCCAAGGGCGGCGTGCAGATGATGATGGAGACGCTGGCCCAGGAGCTCGCGCCGAAGAAGATCCGCGTGAACGCGATCGCCCCCGGGGCCATCAAGACCCCGATCAACCGCGGCGCCTGGGAGACGCCCCAGGCCCGGGAGGACCTGCTGCGGCTGATCCCCTACAACCGCATCGGCGACCCCGAGGACATCGGCTACGCGGCCGTGGGCCTCGCCTCCGACCTCATGGACTACGTCGTGGGCGCCACCCTGTACGTCGACGGCGGGATGACGCTCTTCCCGGGCTTCGCCACCGGCGGCTGACCCGTCCCGTCCGCGTCGGCCCCGGGGGGACGACTACACGCACACGGTCCTGCTGCCGGCCGACGCACCGGCGCAGACGCTGCCGGCCCGGTCGAAGCTGGCCTTCCCCTGGCCTCCCACATCATCCTGGTGCCCCTGGGCGTGGCGCTGCCGCTGATCACGCTCGTCATGCACGGCTACGGGCTGCGCCGCGGCGACGCCACCGCCCTGCTGCTCGCCCGGCGGTGGTCGGCCTCTACGCCGCCGGACGGCTGCGCGGCCGCCGGGACCGCTACCACCGGCCCGGCTTCTCCGTCCCCTTCAGACTCGCGGCGGTGTGCACGCCCGTACAGTTCGTGCTCGGCGACTCCGTCGCCCTTCCTGTACTGCGGACACCCACGGTGAACTGGACGGCCTCACCGACGCCGACCTGCGGCGGGAGCGTTCCTAGACCTGCTGGAGCCGCCGGCTGTCGAGGGCCTCGTTCAGGGTGATGGCCGAGTCGATGAGGGCGAGGTGGGTGAACGCCTGCGGGAAGTTGCCGAGCTGACGGCCCGTCGGGTCGATCTCCTCGGAGTACAGGCCCAGGTGGTTGGCGTACCCCATCATCTTCTCGAAGACGAGCCGCGCCCGGTCGGTACGGCCCGCGCGCGCCAGCGCGTCGACGTACATGAACGTGCACAGCGAGAAGGTGCCCTCCGAACCGCGCAGGCCGTCGGGCGAGGCGTCGGGGTTGTAGCGGTAGACCAGGCTGTCGCTGACCAGTTCCTCCTCCATGGCGTCCAGGGTCGACGCCCACATCGGGTCGCCGGGAGTGAGGAACCCGACCGTCGCCATGCGCAGCAGCGAGGAGTCCAGGACCTCAGTGCCGTAGTGCTGGACGAAGGCCTGCCGGTCCCTGCTCCACCCCTTGGCCATGACCTGCTCGTAGACGGCGTCCCGCTCGGCCTGCCAGCGGCCGGCCGCGGACGGCCACCCCTTCGACTCGGCGAGGCGCAGCGCGCGGTCGAACGCCACCCACGACATCACCCGGCCGTACGTGAAGTCCTGGCGGCCGCCGCGGGTCTCCCAGATGCCCTCCTCTGCCTGGTTCCAGTGGTCGGCCAGCCAGTCCAGGTCCGTACGCAGCGAGGTCCAGCCCCCGTGCCCGACCTGGAAGCCGTGCCGGTGCGCGAAGTAGATGCTGTCCAGCGCCTCTCCGTAGATGTCCAGCTGGAGCTGGGTGGCGGCGCCGTTGCCGATCCGGACCGGGGCGGACCCCGCGTAGCCCTCCCAGTGGTCGAGGATCCGCTCGTTCAGGTCGGAGGAGCCGTCGACCTTGTACATGATGTTGAGCGGGCCCGTGTTGCCCGCGCTGCCGGCCCGCTCCTTGACCCGGTCGCTCAGCCAGATGATGAACGCCCTGGCCTCCTCCGTGAAGCCCAGTCCCAGCAGGGCGTACACGGAGAAGGAGGCGTCCCGGATCCAGGTGAAGCGGTAGTCCCAGTTGCGTTCGCCGCCCAGCTGCTCCGGGAGGGCCGCCGTGGGAGCGGCGACCACGGCGCCGCTGGGGGCGAAGGTCATGAGCTTCAGCGTGATCGCGGACCGCTCCACCACCTCCCGCCAGCGCCCCGCGTAGCGCGACTGCGCCAGCCAGGACCGCCAGAACGCCGCGGTCTCGCCGAAGAGCCGCTCGTGTTCGGCGCGCCGGATCTCCCTGGGCGGCCCCTCGGCACCCGTCTCCAGGATCAGCCCGCGCTGCTCGCCCGCCTCCAGGGTGAGCGAGACCTGCAGGTCGGCGTCCCGGTACGTCAGCACCTCCGCGAGCCGCGGGTCCTCCGGCTCCCGGATGGGGTGCACGGTGAGTTCCGTGCCGTCCTCCGCGGCGAAGACCGCTCCGTGCGGGGTGATGTGCAACTGGTGTTTCATGAGCCCGTAGTCGAACCGCGGGGCGATCTCCACGTCGAAGCTCATGGTGCCGCGCACGCAGCGGACCAGGCGGACCAGGCGGTGCCGGTCCGTGACCGTCGTACCGGTCACGGGCATGAAGTCGATCACCTCGCCGGCGCCCGCCTCGGTCATGAACCGGGTCACCAGGATCGCCGTGTCGGGCAGGTACAACTGCTTGGTCGAACAGGTCGGGTGCGCCGGCCGGACCGTGCAGTGGCCGCCCTTGTCCTTGTCCAGCAGGGCCCCGAACAGACTCGGCGAGTCGAACCGCGGGGAGCAGAACCAGTCGATCGCCCCGTCGGTGGTCACCAGCGCCGCGGTCTGGAGATCGCCGATCAGCCCGTGGTTCTCGATCAGCGGGTAGTCGTCCATCGGGGCGCCCCTTCCGGTGTGCGATTCACCCGAACGCACCCCCTCGATCAGCGTATGCCGGAGCCCCTGCTCCGGCTCGTCGGGCGCGGCCCGGTACGGCCGGCCCCCGGCCCGGGCGTAGCCGCGGGCCGCCGGGACCCCGGTGGCCCGCCGGGGACGCCCTGCCGTACTCAGCGCTGCGTCGAGGGCCAGTACTGGGCGAGGGCCCCTTCCCGGTACGGGGCCGGGCTGACGCTGAGGTCACCGGAGAAGGGGCGGTCCAGGACGAAGACGAGGAGCAGGCTGAAGCCGACGAGCCCGGCGACCGAGGCGACGAACAGGATCTGGACTCTCAGTTTGCGCATGCCGAACAGGAACGTGAGCGGGACCAGGACGAGTGCGCCGCCGACGGCCAGGACCTGGAGCAGCGGGGGAAGTTCCTGGCGGGCCATGGTGATGCGGGCACGCCGCTGGGAGGCGACGTCGTCGAGATGGCTGACGGTCTGCTCGTAGAAGACCTGCTCCCGCTCGCTCTTCGGGTCGTACGTCTGCAGCACCTGGAAGGCGGCCCGGAGATGGGTCTCCGTGGCCCCGTAGCTGGGGTGCCCCGCGCGCATCCGCGGCCACTGGTCCTCGACGACCGCGTGGACGTAGCCGCTCATGGCGGAGTCGAGACGGGCCCGCACCGCCGCCGGGAACGCGGCGGCGTCACGGGTGATGAGCGCCGCGTCGGTGGCCTCGGCGGCGACGATGGTCTGGGTGTCCTCCAACTGCGTCCACAGCGTGACGATCACGAACGCGAGGATGATCCCGTAGATGGCGCCGAACATCCCCAGCGTCACACCGACCATGTCGTTGTGCTCCCCGCCGGCCACCGACGGATACCTGCGCCGCAGCAGCACGCTGCCGGCGACCGCCAGGGCCACGGTGCCGCCGACCGTGACGACGGCCAGCGTGAACGTACTGAAGTGGTTGAGCAGCCAGAGCGACATGGGCCCGGAGTCTAGGCCGGGCAGAACAACCCAAAACCATAGCTCCGCGGGCAACTAAGGGCACACGGGGAGAAGTTCACACCACCGAGTGAGCAAGCCGCGGGACCTCGGGGGTCCGTGTGACGACGGTCAGTCCTCGCCCCGTACGACGTTCCAGTCGTCCCCCGGCCGCACCTGTCCCCGGTTGTTGTCGAGCGTCGCGCGCCTACAGGTGCGTATGCCTCGCCCACGCAGGCGACGCGCCCTCGCCCAGCCCGTCTCGGGCCGTCGAACGGCGATCGGGTTGCTGACTTCCGCGGTCACGGCGGCTCATCTTCCTTCCGACTCCGGCCGATCGGGGCCCGGTTCGTCCGTCCTGCCCCTGTTCCTCTTCCCGTGCCGAGTGTCCAGGGCGTAAGGAGCGAAACCGGTCCCGGCCGTACGGCGGCCCTCGCCGGTCAGGCTCGCGTCTCGGCGGTGGCGGTCAGCACCGCGCGGCCGAGGACGTGGCCGGACATGGTGAAGCCGAGAACGGCCGGGGTGGCGTCGGCCGGAACGCCGATGGAGGCGACGTCCAGGGCGTGCACCACGGTGAAGTAGCGGTGCGCACCGTGCCCGGCCGGCGGTGCGGCGCCGATGTAGCGGGCCAGGCGGGCATCGTTGGGCAGTTGGAAGGCGCCCTCGGGCAGCCCGGTGCCGGTGTCGTCGCCGGCGCCCTCGGGCAGCTCGGTGACGGTGGCGGGGATGTCGGCGACCGCCCAGTGCCAGAACCCGGACCCGGTGGGGGCGTCCGGGTCGTAAACGGTGACGGCGTAACTCCTGGTGCCCTCGGGGGCGCCGCTCCACGACAGCTGCGGAGAGACGTCCTTCCCGCCGGGCAGGCCCGAGGCGTGCTGCTCGGGCGGCCAGGCGGCACCGTCGGCGACGGTGGTGCTGGTGACGGTGAAGGACGCCGCCTCGGGGAGACGGGCGAAGGGGTCGTTGGCGTTCATCTCGGCGGTCCTCTCAAGGCTGTGCGCTGGGCAGTGGCGGGTGCACGCTCCGCCACCCTCACATCATCGACGATAGCACGAATAATCGATGATTTAGGAGATCGTCTACACTCGGGGCATGACTGACACGGCTCGCAGTTCGGCCCCCGCGGGCAAGCAGATGCTCTCCGAGCAGGTCTACGCACACCTGCGGAGCGCGATCCTGCGCGGTGACCACGCCCCTGGCGACCCGCTGAAACCGCAGGACCTCGCCAGGGAGCAGGGCGTGAGCCTGGCTGTCGTGCGCGAGGCGCTCGTGCGCGTGGTCGGGGACGGCCTCGCCGACCGGCTGCCCAACCGCGGCTTCGCCGTTCCGGCCTTCTCCGACCGCCGCTGGCAGCAGCTCGCGGAGGCCCGCCGGACCATCGAACCGGTCATGCTGCGCATGTCCGTCGAGCGCGGCGACGTCGACTGGGAGGCCCGCGTGCGCGCCGCCCACCACCGGCTGGCCCGCACCCCGGCATACCTGCCGGAGGAGGGCGAGCACTACAGCGCCGCGTGGTCCGAGGTCCACCGGGTCTTCCACCGCACCTTGCTGGAGGGCTGCGGCAACCCCGTCCTGCTGGAGACCTTCGACCGGATGTGGACCGCGAGCGAGCTGGCCCGCCGCTGGTCGGCACACCGCAACCCCGGCCGGGACGGTGTCGGCGAACACCGCCGGCTGGAGGAGGCGGCGCTCGCCCGGGACGCCGACACTGCGGCCGAGGTCCTGGTCCAGCACCTCACCCAGACCGCGGACGTACTGACCGACGACGCCCCCTCGACCCCGTAAGCGAGCCCGACGCTCACCACGGCGTGATCGGCGCCACAGGGACGACAGGTGGTGGGCGGACAGGGCTGGTCGTGGAACTGCCCGCCGCCACGCTCCTGCCCGAACTGGACGCCGCCCTCTACCGCGCGGCCGCGAGGATCCCGGGCGTCTCGGTCGTCGCCGACGCCGAGGACGCACCGGCCGCCCCGGCATCGGCCTGAGCCTCCAGGACCGCGACGGCCGCACGGTGTGGGTGTTCGACCGGAAGACCCTCGCCTTCCTCGGCACGGCGGACCAGGCACTGCTGGACCTCGGCATCACGGACAAGGTGGGCCGGGCACCCGGCGCCTGAGCGCCGCACGTCGGTGATCGCCAGGAATGCCGGTCGGCGACCGGGGTAGGCGCGTGCATGCCGAGCCACGGGCCGGCGATGCCGAGGGCGATCGACTGGGAGGGCGCATCATGCGGACGACAACCGTGCGGACCGTCGGGCAGACCGTGGACGTTCC
The DNA here is from genome assembly GCF_042892755.1 of Streptomyces sp. NPDC001714. Classification (NCBI taxonomy): domain Bacteria; kingdom Bacillati; phylum Actinomycetota; class Actinomycetes; order Kitasatosporales; family Streptomycetaceae; genus Streptomyces; species Streptomyces sp. NPDC001714. Next base: position 203,864 of record NZ_JBIAUL010000020.1, read on the forward strand.
GGAGATCGCGGACCCTTGCAAGGTCGCGCCGAAGGACGCACGGGAACTGTCGAGGCTGTTCTTCGACCAGCTGGCGGTACTGGAGGAGGGCACGCCCGAGTACCAGTACGCGCGCACCACGCTGATCGAGATGAACATGTCCCTGGTCCGCTTCGCCGCCGGCCGCTTCCGCAGCCGCGGGGCAGAGGAGATGGAGGACATCGTCCAGGTCGGCATGATCGGCCTGATCAAGGCGATCGACCGCTTCGAGCTCTCCCGCGAGGTCGAGTTCACCTCCTTCGCCGTGCCGTACATCGTCGGCGAGATCAAGCGGTTCTTCCGCGACACCACCTGGGCCGTGCACGTCCCGCGCCGGCTCCAGGAGGCCCGCGTCCAGCTCGCCCGCGCCACCGAGGAGCTCCGCAGCCGCCTCGGCCGCACGCCCACGGTCAGGGAACTGTCCGACCTGATGAGCCTGCCGGAGGACGAGGTGCGCGAGGCCCGTCTGGCCGCCAACGGCTACAGCTCCGCCTCCCTGGACGCCACCATCAACGGCAGCGCGGACGGCGAGAGCGCCCTGCAGGACTTCATCGGCGCCGAGGACACCGCGCTGGAACTGGTGGAGGACTTCCACACCCTGGCTCCGCTGATCGCCGAACTCGCCGAGCGCGACCGGCAGATCATCCACCTGCGGTTCGTGGAGGAACTCACCCAGGCCCAGATCGGCGAACGCCTGGGCGTCTCCCAGATGCACGTCTCCCGGCTCCTGTCCCGCACCCTCGCCCGCCTTCGCGAAGGCATGCTCACCTGACGCCTGACGCCTGACGCCTGCCCGACGCCTGCCAGATGCCTAGGCTGTTTCGTTTGGATCAGGGGGCGGACCACAGGAAGATGCCGGCGATATGGAGTCCGGCCAGGTAGATGGTCGCGGTCTTCTCGTAGC